>NZ_JBITEB010000009.1:0-309499 GCF_044454765.1 Streptomyces sp. NPDC051452
GCCCGGCCGCCCCCCCCCGCCCCGCCCGCCGCCCGGGGGGGGCGCGGGGGGGGGGGGGCCGCCCCCCGCGGGGGCCCCCCCCCCCCCCCCGGCGCCCCCCGGGGGGGGCCCCCCCCCACCACGTCGTGGACGGCGGTCCGGGAACCTGTCACGAGGGCCGCCGTCGAGGCGTTGAAGGAGTGGACCGGCCGGAACCGGTTCGGCGATCCCCGGTGCGAGGTGCCGAAGATCGTGCCCTACGACGACTGACCCGCGCTCGCCGGGGGACGGCGGGTTGCGCTCAGTCGAGGAGCAGGGGATCGGGCAGGGAAGCCGACCGGTGCATGCACAGGAGGCTGTGCACGACCCCGGCGAGCCCCGTCATGAGGCCGGGGGAGAACGCCTCGCGGGCCAGCCCCCCGACGGGGCCTCGCTGTTCCAGGCCGGTGAGGATCTCGGCGTCGAGCGCGTCGCGTGGGTCGGCTGTGTCGAGCGGACCGAGTGCGTCGAGTGGACCGGGGGCGCCGGGTGGACGAGGGGCGCCGAGTGGAGCGCGAGCGCCGGACCGGTCGCGGGCGCCGCGTTCGTCGGGCCGGCGGAAGTCGCCGAGTCCCGCGGAGGTGAGGAATTGCCAGAGGCCGAGGTCGCCGTGGCACAGGGTGTGGCTCCAGCCGAAGCCCTCGGCCGCGCAGGCCCGAGCGGCCCTGCGGGCCATGTCGAGGTGGACGGGATCGCCCGAACGCCGGTACAGGTCGAGCATGCCGATGCCGACTCCGGCGCTGCCGTGGCACCAGCTGGTGAAGAAGTCCTCCTCGGCGCCGATGCGGACGTCGAGCCAGTTGCCCTGGTCCGGATCCCACAGGGACTCCTGGAAGGTGAACGCCCGCTCGGCGAAGTGGCGCCAGGCGCGCCGCTCCGCCACGCAACCCGCCTCGCTGGACGCGAGCCGGGCGAGCACCCACCCGATGCCCGTCGCGCCGTGCGCGAAGCCGCCGATGCCCTCCGGATTGAGCCGGGTCGGCCACCGGGCGCCGCGGGCGTCGACGGTCGCGAGCCGGAGCAGCCGCCGGCCGATGTGCGCGGCGGCGGCCTGCCAGCGCTCCTGCCCGGTCACCGCCGCCAGACCGAGCAGCGGGACGACGCCCCCGGCCGCCCCGTTGAGGAGATCCACCTCGACGTCCTCGTCGACGAGGGGGCCCTCGAGCAGGGTGGCCCGTTGCGCGGCCCGTTCGAGCGGCCACCGCTCCCCGAGCACGCGGTGCAGCGCGAGCCACGTCCACACCTGCGACGCGGCGCCGCTGTACGCCCCGGCCGACGGTGTGGGCGTGCGGTCCTCGGTGCTGATCAGCACGCGCAGCGCACCCTCGAAGGTCTCGGTGACGCCCGGCACCTCGTCCGCCCGGCCGGCCCGGACCTCGTGCAGGTACTCCGCGAGCGCCAGGGTCACTCCGCCCTGCCCCGTGTAGAGGTCGGCGGGCAGCACCCTGATGGACCAGCCCGCCGGCGTGAAGACCGGACTGATCCAGGTGACCGTGCCGTCCGACCCCCGCACCGCCCCCTCGCACAGCCGGCCCACCATCCGGGCGGCCAGCCGCCGGCGACGCCGTTCGCGGTCGCGGGCGTGCGGCTCCTCGGCGGCGGCCTGGACCCGGGCGGGCAGCGAACGCTCGTTCAGATAGGCGCCCACCAGGGCGTCCTGGATCACCGCCTCCTCCAGGGCGAAGTCGGCGGTACGCCAGTCCTCGACCGTGGCGCGTATCGCCGCCGCGTCCACGGTGAACCCGAACATCGGCACGTCACCGGCCAGCAGATCGGCTATCTCGCCGTCGATGGTCTCGCGGTCCGTCGGCGCGCCGGGCAGCACGTCCGCGTTGCGCCGCAGGATGTCCCGGGCGCGCTCCACGGCGGCGGACTCGTCGTGCAGCGACGCCGGATGCCACAGCATGCGGCCGATGTCGACGTACGCCTGGGTGGGCCGCAGGATCCGGCGGGCCCGAGTCCCCTCGAACCGGCGCAGCAGCCGGACGGGGTCCAGGCCGGGCCGGCGCAGACGCTCGGTCATCTCGCGGAATCCGGCCAGGATCCGGCCCCAGTACGCGCTGAGCACGGGGGAGGCGCTGGGGTGGTTGCCCGCGGTCGGCATCGCCACCAGGTCCACCTCGAACCGGGCCGCCGCCGTGCCGCCGTCCGCGATCATCGGGCGCGGGATCAGCGGCTGCTGGCCGGGAAGCGCCCCCACACCGGAGACGTCCACCCCGCCGAGGGCGAAACCGGTGCCGCGCACGGGCAGCAGCCCGGTACGCAGCACCGTGCGCCGGATGGCGGCCGCCGCCACGTCCACCGCGTCGCCGCGGCCACTGGGCGCGAAGGGGGCCGGGGCGTCGAAGAGCGTCTCGGCGTCCACGATCACCGGCACCGGACCGGCCGCGACCATGTTCTCGGCGTGCATGTCGGTGCCGCCGGTGAAGCGGAGGACGGCCAGCCAGTGCCCCATGTTCCGGTAGAACGCGGCGAGTTCCGCGTCGTCCGCGCAGTAGCGGTGCTGGACGAACTCGGCCCAGCCATAGCCCGCGCGGGGGAGCGTGCGGGGCACCCGGATCCGTTCCTCCGGTGCCGGGGCGCCGGGGAAGTCGGCGAACACCTCGTCCAGCAGGGCGCCGAGAGCGACGTCCGCCTCGGACGGACGTGGTTTGTACATGACGGTGCCGCCGGTGAGGTCGATCCGGCTGACGGTCAGGCCGCCGCGGTGGCTGTCGCCCGCCCCGAACGTCACACCCCGGATCCGGCCCACGGTCGCCCCGGCGCCGCCACCGCGGCGCCGGCCGCCGAGCAGCGGCGCGAGCAGGGCGCGGTCGGCGGCGAACCGCCCGGCCACGGACGCCGTGGCCGCCACGGACATCCGGGCCACCGTGGCGACCCGTGGACCGAGGCCGGGGTAGCGGTCGGCCAGCTTGTCGAGATAGCCCTCCCGGCCGGCCTGTTCGATGAACGCGGCCCAAGTGCCGGTGTCGGCGACCGCCGTGTCCGCCGAACGTGCCCAGGCCGCCGCTCCGGCCACGGGATCGGCCCCCTGGGCCATCCGCAGCGCGTGGAGCTCCACCAGGAACAGCCGGGCGAGCTTGGCGTGCAGCGATCCCAGAAGCGCGGTGTGTCCCGCCGTCAGCAGTACCTCACGCTCTCCCCGGTCCAGGCCGTCCACGGCGCCCAGGCGCCGGGCCAGTTCCTCCCGCCAGGGACGCGCGATCTCGCGTACGGGCCCGGCGAACCAGTCCGCCCGCTCCCCGCCGTCCGGTGCCGATCCGCTCACCCTGCATCCTCCCTGCTCCCTGGCACGGCCCGTCCGGCCGGGCGTGCGCGCAGAAGACACGGGGAACGGCGCGGCCGATACCGGCGCGTCCCCACCCGGCGTACCGGGCGTACGGGCAGCCGGAAGCCGGGGCCGGGTTCCCCGGGGCCCCGCCGGTGCCGCCGGGCCGCGGCACCGGGCGGGACCGGGCGGTCAGCAGCACCAACTGCCGTGCGACCCGCTCGGGCTGGAGCAGAAGCCGTACAGGGAGTCGGCCGGGTCGGTGAGCGCGGCCTCCGCGGCGGCACCGCCGACGTACAGCGGACCGGCGGGGTTGACCTGCCCGTACGCGCTTTCCGCGCCCGACAGCCACGCTTCGAGCACGGCGGCGTTGTGCGCACTGGTCTGGGACATCGGTGGCCTCCGAAGTCGTGAACCGGGCGGTTTGCCCAGCCCGAGTATCGCGGTGTTCGGCGAACCGTCAGATTGCTTTTCCGGCCACAGTGCCGGGGTGGGCGCCCGTGCGCGGGCGGCCGGTCATGACGGTGCCGGGCCGGGGCACCAGGAGTGGCATGAAGCCGATGACGACAAGGGGCTTGACCCGAGCGGCCGTTGCCCTGGCACTGCTTCCCGTCGCCGTCTCGTGCGGCGGCGCCCCGGTACCGGGCGGTGGCGACGGCGCCGGCGGTCCGGCGGCCGCGGCGGGCCCCGCACCGGGCGCCCTGGGGAAGGACCTCGTCATCACCAGCGACAACGGACTGCGGCTACGCCCGGCCGATGGTCACCGCGTCGGCGTGGACGACCGCGTCGACCGCCACTGGTCCCACCACGGCGACACCTGGGTCCTCGACCTGTCCTGCCCGGACCAGGACCACGGCCACCCGTGTGCCCGCATGCCCGAGGTGGACGTCCCCGACGGCGCCGACGTCACCGTGACCGCCCGGGACGCCGGCGTCGACGTGGTGGGAGTGGACACCGCTTTGGACCTCACGACCGTCAACGGCGATGTGACCGTGACGCGTTCGGGCCGGGGCGACGCGGCGGTGCGACTGTCCACCCGTAACGGCACCGTGCGCACCGCCGCCCTCGACGCGCGCCGGGTGACCGCCACGACCACCAACGGCGACGTGGTCCTCGCCTGCGACACCGCGCCGACGGCCGTCACGGCGGCGACCACCAACGGCTCGGTCGCCGTGACCGTGCCACCCGACAGCCCGGCCTACCGCGTCGCCGCGACCACCGCCAACGGCCGCGCCACCGTGGACCTCCCCGCACGCGAGGCCGGCCACGGCCCCGTCATGAAGCTGACAACGGTCAACGGTGACGTCGGCGCGCGCCGCGGCTGAGCGCCCGGCGGAGGGAGTCCGACCCTGGCCGGGGTGGCCCCGCCCGACTCGCGTGCCGGCCCGGCACCACGGACGATGACGTCAGGAGCTCACTCACGCAAGGAAGACCTGATGCCTTCCCATCGCCGCCCCCGTCCTCGCCGCGCCCGCCTCACCGCCATCGCCGCGACCTGCTGCTGCCTCGCGGCGAGCGCTGTGCTCACCGGATGCGGCGGCGGTGGCGGCGGCACGGGCACTTCGTCCAGCCGTACGCCCACCGCCCCGGACACCGGCTCGTTCTCCGGGGCGCCGCCCTCGGCGCTGGCGTCCTCCGCGGCCTCCGCCGTCGCCTCCGCCCGGGCGTCGGCCTCGGCGGCCGCATCCTCGGCGTCGGCCCGGGCCTCGGAGTTCGAGGCGTCGGTGTCGGCCGACTCGGCGCGCCGGACCGCCGCCGCCGAGAAGGAGCTGAAGGGCGTCAAGGGCGGCGGGAACGCGCGGGCCGAGGTCGCCATGACCGGCGTGCCCAAGGCACAGTCGGGCGGTGTGCTCGCGGTCCTGGTCACCATCACCAACAAGACGAGCCGGAAGGCGTCCTACGCCGTGCGGGTCGACTTCGAGAACGCCGATCACCACGTGGTCGAGACCCGGTTCACCGGCGCGGAGAACCTCCAGCCGGGGAAGAAGGAGCAGCCCGTCGTCTTCAGCCATGAGCCGTCCGACGTCCGACTCACTCCCCGTCTGACTCAGGCCCAGCGGTACTGAGACCGGGCGCTCAGAAGGCGTACCGGATGCGCAGCCAGGGCGCGTGGGCCGCGACCAGCTCGCGCAGCGCGTGCACGGCCTCGCCCTTGACCCGGTTGCCGTAGCGGACGTTCAGTGCCCCGTTCTCCGAGCGCTTGCCCTGCTGAAGATCGGGCCGCCACAGCACTTCCTCGGCACGGGGGTGCCAGCCGAGGTTGACCTCGTGCAGCTCCCGATTGTGGGTGAGCATGATCACCTCGGCGGCGGCCTGCCGCTTGACCCGGTCCGGCAGGACGTCGTCGAGGTTGCGGAGCAGTTCGCTCCAGGCATCCTGCCAGCCAGGGCGCAGGACGACCGGCGAGAGGTTGAAGTGGACCTCGTAGCCGGCGTCCAGGAAGTCGGCCGCTGCGGCGATCCGGTCACCCACGGCGGAGGTGCGCAGGTCCAGCAGCCGCGAGTCCGCCGCCGGCATCAGCGAGAACCGGATACGGGTGCGGCCGCGCGGGTCGAGCGCCAGCAGGTCGGGGTTGACGAACTTGGTGGCGAAGGAGGCCTTCGCCGTCGGCCACCGACGAAAGCAGCGCACCAGATCCGCGGTGTTGTCGCAGATCAGCGCGTCCACCGAACAGTCGCCGTTCTCCCCGATGTCGTAGACCCAGGCGGACTCGTCGCACTGGTTCGGTTCCCGTTTGGGCCCCTGGCGTACGACGTGCCGCCCCAGGTGGGCGATGATCTTGTCGATGTTGGTGAAGACGGTGACCGGGTTGGCGTACCCCTTGCGGCGCGGCACGTAGCAGTAGGCGCAGGCCATCGCGCACCCGTTGGAGGCGCCGGGCGCGATCCAGTCGGCTGACCGCCCGTTGGGCCGTGTGGTCAGCGTCTTCTTCTCGCCCAGGACAAGCGTCTCGCCCTTCACGCGGACCCAGCGCTCGACGTTGCCCTCGTTGCCGTGCAGTCCCGGGATCCGCCAGTGCGAGTCGACCTCGACGACCTCGGCGTCCGGGAAGCGGGCGAGGATCTGACGGCCGCGCGGGGAGGCGGCCGCGGCCGGCTCGGCGTAGATGGCCCGCACCGGCAGCAGGCGGCGGGCCGCGGCGGAGTCACGGAACGAGGTCCCGGCGTGTGTCCCGGGCGTACCGGCCGCTCCGGGCGCCGTGACGCCGTCCAGCGCGTCCAGACCGAACAGGGCGTCGGAGCCGTCGTCGTCCGGGGCGGCGGAGGGGTACCGCATCTGTACTCCGCTCGGGATCGGGAGGCATGACCGCGATCCACTCTAAACGGGCGTGTCGGTCGGGTGCGCGTCCTCAGGAGCCCGCGGAGGCCAGCTCGGCGGCGGCGCCGTCCAGCAGGGTGTCCAGGACGACCGGGTAGGCGCTGTGCGGCATCCGGGCGGCCAGCAGCCGGGCGGTCGCGGCGATGTGCGGATACGACTCGGCGGGGAGCCGGGCGTACGTGGAGGTCCACATCTCCTCGTCCGCCGCACGGGCCTGCTGCGTCAGGGCGAGTGCTCCGGCGTCGAGCGCGGCGAAGGCGAGGCTCAGGTCGATGAAGGCGTGGTAGAGGCGGACGGCGGCGGCGTCCGGGAACCCGGCGGTGCGCAGGATGCCGAGGATCGTCTCGTCGACCGCGATCTCCCGGGGCCGGCCGGTGACCCGGCTCGCGGTCAGGGCGGCGGCGTGCGGATGGGCGAGGTACGAGGAGTGCAGAGCCAGGCCGAGCGCCCGCAGGTCGGCCCGCCACTCGCCCGTGGCGGACCAGTTCTCCAGCGCCCGCCCCATCAGCTCCTCGCCGATGGCCCGGGTCAGGTCGTCCATGCCGGCGAAGTAGCGGTAGAGCGTGCTGGGGTCGGCGCCGAGGGCGGTGCCCAGCCGGCGCGCGGTCAGGCCGCCGCTGCCGTGCTCGCGCAGCACCCGCAGGGCGGTGTGCACGATCAGCGTCTCGGACAGCACGGTGCCCCCCTGGGTCTTGCGGCGTCTGCGCCGCGCCGACTCGGGCACCACCTGCTTGACCATACGGACCCCTCCTCACTCGCCCCCCGACCCTTATGCCAACACGGTTGACCTTATCTCGTGCCGTGCCGTTGCATCAGGTCATCCCGCAAGGCGTGTGCCTGCCGGACAAACGTGTGCCCTCTGGAGAAAGGTGTCCGAACATGCGAGTACTCCTCGTGGGAGCGGGCGGTGTCGGAACCGCCGTCACCCGGATCGCGGCCCGGCGCGGCTTCCTGACCCACATGGTCGTGGCCGACTACGACCTCGGCCGGGCCGAGGCGGCCGTAGCGGCGGTGAAGGAGCACGGGGACCGGTTCAGCGCACGGCGCCTGGACGCCTCCGACGAGGACGGCGTGCGCCGGCTGCTCACCGAGGAGCGCTGCGACGTCCTGCTCAACGCGACCGACCCGCGCTTCGTGATGCCGCTGTTCCGCGCGGCACTCGCGGCGGGCGCCCACTACCTGGACATGGCGATGTCGCTGTCCGCCCCGCACCCCGAGCGCCCCTACGCGGAGTGCGGCGTCAAGCTCGGCGACGGACAGTTCGAGCTGGCCGGCCGCTGGGCGGACTCGGGCCGGCTGGCCCTGGTCGGCATGGGCGTGGAACCCGGCCTCTCCGACGTCTTCGCCCGGTACGCGGCGGACGAACTCTTCGACGACATCGAGGAGATCGGCGTCCGGGACGGGGCCGACCTGACCGTGGAGGGCTACGACTTCGCTCCCTCCTTCAGCATCTGGACCACCATCGAGGAGTGTCTGAACCCGCCGGTGGTCTACGAGAGGGACCGCGGCTGGTTCACCACCGCGCCGTTCAGCGAGCCGGAGGTGTTCGACTTCCCCGAGGGCATCGGCCCGGTCGAGTGCGTGAACGTGGAGCACGAGGAGGTGCTGCTGATCCCCCGCTGGGTGGACGCGCGCCGGGTGACGTTCAAGTACGGCCTGGGCGACGACTTCATCGCCAAGCTCAAGACCCTGCACGCGCTGGGACTGGACTCCACCGAGAAGGTCACCGTCCCGGGCGAGGACGGGCCGGTGCGGGTGTCCCCGCGCGACGTGGTCGCCGCCTGTCTGCCCGACCCGGCCACCCTGGGCGACCGGATGACCGGCAAGACCTGCGCGGGCACCTGGGTGAAGGGCACCAAGGACGGCGCCCCGCGCGAGGTCTACCTCTACCACGTGGTCGACAACCAGTGGTCGATGCGCGAGTACGGCTCCCAGGCCGTGGTCTGGCAGACCGCCGTCAACCCGGTCGTCGCGCTCGAACTCCTCGCCACCGGCGCCTGGTCGGGCCGTGGCGTCCTCGGCCCCGAGGCCCTGCCGCCCCGTCCCTTCCTCGACCTGCTGACCGAGTACGGCTCCCCCTGGGGCCTGCGCGAGCAGGGCTGACCCCAGGGAGACGGCCGAGCCGGTGGGGTGGCGGGGGCGCCCTCCACCCCACCGTTGGCCGACTGCGCGGACGCCTGGGACACCCCGGGCCCGGTCCGGCGATCCGGTGGCCATCCTCGATCACGGCCTCCAGGTGGCGGCACCGCTCGCCGAGCGCCACCCGGACGACGCGGAACCGCGACTTACCGGGCCCGTCCACCACATCCGCCACCAGCCGGTGCCCGCCGACGAGGCGAGCGGTGGCACCCGCGGCCTCACCGCCTTCCCCGCGTCGTCGGCGCGGCGCGGGGCGATCGCCGCCGCGAACGCGGGATCCGCCTCGAACGCCGCCACTTCCGGCGCGGTCGTCGGGCCGCGCCCTGACAGCCGAGTGTGCGAGCGCCTCCCGCGGACAGCGCGAGATGCGGGTCCTCGGTGGCCAGGTAGCGCTTGGCGGGATGTGCGGGCCACCAGCCGGGCGACGACGTACGGCGGCGCCGACTCGTACGAGTACCAGGGCTCCCGGCCCTCGCGGGTGAACCGGCCGGCCGAGCCGATCCCGTCCTTCGGCAGCGAGCCGTCGGGTCCGACGCCGTTCGGCGGCGACCGCGGTCCGTCCGGCCCGCCGACCTCCCCGGGTCCCGGCGCTCCCGGGGGTCCGTCCGGCTTCGGCGGGGAACGGCGTCCGCAGGGCCCCCCCGTCCGGCTTCGGCGGCGGCCAGGGCCCGGGCCCCGGCGGCCCGGGTGGCTTCGGCGGCGCCCCGGGTCAGGGTCCTTCTCAGGTACCTGGGCAGGGTCTCCTCGAGCCCAGCAGACCCTCGACCGCCCCGGCGGTGTGCTCGCCGTGTCCCGGAGTCGTGGCGCCCCGTCGTCGAGCGGGTCGCCGCCGGACAGCGGCGGGAGCCGTGAACCGGGCCGGATCGGCTCCGCTGCCCTTGTCAGCCCGCGCTTGACCAGCCGTCGGATCCCCCGCCCTACCGGGACGCCTGCCGCATCAGGTGTTCGACCGGTCATTCGTAGGCGGAAAGCAGTCCCCTTCGCCGTCCGGATCGGCCACCGTGGTGGTGATGAACGTAGGTGACGACGACGGCCACGTACAGGAGACGTGCTCCGTCCAGGTGGACACATCCCGCGACGGGCGGGAGGTGGTGATCAGACTCAGCGGTGAGTTCGACCTCGAGTCCGAACTCGACCTGGAACTCGTCCTGGAGGTGGCCTCCGCCGCGCGGTCGGTCGAACTGCACGTGGCCGAGGTCCGGTTCGCCGACTCGACCCTGCTCAACCTGCTGCTGCGAATGGCGGACAGGTTCGACGTCCGGCTGGTCGGGCCGCTGCGGCCCCAGTTCGCCAAGCTCATGCGCCTCACCGGTGTCCTGGAGCGGTTCTGCGTCCACGGCCTGGAAGAGGAGAGACCCACATGAGGGCCGATGGCGTCGAGCGTTGGACGCTGCCGAGGAGTGGCGCGGTGACGTACGACAGAGGGTGCCTCCACTGCCGCCGCGGGCGGTCGGGCGACCCGTGGCCCGGTACCCGGGGGGAGCGCCCCGCGCTGCTGACGCTGGAGAGTCCCGGCGCGACCATCGCGGACGCCCGTCGCGCGGCGGTCCAGTACGTCACGGTGTGCTGCCCGCGCATCGACGCCGAGGCCGTCGAACTCGTCGTCTCGGAGCTGTGCACCAACGCCTACCGGCACGCCACCGGCTGGTGGCGGCTGCGCGCGCACGCTCACCCGGGCCGGCTGGTGCTGGACGTGGACGACGCCTCCACGACGCCGCCGCGGCCGAGGAGACCGGACAACGTGCACGGGACCGGCGGCTTGGGAATCCTGCTCGTAGACCGGCTGACCGACGGGCGCGAGACCCTACGGCACCCGGCGGGCAAGACCGTACGGGTGACGCTGAGGTACTGAACCCCGGCTACCGGTGCGACCCGGCCGTCACCCGACTCGGCCTCGGCCGCCCCGGCCTCGCCGGGTGCGACCGCGTCCGGCGGGGCTTCGTTCGGCGCGGCGCCCGCATCCGGCCCGTACCCGCGTGCCGGCACGAGCTGTCCGGGTGGTCAGACGAAGGCGCTCTCCCCGGTGATCGCCTTGCCGACGATCAGTGTGTTCATCTCGCGGGTGCCTTCGAAGGAGTAGATGGCTTCCGCGTCCGCGAAGAACCGGGCGACGTCGTAGTCCAGGACGATGCCGTTGCCGCCGAAGATCTCCCGGGCCCAGGCGACGACCTCGCGCATCCGGCCGGTGACATGGGCCTTGGCCAGTGACGAGTGCTCGTCCCGGAACACCCCGGCGTCCTGCAGCCGGGCCAGCTGCACCAGCATGCCCCAGCTCGACGTGATGTTGCCCAGACTCTTCACCAGCAGGTCCTGCACCAGCTGGAAGCCCGCGAGCGGACGGCCGAACTGCTGCCGCTCGGTGGCGTAGCGCAGGGCCAGTTCGTAGGCGCCCACCATGACACCGAGTGCCTGCCAGGCGACGCCGCTGCGCGTGGCGCGCAGGATCTCGGCCACATCACGGAAGGACGACACGTTCTGCAGCCGGTCGGACTCCGGCACCCGGACGCCGGTGAGGGTGATGTCCGCGTTCTCGACGATGCGCAACGACGTCTTGTGCGCGATCTTCTCGGCCTCGAACCCGGGAGTCCCCTTGCCGACGACGAATCCCTTGACCTGGTCGTCGGCGACATCCCTGGCCCACACGACCACATGGTCGGCGAAGGTCGCGTTGCCGATCCACCGCTTGGCGCCGTCGAGCACCCAGGTGTCGCCCTCGCGCCGGGCGGTCGTAGGCATACCGGCCGCGATGTCGGAACCGTCGAGCGGCTCCGTGAGCGCGAACGCCCCGATGGTGTCCATCCGCGCCATGCCCGGCAGCCACCGGTCCCGCTGCTCCTGGTCGCCGCCGACATGGACGGCGTACATGGCCAGTCCGTTGTGGACGCCGAAGAACGTGGCGACCGAGGCGTCGACGCGGCTCATCTCCATCGCCATCATCCCCGACAGCAGATGGCTGGTTGCGGGACCCTGTTCGCCGTAGCCCTCGTACGACAGCCCGACCAGTCCGCTCTCCCGGAAGCGGCTGATCAGCTCCTTGGGGAAGGTGCCCTGCGCCCAGTTCTCGGCCACCAGGGGCTGGACCTCTTCACGCATGAACGTCCGCGTCCGCAGCAGGACTTTGCGTTCCTCCTCCGTCAAGGCGGCCTCGAAGTCGTAGAAGTCGGCCAGGTTCTGCTGTTCCGAGAGTGAAGTCATGGGGCCCTTCTTCCACGCCAGGGCCGGGCAATGCGGCCCGGTCCACAGGCGCGTGCGTTCCGGCCTCCCGGAGGCACCAGGTCGGCCAGAGCAGCAGATCGAGGAAGACGGCGAGCGGCCCCAGCGGCACCGAAAGGATGAACGGGCCCGGTGGCGCGGCGTGTCGTGGGGGCGCAAGCCGCACGCTGGGAGCGACGGGCAGGTAGGCGGAGGTCTGGGAGCGGATGTGGCCGGGCGGCAGCGGACTTCGTTACGGGACCGAGCGCGTTATCTGTTCGACAGGAAACTGGCCCGCAGTACGGGGACGTTGCTGAGCTGGCTCGCGCTCGGCTGCCTCGGTGTCGTCGTGCCCGTCAGCACCGCGCTGGTGTGGATGGACCCCGCCGCGCCGCGCTCCCTGTCCGGTCGGCTCACCGCGGTGTGGCGCACCAGCGCGGAGACCCTGCGTCTGGGGGTGGCGACCGGGGCGCCGCCGCGGATGCTGCTCTCGGTACTGCTCGGCCTGATCGCCCTGTTGTGTGTGTCGACCCTGGTGGGGGTGATCACCACGGGGCTCGGTGACCGGCTCGCGGAGCTGCGGCGGGGACGCTCCACGGTGCTGGAGCGCGAACACGCCGTCGTGCTCGGCTGGTCGGAGCAGGTCTTCACGGTGGTCGCCGAACTGGTCGCGGCCCTAAACGGCCGCGGGCGGGGGGTCGTGGCGGTGCTCGCCGACCGGGACAGCGCCGAGATGGACGCGGCACTCGCCGCCACACCGGGTACGGCCCTCGGCCGCCGGCGCTCCGGCCGGGCCCGGCTGGTCTGCCGCAGCGGAACGCTCACGGATCCCGCGGCCCTCGCGCTCGTCGCCCCGGCCGTGGCGGGTTCGGTGCTGGTGCTGCCGGCCGAGGGCGCCGAAGCCGACCTGGAAGTGGTGCGGATCCTGCTGGCCCTGGGATCACTGATCGGCGCGGCGGCCGGACCGCCGGTCGTGGCCGCCGTACGGGACGGCCGTTATCTGCCGGCCGCGCGACTGGCGGCCGGCCCGCGCGGCGTCGTCCTGGAGACGGACATGACGACGGCGCGGCTGCTGGTGCAGTCGGCTCGTCGCCCGGGCCTCTCGGCCGTCCTGCGCGATCTGCTCGACGCCGCGGGGGCCGAGTTCCACGTCGTCGAGGGGGAGCGGTTGGCGGGATCGACCTTCGGGGAGGTCGCGGTGCGCTGGGAGGCCGCCTGCGCGGTGGGGCTCCTCCGGGCCGACGGCCGCCCCCTGCTCACCCCCGGGCCGCAGACACCGCTGGAACCGGGGGACCGACTCATCGTCGTGGCCCACGACGACACGGCCCCGCCGACCGACTGCCGCACACCGACGGCACCGCCCGAGCCGCCCGGGAACTGCCGAGCCACGCCCGCTCAACCGCCGGGTCCCGAAGCGCCGGTACGGGTACTGCTGCTGGGCTGGAATCGGCGGGCGCCACTGATCGTGGACATCCTGCGGCGGACCGTCCGGCCGGATTCCGTCCTCGATGTCGTCACCGGGCCGGACGACGAGCTCCCGCCGGCGTCGCCGGAGCCGCCGTCGCTCGCCGGGCGGCTCGCCGTCTCGTACCACGTCGGCGATCTCGCGCGCCCCGAGACCCTGCCCGCGTTCGACCTGTCCGGCTACGACAGCGTCATCGTGCTGGGCACGGACGCGGGCGCCGGTGGCGCACGGCCCGACGACCGCACCCTGCTCGCCCTGCTGATGCTGCGAGCGTGGGAAGAGGAGACGGGGCACGCGCTGCCGGTGGTGGCCGAGCTGCACGACCACCGCAGCCGGGCCCTCGCCCCGCTGGGCCCGGCCTCCGACGCGGTGGTCCGGGGTGAGCTGACCGCCCTGCTGATGGCCCAGATCTGCCGGAACCCGACGCTCGCGCCGGTCTTCGAGGAGGTGTTCGCCGCCCGGGGCGGCGCCCTCGGCCTGCGTCCGGCCGGCCGGTACGTGGCGCCCGGCCGTGCGGCCTCCTTCGCGACGGTGGTCGCGGCCGCCCTGCGGCACGGTGAGTGCGCGATCGGCTACCGCGCCAACGCACCGCGCTCCACCCGCCACGAAGGGATTCGTCTGTGCCCCGGCAAGTCCGAGCACCGGGTGTGGGCGGCCGAGGACGAGATCGTCGTGGTGCTGCCCGTCCCCGCGGTGCCCGCCGCCGCGGACGACACCCGCGAGGGGCTGCTGCCCCGGATGAGACAGGACGACACCGGGACGAGACGGAACACCGGTATGAGACAGGACACGAAAGGGAGTGACTCGTGCGGGGGTGATCCCCCGGAACTACGGTGAGACACCCGTGAGACCACCGAGCGAAAGCGGCCGGAATGGTAGGAAAGGCAACGGTTGTGGCGGCCGGGCCCACACGCTTGTCGTATCGTCTCCCTGGCATATCCAATCAAGTGTTTGGTGGGGAAGACGTGGCGACCGAGAGCAACACGCACCTTCTGGTCGAGACACTGACCGCCCAGCGTGATGCGTTCCTCACTCAGTGGACCGAATCGGTGGGCGCGGACCTGCAGGGCCGGTTGAGCACGGCCGAGCTGGGCCGTGAACTGGGGGAGCTGTACGGAGCCATCGTCCAGGGACTCGACTCCGGGGGACTGGACGGCCGGGGGGAGAACTTCGGTGAGGCGCGCAGCCTGCTGATCGAGCTGTCCCGCAACCGCGCCCGGCAGGGCTTCACCCCCACGGAGACCGCGCGCAGCGTCTTCACCCTCAAAGAGGTGCTGGAGCCGACCCTCACCGGCGACGACCGGGGCGCCCGGGCCTACCTGCTGTTCGCCCGGCTGCTGGACGAGTTCGCGCTGCTGACGACCGAGGCCTACGTCCGCACCCGCGAGGAGATCATCTCCTCGCAGGCCGAACAGCTCCTCGAACTGTCCACGCCGGTGGTCAAACTCTGGGACAGCGTCGTCGGCGTACCGCTGGTGGGCACGCTGGACTCCGCGCGTACCCAGGTCGTCATGGAGAAGCTGCTGCAGACCCTCGTCGACAGCAACGCCACGCACGCCATCATCGACATCACGGGCGTCCCTACGGTGGACACCCAGGTCGCGCAGCACCTGCTGAAGACCGTCGTCGCCGCCCGCATGATGGGGGCGCGGTGCATCATCTCCGGCATCCGCCCGCAGATCGCCCAGACCATCGTGGCCCTCGGCATCGAGTTCGGTGACATCCCGACCAACGCCTCCCTGTCGGACGCGCTGCGCCAGGCGCTGAAGGAAGTCGCCCAGGACGCCGAGGACGACGTGCGGGGTCTGCTGTGACCGACCGCGTCCCCGTCCTCAAGATCGGCGAGATCCTGCTGGTCTCCATCCAGACCGATCTGGAGGACCAGATGGTCATGGACCTCCAGGACGATCTGTCCCACCGTATCGTCGCGACCGGCGCCAAGGGTGTCGTCATCGACATCTCCGCCCTGGAGATCGTCGACTCCTTCGTCGGGCGCATGCTGGCCACCAACGCCTCGATCTCGCGCATCCTCGGTGCCGAGACCATCGTCGTCGGTATGCGGCCCGCCGTCGCCATGACGCTCGTCGAACTCGGGCTGTCCATGAACGGCGTCCGTACCGCCCTCAACCTGGAGCGCGGACTCAAACTGCTACGACGTCTCAACGCGGGCCGGGCATGAAGGATTACGGCGCCGCAAGCGCCCTGACCGAGACCGTCTCGGTAGCCAACAGCAGTGACGTGGTCTCGGCACGGCAGATGGTGCGCACCCTCGCCCAGCGCAGCGGGCTGTCGCTGGTCCACCAGACCAAGCTCGTCACGGCGGCCAGCGAACTGGGACGCAACATGCTGATATACGGCGGCGGAGGGGTGGTCCGCGCGGCCGCCGTCACCGACGCGGGCCGCTCCGGCGTCTACGTGGAGTTCCGCGACCAGGGCCCGGGAATACCGGACGTCGAACTGGCGCTCACCGACGGCTGGACGTCCGGCAACGGGATGGGGCTCGGCCTCAGCGGTGCCAAGCGGCTCGTCGACGAGTTCGCCATCGAGTCCGGATCGGACGGTACGACCGTGCGCATTGTGAAGTGGGGCCGGTGAACGGCACGCTCGTCACCGAAGCCGGGGACGTGTCCTGGCTGCGCTCGGACATCGCCCTGGCGGCGGCGGCGCGCCGACAGGCCGCCCAACTGGCCCGCGGCATCTGCCTGCCCGAGGAGCGGGTGGCGCGCGTCGAGCTGTGCGTGACGGAGATGGCGACCAATCTCCTCAAGTACGCCCACGACGGCTCGCTCGCACTACGCGTGGTGCGCGCCCGCGGCAACGCGGCCCTGGAGTGCCTCTCCCTCGACAACGGGCCCGGCATCGACGACGTCGAACGGGCGCTGCGCGACGGCGCATCGGCCTCCGGCACCCTGGGGATCGGTATGGGGGCGATCGGGCGGCTCGCCGACGTCTTCGGCGTCCACTCCCTACGCGGGCGGGGCACGGTGGTCTGCGCGCGCTTCTGGGCGGACGGCCAGGTGCCGGCGGCCGGCCCGGTGGAGGCCGGCGGACTGACCCGCCCGATCAGCGGTGAGCAGGTGTGCGGCGACACCTGGGCGGTGCGCACGGTGGACACCGCGGGCTCCGCGGGGCTGCTGCTGATGATGTGCGACGGCCTTGGGCACGGCCCGCTCGCCGCCCGGGTCGCGGACCGGGCCAGGGAAGCCTTCCGCGACAGCCGCAACACGAGCCCGACCGCCGTGCTGGAGGACCTCCACCGGGGCCTGCGCGGCACCCGTGGCGCCGCCGCGGCGATCGCGTTCATCGACTTCGCCGGCCGGCGCGTGCAGCTGAGCGGAGCGGGCAACATCACGGCACTGGTCGGCACCGGTGACACCCGCACCGGACTGCTCTCCCTGCCGGGCATCGTCGGCGTGCAGCTGCCCCGGCCCCGGGCCTTCGAGGCGGCGTTCCCGCCCGGCGCCGCCCTCGTCATGCACTCCGACGGTCTCAGCGACCGGTGGAAGCCGGCCGACTTCCCCGGCCTGTTCACGCAGGACCCCGCCGTGGCCGCCGGGCAGTTGCTGAACCAGGCCGCGGTCCGCAGGGACGACGCCGGTATCGTCGTCGCGCTGCACAGGCAGCCGTGACCACCGGGCCGTCCGGCTACACGAGTTGATCACGATCGCCCTCCGGGAGGCGGGCGACGTGGTCACCTCGCGCCGGTGCAGAGTGATGAATTGTAAAGATTATCCCGTTTATCTGAATATGCTCAAGCGTTTTTGGTCGTGCGGGTCATCGGTTTACGTCGTCGTCCCGCCGGCGTTGCCTCACGGCTGCGGATGACCCACCATCCGGCCGCCAACTCCCCTGCCCTCGCTGCGCTGATCAGCCACGTTCAAAGTCGTGGCTGACTGCCAGTGGCGCGGCGTACGCTCTGGTTATCTGTGTGGATCATTCCAAGATCGGACCAACCATGTCAGCCCTGACAGACCCGCTCGATGACGCCCAACTCACCTTGCTCAAGATCATGGCTGAGCGCTTCCTAGAGGATGGGCAGTGGCCGTTCTGGCACTACGTCGATGGAACGATGGACCAGCTGGGGCATGACGATGCTGAGGCCGTGCTCAAGTCTCTGCCGAAGGTTGGGGGCAGCGAGTCTTCCGGCCTTGTGGGGCCGTGGTACGGGTTGGCGTGGTACGACCGGGTTCATCTGGCGGACGACAGCCGCCCGGCCGTCACTGCTGCCGCTGGTCTCCACTCGCCCGAGCTGCGGCACTTCTTCGGCGATAACTTCGTTTCTGTCTTGCAGTACTTGGTCAATCACCAACGGAATGTCAGGTTCTCGCCCAATCAGTCGGACCCCACATACATAACCTCGGACGACTTCAAGCGGGACCATCCTGCCGTAACAGACGAGTTCGTTGCGGCATTGCCGGGCGTCTTTGAGCACGAGCCGGTATTGCGGCGCGGCTATCAGCCGTGGGGTACCAATCCCGGTGGATGGCGGTTTCAACTCCACAAGTGGCTCAAGGACTACCGGAATATCGATGACTTGCCGGGCTATGTGGCGAAAGTTGCCGAGGTGACAGAGGCGGCTATCAACGCCCAGCTTCCGGCGAGCCCGTTTCGTGCGCCGTCGCAGGTTTTGGGATCATCAGGAGGCGTGATGGCAACGCACGGTGGGATCGCGGCCGGTGTGTTCTCGTCCGGTCTGCCAACCGTTGCGGGCGCCATCATTCCCCGCACCACTCTTCCGCCCGAGGAGCCGAAGCAGTACGTCAATGAAGACCTCATCAAGGAGCTTGAGGCCAAGCAGGGTCAAACCCGACTCAGCCCGGACAAGCTCTTGCAACTCGTGCGGGAGCTAAACGCCTGCTTCCAGGATGGCCACGCTTACGCCTGCCATGCCTTGGTGCGGGCCATCATCGACCACGTGCCGCCGATTCTCGGGGAGAAGTCATTTTTGACAGCGGTGAACAACTACGCCTGGCCGACGGACGCGGATAAGAAGTACGCCAAGAAGCTGCTGGAGTTCAAGAACCAGGCGGATGACGTCATGCACCGGCAGATCCGCACCAGCCGGGGCGTCATCACGGTGCACGACATTCCCAACTCTGGGTACATCAACGCCCTCTTGCGGGTGTGCATCGACGAGCTCCAGTAGAGGAAGCCACTTAAACTCCGCTTAGGCCATAGCTCCGTCAGCGGAATGCCACGACCGCAGTTGAATTCGCCACCGCTGCTCAGCTCCACGCCCCGTCTTGCTGAGCAGCGAAGTTCAAAGCTGGTGCTCACGCCACCCTAAAACGATCCTCCCGTTGCCGCGAGCGTCAGCAAGCGGTCGACCAAGAGAGATTCGAAATCCTGAGTCGTGCGGATGTCCTCTATCTGCTTCAGGGTTACCACCAAGATGCGGCGGTTAGCTGCTTGAGCTAGGTCCACAATGTGGTGTGCGTTCATCCGGTCGTGCTCGTCACCGGTAATACCGTTCGCAGCAACGATGATACCTAGCTCAATCGAGCGATTATCGAGCTTGGTCTTGAAGGCGCCAACCGTCGCACTGTCTACCGGCTTATCCCAGTTCTTGCGCTCCACCAAGAATAGGTGCGGGAAGGCGCACAGCCATTCCGCCACCTTCCGGTTGACAACGGCAATGTCGATCTCTGCACTCTTGAAGCGGTCGATCGAGTTACGGCGTGTCCGCACTCCCGGCAGTTCTTCCAGCAGGTAACAAAACAGCTCCTCTAAGGCGTCCCCGCGGGCCTTGGTGGTCAGGCTCTTGTCTGCCCCCTGGACAAGCAGCTTCTGCATTTTCGTGACCGAGTAGGCAGCCATGTCACATTCGCCCCACGGCTTCAACTACGGCATCATTCATGAGGAGCACAGGATGGCTGGAGAGCGCGACGCAGACGAGGGCCTCCACGAGAAGTGGGACAACTCCGATTACGTCACTGCCAACCCCACCGACGATCCGCAGTACCCCGATGGGTCGTACTACGTGTCGTACGGCAACGACGATGACGGCCATGTCACCCAGGTCTTCGATGAGGACGGCGACCAGATCGGCGGAGCCACGGGCGTGGACGTCGACGAGGATGACGACGAATAACTACACATAGGCTCCAGTGGGCTGATCTGCACCCCGGTGCCGGATCAGCCTTTTTCATTGCCGTAACCAGGACAAAGCATCACGAAGCAAACACTTCAACCCATCATTGACCGGTTCTCCGTGGGCTCCATCAAGGACATGAACGACTGCCAGGGCGGTTGGCTTCTCGGGACGACACATGGCCGCTTCTGCTTGTTGGACGGTGGCACCGAGCTGGCAGATGCCCGCGCGACTGAAGCCGAGCGGCGGGCCGAGGTGGGCCCCTCAATGAGGCGCATACTTCTGCCCGACTACCAGGGCCAGCCGACCGACGACGCTTCATACGCCCACGTCCAGGGCCACTACTAGCGCTCTACCGCCTTGATGAACCGTCATGAGTTCGACGCCGGCCCCGGCCGACGGCTGCCAGCAGTCCGGCCGGACGAGCGGCATCACGGGCTCTGATGAGGCGTCATCGAGGCGAGTCCGCGGGCGCCATCATGCAGTCGCGTTCATGAACGCCATTGGGCCCCAGTTACGCAGACGCCAGACCCCAGGTAGCGATGAGGCGATGGGTTGGCCATCGGGGTCTTCATGGAGCCAGCGCAGATTCACGGTCTGTTGGGAGCCGTCTGCAAAGCGCAGCACAACCCCGATCAGGCATACGGCCGGAGCGGTATGATCAATGGCCGTGACCTCATAGCTCTTAAGGTCGAAGCCTTCGTACTCAATCCGTACCAGTCGAGGCATAGCATTACCGTGCGGTTGACGTACTTCAGTCGAGATTGCTTGAGTCATCCGGCCGTAGTTTTTAGCCACCCAGGCAGTTAGGAACTGATCGGCTAGCTCTCTCGCCGGATGCTCGACAAAGCCGTCTTCTCCGGAGCGCCAGATAGAAGGCTGCCATGCTTCATTGGCACGCATGCGCTTATCGTTTTCGGCGATCTGGGCGAAGACTTCTTTCCAGCTGGTTTTCTCTGGGGGCGGTTGCTGTTCCTTAATCCGCGCCCGCGCCCAGTCAGTCACGGCAAACAAGCGATTCCATGCCTTGGTCGCAACCACTGCGTTGTCGTAGTTAAGTATGCTGCCGTGCACGATGCCATTGCGATACAGCTCGAAGACTGGCTCCTCGCTGGTGGCGCTCTTGCCCTTGGTGAACGTTTTATGGGCGTTCGTTAGCCCCATGTGATGCCCAACCACGCTGTCCCAGGCGCGGAGCTCCTCCGCTTCCCGGGCATGCAGGCCACGACGCACCGTCTCAAACTCATTTACAAAACCATCCATCACGCTCAGCAGAACATGAATGCAGGCGTAGTACCTCTCACTGAAATAATCGTCCTGAGCTTTGTGGATGAGCGCCAACCTCTTACGCATGGCAGGCAATTGCCTGAGCGGTGTAATCATACGGCGCAGGTTGTCAGGGTTGTTGTACAGCGCGATTAGCCCAGCCTCCACTTCCTCTGCCTCGGCGTGCGCGTTCAGAAGGACCGTGATGTCATCAACTGGCAGCGTGTCATGGAAGATCCAGTTTCGGGGCCCGAGGATCTTGTAATACTGGTCCACGACGTCGCCCAAACCCTTGATCTGCTGCTCAAGAGTCTTCACGGTTGCCCGCTGATTTCGAGAGAACAGGCTTAGCGCTCGCAGGCCCTGGAGTTGTCTCTTCATCTCCACAAACGAGGGGAGATCGTGCGCCGATTGATAGTCCATTTGGGTATGCTACGACTTAGCTTGCTCTAGTACTAGCCAATTTCGTTTGCAGCGAAGTCACATGACGATGCGCCACATCTGAGGACCGTGCTCGCCCTCATCCGGCAGAACTGGCCCAGGCCGACAGGACGATGACGGATCATGTTGGCGGCTCCTCGACCATGCAGAGCGACCGCCCTGACGCCGCCGGCCTGGAGATGACCAAAGCCCCGGTCACGTACTCCAAGCACGTTCACGAGGCTCTGATGATGCTGGGCTCCTGCTCGTCAATCTGCGGCGGAGAGGATTTTGGCGACCGGCAACGAGCAGTGCCCGGTCTCGCTCGCGTGGCGCTTCTTCCGGCGCAGAAGCTCGTCCAGGCGGATGCGCTGCTCCAGTACGGCCATGAAGTCGAGGCCATCCATGGTGATGAAGGGCGTGCTGTAGGCGTACATGTCCAGGGCGTCTGAGGTGAAGCCGCTCATGCTGACGTAGAGGCCCAGGGTGTTCTTGCCCTTGCGCTCAATGTTGGTCTTGAAGATGTCGAGCAACGGCCGCCCGATGGCCTCCTTCCACCACTTGGCCTCCAGGACGTAGTGGTCGGTGTCGAAGGAGAAGGCACCATCGATCTGCTCATGCTCCAGGCTGTACGACGCCCGCGGGTCCAGGTCGTACAGGGCGAACAGCTCGTCGATGAAGCCTTCGAAGTCCCGTCCACGCTGGTGCTTGTCCGTGGCCTGGTGCATCACGAAGAAGCGCTGCTTCAGGTCCTCGTGGGCCTCGGTGAACGCCCGGATGACCTGGGCCTGCTTGGCGCTTTCGGCGATGGTGGCCGCGTGCTCCTCATGCTCTTTGATGATCTCTTGCTGCTTGCCGGTCCAGCGCCGCAGCTCGGCCACGGCGGTCTCAGCCAGTGCCACCTTCTCGGCACCATCGACCTGTCGTTCGAGGTTCGGGAACCGGTCCATGCCCGCAATGTCGAGCATGAGCGCCACGGTCACATCGAGGTAGCGCGCCTCATTGGCTCGGAGAAGGTTCACCAACTCCCCGGCCGTCTCGCGCTTGGTCCGGCCGAAGTCGAGGCGGGCCATGAGCTCGCTGTGGTCCTGCAACATGCCGCGCACGTAGCGCTCAAAGTCGTCCTTGTTCCAGATGACCCGCCAGAGCGCATAGGCCAAGGCGTTGTACGCACTGGGATTGATCTTCTTGTTGCGGGCACCATCCTGCTGCACCGACCCCCTCCTCTATACGCACTGTCACCGACCTATCACGGTACCGCGCAGGCGGTCGCTGATCAGTAGGTACGACAACCCCTGATCCAAGAGGGTCGTGATGACGCGTCATCCAACGGACGTCGGCGCTTCGACGGCACAGGCCGGTGATGCGCAGTCCAAGCGCCAGCTGGTGGTCGTCATTAGAGCCAGTAGTAGCGACCCTCGCCCACGTAGTCTGGCTCTTCCCATCCGGCGTTTTTCGGATGGTTCTGCCAGAACGAACGGAGCAACATCAGACTCTCGACGACGACTGCCATGAGCTCCGCCTGGTCGCGGATGAAGTTCTTGTTGGTGAGGTTCGAGCGCACGGTGTGTGCAGGCTTCTGTCGTGCGGTACGAACGTCGCGCAAGGGCTTCAGCACGCCCCGGCGCGCGTCTTCCGGGATGTTGTGCTTGGCAAGGAGGCGGTCTAGCCGATTCAAGCTGCCAATGGCCTGGTCGTTCTCGTCCTTCCGTGGCACGTCAGCCGCATCGAAGGCTTTGTGTTGCAGGTTCTCGGACAACAGCTTGTCCAGCTGGTGGATGAACGAGTCGTACTCATGCTGGGAGGGACGAAGCACCCAGCCGAACTCACGTGGTCTGTCTACTGTCTTCAGTAGCGGCACCCCGAACGCCTGAGTGTGAAGCTTGTTCCAAGCCTCCAGCTCGAAGAAGAACCGGGCGAACGGGCCGAGGCCATCAGGCCAGTGCCCCATCTGGGCAGCCATCCACACAGGGTGAGGCTGAACCTCCGGCTTCGCCGTGACCTCATAGGTTCGCCACCGCTGCTGATGGGCGGGCGTCAGCTTGGACAGGTCGCCCAAGAAGGCGCAGATATGGCGGGTGATGGGCTCGCTGCTGTCGCGCTTGATGGTCGTCCCGTTGTAGGCAAAGCCAACATGGTAGATCGACGTCTTGTCGTCCGGGTCCTCATCTTCATCCAGGTAGACCTCATCTGAGACCGAGATCCTCACTCCGAAGTCGTCAAAGTCGAAGTGGAAGCGGGGGTCGTTGCGGTAGCTCTCCAGTACATCGAACCGGAAGTAAGCCAACTCCAGCGTGCCGCGCCCCTCGGCCAGCCGACGCCGGTACGGCTCATCATGATGCAGCTGGGGCTCTAGGCGGCCAGCCAATGCCTTAGCGGTTGGATAAAGGCAGATTGCACCGTGCTCACTGGCCGACTCTTGGATGTCAGTCCTCTGCGCTTCAATTGGGCGCCTGGTTGGCCACGGGCGGATGTGGGGGTTCGGGTAGTCGGCCTCGCCGACGACCTCGATGAGTCCATCATCGAGCAGGCGAATAGCCTCACGCCGGACGTCTTCCGGCTCCTCATGAAAGAAGTATCCGTTGAAGTCGCCTGAGCCAAGGTAGTGTTGGGCTACTTCATCCATTAGGTCTGTCATGTCCAGATAATACCAGCGATGACTGGTATCAGACAGCGATTTTCCCCTCGTCCGCGGGCTGACGATGCCCCGCGCCGGCGGCGCGATGACACAGGCCGATGATGGGCAGTACGAGCCCCGGCTACGCCTCCGGCATCCTCATCCTGAGCTCACGCGGGAACGACTGTAGAGAAGGCTCAATGGCCTCCAGCATGGCTTCCAGGTTCGCGCCGTACAGGAACACTGTGCACTCGCTGTTGCCGTAGTAGAAGCCGCCACACTCACCCACCCTTGCGTCCCGGACAGCCTGGTCTAATGCCGTAGCTAGCTTGTGCGCCAGTTGCGCATCTTTCGGCTCACCGAGCGGGCTACTCAGGTCGAACTCGAAGCAGAGCACTTCATCGTCTGGCCCGGGGACGAACGGAGTGCCGTGGCGGAGCGGGTGACGGGCGGGTCAAGCACTTCATAGTCACCGGCCAGGAGGGCGGATGCGCTGGCGCAGGTGCTGTCGGATGAGCTGGCGAGCCTGGGCGGGTGGGGCGTCCGTTAAGCCGAGGGCGGCGCGCAGATGAACCAGCTTGGTGGCCGCCTTGGCGTCTGTGATCCCGTGCCCGAGGAGCGTTTGGAGTTCGCGGGCTACCGCCGTAATGGCGGGCTCCCCCCGGTTCGGCATGATCCGCCCCCGTCACCCGTGCTTGGGCTGGATAGGAGCAAGATTTTCCACTTATGTGTACGGCCTGGCTAAAGGGTGCACGGCACTACTTGCGTTCATCGCGGGGCGGCCCCTGCCGATGATGGCCCCGCATAAGCCGTTGTGCGGCCCGCAGGCGGCCCGGCACCGTCCAGGCTGGCCACGGGACGCGCGGGCACGCTTCTGACCAGGCAGGCAGCAGCCCAGCGGTTCGAGGGGTACCGGTCGCGCCCGGGGGTGCATACGCTATGTCTGGCATCGACGCCGGAGGTCTGCGCCCGGCTACCGGGCCGCCGCCCGCCGCCCGCCGGACGGCAGCGACGACGTGGCGCTGATGGGCTGACGCCTCAACGCCGTTCAGCCGCGCCGGGGCCCGGCCGCGGCCGAGGGGGTGGCGTTGCCGTGCGCGGTCGGCTCGCCTGTGGGCGGTGCCGGTGTCCGGCAGCCGCCCGGTGGCTCGCCCCTCGCCGAGCACGCGGTGGGCCCGGTGGCGCGCGCTCCAGCGCTGAAGCGGTTCCTCGCCCGCCGGCGGTCAGCGGTCATAGTGGTTCGTATGAGGGTGTCGACGCGGTTCAGGCGTGGTGCTCCGGCGCGTTCGGGTCGTCCGGCCGGCGCCGGGGTGGGAAACGCCGTCGGCTTCCGGGTCGTCGCGGCGGTCTTCGCCGTGGCCATCGCGTTCTCCACCGTGCCGACCCCGCTCTACCCGCTGTACGAGAAACGCGACGGCTTCGGCGCGTTCACCGTGACGGTCGTCTTCGCCGTGTACGCGGTGGGGGTGGCGGTGGGCCTGGTGTTCACCGGCCACCTCTCCGACCGTATGGGCCGACGCCCGGTCCTGATCGCGGCGCTTCTCGGCGAACTGGCCGCCGCCCTCGGTTTCCTCCTCTGGCCCGACCTCGCCGGACTGCTCCCGGCGCGGTTCGTCACCGGGCTCGGCGTGGGCGCGGCCACGCCCACGGCCACCGCCTACCTCCAGGACCTGGACGCACGGGCGCGACCGGGGGAGGGGCCGGGCCGCTTCGAGGCCGTGTCCACCGCCGCGAACATCGGCGGCCTCGGTGTGGGACCGCTCGTCGCCGGACTCCTCGCGGCCTACGTCCCCGCCCCCGTCCGCACGCCGTACGCGGTCTTCGCCGTCCTGCTCGCCGCCGCTGCCGCCGCCGTAACCGCCGTGCCGGAGACAGTCGCCCACCCGACCCGCCCCAAGCCCTACCGGGTGCAGCGGATCCGGGCGCACGGCGGGGCCGTACTCTTCGGCCGGGCGGTCGCGTGCGCCTGCGCGGGCCTGGCCATCTTCGGGCTCTTCACCTCCCTGGCGCCCGCCTTCCTCGCCACCGCCCTGCACCAGAACTCGCCGGCCGTCGCGGGCGCCATGGTCTTCGGCGTCTTCGCCGCCGCGGTCCTCGGCCAGCTCCTCTCCGCCCCCCTGCGGCCCGCCGCCAGAGAGGCGATCGGTGTCGCAGCGGAGGCCTCCGGCTGCGCCGCCGTGGCCGTGGGAATGGTCTCGGGGAACCCGGCCCTCTTCCTCGTCGGCGGCGCCGTCGCCGGGCTCGGTGCGGGAACCCTCTTCAAGGCCGCCGTGGCCCTGGTCGCGCGGGCCGCGCCCGAGGAGGTACGCGCGGAAGCCCTCGCGACCTTCTTCCTGGCCGCCTATACGGGCCTCGTCGTCACGTCCCTCGGACTCGGCGTCGCGGCACAGCTGACCACCCAGGCGACGGCGACGCTGTGGTTCTCCGGCTTCCTCGGCCTGCTGCTCGCCACGATCGTCCTGCTCGGCCGGGTCGACCGGACATCCCGCGAGGGCCGACCCGCATGACCGGCACGCCGCCCCACCCGCGTCCGCGACCAGGAACGCGCACGACCGCGACCACGGGCCGGCCGGTCACCGGATGCGGCACCGTGCGCCGACTGCCGAGCGCCGTGCACCGAGTGCCCTGACTCTCGGCGGCCGGCTCCCGGCGTCCGTGTCCGGCACATCGCACAGGTGTACTACCGTGCTCGGTGCGCCGAGCACAGGGGAGATCATGAGGACCGCCGCCGAGACGTCGACGACCCCCAGGACGCCGTTACGCGTCGCGGCCTTCCGGCGGTTCGTGTCGGCCAGTCTGATCTCCGCCACCGGCTCGGCGATGGCCCCGCTCGCTCTCGCCTACTCGGTCATCGAGCAGGGCGGAGGAGCGGGATCGCTCGGCCTGGTGCTCACCACGAGCACCGTCCCGACGATCGTGTTCCTCATCGCCGGCGGTCTCTTCGCGGACCGCGTCTCCCGCAGCCGGCTGCTCTTCCTCGGCAATCTGCTGGCGGCGGGCGCGCAGGGCACCCTTGCGGTCACCGTGGCCACCGGGCACGCCACCACGGCGTCGATCGCGGCGTGCGGCTTCGCCTCGGGGACCGCCGCGTCGTTCACCGTGCCCGCCGCACAGGGCGCCGTCGCGCAGATCGTTCCCGCCGAGCACCTGCAACAGGCCAACGCGCTGCTCCGACTGCCGGGCAACGCGGTCAGGGTGCTGGGCCCGGCCGTCGGCGGGATCGTCGTCGCCGCGAGCGGCGCGGCCTGGGCACTGGCCTGGGACGCGTGCACGTTCGCCGTCGCGGCCGTCCTGCTCCTCGGCCTGCGGCTGGGCGCCCCCGTTGGCGCCACCGCCGGTGTGCTGGCCGATCTGCGGGCGGGCTGGACGGGCTTCTGGTCGCGCACCTGGCTGTGGACCTACACCGCCGCCGGGACCGTTCTCGTCGCCGCCTGGCTGGCGGGCTTCCAGCTCCTGGGCCCGCTCGTCGCCGCACGCCACTACGCCGGGGCGCGTGACTGGGGCCTCGTCCAGGCGGCCTTCGCCTCCGGACTGCTGGCCGGAACCCTCGTGTGCCTGCGCTGGCGGCCGTACCGACTGCTCACCGTCGCGATCGCGGCGAGCGGTGCCCTCGCGCTCCCGCTGGCCGCCCTGGCCTGGGACCGGCCGCTGTCCCTGGTGCTGCCGGCGGCCCTGCTGGCGGGGATCGGGCTCGACGTGGCGATCGTCGCCTGGACCACGGCCTTCCAGCAGCACGTGCCCCCGGCGGAGCAGGGCCGCATGAGCGCGTTCAACGGGGTGGGGGAGCGGCTGGCCATCCCGCTCGGCTACCTCGTCACCGCCCTCGCCACCCGCGCGTGGGACGACCAGGGTGTGTTGTGGGCGTGCGCGGGGCTGATCGGCGCCGCCGCCGCACTCAACCTGTGCGTCCCGCAGACGTACCGCGTCAACCGCCTCACGGGAGACGAGCGGTTGGAGGCCACGGGGTGACCTGAGAGTCCGGTGCGGGCCACCGGGTGTGCCCCGGCCCGCCTGTCGTGCTCACCGGGGTGCGCGCAGTCCCGCCAGCAGGACCTCCAGGGCGAGGTCGGTGGCGTCGTCGACCGGGGTGTCGTCCAGCAGGCCGCCCACCGCGAGCGCCGCGAGGCCGTGCACGGTGGAGAAGGCGACCTGTGCCAGCCGGGTCGGATCACCGGGGCGAACCGCACCGCCCCGTTGGGCCTCGGCGAGCAGACGGGCGGCGATCTCCAGGCTCGTATGGGCCAGTTGCCGCAGTTCCTCCCCCGAGCCCTCCTCGTGCTTCGCGGTGAACATCAGCCCCAGCAGCGCGGCCCTCTCGATCGCGAAGCCGACGTAGGCCCGCCCCACGTCCGCCATCCGCCGCTGCACGGGGCCAGGGCCCTCCGCCGCCGCCCGCATGCGCCGGTTGAGATCGGTGAAGCCGCTGACCACCAGCGCGTCGAGCACGGCCTGGCGGTCCCGGAAGTGGCGGGCCGGGGCGGCATGGCTGACGCCCAGGTCGCGGGCCAGTCCGCGCAGGGAGAGTCCGGCGACTCCGCTCTCGGCCAGCACGGTCTCCGCCCGTTCGAGCAGGGCGGCCCGCAGGTTGCCGTGGTGGTAGGAGCCTTCGGCCACAGTGGAACTCCCTCGATGTTGTCGGTTGACTACAATGATGTCAGTTGCCTACATTGGCGGCGTCATCGCACCCCGGACCAGCCGAAGCGGAGCGCAGCCATGCCCACTCTCTCTTACCAGGGGACCTGCGCCCTGATCACCGGCGCCAGCTCCGGCCTGGGCGCCGAGTTCGCCCGCCAGTGGGCCGAGCGCGGCGCCGACGTCGTCCTGGTCGCCCGCCGCCTGGACCGGCTGGAGACCCTGGCCGAGGATCTGCGGAAGAAGTACGGCGTCGCCGCGACCCCGCTCGCCGCGGACCTCGCCGCCCCAGGGGCCGGCGCGGCCCTGCGCGAGGCGCTCGACGCCCGCGGTACCGTCGTCCAGACGCTGATCAACAACGCCGGTTTCGGCAGTCACGGGGCCTTCCTGGAGCAGGATCCGGCGGAGATCTCGCGCATGATCCAGCTCAACGTCGGCGCCGTCGCCGACGTCACGCGCGCGTTTCTGCCGCAACTGACCGCCGAGGGACGCGGCGCCCTGGTGACGGTGGCGAGCACGGCCGCGTACCAGCCGACTCCCGCCATGGCCGTCTACGGCGCCACCAAGGCCTTCGTTCTCAGCCTGACCGAGGCCCTCGCCTACGAGACCCGCGGCTCGGGCCTGCGGGTGCTGGCCGTCTCCCCGGGGCCGGTCGACACCGAGTTCTTCGACGTCGTCGGCACCCGCGAGGCGATGGTCGGGAACGTCGCCACGCCCGCCGACGTGGTCACGGCGACCCGCCGCGCCCTGGAAGGCCGCCGTACCCCGCCGAGCGTCGTCGCCGGGCTCGGCAACCGTCTGTCGGCACGAGCGGCACAGCTCGCGCCACGCCGCCTCGCGCTGGCCGCGGCCGGTCGCGCGCTCAAGGCCTGAGGAGAGCGAGACGATGACCGAGGACGCCCGGGCGGCGCTGGAACACCTGCGCGACGCCGGTCAGTTCAAGTGGTACGTCATCCCGCTGCTCCTGCTGGTGCTGTACGCGTACGCCACCGAGGCGCAACGCCGGGACTGGAACGTGTTCTTCGCCGGACTCGCCCTGTGGGGCATGGACTGGTTCAACGAGATAGGGAACGCGCTGGTCTTCCACTTCAGCGGACGCGCACCGGTGTGGGGCGCCCGGGGAAGCACGGCCTACCAGATCCTCATCGGCCTGAACATCGAGATCTGCTTCATGTTCGCCGTCATGGGCATCGTCGCGGCGAAGCTGCTGCCCCCGCGCGACGTCCGCATCCTCGGCATGCCGAACCGTCCGGTACTGGTCGCGGTGGACTCCGCGGCCGCCGTGGGCGTCGAGCTGCTGCTGAACAAGGCCGGCGTGCTCACCTGGGACTGGGACTGGTGGAATGCCCGGTTCCCGCTCCTTGTCCTCCTCATCGGCTACGCCCCGTTCTTCGTGGCCGCCTTCGTGGTGCACGACATGCCCAAGGTCCGCACCAAGGCCGTCACGGTGGCCACGATCCTCGGCGTCGACGCGCTCGCCCTCGCCGCGTTCGGAGCCCTCGGCTGGCTGTGAGCGGCGACCGGTTCGCTCGCCGCCGAGCCGGCCGGTTCGGACGAGGTGTCCATGTGACGCCGAGGTGGCCCGCAAGCGCGTCGGCCCGCGTCGGCGCCGGGATCGAAGCGCGGCCCGCGGTACGGGGCGACGCGCCGCCGCGAGGTCCGGCACCTCCATGTCCGCGGCGCCGGTGCGTGCGGAGGTGGGACGGCCGCCGCTGCCCCCTCGCTTCCCGAGGAGACCTCCGGCTGCGCCGTCACGTCATGGCCACCCGCCGCGCGGCGCGCTCGGCGACGACCGCGGGCGACCCAGAGGGGGAGGTGGGACGGCCGCCGTTGCCGCGGCGAGAGCGGCCGCAAGCGGGGGTGTGATCGCGCGGCCTCCTCAGGAGACGACCCCCGGACGGACACGTCATCGTGGTCCGCGGCCGGCGGTGGCGGGCGACCGACCCCTCGCTTCCCGAGGAGGCCTCCGGCTGCGCCGTCACGTCGTGGCCGCCCGCCGCGCGGCGCGCTCGGCGACGACCGCGGGCGACCCGGAGGCGGAGCGAACGGCACGCGCACGCGTGCACCGTGCGAAGCCCGCGCCAGGACCTTTCCCCGGAGCAGCGCCGGCGGCGCTGGGAGGGCGGCCTCGTGCGACTGGACGCGGGGCCGCCCGACCGAAACGACTCTTACCCCGTTTTCATAGCGTGCCTATGTAGACGCGTGATACTGAAAGGTGTGGATCACACTTTCGGTGCCGCGGACGCGGCGGACGCGCGGCGGACCGCACGGGCGCTGGCGGACACGGCGGCCGCCGTGATCAGGGTCGTCACCGACCGTCGAAGCCTCAGCTTCACGGCGGCCGCCACCCTGGGCCGCCTCGAACGCGAGGGCCCCGTGCGGCTGACGGCTCTGGCGGCGGCGGAGGGGGTCGCCCAGCCGTCCATGACCCAGCTCGTGCAGCGCCTGGAACGGCAGGGCCTGGTCCGACGGGTCGCCGACGAGGCCGACGGACGGGCGACCCTGGTGGCCGTCACCGACACCGGCCGCGACGTGCTCGCCGCCCGCAGACGGGCGCGGGACGCCCGGCTGGCCGAACTGGTCGCCACCTTGCCCGACGACGACCGGCGAGCGCTGCGGGAGGCGATGGAGATCGTCGTCCCGCTCGTGGAGCGGATGGTCGCGGGCGACGCGTCGGCGGCCCCCGACCCCGAGGACCCCTCGAACCGGACGACCGCGCCCACCGAACGGCCAGACACCGGGAGCCCGCGATGACAGCCGACCAGACCGACCGCATACCCTCGGGCACCGACACCGACCGCCCCCCTCGAAGAGCCTGGATCGGCGCGGACCACCCCCGCTACAAGTGGGTGGCGCTGACCAACACCACGGTGGGCATGCTGCTGGCCACCATCAACAGCTCGATCGTGCTGATCTCGCTCCCCGGCATCTTCACCGGCATCCGCCTCGACCCCCTCCAGCCCGCCAACGTCAGCTATCTGCTGTGGATGCTGATGGGCTACATGCTCGTCACCGCCGTACTGGTCGTCGCGCTGGGCCGGCTCGGCGACATGATGGGCCGGGTCCGTATCTACAACGCCGGCTTCCTGATCTTCACTCTCACCTCGGTCGTCCTCTCGCTGGACCCCTTCCACGGCGGCAGCGGGGCGATGTGGCTGATCGGCTGGCGCATCGTGCAGGCCGTCGGCGGTTCGATGCTGATGGCCAACTCCGCGGCCATCCTCACCGACGCGTTCCCGGCCCGGCAGCGCGGGATGGCGCTGGGCGTCAACATGGTGGCGGGCATCGCCGGCTCCTTCCTCGGCCTCGTGCTCGGCGGGGCGCTCGTCACCTGGAACTGGCGGTCCATCTTCTGGGTCAACGTGCCCATCGGCCTCATCGGCACGGTGTGGGCGTACAAGTCCCTGCACGAGACCGGGATCCGCAGGCCCGGCCGGATGGACTGGTGGGGAAACACCACCTTCGCCATCGGGCTGACCGCGCTGCTCGCGGGCATCACCTACGGCATCCAGCCCTACGGCGGCCACACCATGGGCTGGACCAACCCCTGGGTCCTGGCGGGACTCATCGGCGGGGTCGTGATGCTCGCCGCCTTCTGCGTGGTGGAGATGAAGGTCGCCGAGCCGATGTTCCCGCTGCGCCTGTTCCGCAACGCGGAGTTCGCCGGCGGCAACGCGGCCACTCTGCTGGGGTCCATCGCCCGGGGCGGACTGCAGTTCATGCTCATCATCTGGCTCCAGGGCATCTGGCTGCCCCTGCACGGCTACGACTACGCCGACACCCCGCTGTGGGCCGGTATCTACATGCTGCCGCTGACCGTCGGCTTCCTGCTCGCCGGGCCCGTCTCCGGCGCGCTGTCCGACAGGTTCGGCGCGCGACTGTTCGCCGCCTCCGGATTCCTCGTGATGGCGGTGTCCTTCGCGGGACTGCTCGTCCTGCCCGGCGACTTCTCCTACTGGGTGTTCGCCGCCCTGATCTTCCTCAACGGCCTGGGCGGCGGGCTGTTCGCGGCGCCGAACACGTCGATCATCATGTCGAACGTCCCGGCCGACGCCCGCGGCGCCGCCTCCGGCATGCGTGCCACGTTCCAGAACGCCGGAATGGTGCTGTCCATGGGCGTGTTCTTCTCGCTCATGGTGGCGGGGCTCTCCGGCACCCTCCCGCACACCCTCTCCACCGGCCTGACGGCCCAGGGCGTCCCGGCGGGAGCGGCCCACACCGTCGCCGGACTTCCCCCCGTCGGCGTCCTCTTCGCGGCCTTCCTCGGCTACAACCCGATCCAGCACCTCCTCGGCCCGGACATCCTCGGGCACCTCTCGCCCTCCGCCTCGGCGCACCTCACGGGTCGCGAGTACTTCCCGCACCTCATCTCGCAGCCGTTCCACGACGGCCTGGTCGTGGTCTTCTCGCTGGCCATCGCCATGTCCCTGGCCGCGGCCGCCGCCTCGCTGGTCCGCAGCCGCCCTGCCGCGACGGCGCCGGCCACGGGGGACACCGGCCAGGCAGCCGGACACCGCGGCGGCCCGGCAGCCGGCGCCGACCGGTCCGACGGCGGCCGACAGGACCCAGCCTGAGGCTTCGCCCCGTACGACCGAACCGGCGGCGAGCGCTGAGGCCGACCCGGATCATCTCGCGGGTGCGGGGGCGCTGCGCGGGCGAGTGGACGACGGTGCCGGTCGGCCCATAGCCCACGCGACGCTCACCCTCGTCGACGGCCACGGCCGGGCGCACTGGCCAGGACCGGCGAGGACGGCGGCTACCGGCTGGCGGTGGCCCGGCCGGGCGCGTACACCCTGGTCGTGTCGGCCGACGGCCACCGCCCCCCGCGCCGTACAGCTCACGTGCGGGACACGAGCCGTCGTCTCCGACGTCACGCTGCCCGGCGTCGGCCGTGTCCACGGGACCGCGCGCCACGAGCGGACCGGTCGGCCCGTGGCCGAGGCCCGCCTCACGCTACTGGACCCGGCGGGCAAGGTGGTGGCCTCAGCCGTTGCGATCGCCGACGGCACCTACACCCTGCGGGACCTCCACACTGCGGGACCTGCCCCGGGCGACTACACCGTGGTCGCCTCCGGCTACCCGCCCGTCGCCACGGAGGCCGCGCTGAGCGACGGCGAGGCCCGCCGGGGGGACATCGACGTACGGGGCGGCGCCACCGGCTGACACGGGGGCGCGACGGCCAGGACGGGCGGCACGCGGCTTCCCCCCTGGATGGGCCGACGGCGGGACGCTGTTCCTCGACTGCGGCCACACCACCCGTCGGCCCGGTCGTCCTCGCGGCACGATGGATTGCGGCTTCCTCACGCGGGCACGTGCACCCCACGACGGCGGAAGCCCGGCAGGCCGCCGCGTGGCCGACGAGCAGGGAGGCGGGACAAGCGATGACCGAGGAAGCGACCGTGACGTCCGGGGAACGGCGGTGGCGGCCGGCGGGAAGCGACGGTGTCCGGACCCCGCCCCTGCGGCCGGGCGGCTACGACCCGGCCGACTACGCCGCCCACGTGGTGCACAGCGCCGAGCGCACGGGGATCTCGCCGCTGCTGCTGATGGGCGTCCTCCACAACGAGGCCTACAAGCCGCACCATCCGCTCCTGGAGCGGCTGTGGCAGTGGTGGAAGCCCGGCGCGTCCTTCGGCGTCGCCAACATGCACCGTGCGACCTTCGAGCGGGTGCGGCGGGCGCACGGCCTCACCGGCCGCTGGGAGGACCTGCGCGACGACCCCGCGTTCGCCGTGCACGCGGCGGCCCTGTATCTGGCGGACCTCGACCGGCGACTGCCGCGACGGCACTCGCGCCGCTACGCCCGGGACGAACTCCTCGCCCTGGGCTACAACACGGGGGAGCGCAACATGCGGGCCTTCGCCCGTGGTGTCCCGCCGGGGCCCATGGCGCGCTCCTACCTGCGCCGCCTGCGGGAGAACCGGCACCGGGCGGCCGAGGCCCTGGCCACGGCCGACAGGCCGCACCGGCGCCCGGCACACGAGGCTCACGAGGCCCGCTGACGGTCGGCCGCACCCCCGGCTCCCGTCCGCGTGGACTCCCCGCGCCCGCACGGTTGGAGGCGGCGAGGGTGGTTACACCGCGCATGGACGACGACAGGCCGCTCGCCCTGGTGACCGGGGCCTCCAGCGGAATCGGATACGCACTGGCCGAGCAGTTCGCCGAGCATGGCTACGATCTGCTGATCAACGCCGAGGACGACCGCCTGGACCACGCGGCGTACCGGCTGCGCGAGACCGGCGCCGAGGTACGGGCCGTGCGCGCCGACCTCAGGGACCCGGCGGGTGTGGACCGGCTGGTCGCCGCCACGATCGGCCTGGACATCGACGTCGCCGTGCTCAACGCCGGGGTCGGCCAGGACGGAGCCTTCGCGGACACCGATCTCACCGACGACCTTTCGGTGATCGCCCTGAACGTGACCTCCACCGTGCGGCTCGCCAAACCGCTGCTGCACGACATGCTCGACCGCGGCACGGGCCGGCTGGCGTTCACGTCCTCCATCGCGGCGACCATGCCGGGGTCCTTCCAGCCGGTCTACAACGCCACCAAGTCCTTCGTGCAGTCCTTCGCCGAGGCGCTGCGCGACGAGGTGAAGGACACGGGCGTCACGGTCACCGCCTTCATGCCCGGCCCGACGGACACCGACTTCTTCCGCCGGGCGGACATGGGGGACACCAGGATCGGCACCATGGAGAAGGACGACCCCGCCGACGTCGCCCGGCAGGCCTTCGAGGCGATCACACACGGCCGCCAGAAGAAGGTGACCGGTTCCCTGAAGACCAGGGCACAGGGCCTGGCGAACAAGGTCCTCCCCGACAGGGCCAAGGCCGCACTGCACCGCTCCATGGCGGAACCGGGCACGGCCGAGGACGACGAGGGGCGGTCCTGAGTCGGCATCCGGCCGGCCCCTCGACGGCCTGCGGGGTGTCCGAATCGGCCGTAACGCGCCGCCTGCTCGCGGCGAGTCCCGGCACGCGGTCGCTCAGATGAGCGGGTGATGTCACTTGCTGGTAACTCCGACGCTTGCCCACGGCTGATCAGGGAACTCTGACCACGTCAACCGCCCGCGCGCCGACCGGCAGGCCGGGCCACCGGCGGCTGTGGACTACTCGCAGGGAGATACCGTGACGGCGCGTCTAGGGGCAGAAGAAGAGTTCCATGTGGTCGATGTGGAGAGTGGGCACCTCGTGCCACGCGCCGCCGAGGTGCTCGGTCGTCTCGACAGACCTGGCTTCACCGGAGAACTGCAGCAGTCGGTGGTGGAGAGCAACAGCGGTGTGCACGACACCCTCGACGGGCTGTGGACCGACCTCGCCTCGGCCCGGCGCCGACTGGACGCGGCGGCGGCCGCACTCGGCCTCGCGGTCGTGGCCGCCGGTACGGTCCCCCTCGCCGACATCGGCGCCCGGGACGTCACCGCCGACCCCCGCTACCGGCGCATGGCCGACGACTACCGGCTGGTCGCGGACGAGCAGCTCATCTGCAGCGCTCAGATCCATGTGGACGTGCCCGACCGGGACACCGCCGTCCGCGCGATGTGCCTGGTCTCACCCTGGCTGCCGCCCCTGCTGGCCCTCTCGGCCAGCTCGCCGTTCTGGCTCGGGTCCGACACCGGCTACGCGAGCTGGCGGACCATGCTGTGGCAGCGGTGGCCGACCGCGGGACCGGTCGGCTGCCACCCGGACGCCGCCGACTACGACCGCACCCTCGTCGAACTGATCCGCTCGGGCGTCATCAGTGACGCCGGCATGATCTATCACGACGTACGGCCCTCCGCCCACCAGCGCACGCTGGAACTGCGCATCTGCGACGCCTGCCCCCGGGTGGAGACCGTGGTGCTCGTCGCGGGCCTCTTCCGGGCCCTGGTGCGCGAGGCATGCGAGCGCCTCGAACGCGCCGAGGGACCTCTGTGCGACGGCCGGCACGAGTGGTTGCGGGCCGCCGCCTGGCGGGCCGCGCGCTCGGGTCTGGAAGGCGACCTGGTCGACCCCCTCACGCGCTGCTCGGCACCGGCCCCGGCCGTGCTGACCGCCATGCTGACCAGGCTCCGCCCGCAGCTGGAGGCGTCCGGCGACTGGGACATCGTGCACCGGCTCCTGAAGGAGGCGCTGGCCGCCGGTACCGCGGCGAACCGGCTGCGCCGGGCCGCCCAGACCGAGGACCTCCTGGCCAGCGTCGACCTGATGGTGGCCGAGACCCGAGGCGAACGGCGAAGGCCCCGCCTGCCGGCCCGTCCGCGGCACACCACCGCGCGCCTGGGCACCCTCGACGCCCGTCCGCACAGCGGCAGGTCCATCGCCCGGACACCGAGCGCGTGACCCGCCCCCGACGCCGACGGCCTCCGCAGGGGCCCGACCGCACGGCCCGGCCGACCGGCGACCGTCGTCTGATCAAGGAGAGACGCATTCCCATGCTCAGCAAGCAGGATCACCCCATCGCCGACCACCCGCTTCCGGGACCCCCGGACCGCACGAGCCATCCCGATATGACGGGCCGCACGGAGCAGGTGAGCCCGGTGGGCCGCACCGCGCGGCCCTCGGCCCGGAGCGGGGGGAGCCTCTGATGTGTGGCCTCGGCGGAGAGATACGGTTCGACGGCGAGCGGCCGGACATGGCGGCGTTGGAGCGGATGACCGATCGGCTGGCGCCGCGCGGCCCCGACGGGCGCGGTCTGTGGTCCCAGGGACAGGTGGCCCTCGGCCACCGGCGACTGAAGATCATCGACCTGTCGGAGAGCGGCGCCCAGCCCATGACGGACCCCCGCGCGAGGATCGCCGGCGTCTTCAACGGCTGCGTCTACAACTACCGGGAGCTGCGGGACGAACTGCGGGCGCTCGGTCACGAGTTCTTCTCCGACTCCGACACCGAGGTCGTACTCAAGGCCTACCGGCAGTGGGGCACCGACTGCGTCGAGCACTTCTACGGCATGTTCGCCTTCGCCATCGTCGAGCTGGACAGCGGACGCGTGGTGCTGGCCCGGGACCGGCTCGGCATCAAGCCGCTGTACCTGGCGCGGACGGCCGACCGGCTGCGGTTCGCCTCCTCGCTGCCGGCCCTCCTCGCGGGCGGCGGCGTCGACACCACCCTCGACCCGGTGGCCCTGCACCAGTACTTCAGCTGGCATGCGACCGTGGCCGCCCCCCACACCGTCCTGAACGGTGTGCGCAAGCTCCCTCCGGCCACCGTGCGCGTCGTCGAACCGGACGGAACCGAGCACGACCACCGCTACTGGCAGCCCGCCTACACGCGCCGCCCGGAGTACGCCGGTCTGAGCGCCGACGACTGGACGGACGCGGTACTCGACGCCCTGCGCACCGCGGTGCGCCGCCGCATGGTGGCCGACGTGCCCGTGGGCGTGCTGCTGTCCGGCGGTCTGGACTCCAGCCTCATCGTCGCCTTGCTGGCCGAGGAGGGTCAGCAGGACCTCGCGACCTTCAGCGTCGGTTTCGAGTCCGAAGGGGGCGAGGAAGGCGACGAGTTCCACTACTCTGACCTCGTGTCGCGCCACTTCGACACGCGCCACCACCAGCTGATGGTCCCCTCCGACCGGGTGTCGGGGGCACTGGAGTCGGCCGTGCTCGCCATGAGCGAGCCCATGATGAGTCACGACACGGTCGCCTTCCACCTGCTGTCCGAGCAGGTGGCCAAGGAGGTGAAGGTCGTCCAGAGCGGCCAGGGCGCGGACGAGGTGTTCGCCGGCTACCACTGGTACCCGCAGATGGCGGGCGTGCCCCGGCAGCGGGCCGCGGAAGGGTACATCGACACCTACTTCGACCGGTCCCACGCCGAGCTGTCCCGCATCCTCGAACCGGCTTTCCTCGCCGACCGGGACGCCTCGGCCGAGTTCGTGCGCCACCACATGGCGGCCGAGGGCGCCGAGACGACGCTGGACGCCGATCTGCGGCTGGACACGCACGTGATGATGGTCGACGATCCCGTCAAGCGCGTGGACAACATGACGATGGACTGGGGCCTGGAGGCCCGGGTGCCCTTCCTGGACCACGAGCTGGTCGAGCTGGCCGCCGCCTGTCCGCCCGAGCTGAAACTCGCCGACGGCGGCAAGGGAGTGCTGAAGGCCGCGGGCCGCAAGGTCCTGCCGCGGGAGGTCGTCGACCGGCCCAAGGGGTACTTCCCGGTCCCGGCGATCAAGCACATGGCAGGCCCGGTGCTGCAGCGGGTCCGCGAGGCGCTCAACGCCCCGGAGGCCGTCGAGCGCGGCGTCTTCCGTCGGGAGTGCGTCGCCGAACTGCTCGCGGCACCCAACGCCCACCGCACCCGGCGAGGAGCGAACACACTGTGGCAGGTAGCGCTGCTGGAGACATGGCTGCAGACGCACGGCATCCGCTGACCCCGACGGCTCCCGGCACCGAAGGCCCGACGGCCCCGGGCGGCGCGTCCGCCCCGGGCCGGCCCACCGGCCCGCCGGGACCGGGCGGCGCCGCCCGGGCGCCCACCCCCGCTCGGCCGGCGTCGGCCGAGGACCCCTCGATGCCGCAAGGCGTCGCGGGCCCGGCGCCCACGGGGGCCACCGAGGACCGGACGACGACGGAGACCGCCGCGAGCGGGGCGACGGCGCAGGCGGCCGCGGGCCCGGAGCCGGGGTGGGCAGCGCCGGGCCGGGTAGACACCGGTGCCGCCGCGCGCCCGGCGGCGGAGGGCGCCGCGAGCCGGACGAGGGCGGAATCCGCCGGGGGCCCGGAACCGACGCAGGCGGCCGCGGGCCCGGGGCCGGGGTGGGCAGCGCCGGGCCGGGCAGGCACGGATGCCGCCGCGCGCCCGGCGGCGGAGGGCGCCGCGAGCCGGACGAGGGCGGAATCCGCCGGGGGCCCGGAACCGGCGCGGGCCCCCGGGAGCCCGATGTGGACGGAGGCCGGTTCCGCGCCGGAGCCCGTCCCGCTGCCGGACACCGCCGCGCCGCTCGATGTGCCGCGGCCGCTGATCGCGCACGGCTGCTGGTATCCGTCCGCGGACCCCGACGGACGCGAGGTCGCCTTCATCTGCGACCGTACCGGCGTACCGCAACTGTGGGTCGCTCCCGTGGACGGCGAGCAGGCGCGCCTGCTGGACGCGGATCCGGACCCGGTCGTCGAGGTGTCCTGGTCGCCGGACGGCCGGTGGATCGCCTACACCACCGCGCCCGGCGGCGGAGAACTGACCCGCGTCCTGTGCGTGCGCCCCGACGGCACCATGCGCCGACTGCTGGCCGGAGGCGAGCCCGGCGCCTCCGCCCACCTCGGCTGCTGGGCCCCGGACGGCTCGGCCGTCGCGGTGACCGTGACCGAGCCGGCGCCCGTGGGGCCGCCGCGCGTCGAGACCGACGGGACGACCGCGACGACGGACACGCCGGTGGCCGCCCACACCGGTGACTGGACCGGTCGCGGCGGCCGCGCGTTCCTGATGGGCGGAACACCGCTCACGTCGCACCCGCCCGAGGAGCGGGGGAGCGCCGTGCGCCCCGCGCACGACGGCGCGCCCTCGGGGGAGCCGGGGCAGCGGACCCTGGCCGCCTACCTCGTCGACCCGGCCGGCGGCGCCGCCTCGGTACTGCTGGCGAGCGAGGCCGGGGCACCGACGCTGCGCGTGTGCGCGCTGAGCCAGGACGGCGAGCTGGCCCTGGTACGGCGGGGACCACGCGGCCACCGCGAGGCACTCGTGGTACGGCTGCGGGACCGTACGGTCACCGGTTCCCTGCGCGTCGCCGACGGTGATCCGTGGATCGGCGGCTTCTCACCGGACGGCTGCACGCTGTGGCTGCGCAGCGACGCCGAAGGCGAGTTCGCCGAGCTGGTCGCGGTGCGGCTCGGTCCGCGAGGACAGTGGCGGGGCCGTCGGGTCGTCGCGGCCCGCGCCGGCTGCGACCTGGAACTGCTGACTCTGGACCGGGCAGGGCGCAGCGCCCTGCTGGCGTGGAACGTGCGGGGCGTCAGCGAGCTGGAGGTCACCACCCTGCACCCCTCCACACCGGCCCGGGAGAGCACCTCACCGGCCACGGGTGGGCCTCCTCCGGCCGCGGGTGGGCCCCCTCCGGCCGCGGACGGGACCCCACCCGCCACGGGCGGACCCCCTCCGGCCACGGGTGGGCCCCCTCCGGCCACGGGTGGGCCCCCTCCGGCCGCGGGTGGGACCCCACCCGCCACGGGCGGACGCCCTCCGGCCGCGGACGGGATCCCACCGTTCCCGGGTGGGCCCCCTCCGGTCACGGGCGGGATCCCACCGGCCCCGGGTGGCGCCACGCTCCCCGGCGCCACCGACCTCCGCGCGGCCACCGGGCCCCTCGGCCTGCGCGTGTTCCCCGGACTCCCCAAACCCTCCGAGCCGCGCGACCTGTCCGCCCTGTCCCGACTCCCCGCCGCCGGCCCGGCCCGCGCCTTCGCGCTGCCGCACGAGGTGGTCACCCGGGTGGCGCCCACCCTGGACCCCTACGGTCCCGTGGTGGCGCTCTCGGGTTCCCCGCGCCGACCGGGGGTGTGGTGGCTGCACGAAGGCGTGGCGCTGCGCACGCCGTGGTCCGCGCGTGACGAGGACGCCGTCCCGGGCGGCCGGCCGCCCGTGCGACCGGTTCCCCTGCGGCCCGTCGCACGGGACGGACTGCCACTCGGCGGCTGGTACTACCGGGCCGCGGGCCGTTCCCCCGGGGAGCCGGCGCCCTGCGTGCTGCATCTGCACGGCGGCCCCGAGGAGCAGGAGCGGCCGGTCCTCAACCCGCTCTACCACGAGCTGCTCGGCCGGGGAGTGGACGTCTTCGCCCCCGACATCCGTGGCTCCTCCGGCTACGGGCGCTCCTTCGTCGACGCCGACCTCGGCGAAGGCCGTTTCGCCGCGCTCGACGACGTCGCCGACTGTGCCGCCCACGTGGTGGTGGAGGGATGGGCCGACCCGCGGCGCCTGGCGGTGATGGGCCGTTCGTACGGCGGCTATCTGACGATGGCCTCCCTCGTCCGGCATCCGGAACTCTTCCGCACCGGCGTGGCGGTGTGCGGGATGTCCGACCTGAACACCTTCTTCGCCGGCACCGAGCCCTGGCTCGCGGAGTCGGCCGCCCACAAGTACGGGCACCCGGAGCGCGACCGCGAGCTGCTGCGGGCGCTGTCGCCGATGAGCCGCATCGACGCGCTGCGGGTCCCCGTGCTCGCCGTGCACGGCGAGCACGACACCAACGTGCCGGTCGGGGAGTCGGAGCAGTTCGTCAGGGCCGCCAGGGAACGCGGTCTGGACGCCGAGTTGCTGCTGCTGCGCCAGGAGGGCCACGAGTTCCGTCGGGCGGACAACCGCCGCCTCTTCCGCCGCACGGCCGCCGACTGGATCGAGCGGCACCTGACGGGCTGACACCGCGAAGTGACGGACCGACCGGAAAGCACCATCCGCGCTCCCCGCACGACAGCGCGTCCGACGGTGGACTCCTCGCCCACGCCGGCCGGTCGACTCGCTCGACGGGCGATGGCCGTGCACGCCGCCATGACGAAGGACCGCCGGGAGCGGGGCGAGGGTCCCACGGCTGTCGGGACGCCACCGGCCGGCCCATGACCCGGCCGCCACATGGGAGAGGCCGCGGCCTTTGGCACCCGCTCAGCCGCACGGCCTGTCGAGCGAAGGTACCTAGACCGAGCGGGTGTCTTACCGCGAGCCGCACGGTGTCCCGCCGCCGACGTGTCGGGGGCTGCTCCTAGCCTGGGCGGCATGCTGGGGCTTCCCTCTCATGTCCGTGTCTGTCTGTTCGACCTCGACGGGGTCCTCACCCAGACCGCGAAGGTGCACGCGGCCGCCTGGAAGGAGATGTTCGACGGCTACCTCCGCGAGCGCGCCGCACGCGACGGCACCCCGTTCGTGCCCTTCGACGCCGTCGACGACTACGACGAGTACGTGGACGGACGGCCCCGCGAGGACGGCGTACGCACGTTCCTCGCCGCACGCGGGGTGCATCCGCCCGAGGGGTCGCCCGACGATCCGCCGGAGGCGGAGACCGTGAACGGGCTCGGCACCCGGAAGAACGAGTTGGTGCTGGAGCGGATCCGCCGCGACGGCGTGGAACCCTACGAGGGCTCGGTCCGCTATGTGCACGCCGTACGGGAAGCCGGGCTGCGCTGCGCGGTGGTGTCCTCCAGCGCGAACTGCCGGGACGTCCTCGTGGCGGCCGGCATCGAGGACCTCTTCGACGAGCGGATCGACGGAATCGTGACACGCGAGCGCCGACTGCGCGGCAAGCCCGCCCCGGACACCTACCTGGAGGCGGCCCGGGGGCTGGACGCGACGCCGGAGGAGGCCGCCGTGTTCGAGGACGCCCTGGCCGGTGTCGAAGCGGGACGGGCCGGAGGGTTCGGCGTGGTCGTGGGCGTCGACCGCGTCGGCCAGGCGGATCAACTGCGGGCGCACGGCGCGGATGTGGTCGTCCGTGACCTGGCCGGACTACTGGAGTCGCGGTGATCACTCATCCCAGTTTCACGGTCGAGCCGTGGTGCCTGCGCGAGACCGAGCTGAACCTGGACGTGCTCGCCCAGAGCGAATCGGTGTTCGCCCTGTCCAACGGGCACATCGGCTGGCGCGGGAACCTCGACGAGGGCGAGCCCCACGGGCTTCCCGGCGCCTACCTCAACGGTGTCCACGAGATCCATCCGCTGCCGTACGCGGAAGCCGGCTACGGCTACCCCGAGTCCGGCCAGACGATGATCAACGTCACCGACGGCAAGATCATCCGGCTGCTGGTCGACGACCACCCCTGCGACCTGCGCTACGGCCAGCTGCTCGCGCACGAGCGCGTACTGGACTTCCGCACCGGATTGCTCAGCCGCACCGCCCGGTGGACCTCCCCCGGCGGCCGTACGGTCAGGATCACCGCCCGGCGCCTCGTCTCCTTCACCCAGCGAGCCGTGGCCGCCGTGGTGTACGAGGTCGAGCCGGTGGACGGACCGACCTCGGTCGCCGTGCAGTCGGAACTGGTCGCCAACGAACAACTGCCCCACTTCGAGGGAGACCCGCGCGTCGCCGCCGCGACCGAGAGCCCGCTCGTGGCGGAGGAGCACTTCGCCCAGGACACCCGGCTACGACTCGTGCACCGCACCGCCCGCAGCGGGCTGCGGGTGGGAGCGGCGGCCGACCATCTCGTCGAGGGTCCCGACAGCACCCGGTGGACGGCGCACAGCGAGCCCGACGTCAGCCGTCTGACGGTCACCGCGGACCTGGTGCCCGGACAGCCGCTGCGGCTGGTCAAGTTCGTCGCCTACGGCTGGTCGGGGGAGCGGTCGCTGCCGGCCGTGCACGACCAGGTGGACGGGGCGGTGGCGGCCGCCGTCGGCACCGGGTGGGACGGGCTGGTCGCCGCGCAGCGGGAGTACCTGGACCGGTTCTGGGCCGGTGCGGACGTCGAGGTGGAGGGCGACGCACAGATCCAGCAGGCGGTGCGCTTCGCCCTCTTCCACGTCCTGCAGGCGGCGGCCCGCGGCGAGAACCGGGCGATCCCCGCGAAGGGACTGACCGGAACTGGCTACGACGGGCACTCCTTCTGGGACACCGAGTCCTATGTGCTGCCGCTGCTGACGTTCACCGCGCCGGAGGCCGTCGCCTCGGCGCTGAGATGGCGCCACAGCACACTGCCGGCGGCACGGGAACGCGCGCGCCAGCTGGGCCTGGCCGGGGCCACCTTCCCCTGGCGGACGATCGACGGCGCCGAGTGCTCCGCCTACTGGCCGGCCGGGACGGCCGCCTTCCACATCAACGCCGACATCGCGATGGCGACGGCCCGCTACATCATGGTGAGCGGCGACGAGGACTTCGAACGCGAGGAGGGCCTCGACCTCCTCGTCGACACCGCCCGGCTCTGGCGCTCGCTCGGACATCACGACGCCGAGGGCGTCTTCCACATCGACGGGGTCACCGGACCCGACGAGTACAGCGCCATCGCCCGGGACAACCTGTACACCAACCTGATGGCCCGGCAGAATCTGCTGGCCGCCGCGGACACGGCCACACGCCATGCGGACCGGGCCGCGGAACTCGGCGTCGACGACGAGGAGACCGCCGCGTGGCGGGACGCCGCCGCCCGTATGGCGGTGCCGTACAACGACGCCCTCGGGGTGCACGAACAGTCGGCCGGGTTCACCCACTTCCAGCGCTGGGACTTCGACGCCACCCCGCCCGAGCACTATCCGCTCCTGCTGCACTACCCCTACTTCGACCTGTACCGCAAACAGGTGGTGAAGCAGGCCGACTTGGTGCTGGCGATGATGGAGTGCCCCAACGTCTTCACCGAGGAGGAGAAGGCGCGCAACTTCGCCTACTACGAGGCGCTGACCGTCCGCGACTCCTCCCTGTCGGCGTGCTGCCAGGCGGTCCTCGCCGCCGAGACCGGGCACCTGCGGCTGGCCTACGCCTACCTCAACGAGGCCGCGCTGATGGACCTGGACGACCTGGAGCACAACACCCGGGACGGGCTGCACGTCGCCTCCCTCGCCGGGACGTGGATCGCCCTCGTCGCGGGGCTCGGAGGCATGCGACGGCACACCGTCGACGACAACCAGGACCTCCTGGGGTTCTCGCCCCGTCTGCCCGAGGCGCTGTCCAGGGTGGCGTTCATGGTGCTGGTGGGCGGCCGCAGGCTGAAGGTGGACGTCGGCCGCACCCGGGTGAGCTACCAACTGGTCGAAGGTGAACCGCTGGTGGTGCTGCACTGCGGTGAGCCGACGACCGTGACCGCCGACGCGGCCGTGAACCGCCCCATCCCCATCCCACCGAGCCGCCCCGAGCCCCAACAGCCCCGAGGCCGCCGCCCGGAGGGCCTGGCCGCCCACGAGGACGCCAGTCCGCAGACGGAGGGCTAGCCGGCGGGCGGGTCACCGGACCGGCGCGTCCGGCGGACAGGGTGGGCGGGCGCGGCAGGCTGCCGCGCCCTGGCGGCGCGGATGGTCCGGGAGCGGGCCTCAGGTGGCGGCGAGGGGCTCCGGAAGCGGGGACGGGGTGCGTTTGGCCGTGTGGAGTTGCCCGGTGACCTCCCGCAGGTCGGCGATGAACATCCCCGCGAGTTCGGAGGTGAAGCCGGTGCGTACCACCAGACGCAGGACGGAGACGTCCTGGCACGGGGCCGGGAAGGAGTAGGCCGGCAGGTGCCAGCCCCGTGCGCGCATGGCATGGGAGACGTCGAAGACGGTGAAGCCCCGTGTGCCGGGCGCCAGCCGGAAGGCGAACGCCGGGAGTTCGGAGCCGTCGGTGATCAGCTCGTAGGGTGCGATGCCCTGGATCCGCGCCGCGAGCGCACGGGCCGTCGTACGGCACTGGGCGGCAAGATTCCTGAACCCCTCGAAGCCGTACCGCAGGAAGCTGTAGTACTGGGCGACGACATGCGCGCCCGGCCGGGAGAAATTGAGGGTGAAACTGGGGGAGCGGCCACCGAGGTAGTCGACCTCGAACACCAGGTCCTCGGGGAGCGCGTCGGCGTCGCGCCACAGGGCCCAGCCGAGGCCGGGGAAGACGTGCCCGTACTTGTGCCCCGAGGTGTTGATGGAGGCGACCCGTTCGAGCTGGAAGTCCCACATGAGGCCCGGGTCGAGGAAGGGGGCCACCAGGGCGCCGGACGCGCCGTCGACATGGACGGGGATGTCGGTGCCCGTGGCCGCCTGATAACCGTCGAGGGCCATGCAGATGTCCGCGACCGGCTCGTAGGAACCGTCGAACGTGGAGCCGAGGACGGCCACGACGCCGATGGTGTTGTCGTCGCAGTAGGCGGTCAGCGTGTCGGGCGTGAGGTGGTAGCGCCCCGGTTCCATCGGGACGTACCGCGGTTCCACCTCGAAGTAGTTCGCGAACTTCTTCCAGCACACCTGGACGTTCGCGCCCATGACGAGGTTCGGGCGCGTGGTGTCCTTGCCCTGCGCGCGCCGCCGGGCCTGCCAGCGCCGCTTGAGGGCGAGGCCGCCGAGCATGGCGGCCTCGCTCGAGCCGGTGGTGGAGCAGCCGCGCACCCGGTCGGGCCGCGGCGCGTGCCAGAGCCGGGCGAGCATCCGCACGCAGCGCTCCTCCATCGCCGTGATCTGCGGGTATTCGGCACGGTCGGCGAGGTTCTTCTCCGCGGTCTCGGCCATCAGCTGGCGCGCCTGCGGTTCCATCCACGTCGTCACGAAGGTGGCGAGGTTGAGCCGTGCGTTGCCGTCGAGCATCAGCTCGTCACGCACGCGCCGGCAGATCAGGTCCGGGGACGACTCGGGTTCGGGCAGTTCGTCGACCGGCAGCAGCAGGTCGTCGGCGGGCGGGTGACCGAGAGTGAGGGCGGGGTGGGTGGTCAGGGTCTGGAGACCGGTGTCGGGCATGACGTCGGTATGCGGAATGGGCATGAGTGCCTCGATGCCTTTCTGATCCGTTCTGGTCCGCGTGCGGCCCACGTACCCTTCGACGCTAGTTCTCTCCGCGACCCGTGTTATGTGCCGATTACACCGATCCAGCGACCGATTTGCGGACTGATGAGCTGGATTTTCCCTCGCGCATACTGGCCGGAGCCCATCCGTGTACCTTGCCGCGGCGTTCGGGGCGCCAGGTGGCCACCAGCGCTGCGGCCAGCAGGAGTTCGGCGATGTCCCCGCCGTAGTACATGATCTCCGCCCCCTGCCGGACCTGTGCGACGGGGGCGTGGATGTCGACGAAGAACCCGCCGTACATGGCCTGTGCGATCAGGGCGTGTACGGCGATGGCCACCCCCAGACACACCAGACGGGCCCGCACACCGGGCCGGGCGGGCGCGGGATCGGGGCCGGCGATGACGTAGGCGAAGAGGAACCCGGACGCCAGGAAGTGCGCGTGCAGCGGCCAGTGCCCGGCCGGGTGGGCCATGACGGTGTTGTACAGGGGCGTGAAGTAGAGCACCGCGAGCGTTCCGACGCTCAGTGCGAGCGCCGTCACGGGATGCGCCGCCACCCGGGCCGCCCGGCTGTGCAGCAACGCCGTCACCCGGCGAGCCCGCCGGGCGGGCAGCACCCGCAGCAGCAGGGTGACCGGCGCGGCCAGCACGAGCGCCGGCGGCGCGTACATGCCGATGAGCATGTGCTGGGCCATGTGGCAGCGGAAGTCGGAGTGCGCGGCGGGTGCCAGCGGAGGCAGCAGCGCGACGCCGAGCAGCGCGAGCCCGGTGAGGAACGACGCCGACCTCCACGCGCTCCAGCCCAGCGCGGGGTTGCGGCGCCGCGCCCGGCCCGCGGCGAGCAGATAGAGGCCGGCCGCGGCGAGCAGGACCAGCACGGTGAGCACGGTTGCTGGCAGCCCGTCACCGCCACCGGCGCCGCCGTGGTGGTGCATGGCGCCCATCAGACCGAGCCCCCGGACCGCCCGGGGTCCGCGGGCCGCTCGGGCCCCGCGGACCGTGCGCGCCCTTCGGGGGACTCGGGGTCGAGGGGCCGGCCGCCGCGCTGGAGCAGATACCCCCCGATCAGGAACAGGCCGCCCAGGACGAGGAACCCGGCGTCCCACCACGCCTGGTAGGGACCGCCGTGGACGTGGTGGATACCCAGGATCTGGTGGTCCAGGAGGCCCTCGACCAGGTTGAACAGGCCCCACCCGGCGAGGATCCAGCCCCAGAGGACCCGCGAGGCCCACACCGCCCGCCGGTTGTGCGTCACCCGCGAGTAGAGGATGGCCAGGCCCAGCAGGACGGCGATCCAGCACACGGTGTGGAAGACGCCGTCCCACACGGTGTTCATCTCCAGCCCCGAGACCGTGTGGGGGTCGTAGTACTTCACCCCGATGCGGTCGTGGTTGGTGCTGGTGAGCATGTGGTGCCACTGCAGGAGCTGGTGCAGCAGGATGCCGTCGACGAACCCGCCGAGGCCCACCCCGAGAACGATCCCCGGCAGCTGCAGGCTGTTGGGCGCCGCATCGAACTCCCGGGCCGAACCCGCCGTCGTGGCCATCGCCTGGTCTCCGTCCCGTCGACAGTCGTGGTCGAATCCTCGGGACATGGTTTCCCGAGCGGCCTTCCTCAACCACCCGGCCCACACGGCTTCGGCCACGACACCGCGGACCGCGTCGGCGGCCCCGGACCTCTGGACCGTGCCCTGACACCACCGGCGGAGTTCGTCGAGGTCCTCGTGATAGGCCGAAACGCGGCGCCCACGGGGAGCGGCCGGGGGCCCCGTTTCGGTCCGCCGGCGGGCGCCGCCCCGGTCCCACGGCCGCGGGGACCGCCGGTCAGCCGGGAAAGCGGCCCGTGGCGCGCAGGTGCCAACGGCGCTCCGCGTAGGCCAGGTCGTCGCGCCACAGGCGTCCCGCCGCGCTCCGTACCAGCGGCCGCAGCACCGAGGACGCCCGGCGGGCCACGGAGAACCCTCGGCGGGGGGAGGTCGCGACGACAGCCTCGACGACGGCCGTGCGCGGTCGGCCCCGCTCGTCGGGGCCGAGCGGGGTGGCGTGCGTCTCGACCACGGAACCCTGGCCTTCGCCGTCGGTGATGTGCATGACGACCGTGCGGGGCTCGGGAGCCGTGAACACGGCCCGCACGGGGACCACCAGGCGGCCCGCGACCTTGAAGGAGACGTCCACGGTGAAGCCGTCCGGGCCGTCCCCGGCGTCCTCCGGCCCGCCCACCACCGTCAGGTCGACGAAGGAGTACGGATGGAACCAGGCCCCGTGCCAGGGGTCCAGTCGATTGGCGACCACGTCCTCGGGCTCGCAGACCCCCACGCCCACATAGACCGCGCTGAGCGAACGGGTGAGGTCGGGACGCCCGGGCAGGACCGGTGCGTCCAGAGGAGGCTCGTCACCGATGTCGTCGAGCCGTACCCACAGCAGCAGGCCGTCGTCGTGCGCCGGCAGCGGGCTCCAGCCGGCGAACGGCGTACCGTCCAGGGCCAGACCGTGCCAGTGGCAGACGAGGGCGCCGCAGCGCACGGGGCTGTCCTTCAGCGGTGCGCCCAGATGGGGGCAGATGCCCGGGCCGGCCACCGGTCGGCCGTCGGCGGCCCGCCACACGACCACCTCGCGCCCAGCCACCGTCCGCGCCAGGGGGCGGTCCTCGCGCAGAGCGCGCGAGGCGCCGACGACGTACCAGTTGCCGGACGGACGGGCCTGGGCCCGTTTCAGCGCTCCGGCGATCACCGCGGGCTTGGCGTCCCGCCATGTGGGCGACTGCCTGTCCCACGGGACGGGCCGCGGGCGCAGGGCGAGCGGCAGGCGCCGCCGCCTGCCCGGTCGTACGGTGTTCACACGACCTCCTGTCGGACGCTCGGGTGGGCGGACGGAGCGGACGTGGCGGTGGCGGTCGACGCCGGGCGCGGTGCGGTGGCCGGTGTGCGGCCGGGGCTCCTCCCGGAATCACAGTGCTCCGTCGGCCCGGAGTGGTCCCCTCGGTAGGCGACGCGGGCGCCGTAACGGGCCCGCACCCGGGCCGCCACCACCCGGGTGACCCCGTCCGCCGCGACGGCGACGCGCCGACGCCGGGGGACTACGGCCCGGCGGTGCAGTACGGCGTAACCGTCCCGGGCCACGGCGTCCAGGATGCCTCCGTACAGGACGAACGCGGTACGGATGCACGGCCTGGACACCGGATCCAGCATGGCGATGCCCGGTTCCGCCTCCCGGTAGACGCTCCGGGTCAGCGCCTCGAACTCCCTCAGCGCGGCGGTGATGCGCGGATCGGACCGCTGCGTGTCCCGGCTCCAGCGCAGCAGGGCCCGGTCGACCCCGTGGGCGCCGAGCAGATCGGCGGGCAGATAGACGCGGCCCCGGTCGAGGTCCTCACCCACGTCGCGCAGGAAGTTGCTCAACTGGAACGCCACGCCCAGGGCGGCCGCGTGGGGCGCGGCCTCGGGACGGGGGACCACCGTGCCGAGGACCGGCAGCATCTGCAGGCCGATGACGGCCGCCGAGCCGTGCATGTAGCCGCGCAGGTCCGCGTAGGTGGGGTAGTCCGTCACCACCAGGTCGGAACCCATGGCCGCCATGAAGTCGCGGAAGTACGCGTGCTCGATGCCGTAGCGGCGGGCGGTGTCGGCGAGCGCGAGCACCACCGGTTCCCGGGTGTGCCCGCCGCGCAGCCCCTCGGTGAGGCTTCGCTGGAGCCCGGTCAGCGCCGCCACCCGCTCGTCGGTGCGGATACCGGGATCGAGCGAGTCGACGATGTCGTCCGCCCAGCGGGCGAAGCCGTACAGCGCGTGCACGGCGGGCCTGCGCTCGACCGGCAGCAGCCGGGTGGCGAGGAAGTACGTCCTGCCGTGCCGGGCGTTGAGCACACGACAGCGCCCGTACGCCTCGCGCAGGGCCGGGTCGGTGATGCCTGCCGCGTGCAGTTCGCGAGCGGTCATACGGCGGTCTCCTTCTTGGCCGGCGCCGGCGCCGGCGTGCGCGTACGCGCGGAAGCGGGCGCGGGCCGTGGGGCGCCGGTGATGCGGGCCGCGGCCAGCTTTCCCGACAGCAGTACGGTCGGCACGCCCACGCCCGGTGTGGTGCCGCAGCCCGCCAGGACGGCGTTCTCCGTACCCCGCACCAGGTTCCGGGGGCGGAACGGGCCGGTCTGCGCGAAGGTGTGGGCGGCCGAGAACGGGGTGCCGGCCGCGTGTCCCCGCGACTGCCAGGTGACCGGCGTGACCAGGCACTCGGTGTCGATGGCGGCCTCGATGCCGTCGAGGCCGCGCCGGTCCAGCTCCCGCAGCAGCGCGGAACGGTAGCGGGGGGCGAGGTCGGCCCAGGCCCGGGCGCCGGGTCCGACCTCCAGATTGGGGCAGGGGGCCAGGATGTAGTGCAGGTGGCGGCCCGGGGGCGCCAGAGCGGGGTCGGTGGCGGTGGGGCGCGTTAGGAGCAGCGAGGGGTCGCTCATCAGACGGCCCGTGCGGGTCAGTTCGTCGAAGGTGCCGCGCCAGGCCGCCCCGAACGAGATGGTGTGGTGGGCCAGTTGGGGCCAGGTGCGGTCGGTGCCCGCGTGCAGCACCACCGCGGAGGGGGAGTGGCGCAGCCGCAGCGGGCGTCGCGGCCGGCGGCCGAGGAGGCCGTAGGCGACGGGCAGGTCCGGGGTGAGGACGACCGCGTCGCAGGGGATGCGGTCCTGGTCGGTGACGACCGCCGTGATCCGCTGCCCGGACCGTTCCAGGCGTGTCACCCGCTGCCCGAACCGCAGATCGGCGCCCGCGTCCGCGGCGGCGTCCGCCATGGCGCGCGGAAGGGCGTGCATGCCGCCCCGGGGGAAGTAGACGCCGGCGACGGTGTCCATGTAGGCGATGACGGCGTACGCCGCCAGCGCCCGGGCGGGCGGCACTCCCGCGTACAGGGCCTGGAAGGAGAACACCCGCCGCAGCCGCTCGTCGCGGAGGAAGCCGCCGATCCGGGCGTCCAGCGTGCCGAAGCCGCCGAGCGCGGCCAGACGGACGAGGTCGGCGTTGAGCAGGCCCAGCGGAGAGTCGAAGTTGGCGTCGATGAAGCGGCGCATCTGGACTCGGTAGAGCTGTTCCAGCCACGCCCGCAGCCGCAGGTATCCCGCCGCCTCCGCACCACCGGCGAACCGTTCCACCTCGGCGGCCATGGCGTCGCCCTCGGTGTGCACGTCCAGCGAGCTGCCGTCGGCGAAACGGGCGTGGTAGGCGGGGTGCAGCGGAATCAGGTCGACGCGGTCGTACAGGCTGTCACCGACCGCGGCGAAGGCTTCGTCGGCGAGGTCGGGCATGGTCAGCACGGTGGGGCCGGTGTCCAGGTGGTAGCCCCCGAGATCCAGGCGTCCGGCGCGGCCACCGGGCCGCGGGTCGCGCTCCACGAGGGTGACGCGGCGGCCGGCTCCCAGCAGGTGCAGGGCGGCCGACAGGCCCGAGAGGCCGGCGCCCACGACGACGACGTGGTCGCTGGGGCCGGGCAGAACGCGGTTCATGGGCGAGAGCCCTCCCGGACGGAGGCGACCAGACAGAGGGGCACACCCGGGGCCGGATCGGCGCCCCCCGTACGGCCGCTCGGACGGCTCGGCTCGGCACCCGCCGCGGCGACCAGCAGTTCGCGCAGACGGCGGGCGCCCTCGGGATCGAGCGGGGTGTCGTCGAAACGCCGGAGCCCCTGCTCGATCAGGCGGCCGATCTTCGTCTCGACCGCCGCTCGGGCGCCGGTGCGCCGCAGGGTGTCCCGCACGGCGTCCAGATCCGACTCCGTCAGGCCGCCGTTGCCGAGCGACCGGTCCAGCACGGCGAGAGCCGCACGGTCACCGGCCGCCACGGCCCTGTCCCGGGCCAGCGCGACCAGATAGGTCGCCTTCCCCTCCCGAAGGTCCCCACCCGCGGCCCTGCGGCCCCACTCGCCCCCGTCGCCGTCGGCCGCGCACCCGGCTGAGCGACGGTCGTCGCCGACCGTCCGGCCGGGCTCCCGGCGGAGGCTTTCGGCCGCCGCGCTGTCGCCATCGGCCGACCCGAGCCGCTCGCGATCGCTACCGCCGACGGTGCGGCAGGGCTCCTCACCGAGCCCCTCGCCCGTCGTGTCGCCCGCCCACTCGCGCTCCTCACCCTCCGCGCACCCGGCGCGCTCGCGGTCGTCGCCGGCCGCCGCCCGGCCCGGTTCGTCGGCGAAGATGTCGTTGACGTCGTCGCGCAGTTGGAAGGCCATGCCGATGCAGTGACCGGCCGAGCACAGGCCCGCCGTGGTGGTGTCGTCCGCGCCCGCCAGCGCCGCGCCCAGCGCGAGAGGACGTTCGACGGAGTACAGGGCGCTTTTCAGGCAGGCGGAGCGCAGCGCGCGGGGCAGGGAACGGGATGCCGTGATCTGGCCCTGCACGTCCAGGTACTGACCCGCCACCATTTCCGTACGCAGGTCGCTCCACAGGCGCCGGACCCGCTGCTCGGTACCGGCGGGCAGGACGGTCTCGGCCACCAGGTCGTCCGCCCACGCGAGCGCGAGATCCCCGGCGAGGACCGCCGCCGCGTCGCCGAACCGTGCCGCCCGGCCGACCCCGGCGGCGGCCCCGTACTGGGCGCTGACGTCCGCGTGCAGGGCCGGCCGGCCCCGGCGCAGCGGCGAGCGGTCCATCATGTCGTCCTGGACGAGTGCACACGTCTGCAGGAGTTCCAGCGCGGCTCCCAGCCGCAGCGCCGCGGCCGCCGACACACCGTCACCGCCGCCGCAGGCACGCAGCGCCCACCACAGCAGCCGCGAGCGGACGCGTTTGCCGCCCTGCCGGGTGAACCGCGCCACCCGCAGGGCGATGTCGTCGGCGAAGACGGGGTCGACGGCCCGGGACCGCTCCACCCGGTCGGCCAGCACCTCGTCGAGCACCCGGCTCACCGCCGCGCGCACGTCCCGGTCGGCGGCGCGCACCTCGTCGGCCCCGCCCCGCGGGCCGCGAGGCCCCATGTCCCCGCCGCCGGCGGGCGGCCGCACCCGAACGGGGGAGTGGCCGGGGGCGACCAGCCGGACAGCAGGTGGTGACCCGGCCGCATGGTGATCCGTCGCCTGCGTCGGACGCATCGCGGTTCCTTTCGTCGTGATCGCGGGCAGCTCCGTCGACAGGGCTTTCGCCCCGGGAGCCGTCAACGGATGCGAGAGCGGACCCGAAGCCCGGCGGACGGCCAGCGCACGGCATCCCTTCCACATTGGCCCGACTCGGCGACGACCGCCTGTCGCATTCGGGTGACCCGCATCCGATCGGGCCTGAGGAGGGGAACACCGGCCAAGTGCGCAAGGGATGCGCGGGAGGGAGGCAGCCGTCGTGCGGGAGGCGGACGTGGCGGTCGTCGGCGCCGGAGCGGCCGGACTGTCCCTGGCCCACCGGCTGTCGGGGCACGTCCCCGGCCGGCGTACCCCCTCGGTGATCCTCCTGGACGCTCCGCCGGGACCGCTGCGGCCCCCGGACCGGACGTGGTGCTTCTGGGAGAGCGGCCACGACCGTTTCGAGGCCGCCGTCAGCGCCACCTGGCGCACTCTGCGGGTGCGGCCACCCGTGGGCCCTCCCGTCACCGGGGACATCACCCCCCTGCGCTACAAGATGATCCGCTCCCCGGACTTCGAGGCCCTGGTCGGAGAGGACCTGCGACTCAGCCCCAACGTGCGGCGCCTGGAAGCGACCGTCGAGACCGTCGAGGACGTCCACGAGGGCGCCCAGGTCGCGTTCCGCACGGCCGACGGGCGGTCGGACGTCCTGTGCGCCCGCTGGGTGTTCGACTCGCGCCCCCTGGGCAGCCTCCCGGCCGCCCGCACCACCCTGCTCCAGCACTTCCACGGCTGGTTCGTCCGTACGGACCGCCCCGTCTTCGACGCCGGTACCGCCGAACTGATGGACTTTCGCACCCCGCAGCCCGACGACGGCCTGTCCTTCGGGTACGTCCTGCCCACCGGCCCCCACGAGGCCCTGGTGGAGTACACCGAGTTCTCCCCGCGTGTCCTCACGGCGCAGGGTTACGAGACCGCCGTACGCCACTACGCCGAGGACGTCCTGCGGCTCGGCGACCTCGACGTGCTCTCCACCGAGACCGGGGTCATCCCGATGACGGACGGCCGGATCCCCACCCAGGCCGGGCAGTCCGTCTTCCGTATCGGTGCCGCGGGCGGCGCCACCCGCCCCGCCACCGGATACACCTTCGCCGGACTCCAGCGCCAGACCCGATCCGTCGCCGCCGCCCTGCGCCGGGGCCAGCACCCCGCACCGCCGCCGGCCCATCCGGCACGCTCGCGGGCCATGGACGCCGTACTCCTGCGCGCCCTGGACAGCGGCAGGGTCGACGGTCCGGCGCTGTTCTCACGGGTGTTCGCGGGCCTGCCGATGAACCGTGTGCTGCGCTTCCTCGACGGGCACACCCGTCTGACCGAAGACCTCTCGATCGGCCTTCACACACCGGCCTGGCCCATGCTCCGTTCGGCGCTGGAACTCCCCGGCCTGCCCCGCCGCCCCTTCGAGCACCCCTGAGCCGCCCGCCCTTGATCCGCCCCCGGATTCCGACCGCCTCCGGCCCGACCCCCTGACCGGCTCACCGCCGTACCGACCACGCCGTACCGACCACCCCTTCGGGAGACCGCATGAACCTGCTGCGCGACGAGGACCTCGCCGCCGCGTTCGACCACGCCGCCCGCAGCTACGACACGCTCGTGGCCGCCAACCCCGGCTACCACGCGCACCTGCGCCGTTCGGTGCGCCGCCTAGGCCTGCCCGGACACGGGGAAGGGCTGCGCGTGCTGGACCTCGGCTGCGGTACCGGAGCCTCCACCGCCGCGCTGCGTGCCGCCCTGCCGGGCGCGGACATCACGGCCGTGGACGCCTCGGCCGGCATGCTGGAACGAGCCGCCGCCAAACCCTGGGCGGCTGGTGTGACCTTCGTGCACACCCCGGCGGAGGACCTGCGCGAGGCGGGGGTGAAGGGCCCCTTCGACGCCGTCTTCGCCGCCTACCTCTTCCGTAACCTGTCCGACCCCGACGCCGTGCTCGGCACGGTTCACGCGCTGCTGGCCCCGGGAGGACGACTCGGAGTGCACGAGTACACGCTCAGCGGCCGCCGCGCCGACCGCGCTGTGTGGACGCTGGTGTGCCGTGGCATCGTCCAACCCGTGGCCACCGCCCTCAAAGACGGTGGCCTCTACCGCCATCTGTGGCGCAGCGTCCTCGCGTTCGACACCGCCGCACGATTCGCCGAGCGGCTGCGCGCCGCGGGATTCGAGCGGGTGCGAGCCCTGCCGGTGCCGGGCTGGCAGACCGGCATCGCGCACACCTTCGTCGCCCGCCGCGCCCACGCCGCACCGGGGGACACGCGATGACCGCTCCCGGCACCTCCGGCGCATCCCCTCACCCCGCCGCCCGTCGCGGCCGGGACCGCCGGGCCCGGTCGCTGCCGCCGCGCCCGGGAGCGCCGCGGATCGACGGACCCCGCCCCACGACCGCCGTCGTGGGCGGCGGTATCGCCGGGCTGGCCGCCGCCACGGCACTGGCCGAACGCGGGGTGCGCGTGACCCTGTACGAGCGCGAACCGTACCTGGGCGGTCGCGCCGGGGGATGGCCGGTGGACCTGAAGGACGGCTCCCGCGTCACCATGAGCCGCGGCTTCCACGCCTTCTTCCGTCAGTACTACAACCTGCGGGGACTGCTCCGCCGCACCGACCCGGGCCTGCGGCGCCTGACCGGGCTCCCCGACTACCCGCTGCGGCACAGCAGCGGACTGCGGGACAGTTTCCGCCACGTCCCGCGCACCCCGCCGTGGAGCGCGCTCGGCTTCGCCGCGCTCAGCCCCTCCTTCGGCATGCGCGACCTGCGCGCGATGAACGCCGTCGCCGCCCTTCCCCTGCTGGACGTCCGCGTCCCCGAGGTGTACGAGCGCCTCGACGGCACCAGCGCCCACGACTTCCTCGAAGCCGTACGCTTCCCGCGCATGGCCCGGCATCTGGCGTTCGAGGTCTTCTCGCGCAGCTTCTTCGCCGATCCGAGGGAGTTGTCGGCGGCGGAGATGGTGCTGATGTTCCACATCTACTTCCTCGGCTCGGCCGAGGGCCTGCTGTTCGACGTGCCCCGCGCGCCCTACCCGGCGGCCCTGTGGAACCCGCTGGCCGAGTACGCGCGCCGGCACGGCGCGGAGGTACGGACCGGCACCGCGGTCGAGCACATCGCGCACACGCCCGACGGCGCCTACACGCTCACCGCCGGCGGTGAGGAGCGGCGGCACGACACGGTCGTCCTCGCGCTGGACGCCGCCGGACTGCGCTCCCTCGTCGGCCGCTCCGACCGACTGGGCGACGCGCGGTGGCGCGAGCGCATCCAACTCCTGCGCGCAGCACCGCCGTTCCTGGTGAGCCGCCTGTGGCTGGACCGCCCCGTGGACCCAGGGCGCCCCGGATTCCTGGGCACGAGCGGATACGGCGGCCTGGACAACGTCAGCGTGTTGGAGCGCTGGGAGGACGAGGCGGCCCGCTGGGCGGCGCGCACCGGTGGCTCGGTGGTCGAACTGCACGCCTACGCCGTACCACCGGACGCCACCCCTGAGGTCGAGCAGAAGCGGCTGGTCGAGGAGCTGCACCGCGTGTACCCGGAGACGCGGCACGCGTCCGTCGTCGACGTCCGCCACGAATGGCGTGCCGACTGCCCGCTGTTCCCCGTGGGCGGCTACGCCGACCGGCCGACCGTTCGCACCCCTGAACCCGGCCTCGTGCTCGCCGGTGACCTGGTGCGCACCGACCTGCCGGTGGCACTGATGGAGCGCGCCGCCACGAGTGGGTTCCTCGCCGCGAACGCCCTGCTGGAGCGCTGGGGGGTGCGCGGGCAGACGCTGTGGACGGTACCGGACCGGGGTCGCGGCGTCGCACTGCGCGCGCTCGCCCGGCTGGGGAGCCGCTGAGCGCGAGTCACGGACGCGGCGGGGCCCACCGGGGCGGTGCGCTCGACGACGGGGTCACGGGCCCTGGAGGACCAGGACGGCGTTCTGCCCGCCGAAGCCCAGCGAGGTACTCAGGACGGCATCGATCCGGCAGGGCCGGGCGGCCTTGGTGACGATGTCGAGGTCGATGCCCGGATCGAGGGTGTCGAGGTTGGCGTTGATGGCGGATACGACGCCGGCGTACGACTCGCTCACGCCGTCCATCATCGAGGCCGTGCCCGCCGCGGCCGTCAGTCCTGCCCCCAGGCCGCCGCCCGGCGAGCCGTCCGGACCGGCGCCCGCGCAGTCGTCCGGCGGGGCCGGAGGGCGCCCGCCGGACGACTGCCCGCTCCCGATGTCAGGCGCAGCCGGCCGGGGTCGCCCGTGACGCGTCGTCGATCAACGCTTCCTGGGCCGCCTTCAGTCGCCGCACATCGGGCTTGACGACCCTGCGGTCGTACGTCAGGAGGCCGTTGAGCTCGCCTTCGACGTCCGTGATCTGTGTGTACACCGCGCCGTTGCCGCCACGGCACGCCAGCGCGTGCACCTCCGACAGTTTCCGCAGATAGTCGTCGGTGTAGGTGCTGGGGTCGACATCGACGTAGGACTGCTGGACCGACCAGGCGTGGCCGGGCACCGCGAGCCCGAGACCACCGTACTCACCGCTCACCAGCGCGCGCCGGCCGTCCGGATGCGGGGGCAGGGCAGGGCTCGGATAGCCGTGCTCGTCCATGATGTCGCCCGCTCCGCCGTCCGCGCCGAGGTTGAGGCCGGACATGTTGTTCACCAGCCGGGTCGGGTCCCAGGCCTTGGCTTGACCGGCGACGCGACCCACGTCGTACTGGCCCCAGCCCTCGTTGAAGACGACCCACATGACGACGGCGGGGCTGCTGATGTGCTCGTCGATCATCTCCTTCATCTCGTGCTCGTACTCGGTGCGGGCCGCGGTGGACGGGTTCACGCCCGCCGTCATGGCCGGCATGTCCTGCCACACCAGCAGGCCGAGCCGGTCGGCCCAGTAGAACCAGCGGTCGGGCTCGACCTTGATGTGCTTGCGCACGGCGTTGAAACCCATCGCCTTGTGCATCCTCAGGTCGTGGGCCAGGGCCGCGTCGCTCGGCGCGGTGTACAGGCCGTCGGGCCAGAACCCCTGGTCGAGCGTGGCCATCATGAAGACGGGCTTGCCGTTGAGGACCGTGCGCGGGACTCCGTTCAGCTGCCGCACCGCGATGGAGCGCATACCGAAGTAGCTGCCCACGCGGTCGTCGCCGACGCTCACCTTCAGGTCGTACAGGAACGGGTCGTCCGGTGACCACAGCCGTGTGTGCGGGATCGCCAGCGTGAGCGGCTCGCCGGTGCGTCCGGTCGCCGTGGCGATCCGGCGCTTGCCCGCATAGGCGGTCGCGGTGACCCGCACGCCGTCGCGCACGCCTCGCGGTTCGACGGCGAGCGTGCCGGAGGCGACGTCCGGGGTCAGCTTCAGCTGGTCGACGTGGTCGGGGGCGACGGGCTCCATCCACACCGTCTGCCAGATGCCGGAGGAGGGGGTGTACCAGATGCCGCTGGGGTCCAGCCGCTGCTTGCCCAGGGGCGGGTTCTCGCCACCCGCCGCGTCCGTCGGGTCGTAGACGCCGACGATCAGTTCCTGGGTGCGGCCCGGCCGGAGGGCGTCGGTGATGTCGGCGCCGAACTTGTCGTATCCACCCTTGTGTTCGACGACCTTGGTGCCGTTGACATAGACCTCGGCCTGCCAGTCGACGGCGCCGAAGTTCAGCTGGAGCCGCTTGCCGGCGCCGACCTTCCAGCCGGCCGGAACGGTGAAGGTACGCCGGTACCACATCCGGTCCTCGTGCCGTTCGACGCCTGAGAGCTGGGACTCGACCGGGTACGGGACGAGGATCCGCTCGCCGAGGGTCCGGCCGACCGGCGGCCGCTCACCCGCCCGCGCCGGGGCGAACTGCCAGCTGCCGTTGAGGTTCTGCCAGGCGTCACGGGTGAGCTGGGGCCGGGGGTACTCGCGGTGGGCGTTGGCCGGGGTGACGCCGTCGGCCCACTTGGTGCGCAGCTCGTAGGTGGAGTGGTTGGCGCCGCTGCTCCAGAACGCGCTGACAACGTTGCCGTCCTCGTCGGCGAGGCCGCCCTGGCCGTCGTAGCGGACGTCCGCCAGCCCGGGCGCGGTGCCGGTGCTGTTGCCGACGACGGGCTCCTTCAGCGAGACGAGCAGCGACCTCGGGTCGGACGGGTCCGAACGGGCGCTGTCCAGCGGCCAGTTCGCGCCGCCGATGACGGCGTGGAGGTGGTCGGCGAGCCGGGCGGCGGGCCTGGCGAGACGCTGCGCGAAGTCGAGCCGCAGGGTACGGCCGTCGCGCAGGACGGTGGTGGCGATGGCACCGTCGTAGGCGTAGCCCTCGGGCAGCAGATACGCCGACTGCGGTACGGCGGTCTTGGTGCCGCCGGGCGGTGTCCAGCGCAGGTGCAGGTTGGAGCCTCCGTAGTGCTCGAAGTACTCGACCTTGATGTCGTACGGCCGACCGGCGGTCAACTCCACCGGCTCGCTGGTCTGTTCGTGGTCCCAGTCGTCGACCCAGTGGTCGATGACGAGTGCCCCGCCGACCCAGAGCCGGAAGCCGTTGTCGCCGGTGATCGAGAAGGTGGTGGCGCCGGTGGTCTCCGGCACGATACGGCCGGTCCAGCGGACGCTGACGTCGTCCGACTGTCCGGTGGCCGAGGCCAGCCGCGACTCCAGGGAGTCGAAGTCGAGCTGCGGGTCGAACCCGGTGGCCTTGAGCTGGGCGAAGTCGAAGGCCCCCGGGGCGGACTGGGTGTAGTACTCGCCCTTGAGGCCATGCACGTCGGTGGGATCCCCGGCAGCCGTGGCGGGGGTGAGGGGGGTGGCGGCCGTGGCCGGGGTGGGTGGTGTCGCGGCGAGCCCGGAGAAGCCCAGAACGGCCGCGAGAAGGAGGGACCATCGGTGTCCGAGTGTTCTGATGCGCACGAGTCTCCCTTGGCTGAGGAAGGGTGGCGGCTCACTGCTTCAGTCTGTACAACGTTGGAAGCAACGGCAGTTGGCATGAGAGCACGGCTCCAGGCCGCTGTCCAGGGTCATGACAGGGCTCCGCCTTCCGGAGCCCCCGTCGATTCGAGGAGTTCCCATTGCGGGTCAGCCTGAAGGACGTGGCCGAACGGGCCGGCGTATCGATCAAGACCGTGTCCAACGTCGTGAACAACTATCCGCACGTCACACCCGGGATGCGGGCCCGGGTGCAGGAGGCCATCGACGAACTCGGCTACCGGCCGAACCTCACCGCCCGGCACCTGCGCAAAGGCCGTACCGGCATCATCGCGCTGGCCGTCCCGGAGCTGGGCAACCCCTACTTCGCCGAGCTCGCGAGCGCCGTCGTGGACGCGGCCGCCGAGCACGAGTTCACGGTGCTCCTCGACCACACCCGCGGCCGGCGCGAGCAGGAGGTGCTGGTCAGCCAGGGCTTCCGGGCCCGGGTGATCGACGGGCTCATCCTCAGCCCGCTGGAGCTGGAGGCCGAGGACCTGCAGGGACGACCCGACGACGTGCCGCTGGTGCTGCTCGGTGAGCGCGAGTACGACACACCGCACGACCACATCGCCATCGACAACGTGGCCGCCGCCCGGGCCGCGGTACGCCATCTGCTCGGGCGCGGCCGCACCCGTATCGCCTACCTGGGCGCCCGGACCGACTCCGCCAACCGTCCGGCGCACCTGCGGCTGGTCGGCTGGCGCGAGGAGCTGGCCGTCGCCGGTGTGCCGGCACCGGACGAGATGGTGGTGCCGGTCGGCGGCTGGGACCGGCACCACGGCGCCCGCGCCATGGCCGAGCTGCTGGATTCGGGGGTGCGACCCGACGCCGTGTTCGCGCTCAACGACCTCATCGCGATCGGGGCGATGCGGGTACTGCACGAGAGAGGTCTGCGGGTGCCCTGGGACGTCGCCGTGGTCGGCTTCGACGACATCGCCGAGGGCCGTTTCGGGGCCGTGTCACTGACCACGATCGCGCCGGACAAGCAGGCCATCGCACGGATGGCCGTCGCGTCGCTGCTGCGCAGCCTGTCGGGCCGCGGCGAGACCGGAGGACGCGAACTCACCGCCGAATTCCGGCTGGTGGAACGGGAGAGCACACTCGGGCGACGCTGACCTCACCGCCGAAAGGGGCGCGCGGTTCTCCACCGGACGTCTTTGACGGGAGGGGTTTACAGCCGTCTTCCAACGATGTAAAAACCTCCCCTGAACGACGTGCACACCGAGTTGACCGCAAGAGCCGTCCTACCCCGAGAGCGCTCCCCGCGCGCGGGGCCACGCCGTTTGGGGACTCCCATGATGCCCATCGCACCACAGCGTCGCGCCTGCGGGCGGACCCTCCTCGCCGCCGGAGTCGTCACGAGCCTGGCGCTCCTGGCCGGCTGCGCCAAGTCCGAAAGCGACTCCAAGGGCGGCGATTCCGCCTCCCCGCGCAGTGACTCCGGGCAGGTCGTCGCCTCACCGAGCAGCGGTACCGGACCGACCTGCGCCATCGACGCCTACGGCGGCAAGAAGCTCGACCTGAAGTCCGCCACCGTCGGATTCTCCCAGTCCGAGAAGGAAGCCAACCCGTTCCGTATCGCCGAGACCGCCTCCATCAAGGCCGAGGCCGGCAGGCGCGGCGTCAAACTGCTCACCGCCAACGCCCAGTCCCAGTTCTCCAAACAGATCAGCGACGTCCAGGACCTCATCGCCAAGGGTGCCGACCTGCTGGTCATCGCACCGCTCAACTCCGACGGCTGGGAACCCGTGCTGCGCACCGCGGCGGCCCGGCACATCCCGATCATCACCGTCGATCGCAAGATCAACGCCACGGCCTGCAAGGACTACGTGAGTTTCATCGGCTCCGACTTCGTCGAGCAGGGCAGGCGCGCCGCCGACCGGATGATCGCGGCCACCGGGGGCAACGGCGAGATCGCCATCCTGCTCGGCGCGGCCGGCAACAACGTCACCACCGAGCGCACCAAGGGCTTCGAGGACCGCATCAAGGCCAAGGCTCCCGGACTCAAGGTCGTCTTCCGTCAGACCGGCGACTTCGCCCGGGAGAAGGGGCAGTCGGTCACCGAGAACCTGATCCAGTCCAAGCCCGGCATCAAGGGTATCTACGCCGAGAACGACGAGATGGGCCTCGGCGCGGTCAACGCCCTCAAGGGAGCGGGCAAGAAGCCCGGCGAGGTCAAGATCGTGACCGTCGACGGCACGCGCAACGCCGTCCAGGGCATCGTGGACGGCTGGATCGACGGCGTCATCGAGTCCAACCCGCGCTTCGGCCCGCTCGCCTTCCAGACCCTGGACGCCTTCACCCAGGGGCGGAAGGTGGCGCAGGACATCGTCATCCAGGACAGCGCGTACTCCGAGGCCAACGCCAAGTCCGACCTGGGCAAGGCCTACTGAGATGCTCACGGTCACCGGACTGTGCAAGACCTTCCCCGGCGTACGGGCGCTGTCCGACGTGGACTTCACCGCCCGCGCCGGGGAGGTGCACGCCCTGGTCGGCGAGAACGGCGCGGGCAAGTCCACCCTGATCAAGGTGCTCACCGGCGTGTACCGGCCCGACGCCGGCGAGTTGGTCTACGACGGCACGCCGGTCCGCTTCGCCACCCCGCTGCAGGCACAGCAGACCGGCATCTCCACCATCTACCAGGAGGTCAACCTCGTCCCCCTGATGAGCGTGGCCCGCAACCTCTTCCTGGGACGCGAACCACGCGGCCGCCTCGGTCTCGTCGACCTGCGGCGCATGCACCGCGAGGCCGAGGAGACCCTGGCGGGACTCGGCGTCCGGGTGGACGTCCGCCGCCCACTGCGCGAACTCGGCGTCGGCACCCAGCAGATGGTCGCGCTCGCCCGGGCCGTGGCCGTCGACGCCCGGGTCGTCGTCATGGACGAGCCCACCTCGTCGCTGGAACCCCGCGAAGTGCGCACGCTGTTCGGTGTCATCCGGGCGCTGCGCGAACGCGGCATCGCCGTGATCTACGTCAGCCACCGCATGGACGAGCTGTACGAGATCTGCGACGCGGTCACCGTGCTCCGTGACGGCCGCGTGGTGCACACCGGGCGGCTGGCCGACCTCGACCGGCTCCACCTGGTGGCATTGATGCTCGGCCGCGAGATCGGCGAAGTGGGACGCGAAGGCCTCACCAAGTTCTCGGGCTCCCACGCGGTCGCCGAACAACCGGTCCTCGCCGCACAGAACCTGACGGTACGTCATCGGCTCGCCGACGTGTCGTTGACGCTGCGCCCGGGCGAGGTGCTCGGCCTCGGCGGGCTGCTGGGCTCGGGGCGCAGCGAGACCGCGAAGGCCATCGCCGGCGCGCTGCCCGTGGACACGGGCCAGGTCGTCGTGGCCGGCAGGACGGTACGCACCGGCTCCACCGCGGCGGCGATCCGCGCCGGCATCAGCCTGCTGCCGGAGGACCGCAAGAGCGAGGGAATCGTGCCGGGGCTGTCGGTCCGGGAGAACATCGCGCTCGCCGCACTGCCGGAACTCTCCCGCTTCGGCCTGGTCGACGACGCACGCGTCGACCGGATCGTGGACACCTTCATGAGGCGGCTGCGCATCAAGGCGGCGGGCCCGCAGCAGAAGGTCGGCGAACTGTCCGGCGGCAACCAGCAGAAGGTACTGCTGGCCCGGTGGCTCGCCCTGCACCCGAGGGTGCTGCTCCTGGACGAGCCGACACGCGGCATCGACGTCGGCGCCAAGGCGGAGGTACAGGCGCTCGTGGACGAACTGGCCGACGACGGACTCGCCGTCCTGCTGATCTCCTCCGACCCCGAGGAACTGATCGAGGGCAGCGACCGCGTCCTCGTCCTCAAGGACGGAGCGGTGGTCCGCGAACTGGCCGGCGACGCCGTCACCGAGGACGAGCTGATGCGCGCCATCGCGGCCGTACCGCCCGGAGGAGACGATGACTGACCTCTCGCTCGCCCGCGCCGCCGTGGACCGCGACCGCCTGCTGCGCCTGCTCCAGGAGTACGGCGTCTACGCGGGAGTCGTCGCCCTGCTGGTGTTCAACTTCGCCCTCACCCCGCACTTCGCGTCCGCGGGGAACTTCCGTACCCAGGCCGTCCAGGTCGCCCCCGTACTGATCGTGGCCCTCGGGATGGCGCTCGCCATCGGCACGGAGGGCGTCGACCTGTCGGTCGGCTCGGTGATGGCCCTGTCCACGTCACTGCTGTCGCTGTATCTGGGCTACGGTCCCTGGATCGCCACACTGATCGCGGTCGTCGGCGGCGTCGCGGTCGGCGCCGTGGGCGGAGCCCTGATCGCGCTGGTCGGTGTGCAGCCCATCGTCGCCACACTCGCCCTGATGGTCGCCGCCCGAGGGCTCGCCCTCGTCCTCCTGCCACAGCTGAAGGACGTGCGCGACCCCGGGCTCGCCGCCCTGGGCTCCGGTGACGTCGTGGGCATCCCCTACCTCGTACTGATCGCGGCGGCGTTCGCCCTGCTCGTGGCCTTCGTCGTCAGGCGCTCCACGTTCGGCCGGCAACTGCTGGCCATCGGCGACAGCCGGCCGGCGGCGCGCCTCGCCGGACTGCCCGTGCACCGGGTCCTCATCGTGGTCTACGTCATCTCCGGCGCGCTGGCCGCGGTCGCGGGCGTGCTGGCGACCGCCCGGCTGACCGCGAGCGACCCCACCTCGCTGGGCACGCTGATGGAACTGTCCGCCATCACCGCGGTCGTCGTCGGCGGCACCCCGCTCAGCGGCGGCCGGGTCCGCATCGGCGGCACGGTCGCGGGCGCGGTACTGATCCAACTGCTCACCACCACGCTCATCAAGCACGACCTGCCCCCGTCGTGGACGCAGATCGCGCAGGCCGTGGTGATCGTCTGCGCCGTCTACGCGGCCCGCGAACGGGGGAAGCGATGACCACCGGCACCGGGGAAGCCGCCATGCGGACCAAGACCTCGGCCACCGGCGGCGAGCGCCGCCCGAGGGACGCGGGCCGCGCGGAACGGCTGAGCGCGCTGGCCCAGCGGCACGGCGCGCTGGTCACCCTGCTGGTCGCCATGGTCGCCGCCGCGCTGAGCTTCGACACCTTCCTGACCGGCGACAACCTGGAGAACATGGCGCTGTCGTCGGCGTTCCTCGCCGTCGTGGCGCTCGGCATGACCTTCGTGATCATCACGGGCGGCATCGACCTGTCCGTCGGCTCGCTGTTCGCCCTGGGCGGTGTCCTCGCCGCATGGGGCTCGCGGTACGGCACCGTCGTCGCCCTGCTGCTCCCGCTCGCGGTGTGCGGACTCGTCGGCCTGGTCAACGGCCTGCTGGTCGCGCGCTCGGGACTGGCCCCGTTCATCGTGACACTGGCCGCCATGCTCGGCGCCCGCGGTGTCCTGCTGGCCCTCACCGACGAGGGCTCGCGGACGTACCTCGTCGACAAGGGCTCGTTCTTCGCGAAACTCGGCCAGGGCTCGCTGTTCGGCGTCGGCGTACCGGTGTGGATCACTCTCCTGCTGTTCGCGCTCGGCGCCCTGGTCCTCAGGCGCACCCGCTTCGGCCAGTACGTGTACGCCGTCGGCGGCAACGAGGACGCGGCCGCGCTGATGGGCGCGCCCGTCGCCCGGACCAAGGTCGCCGTGTACACCCTGTCCGGACTGTGCGCCGGCCTCGCCGGTGCCCTGAACGCGGCCTGGCTCGCCTCCGGTGTCACCATCCTCGGCTCCGGCATGGAACTGGAGGCCATCTCGGCCGTAGTCATCGGCGGCAGCCTGCTGACCGGCGGCTTCGGCTACATCAGCGGGACCCTGGTGGGCGTGGCGCTGCTGAAGGTGATCCAGAACGTCATCAACCAGATCGGCTCCCTCGACTCGGCCTACCAGCAGGTGGTCAGCGGTGCGTTCCTCGCGGTGGTCGTCGTCGCCCAGACCTGGCTGGGCCGCCGGCAGCGCGTGCTGTGACGGGGCGTCCCGGACGGTCCGCCTTCCAGGACCAGTCCGCCACCTCGGGCAGGTCGGTCCCGCGCCCGCTGATCCAGCCGAGGCGGCGCTGCCGGACGCCACGCGCAACGGTCACCGCAACCCCTATGTGCCCGGCGGAGGCGTCTGACGTCCGGCTCGGGTGAGGGGGGATAACCCCCCGGCCGTACGGGAGGTTGTCTCCGTGCACGGAGGGTAGGTGGCAGGCTTCTACGAGCCGCAGGCCGCCGCCCAGACTGTGCGGCATGACGACTTTCCCCGATGTCTCCGGGTCCACCGACCTCCTGGGAGCGAGGCGGAGCGCCGTGTCCGCCGCGCGGAAGCCCGGCTCCGGCTCCGGCAGCGACTTCGCTGCGCTCTCCCGGCGCATCACCGACGCGGGCCTGCTGAAGCGGCGCCCGGGCTACTACGTGGTGCGGATCGGCCTGGTGGTCGCCCTGTTCGCCGGGGGCTGGGGTGCCTTCTTCGCGCTCGGTGACACATGGTGGCAGCTGGCTGTGGCCGCCTTCCTGGCCTTCGTGTTCGGGCAGATCGCGCTGATGGCGCACGACCTGGCCCACCGCCAGGTGTTCCGACGCCGCCGGCCCAGCGAGATAGCGGGCAGGCTGTTCGGCAACCTGGGTGTCGGCATGAGCTACGGCTGGTGGATGAACAAGCACACCCGCCACCACGCCAACCCCAACCACGAGGAACTCGACCCCGACGTGGCCCCGGACATCCTGGTGTGGTCCACCGACCAGGCCCGCGCCAGCAGCGGTGTGGCCCGCCTCATCGGCGGCCACCAGGCGCCGCTGTTCTTCCCACTGCTCGCCCTGGAGGGCTTCAACCTGCACGTCTCCAGCCTGCGGGCGCTGCGCTCACCGTCCATGAAGAGCCGGGCACTGGAGGGCGCCCTGCTTCTCCTGCACATCGCGGGCCTGCTGACCGCGCTCTTCCTGGTGCTGTCGCCCGGCAAGGCACTGGCGTTCCTCGCCGTCAACCAGTGCCTGTTCGGTATCTACCTCGGCTGCACCTTCGCCCCCAACCACAAGGGCATGCCCACCTTCACCGGAGCCGAGCGCCCCGACTTCCTGCGCCGCCAGGTGCTGACGTCCCGCAACGTGCGCGGCGGCCCGCTCACCGACGTGCTGCTGGGCGGCCTCAACTACCAGATCGAGCACCACCTGTTCCCGAGCATGCCCACGGTGCATCTGCGCCGGGCCCAGGTGATCGTGCGCGCGTACTGCGCGGAGATCGGGGTGCCCTACCACGAGACCGGGCTCATCCAGTCGTACCGCGAGGCGCTGGCACACCTGCACCGCGTGGGGGAGCCGATCAGGCAACAACGCAGGACCAGGTGACCGACGCGAGCGCCGCCGGCCCCGCGGCGACCGTGCCATGATTGCTACCCGCAAGTAGCCATCGGCTGTCCCCGGAGGGCGTCATCGTGACCCGTGTCTTCACCGTCACCCGCGGTATCGTCATCGACGCCTCGCCCGAGACGGTCTACGAAGCGGTGTCCCGTCCCGGTGACATGGGCCGGTGGAGCCCCGAGAACCAGGGCACGGCAGAGGGTGTGCCGGGTGGGCAGGCCACCTTGGGGACGACTTTCGAGGGACGAAACAAGCGCGGAGCCTTCCGGTGGGTGACCCGCTGCACGGTGACGGCGGCCACCCCGGGCCGGCACTTCGCCTTCCGGGTCCACGCCATCGGGGTCAGGCGTCCCCGACTGCGGGGCCCGATCGCCACCTGGGAGTACTCCTTCACACCCGAGGGCGCCGGCACCCGCGTGACGGAGACCTGGACGGACGACCGCCGCGCCTGGCCCGCGTTCGTGGCAGGCGTCTTCGACCGGGTGGTCACCGGAGGAAGGACGTTCGCCGAATTCCAGGTGGGCAACATCGACAGGACTCTGCGCAACCTCAAACGAGAACTGGAGACGAACCAAGCGGCATGAGGGCCGAGCGGTGCCCCCGCCGCGGACAACCGCGTGCGCCCGACTGCCTCCCAACCGGCCCTTCCCGAACGCGACTTGCTCGGTCGGCTGACGCCTGAAGCGACACCGCGTCACTCCCGCCGGCCCAAGCGCCGCGGGTCACGGCCGAGCGGCCGACGGCGGACCCGTACGCACGCCGAGAAGACTCATCTCCACCAGAGCGGAGCGGACGTCGGTACGGCCCGTGGCATCGGCGACCAGGGAGACCATGAGGGCGCGCAGTTCCGTTGCGGGCTCGGACAGGGCGTACGTACGCAGGACGAGTTCCAGCATCACCGCGTCGAACTCCGCTCCGTAATTGCGGTACCGGTCCGGATCTCGTTCCGCCTCGGCCCGGACGATGCGCCACCCGCCGCCCTCGGACACGTCTACCGGGCCCAACTCGGCCCGGTAGATCTCGTGCCCCGTCCAACTCCTCAGCAGCCGGACGGTGTCGCCCTCGGAGACCAGATTCCACTTGCCCTCCATCTCGCGACTGGCATGGCCAAGCCGAATCGCGTCCCGCTCGTCGTCACTCCACACGCATGCCGGAAGGACGGTCAAGGACTCTGGGCGCACCATGGAATTTCCCATGGGTGAGAGCGTAGTCGCCCGTCTTCACCGCCCGAGTGGCGTGCGGTGGGAATGGCTTCAGCCGCTCCTGGCCGCAGCCGCCCTCACCCCCTGGCTCCGAACGTGAGCGTCCGGAGAAGTCCTAGTCGTCGTGCTGGTGCGGGGTGAGGGCCGGAGCCGTGAGGGGGATGCCGGCCAGGTAGTGGTGCGGGAGGTCGAACGCGTCGGTGAGCGTGGTGATGTGGGGCTCGAGGGCGTCGAGGAGCGCGTCCTGTGTGGTGGGCAGGTGGTGCACGTGGTCGGGGGTGCAGTGGCCGTTGGCGAGGAGATCGCCGGTGTGCGGGCTCAGTTGATCGAGGAGGAAGAGCGCGCACAGGCGGCTGAGGAGCTGTTGTGCCGCGGGGTCGTCCGTGGTCTCGACGGCGTGGATGAAGGCGTCCGCCGCCTGGAGCGCCGCATGGAGCGAGACCATCTTGAGGGCGGCGGGGGAGGCCCTGTTCCAGCGGCCGAGGGGATTCTTGGCCGGGCCCTGGCGCAGGGCGGTGCGGGCGCGTGCCCGCCAGATGCCTTCGGCGTGTGCGAGAAGGCGGCGCAGGGCGTACAGGTCGCCGAGATCCTCGGGCGTGCCGGGCGCTGCCCTGGCGGTGGTGGAGGCGGGGCCGGCGGGCTCGTGGTCAAAGAGGAGCTCGGCCGCCGCCTTGACCCAGATGACGAGGTTGTCGCCTTCCGCGGTGATGGTGCCCTCGATGTAGGGGGCGAAGCCGACGAGGTGGTTCGCGGGGAACAGGCCCTGGGCGCCGCACCGTTCGCGGCACTCGGTGGCGATGGCGCGGGACTGCCAGGTGATCCAGCCCTTGGCGATGGCGACGAGGCGTTCGGCGTCCTCGCGGGTGGCGTCGGTGTGCGTGGTGTAGCGGGCGAGGACCTGGCGGTGGAGGTAGGTCATCGCGTAGGCGGTGGCCAGGCAGCTGAGGAGGCGGCCGTGGTGGCTGCGGTGGGCGTTGAGGGGGACGAGTTCGTCCGGCCTTGGACCGGTGATCCGGCGGCGCTGGCCGTGGGCCACCGCGATGGCGAGGGCGGCGCGCGAGGCGCCCACGGCGGCCGCGCTCATACAGAGTTTGCCGACGGTGACCCGGCCTATGGACCGCAGGAAGCGTTTGCGGCGGTTGCCGAGACTGCTCGTGAGGGTCGAGTCCTCGTCGAGTCGACCGTGTTCGCCTTGGAGGAGGGCCTCGGGCGGCAGCCGGACGTTTTCGAAGCCGGTGAGGCAGTGGTCGACGGGAGCGCCGGGCCGTAGGGGGAGGCGCTCCAGATGGACGCCGGGCCGGGGGCCGTGCTCGTCGGTGAGGGGGGTCAGGAAGAGATAGACGCCGTGGTCCTGGCCGTCGACGAGGAGGCGCGCGGCGACCAGACCGGACTTGGGACCACCGGTGGTGCTGGTGTTGGGCATGAACTTCCGGGCACCGGGATGAGGCGTGTGGAGCACGAACTCGCCGGTCCCACGATCGAGTTCGGCGGTGGTCTCCAGCGCCCAGCCGTCGTTGCCGTGGTCGAGTTCGGTGGACAGGAACGTCCCGATGCGACGCATCTCGGTGAACTCCGACAAATCCCGCCGGGAGTCGGCGTCGTGATCGAGGAGGCTGCCGAGAAAGAGGTTGTAGTGGATGCTGGCCACCGTGCACAGACCGCCGCCGCCCTCCACGATCGCCGCCCACTCGTGCAGACCTGTCAGCTGGTCGGCGTTCGCGGCCAGGGCGCGGGGGTCTTCCAGGCGGTCGTTGAGCAGTCGCAGCCATCGGTAGGACTGCTCCGCCTGAAGGGCGGGGGAGCGGTCCGGGTCGTGCCGGAACGTGTCCTCCGCGATCAGTCGCCGCCACCTGCCGTGGTTGGCTTCGCGGTCGCGGCCCCGGCCGAACAGGCCGCGGGCCAGTTCCCGAGCGGTTTCCCGAGTGTTTTCCCGGGCGGTCGCGGCCTTGGTCGTCGCCGGGTCCCGGGACGTCAGGTTCTCGACCGCGGCTCGGGCGTGCGGCACGGCCGCCGCCGACTTGGTGGGCGCGGGGTCGGACGCGGGATGTGTGGCGTGCTGCCTGGCCGGTAGGCCCATGACCGTCTCCCCCGTGGTCGCAGATCCGAAGATGTGTGGACGTGCAGTGCAGAAGATACGGACTCACCGGTTTTCTTATCAAGTCGGTACGGTGCCAAGTGCGGCATTTATCCGATGCGTTGTGACGCGTTTCTCAAAGCCGGCCATGCGCCTCTCGTGAGCCCCTTTGCCGTTCACCACCCGCATTCGCCCGCAGGCGACCCCGATAATCCTGTTTCCCTTGGTGTCAGGGGGAATCGGAGGCGGCAGGGCAGTCTGGTGAGGGAGGAATGGCAGGGACGACGAGGAGCCCGGAGGCGATGGCGGTTGATCGTCCGCCGCGGCGGTGACACCATACATACTCGGCGGTTTATTTCTCCGGGACGGCCGGAGTCAGCGAGGAGGGCGTGGGCCGTGGCACTGCAGGAGAGAGCCATCAGGACGAGGAGGGCCATCCTCGTCGCGGCCGCCGCGGTTTTCGCCGAGGTGGGGTACGAGGCGGCCACCATCTCCGAGATCCTCAGCCGGGCAGATGTCACCAAGGGGGCGCTGTACTTTCACTTCGCTTCCAAGGAGGAGCTGGCGCAGGCGGTGCTGTCCGGCCAGTTGGCGGCGGTACCCAGCGCGCCCCAGCAGAAGCTGTCGCTCCAGCGGGGGCTGGACGAGGCGTTCCTCATCGCTCACCTCCTGGCCTCGGGCGACCCGGTCGTGCGGGGCAGCATCCGGCTGACGGTGGATCAGGGGTCGCCCAACGACGGCCTGGACCGACGCGTGCCGATGGACGCGTGGCTGCAGTTCAACGTCGAACTGCTCGGCAAGGCCAAGGAGAACGGGGAGCTGCTGCCGCATGTCGAGGTGGCGGAGGCGGCCCGGATGCTGGTCGGTGCGTTCACCGGCGTACAGGTACTGTCCAAGATCATGACCGATCACGCCGACCTGACGGAGCGGGTGTCGGACCTGTACCGGCATCTGCTGGCGAGCATCGCGGTCCCGGCGGTACTCACACAGTTGGACACCGCCGCCGACCGAGGAGCGCGCGTGTACGAGGCCGCGGTCAGGCTGCGCGACGCGGGCGAGGGGAGCGAGCCCGGTACGAGCGGTGCGCCGTCCGAGGAGAGCCGCGTCACCGGCTGACTGCCGTAGCGCAGATCCGCCGGACCCGGGCCCCCGCACCTGCCCCCTCGCACCCGACCCCAGCCCCGGGCCCCTCTGCCCGAGGCCCGCACGGCACCATGGTGCTGGGCCGTGGCACCACGGCCGGCGAAGGTGCGTACGGCGCGCCGGCGCACGGCTGGGGGGAACGGCTCCGCGCTGCCACACGCGATGCGGTGCGTGGCGCGGAACCGCGTGGTGCGGCGACTCGAAGTCCTCGGGGCGTGGTTCGCGCGCCCTCGAAGGGGATGAACCGGAGAACCCCTCTCTCCTCCACAAGGCGCAACGCGTGACCGTCTGCGCGAACGAGACCCAGGGAGATACGACGATGGAAACGATGTCCTGCCCCTACGCCCTGGATGTGACGGGGCGTGACCTGGCGGGTGAGGCGGCCCGGTTGCGGGCCCAAGGCCCGGCGACGAAGGTGCGGTTGCCAGGCGGCGTGGTCGCCTGGGCGGTGGTGGAGCAGAGCTGTGTGGAGCGACTGCTGGCCGATCCCCGAGTGTCCCGGGACGCCCGACGGCACTGGCCGGACTTCATCGAGGGACGGATCACCGAGGAATGGCCGCTGTATCCGTGGGTGGCGAACGAGAACATGCTCTTCACCTACGGGGAAAGTCACGCACGGCTGCGCAGGCTCGTCGCGGGCGCCTTCACCGCACGGCGAACCGAGGCGATGCGTCCGCGTGTTGACCGGATCACGGCCGAACTCGTGGACGCGCTGGCCGCCGTCCCGCCTGGTACGGCAGTGGATCTGCGAAGCGCGTTCGCCGAGTTGCTGCCCATGCGAGTGATCTGCGAGCTGTTCGGCATCCCCCAGGGCCAGGCCACCGACGCGCTGTGCGCGGCGCTGCACAAGGTGTTCAGCACCACCGTCTCGGGACAGGAGATGGAGGCGGCGCGGCTGGAGGCGTTCACGCTGCTGGCCGGGCATGTGGCGGCCAAGCGGGCCGAGCCGGGGGACGATCTGACCTCCTCACTGATCGAGGCGCGGGACAAGGGTGACCGGCTCAGCGAGGAGGAGCTGTTCGGCACGCTCTTCCTCATGGTCGCGGGCGGCCAGGACACCACGGCGGCTCTGATCACCAACGCCGTCGGTGCGCTGCTCAGCCGCCCCGATCAGCTGGAGCACGTCCGGGCGGGCCGGGCGACCTGGCAGGACGTCGCGGCCGAGACGATGCGGACGCACACCCCGGGCGCCTGGGCGCCGATGCGGTTCGCGGTGGAGGACATCGCCCTGGACGGTGTGGTGATCCGCAAGGGCGATGCCATCGTGGTGAACTTCGCCGCCGCCGGCCTGGATCCCCGTCGCTACGGCGAGGACGCCGGCCGCTTCGACGTACTGCGCGCCGACCGGGAGAAGAGCAGCATCGGGTTCGGGTACGGCGCGCACCGTTGCATGGGCGCCCCGCTCGCCGAGATGGAGGCCACCGGCGCCTTCGCCGCGCTCTTCGAGCGCTTCCCCCGGATACGCCTGGCCTGCTCGCCGGACGAACTGCGGCCCATGGAGAGCTTTTTGATGAACTCCTACCGCGAACTGCCGGTCGTCTTGACCCCCGCCCCCTGACCCGTCGCAGCGGACCGTGCCGGGCCGGAGCGTGCCGTGTCATGCCGGGCCGGCCCGCCCGGTGCTGTCCGTCGCGGAAGCCGAACCGTCGGCCCTCGGCCCTCGGCCCACGATCGCCGATCGGCGTGCAGGCCTCGGCGAGGACGACCATCCGCACGCACAGTTGCCGCCGCCGACACCGTGCTCCGGATCATCGTCAGGCCGGCCCCGTCGGCGACTTCGGCGAGCCGCTCGACGGCGTCGAGCCTGACCCGGTCGGCGGGAAGGGTGATGTCGAAGCGCTCGGCACGAACGCCGAGCGGCTGGCGCGGGCCACCCCCGACCGCCGACAACCCCTGATATCCACGGCGGAACCGCGTGCGCCCAATCGGGCGGATCCCCCGCGCGGTTGCCGCCTTTTTGAAACCCTGTGTGCTCATGACCGAAAAGCCGAGCGAGACGACACCGGGCGGCCACCCGATCACGGACAGCGAGATCCGGGCGCTGCTCACTGCCCTGAACGCGCAACGCCGACACGTCCTCGGCATTCTCGACGGGCTCGACGAGGAGGCCTTGCGGCGGCCCGTACTCCCCTCCGGATGGCACTGCCTGGGCCTGGTCCAGCACCTCGCGCTGGACGTGGAGCGATTCTGGTTCCGTGCGGTCGTCACCGGGGACGAGGAGGTCATCCGTGGCCTCACGAGCGGCGACGAGGCCTGGCAGGTCGGCCCGGAGACCCGCGCCGGCGATGTGCTGGACGGGTACCGCAAGGAAGCGGAGCTGGCCGACGCCGTCATCTCGGCCACCGCCGCCGGCGCCGCCCCGGCCTGGTGGCCCCGCGACCTCTTCGGCGAACCGCACCTGCACACCCTGCGCGACGTCATCCTGCACGTCATCACCGAGACCGCCTGCCACGCCGGACACCTCGACGCCGCCCGAGAACTGATCGACGGCCACCGCTGGCTGGTGCTGACCTAGCTTTCGACGCGGTCGCACGAAAGGAAACCCGGTCGAGCGAGGAACGTCCGCTTACTCCGTTCGTGCGTGATGATCACGCGATTGGCGGTGTGGCGGGCTCTCGGGCAGAGGTTCTCCGCCGCTCTGCCACAAGGATGGGGGGACTACGGCAAGCCAATGAGTGAGCGTCAGGAGACGCGATCTGTGAGCATCCTTAATGAACCCCCGGGCGCGGTGCCGGCCGAGGACTCGTACGAGAACGAGCTGCCGGTCAGGCGCAAGCAGCCCGGCAATGTCGTGGTGCGGTGGCTGACGACCACCGACCACAAGACGATCGGCACCCTGTACTTGTCGACGTCGTTCGCGTTCTTCCTGATCGGTGGCGTGATGGCGCTGCTGATGCGCGCCGAGCTGGCCCGTCCCGGCCTGCAGATCATCTCCAAGGAGCAGTACAACCAGGCGTTCACGATGCACGGCACGGTCATGCTGCTGATGTTCGCGACGCCGCTGTTCGCCGGTTTCACCAACTGGATCATGCCGCTGCAGATCGGCGCGCCGGACGTGGCGTTCCCGCGGCTGAACATGTTCGCCTACTGGCTGTACCTGTTCGGCTCGACCATCGCGGTCGGTGGCTTCCTCACCCCGGACGGCGCGGCGGACTTCGGCTGGTTCGCCTACAGCCCGCTGTCGGACGCGGTCCGCTCAGCGGGCCTCGGTCCCGACCTGTGGATCATGGGCCTGGCCTTCTCCGGCTTCGGTACCATCCTGGGCGCGGTCAACTTCATCACCACGATCATCTGCATGCGCGCACCGGGCATGACGATGTTCCGCATGCCGATCTTCGTGTGGAACGTGCTGCTGACCGCCGTCCTGGTCCTGCTGGCCTTCCCGGTCCTGGCGGCCGCGTTGTTCGCGCTGGAGGCGGACCGCAAGTTCGGCGCCCATGTGTTCGACGCGGCCAACGGCGGCTCGCTGCTGTGGCAGCACCTCTTCTGGTTCTTCGGCCATCCGGAGGTGTACATCATCGCCCTGCCGTTCTTCGGCATCGTCACCGAGGTCATCCCGGTCTTCTCCCGTAAGCCGATCTTCGGCTACATGGGCCTGGTCGCGGCCACCATCGCGATCGCCGGGCTGTCCGCGACGGTGTGGGCGCACCACATGTACGTCACCGGCGGCGTGCTGCTGCCGTTCTTCTCCTTCATGACCTTCCTGATCGCGGTCCCGACCGGTGTGAAGTTCTTCAACTGGATCGGCACGATGTGGAGGGGAAGCGTGTCCTTCGAGACACCGATGCTCTGGGCCACCGGCTTCCTGGTCACCTTCCTCTTCGGCGGTCTCACGGGCGTGATCCTGGCCTCGCCGCCGATGGACTTCCACGTCTCCGACTCGTACTTCGTGGTGGCGCACTTCCACTACGTGGTCTTCGGCACGGTCGTCTTCGCGATGTTCGCCGGCTTCCACTTCTGGTGGCCCAAGTTCACGGGCAAGATGCTCGACGAGCGTCTGGGCAAGATCACCTTCTGGACGCTGTTCGTCGGCTTCCACGGCACCTTCCTGGTCCAGCACTGGCTGGGCGCCGAGGGCATGCCGCGCCGGTACGCGGACTACCTGGCGGCCGACGGCTTCACGGCCCTGAACACCGTCTCGACCATCAGCTCGTTCCTGCTCGGCCTTTCGATGCTGCCGTTCCTGTACAACGTGTGGAAGACGGCCCGGTACGGCAAGCCGGTCGGCATGGACGACCCGTGGGGCTACGGCCGTTCGCTGGAGTGGGCGACCTCCTGCCCGCCGCCGCGGCACAACTTCCTCACCCTGCCGCGGATCCGCAGCGAATCCCCGGCGTTCGACCTGCACCACCCCGAGGTGGCACAACTCGAACACGAGGCGAACCTCGGCAGGCGTGACGTGGTCGAAGCAGAGGGCGGCCAGCGGTGACATCGCCGGAGCGCCCCGGCTCTCCGCTGGCGGGGCAGGGCCGCTCGATCGCCGACGAGGCCGAGGGCTTCCTCCTCGTCAACGCCGAACGCGAGCAGGCCCGGTACGAGGCCGAAACCCTCTGCGCCCGCCTGCCCTGGCTCACGACAGGGCAGGCGGAAGACCTCACCCGCCACTACGTCGACCAGCGCCTCGGTCTGACACGGCAGGCGCTCCAGACCATCGCGGACCGGGCCAAGCGCCTGCGCGGCGAATACGAGACCCGCTACGCCAGGCTGCGCCGGACCCTCCTCAAGCGGTACGCCGCCGGCGTGACGGTCCTGCTCGCCTGCGCCCTCGGCGCGACCTGCCTGACTCTGACAACCCGCTGAGCCGACGTCGACGCGATGGACGGGATGGATGCGCCGAGCCTGGTGGTGGCCACACCAGGTTCGGCGCACTCTCCCATCCCGTCGCCCGACACGGCCAGGATCGTGGACATGACCCGACGCACGACTTTGATCACCGGCGCCACCCAGGGCATGGGCCGCGCACTGGCACTCGACCTGGCCCCACGCGGAGGGACCCTCCTGTTGCACGGCCGGGACCGAGGCCGTCTGGAGGACGTGGCCGACGCGGCGCGGACCGCCGCACCGGGCACCGCCATCCGCACCTATCTCGCCGATCTGTCCGACCTGGACCAGGTGCACGCCATGGCGGACCGGATTCGCACGGCGGAACCGTACCTCGACGGTCTGATCAACAACGCGGTGGCCGGTGGCGGAGCCGAACCCCGCACGCGCGAACTCAGCCACCAGGGACATGAACTCCGCTTCGCGGTGAACCACCTCGCCCCCTACGCCCTGACCTGCGACCTGCTGCCCCTGCTCACGGCCTCGGCTCCGGCCCGGGTCGTCAACGTCGCCTCGATGGGGCAGGAGGCCATCGACTTCGACGACGTCATGTTCGAACGGGACTACGAGGGCCTGCACGCGTACTGCCGCAGCAAGGTTGCCATGATCATGGCCACCTTCGACCTGGCCGCCGAACTGCGGGGCACCGGAGTCACGGTCAACGCACTGCACCCGGCCCATCTGATGGACACGGACGGCGTCCGCGCGTACGGCCTCACCCCCGCCGTCAGCACACGGGAGGGCGTCCGCCCGACCGTGCGGCTGCTCCTCGACCCGGAACTCGCCACCACCACCGGCCGCTACTTCGACCGGTTCACCGAGGCACGCGCGCACGAGCAGGCGTACGACACCGAGGCCCAAGAACGCCTCATGGCACTGACACGCGACCTGATCGGCTAGGTCCCGTCATGTCTGGCGAGGTGGTCCTGGACGTTGGTGATGCGCAGCACGCGGTCGAGGAGCGCGGGCCGGTTGTCCAGGCGCAGGGTCGCGCCGACGGCGTCGGCCTGACGGTGGATCATCAGCAGCGCCGACAGCCCTGAGGAGTCGATCCAGGTCAGGTCGCTGAAGTCCAGTCGCACGTCGCGCAGGGGAGCGTCGGAGGACAGCTGGTGCGTGACGGTGTCGAGGAGCTCGTCGACCGTGTCGTAGTCGAGTTCCCCCCGCACCCGGACGGTCAGCGTACGGCGCTGCCGGTGCGCGGTGACCGTCAGACCGGGGGAGTCGGTGCGGACGGAGGGAGGCAGGTCGGTCATGCGTGGGTACCGAGGTCGGGGACAGTGCGGGCGGTGCGGTCGTTGAGAGCGGCCGTGCCCTGACGGATCATGGCCAGGGCGCGCGGAAAGTCGTGCAACTGGTCCGCGAGGAGCGCCAGGCCGGCGACGAGGGAGCGAGCGGGGACCTTCCTGACCTCCAGGATGTCGGCGGTCCAGGTCATGAAATCGGTGAAGAGCCCGGTGTCGTCGAGATAGAGGGCGGTGGCGAGGAAGTCGACGATGTGGGCGAGGTCCTCCGCGGTCCGCTCGCGCTGGGTGTCGGTGTAGGCGCGAACGGCGGGAAAGCGTGTCTCGAGATCCACCAGGGTCTGTTTGATCAGCTGCGAGCGCGTCTGACGGACCAGGGTGTACTCCTGATCCGTCAGATGCGGCAAGTCGTCGACGGCCTGGCGGACCCCCGCCGTCGAGGGCAGGGGAAGACCCGCTTCGAGCGCCGCGGCCGCGCCCCGGGCATCGGCCGCCCAGTGGTCGGCGCCCAGAGCGCGGGCGTGGCGGCCGTCCGGACCGAAGGCGCGACCGCCGGCCATGACGGGGACGCCTATCGCCTGACACGCGGTGATGGCCGCGTGCGCGGTGGGCAGATGGGTGGGGATGGAACCGGACAGCAGGACCGCGTCGGCTTCGGTGTGGTGCAGATGCGCGATCAGGTGCTGCGTCGGCGTCTGGGCGCCGAGGAAGTCCACCTGCCAGCCGCGCAGGCGCAGCGTCTCCGCGACGAGGCGGGCGGGAAAGGCGTGCCACTCGCCGTCGACACAGGTCACCGTCACCCGGCCGCGCCGGGAAGGCCCCGGGGGGCCTTGCTGGCGGTGGTGGGCGAGGGCCGCCATGGCGCGTTCGTTGACGGCGGTGGCCGCGTGCTCCTGGGCCACGGTCATGCGATCCGCCGCCCACTCGGCGCCGACTCTCTCCTGCACTGGTGCGATCACGTCCAGCAGCAGCGCCTCCTCACCCCACCCGTCGGCCAGCGCGTCGTCGAGGACCTCGACGGCGGCGTACTCGTCGCCCTCGGACACGGCCCGCCACAGCAGCTCCAGCGGTCCCAGGGGCCCGGTGGGGTCGTTCACGCGATCCTCCTGCCCTTGGTCCGCCCGTTGACCACCGACAGCGGCCCGTTCAAGGGGGCGCTGATGGCGACGACGGCCATGTCGTCGTGGCGGCCGGAGCCCAGCCACTGGGCGGCGAGCATCTGCACCCGCTCGACGATGGCCTCCGCCGGCATGGCCGCGCATTCGGTCAAGGCCCGCTTCAGGCGTGGCTCGCCGAAGAGCTCGTCCCCGAGTGGGCCGCCACGGGCCTCGGTGATGCCGTCTGTGTAGAGCAGACACGTCTCACCCGGTTCGAGCACCGTCTCCACGGTGTCCGCGGACACGGTCGGCAGCGCACCGACCAGAGTGCCGCGGGTGGGCATCTCCTCCACCGTGCCGTCGGCGCGGATGACCAGCGGCGGCAGGTGCCCGGCGCTGGTCATCCGCAGCTGGGCCCGGCCGGCGCGACGGCGCACCGAGGCGAGCACCAGGGTGGCGAACCGTGCGTGGTGGGAGGAGAGCAGGGCTCCGTTGAGCAGCTCGAGCACCCGCTGGTGGTTCCCGGCCAGGGGCAGCAGGGCGTGCAGGGTGTTGCGGATCTTCCCGGTCAGCACCGCCGCGTCCAGGCCCTTGCCCGAGACGTCGCCCAGGACGACGAGGGTCTCCTGGGTGGGATCCGAACCGGGGTGGACGTCGTAGAAGTCGCCGCCGACGCGTTCGTGGTCCTTGGAGGCGCGGTAGCCGCCGGCGTAGTCCACTCCGTGCACACGGTGCAGGACGGGGGGCAGCAGCTCCTGCATCAGGGTGGCGGTGACGGTGGCCTGTTCCGTGTACAGACGGGCCGCCGACAACGCGGCCCCCGCCCGGGCGGCGAACAGCCGCGCGAAGACCTCCTCGCCCTGCGTGAACGCCTGTTCGGTGCTGGAGCGCAGCAGGATCAGGGCTCCGGCGGGCACGCCGTGGCCCGGCAGCGGAGTGACGATCACCGAGCCGACCGGCCCGGCGAAGCCCGCGGGGACCACCCAGTCCGGAATGTCCTCGGGGTTTATCCAGCGGGCCGGCACCGGGGGGAAGCCCTGGAGCGCCTCGGACAGGCCGGGCACGCTACGGGTGTCGATCGGGAGCGTGACCTGGCTGACGGGCCCGCCCCGCCGCGCGTACGTGAGGGGATGGCGTCGGCCTTGCGCGGGCGCGACGAGGACGGCCGCCTCCGAAAGGTGTTCAGCAGCCAAGCCGGCAGCGACCTCCATGCAGCGTGGGACGTTCAGCGTCGACAACAGCGTGGAAGAGGCGCCGGAGAGGACCTCGGATCGTGCCTTCGCGCTGTGCAGGGCTGTTTCGGCCTGACGGCGATCGGTGTCGTCGATCAGCCACCACACCACGTCGCCGTCGGGCGCTGCCGTGGGATGCGCCTCGAAAATCCGGTCGTTGACGGGACCGACCGACGGGCCGGCGTCCTCGTCGCACGGTCCGTCGGTGACGCGCCGGTGCGCGTCGGACAACCACGAGGGTGCCGCCTCGTGCAGCCAGTCACCGCTCGTCGCCTTCGGCAGGAGCGACCGGGCCGCCGCGTTGAAGTGCACGAGGCTGCCGTGCCGGTCCACGACCAGTACGGGATAGGGGGCGTTACCCCACGTGGCACCGACGCTGACGTCGGCGCTGCGCGGGCGGGCGGAGGGACCGCGGGAAGCACACACAAGTGGAGGTACGCATCGTGCGCACCTCACCACCTTCCTACTCTGGAAGATAAATTGTCGTCCGGCAACCGTCCCGCATCCACCCCGGCTATGCAACCCGCCCCGGGGAAGCACATGGAAGCATTACATTTGACACACAGGCGGCCGGGCCGGGAACGGGGACGCAACGGCGGCTCCGCGGCCCTGGCGCCAGTAGGGTGGTCACCCAGCCCAGCGAACGTTCGCGGACACGTTCGCCGGCCGGTGAAGCGGAGGCCCCACTGTGCTGCACGTCAGCGACCGCACAGACGACCGCGTCACCGCCGGACTGCCCGAGACCGTCGACCTCTACACGACCCCTGGCCTGCGAGCCGTGGGGGACCGCATCCTCGACGAGGGCTGCCTGCACCTCACCCTGGACGCCTCCCACACCGCCCAGATGGACTCCACCGGCATCACCATGCTCATCACCTGGTACCAGCGGCTGGAACGCCTCGGCGGCACGATGAGCGTGACCGACGTCCACCACCACCTCTACGACCTTCTGCTCCGGCTCGGCCTGGACAGCGTGATGACCATCACTCCCCACGCCACCACCACGGACGCGCCCAGCTCCTGACGTGGCGCCGGTCGCCCGGGTCGTGGCGCGCGCCGCCGACACGATCACCGGTGGCCGTTTCTCCCGGCCCGGAGAAGTCCTGGATGTGATCCTGTCCCGTGCGGGCGACCACGAGCACGGCGGCACCGGCAAGCGGATCGGTCACCGGCGGTGCGTCCGTCTTCAGGCCCGTGGCCCGGCGGCAACTCCCTCCCCTGGGGCGACCGGGCCCCAGCCGCCCCGCAGACGAGAAGGAGGCAAGGACCATGCCGACGATGAACGCCGTCAGGGCTCATCAGCGAGGCGGCCCGGAGCGGCTCGCCTATGAAAGGGCCCCGCGCCCCGAGCCGGGACCGGGAGAGATCCTGATCGAGGTCCGGGCCGCCTCCGTCACCGCCGGCGAACTCTCCTGGGACGCCACCTGGACCGACAGCTTCGACGGAACGGGCCGCGACCGCACCCCCGTCATCCCCTCGCACGAGTTCTCGGGCGTGGTCGCCGCCCGCACCGCCGACGTGACCGACTGGCACGACGGCGACGAGGTCTACGGCCTCGTTCCCTTCACCCGCGACGGAGCCGCGGCCGAATACCTCACGATCCCCGCCGCCCTCGTGGCGGCCAAGCCCACGGCACTGACCCACCACCAGGCGGCAGCCGTACCGCTCGCCGCGCTGACCGCCTGGCAGGCCCTGACCCACCACGCTCACCTCCAAACCGGACAACGCGTCCTGGTCCACGGGGGCGCCGGGGGAGTGGGCTCCTACGCCGTGCAGATCGCCTCGGCCCTCGGCGCGGAGGTCGCCGCCACCGCCGGCGCGGCCGACCTGGACTTCGTGCGCTCACTGGGCGCCGATACGGCCATCGACTACGCACACGACCGGTTCGAGGACCACGTCCACGACGTCGACGTCATCGTCGACCTGGTGGGCGGCCGCACCACGACCAGATCCTGGAGCGTCCTGAGACCCGGTGGCACCCTGGTCGGCGTCGCCGAGCCTCCGGATCCCCGGGCGGCCGAACACCACAACGCCCGCGGGGTCTTCTTCGTCGTGGAACCGGACCGCGCCGGACTCGACTCGATCACCCAGCTGATCGAGGACGGCCGCCTGGTCCCCTCGGTGGACCGTGTGCTGCCCCTGTCCAGGGGCCGGGGCGCCTACGAGGCGCTCGAGAACGAGCACCACCGCGGCAAGATCGTCCTTCACGTCTCCGACTGACTCCACGCATCCTCGCCGTCCCACGGCGGCAGCCAGTCCCTCCCTCCGACTGGTCGGCAGGCCGGCCGGTCGGCAACTCGCCCCGCCGGGGACCCGAACGGCCCATGACTCCCTTGACTTCGAGCGCACTCCAATACGTAGCGTTCCGGGCATGAGCACTGCACAGCACAAGATCGGTTCCGGCTTCGGCGCCACCAGCACCGCCGACGACGTCCTGCGGGGCATCGACCTCTCCGGGAAGCTGGCCCTGGTCACCGGCGGCTACTCGGGCATCGGCCTGGAGACCACCCGCTCGCTCGCCAAGGCCGGCGCCCACGTGGTCGTGCCCGCGCGCCGCCCGGGCACCGCCGAACAGGCCCTCGCCGACATCCCCGGCGTCGAGCTGGACGAGCTGGACCTCGGCGATCTGGAGAGCGTGCGTGCCTTCGCCGAGCGGTTCCTCGCCTCCGGACGGACGATCGACATCGTGATCGACAGCGCGGGGATCATGGCCTGCCCGGAAACCCGGGTGGGCCCCGGCTGGGAGGCCCAGTTCGCCACCAACCACCTCGGCCACTTCGCCCTCGTCAACCGACTGTGGCCCGCGATCGCGCCGGGTGGTGCGCGAGTCGTCTCCGTCTCCTCCCGAGGTCATCACTTCTCCGGCATCCGCTGGGACGACATCGACTGGCGGCAGCGGTACGACAAGTGGGAGGCGTACGGGCAGGCCAAGACCGCGAACGTCCTGTTCGCCGTGGAACTCGACAAACTGGGGCGCGACTTCGGCGTCCGGGCGTTCGCCCTGCATCCCGGCGGGATCATCACTCCGCTGCAACGGCACCTGCCCAAGCAGGAGATGGTCGAGCGCGGCTGGATCGACGAGGACGGCAACGTCCTCAACCCCGCGGGCTTCAAGACGCCGCCCCAGGGCGCGGCCACTCAGGTGTGGGCGGCGACATCACCGCAACTGGACGGCCTCGGCGGTGTCTACCTGGAGGACTGCGACGTCGCGGAGCCCGCGCCCGAGGGCGAGGACCGCTTCGGCGTCAGGGACTGGGCGATCGACCCCGAGCAGGCGTCCCGGTTGTGGAAGCTGTCGGCGGAGCTGACGGGGGTCGACGCGTTCGCCGCCCGGAACGGATAGCGGCACAGGGCGGACCGGACGCGGTCCGGACAGGACCGCGTCACCGACCTGCGGCGCGGTAGCGGTTTCTCGATCGCCGTCATAAGGTGACCGTGCCCGCCCGGCGCGTCCCGATGTCGATCGGTTCCCCAGTCGCCGGCCCGGCCACCAGAGACTCCGCGCTTCACAGCGATCGACAACACGACAAGCATTCTGCCCGGTGAGGGAGTCGGTGCGGGGCGTGTGCCCCTCTCCGCGCCAGTATCGGACGGCTCCAGGCGGCGACCACCGGTCGGTACATTCGGGCACCCACGACCGGGTGGGCCGTCCCGCCGGGCAGCGAAAAGGACTCGCCGTGCCATCGGCGAACTACCGTTCCCTGCTGCGTACCCCAGGCGCCGCGGCCTTCTTCCTGCCCGCATCACTCGGACGCGTCGGCATCGCGATGACCAGCCTCGGCATCGTCTGGCTCGTGCACAGCCACACCGGCACCTTCGCCGCGGCAGGCCTGGTCGGCGGCGCGTTCGCGGTGACCGAAGCGCTCGGGGCGCCCCAAGTGGCGCGGCTCGTGGACCGGTTCGGGCAGACCCGCGTCCTGCCGCCCGCACTGCACGCCCACGCCCTCGCGGTCGCCGCCCTCGTCTCCCTGGTCGCCCTGGATGCCAGCAACGCCCTCCTGGCCCTGGGTGGCGCGCTGGTCGGGGCCACCGTTCCCCAGCTCGGCGCGATGTCCGCGGCGCGCTGGGCGGCACTGCTGCGCACCGACCGGGCCGCGGAACTGCCCACCGCGTTCGCGCTGGAGTCCATCGGCAACGCGGTGGGCTACCTCGTCGGCCCGACGCTGGTCAGCACCCTCGCTGCCGCCGGACATCCCGTCGCCGGCACGGTGCTCGCCGCTTCCCTGTCGGTGGGCGGCGGTCTGGTCTTCGCGGCACAGCGGGACAGCGCGCCCTCGCCGGCGGTCGACGGTGACGACCACGCGCGACAGGACCGGTCGGCGCTGCACGGCGCGGTCTTCCTGTTGATGGGTCTCAATCTCGCCGTCGGAGTCTTCTTCGGGGCCATGCAGGTGTCGGTGACCGCCTTCGTGGTGGAACACGGCGCCCCGGGCGCCGCCGCCCCGCTCTTCGCCGTCTCCAGCGGCAGCGGCCTGCTGGCCGGATGGCTGTACGGGCTGCGCCGGTGGCGTGTCACACCCCCGGTTCAACTGCTCGCGGCGACCGGTGCGTTGACGCTCGGCACGGTGCTGCTGCTCATGGTGGGTTCACCGCTCGGGCTCGGACTGGTCATGGTCCTCACCGGTGCCACGATCCCACTCCTGCTCGTGCTCTTCCCCGTTCTCACCGAGTCGACCGTCCACCAGAGCGTCCTGACCCAGGCGTTCTCCTGGCTCGGCTCCGCCGGCGCGGCGGGCTCGGCCGCCGCTGCGACGGTCTCCGGCTGGGCGATCGACTCCCTCGGGCCACGGGGTGGCTTCGCCGTCACCGCCACGGCCGCCGCCGCGATGACACTCCAGAGCCTGGCCGGCCTACGCCTGCTGGGGGCACCCGGGGCAGAGCCGACGGCAGCGGAGCCGACGACGACATGAGGCCCCCGTGGCGTCGGGAGTCACAGGAGAGCGGCGGACCGGCTACCGGCCCGCCGCCCGTCCCGGAGGCCGCATGGGCGCCGGTGTTGGGGCGGGGCCTCACGGTGTGAAAAGGGGGATGTCGGCCGGTGATCGAACACGCCACACCTCACGCCCTGTGAGGGATCCGGCCAACCGTTCACCGACCGTCCGGGCAGAACGTGGCCAGCTGGTCCTTGACCCAGGGGTCGAAGATCGCCAGCCGGTGGATGGACGAGGGGTAGAAGGTCGCCAGCTGGTCTTCTATCCACCGGTCCGTGGGCTGCCGGGCATCGCGGTGATGGTCGAGGTGACGACCGGTGTCGGCTGCCGCGCTCGGTACGGGGAGGCGAGCTGCGGTCGGCGGAGTGGTCGTAGCCGCCATCGCCGAGCTGCCACCGGCCAGAACGGCCCCCGCGGCCATCGTCGCGGAAACGCCTGCCATGGCCATACGTCGCGTCAGCCTCATGATCCATTCCTCCTTGCGTGACCGGCCGTTCTGGCTGCTGACGGGACCGCGGGAGACGCGAGCCCCGCGCAGCGACAAACGGAAGCATTCGATCCGCTTACCTACCCACTCGTACTCCTCCCACACAAAAAAGCACGTATACGACTCACTCCGCACCGACCGTCACCATGCGACCGCGTACGGCGAACGGGTCGGCGAAGGGCGGCCCGGTCACAGGTCCTACCGGGCGTGGCAGGTCAGGGCCGGTACGCCGGCGCCACCCGGAGCCGCGCTGAACCCGAACGAGGTGGACGCACCGGGAGCGAGTGTCCCGTTGTGGGCGGCGTTGGTCGCGGTCACCGTCTTGCCGGCCTGGGTGTACGAGGCGTTCCACATCCCGCTCACGCTCTGCGCGCCCGGCCAGGTCCACGTGACCTGCCACGTCGTCGTCGTCGAGCCGCCGGTGCCGGTGACCGTGACGTCGGCGTTGAAGCCGCTTCCCCAGTCGCTGCTCACCCGATAGGCGGCCGAGCATCCCGAGTCGCCACCACCGGAGCCCGTGGTCATCGCGTTGACCGGCGCGGAGGCGGGGGAGACGTTCCCGGCCGCGTCACGTGCCCGCACCGTGTAGTCGTAGCGGGTGTCGGCGGTGAGCCCGGTGTCCGTGAACGAGGTGCCCGTGACCGAACCCGCCTTGCCGGCACCTCGGTACACGTCGTAGCCGACCACCCCGGTGTCATCCGTGGACGCCGACCACGACAACGAGACGGACGACGCCGTCGTAGCGGTCACCTTCAGCGCGGCCGGTGTCGAGGGCGCGGTGGTGTCGCCGCCTTCGCCACCTCCGCCGGTGAAGGCCGGTGCCTTGACGCGGGTGAGATAGCCGTCCTTGACGGTGTCCACGGTCTGCCAGTCGTCCTTGAGGAGGCCGCCGGTGTCACCGGAGTCCGGATTCCATGACCAGAACGTCCAACTGATGCTGTCAGCCCCGTAGGTGCCGGTGGGGCGCAGATAGTCGACGAGGGCGGAGAGCCACTTGTGGTCGACGCCCGATTGCAAGGTGGTGCCGAACTCGCCGAGCAGGACCGGAGCGGTGTTCCGCTGGAAGAGGTAGCCCCAGTTCCTGTCCCAGATGGCGGGCATGTTGGCGGGGAACGACGGATCGTCGAACCAGGGTTGCCGGGCGACACTGGTGGCGTAGTCGTGCGCGGAGTACACCACGCGGTCGGCCACGCTCAGGCGTACGGGGGCGGTGTCGACACCCGCGAGATTGCCGCCCCACCAGTAGCTCTGGCCGCCCACCGTCTGCACGCCCTCCACGATGACCAGGAGGTCGGGGTTGACGGACAGCACGGCGTTGCCGCCCCGCTCCGCGGCCAGCCGCCAGTCGGTGGCCTGATCGCCGCAGCCCCAACAGGCCGGGTCATGTGGCTCGTTGTGCAGATCGATGCCGATCACGGTCGCATCACCTCGATAGCGGGCCGCGAGCACCTTGAGATCGGTGATCCATGTCGTCTCCGGGACCGCTGAGGTGTACCAGAGTGCCGACTGGGCGGAGGAGTCGGGACGGTGGCGGTCGAGCACCACCTTCAGACCGATGGCACCCGCATAGCCGACGATCTTGTCCATGACCTGGAGCGAGGTGAGTCCCTGGAGATCGGCGTTGAGACCTCCCGCGTAGGTGATGCCGTTCGGCGTCGTGTTCTTGAAGATGTCGTCGCTGTAGGGGAGTCGGATCGTGTTGTAACCGAGCGACTTCATCTGGTCCATCATCGACCTGTAGTCGCGTGACCAGAGCCCGTGGGCCACGTAGTTGGAGGTCTCGAACCCGAACCAGTTGACGCCGGCCATCCGTACCGGCTGGTTCCGGGCGTCGAGCAGCTGTCGCCCGCTGGTGTGCCAGTAGCCGGCGCCCGCCGCGGAAACCGCCGTGGGGCCGGCCGTCCTGGCACCGGCCGCCCGCGCGGGGAGGGGCGTGAGCGGTATCAGTGCGGCGGCGGCCGTGCACAACAACGCGATCAGGACGCGACCGAATCGGCGTGGGGGTGGATGACGCATCGCGGAGTCCTCTCGGGTCCGGTACCGACCGGGGTGGGCAGTGCCTTCGGCGCTGTGGGAGCGCTCCCATATTCGGACGTGCCGACCCCTGGGTCGAAGTGGGTGCTGTCGGGGGAGGGTGCCCGGCCGGGCGGCTCCCGCGAACCGGTCCGAGGTGTCCCGCCCCGGGCCGGTCCGACTCGTCGGCCGGACTGCGCCCATGGAAGCCACTAAGCGTGCACACGTCAATACCTCGGGTTCGGTGGGCGGAGTCGGTGGTGAAGTTGGCGTAAAAGGCTCGGCGGCCCGGCAGGCAGCTGGTCGGGCGGTCGCTGGGCAAGCCTGCCTCGCTCCCCAAAAGCCCTTCGCGGCAGGGGTGTTGACACGCCGGGGGAGGCGGCGCCACCGTGGGAGCGCTCCCAAGTCACGGTGCCCTGTCCTCCGCTCCGTTCGCGGCCGGGCACCGATACCGCGATGTGACGACGGTCCGCGGGCCGCACCAGGGCGTCGGGCATCGCTCGCGTCCGACCGCCCCAACGGCTCACCCGCACCGCATCCGTGACCAGGTCACACCTGCCATGTGCCTTGCCGCGCCCCGTGCCCGGCCTCGCCTCACGGCGCCGCTCCCGGGTGGTGGTTCGAGGGGGACCCACAGGCACCGGCCGCGCTCTCCGCCCACGAACCGCACTGCGTCACGCCCACCCGCCCTCCGTCCGGCCATCCGACCATCCCGCCCGTCCGCCCGTCTCAGGAGATGCCCCATGCCTTCCCGTAGACCCGAACTCCCCCCAAGCCACCTCCCGGCGAAGAGGATCGCCCTGCTGGCCGCCGCCCTCGTGGGCGGGCTGTGCCTGGCCGCCCCGCCGCAGACGGCTTCGGCCGCCCCCGTCGCGTCGGCCGCCGGCAAACTCGACAACCCCTACGTGGGCGCCAAGCCCTATGTGAACCCCGACTGGTCGGCCAAGGCCGCGGCGGAGCCGGGTGGTTCGGCGGTGTCCGACGAGCCGACCTTCGTGTGGCTCGACCGCATCGCCGCCATCAACGGCACCGCGGGGGCCCGCGGCCTGAAGGCACACCTCGACGCGGCCAAGGCGCAGGGTGCCGACCTCGTCCAACTGGTCATCTACGACCTGCCCGGCCGCGACTGCGCGGCCCTCGCGTCCAACGGTGAACTCGGACCCGACGAGATCGGGCGCTACCAGACCGACTACATAGATCCGATCGCCGCGGTCCTCGCCGATCCGGCCTACGCGAACCTGCGCATCGTCAACCTGATCGAGCCCGACTCCCTGCCGAACCTGGTCACCAACGCCGGCGGCACCGCCGGCTCCACCCCGCAGTGCGCGACCATGAAGTCCAACGGCAACTACGAGAAGGGTGTCGGCTACGCCCTGCACAAACTGGGGGCGTTGCCCAACACGTACAACTACATCGACGCCGGGCACCACGGCTGGCTCGGCTGGGACAGCAACCTCGTGCCCTCCGCCCAGGAGTTCAAGAAGGCCGCCACGACCAACGGTGCCACGGTCGCCGACGTGACCGGGTTCATCGTCAACACGGCCAACTACTCGCCCACTCGGGAGCCCCACGTCAAGATCACCGACACGGTGAACGGCACCACCGTACGCCAGTCGAAGTGGATCGACTGGAACCAGTACGACGACGAGACGACGTACGCGCAGGGACTGCGGTCCGCCCTCGTCGCCCAGGGCTTCGACAGCGGGATCGGGATGCTTATCGACACGTCCCGCAACGGCTGGGGCGGTCCGGGCCGGCCGACCGGCCCCGGCCCGACGACGAGTGTCGACGCCTACGTCGACGGCGGCCGCGTCGACCGGCGCCTCCACGCCGGCAACTGGTGCAACCAGAGCGGCGCCGGGCTCGGCGAACGTCCCACCGCCGCACCCGACACGGGCATCGACGCCTATGTGTGGGCCAAGCCGCCGGGCGAGTCGGACGGCGCCAGCCGGCCCGTCGACAACGACGAGGGCAAGGGCTTCGACCGGATGTGCGACCCCACGTACACCGGCAACGCCCGCAACGGCAACAACCCGACCGGAGCCCTGTCCGACGCGCCGCTCGCCGGTCACTGGTTCTCGGCCCAGTTCCGCCAGTTGCTCGCCAACGCCTACCCGCCGGTCGGCGGAGGCGGCGGCACCGGCGGTGACACCCAGGCGCCGACCGCGCCCACCGGGCTGACCGTCACCTCCACGACGAGCGACAGCGTCTCCCTGACCTGGGGAGCGGCGACCGACAACACGGCCGTGACCGGCTACGACATCTACCGGAACGGCTCCAAGGCAGGCAGCGTCACCGGCACTTCGTACACGGACAAGGCGCTGTCCGCCGCCACGACGTACCAGTACACCGTCAAGGCCAAGGACGCGGCGGGCAACGTGTCGGCGGCTTCGGCGGCCGTGTCGGCGACCACCAAGGCCACCGGCGGAGGCGGTGGCGGCGGGAGCGGGCTGAAAGCGCAGTACAAGAACAACGACTCCTCGCTCACCGACAACCAGATCAGGCCCGGCATCCAGCTCGTGAACTCCGGTTCCGGCACCGTCGATCTGTCCAAGGTGACCGTCCGCTACTGGTTCACCGGTGAGTCCGCGGCCGGGTACCAGACCTGGTGCGACTACGCGCAGATCGGCTGCTCCGCGCTGCGGACGGCCGTCACCACCCTGCCGAGCGCCCGAACCGGCGCGGACCACACGCTGGACGTCGCTTTCGGCTCCGGTTCGCTGGCCGCCGGCGCGAGCACCGGTGACATCCAGCTGCGCCTGGCCAAATCGGACTGGTCCAACTTCAACGAGGCCGACGACTACAGCCGCGGCGGCGGGACCTCCTACGCCGACGCTCCCAAGGTGACGGTCTACGTGGACGGCACCCTCGTCTGGGGCACCGAGCCGTAACCGGCGTGCGCGACGGGAAGCCGGGTTCCGGGCCTGGCTCCCCGTCGCGTCAACGTGCACTCTCGCAAGAAACGAACATCAACGGACAGGGCTGCAAAGCGGTTTCAAAATAAAAGACACAAATATTGACGCTCTCGAACGTGATGCGTACGTTCCCGCCTGATCGAGACGCCACGTTGACTGCTCGTGACGTGGTCGACAACAAATTCGACCATCGGAGGGGACGCGTCATGGACGAACCGAGATCTCCCGGAGTGGGTCCGCGGAGCGCTCCCGCGCCAGTACGCCGGGTGGTGAGGACCGTGGCGGTCGCACTGTCGACCCTCGCCCTCGCCCTCGGCTTCCTGATCGGCTCTCCCGCCGTGTCGCTGGCCGCGGGCTCCCTGCCGTGTGACATCTACGGCGGTGCCGGCACCCCCTGCGTCGCCGCGCACAGCACGGTACGAGCCCTGTACTCCTCCTACAACGGGCCTCTTTACCAGGTCACCCGTGTCTCGGACGGGGCGACGGCGGACATCGGGCCGCTGACCCCGGGCGGTTACGCGAACGCGGCACGGCAGGACACGTTCTGCGCGAACACGTCCTGCCGCATCACCAGGATCTACGACCAGACTCCGCGGCACAACGACCTCACCCCGGGGCCCGCCGGTACCTCCGGCATGGGCGCCGACCGCGGTGCCGATGCCGGAGAGATCGCGGTGACCGCGGGCGGGCACAAGGTGTACGGCGTGTGGATCTCGCCCGGTGTCGGCTACCGGTACACCGGAGTGGCGTCCGGCGTCGCGGTCGACGGCCGGCCCGAGGGCGCCTACATGGTGGCCAGCGGCACCCACGTCGGCTCCGACTGCTGCTTCGACTACGGGAACGCGGAGAGCACCCCGGCCGACACCGGCAACGGACACATGGACGCCATGAGCATCGCGACCACGTGCTACTTCGCACCCTGCACCGGCTCCGGGCCATGGGTCGAGGCCGACCTGGAGAACGGCATGTTCCAGGGCGACAACGGATCCAACACGGCCAACCGTGGCAACAACACCCCCTTCGTCACAGCCGTGTTGAAGAACGACGGCCAGACCCGTTACGCCCTCAAGGGCGGTGACTCCCGCTCCGGCGGGCTGACGACGTGGTGGGACGGCGGACTGCCGACGCGCGCCGGCTACCGGCCCATGCACCAGGAAGGCGGCATCATCCTCGGCACCGGCGGCGACAACAGCAACTGGAACCGGGGAACGTTCTTCGAGGGCGTGATGGTCGCCGGATATCCGACCGACGCCGCCGAGAACGCCGTACAGGCGAACATCGTCTCCGTCGGGTACTCCGGCGAGACGGACGTCCCCAACGGGCCGCAAGGCACCATCACCGGTCCCGGCGGCAAGTGCGTGGACGTCAGCGCCGACGACACCGGCGTGAACGGCGCGGCAGTCCAACTCTGGGACTGCCAGACCTACGCCGAGGACCAGCACTGGACCCACAACCCCGACGGTTCGCTGACGACGCTGGGCCGGTGCCTGGACATCGAGGGCAACGGTACGGCGAACGGTGCCAGGGTCGAGTTGTGGGACTGCAATGGCGTGGGCGGTCAGAAGTGGGTGCAGCAGGCGGACGGTTCGCTGCGTAATCCGCAGTCGGGCCGCTGCCTCGACTCACCGAACGGCGCGACGGCGAACGGTACGCGCCTGCAGATCTGGGACTGCAACGGCGCCACAGCGCAGAAGTTCTCCGTGAACGGCGGCGGCACGACGGCGGCCCCCGGCGGCAAATGCGTGGACGTCGACGCGGACGACACCGGCGTGAACGGTACGGCGGTGCAGCTGTGGGACTGCCAGTCCTGGGCACTGGACCAGCACTGGTACCACCGCTCCGACGGTTCGCTGACGACGCTGGGCCGGTGCCTGGACATCGAGGGCAACGGTACGGCGAACGGTGCCAGGGTCGAGTTGTGGGACTGCAATGGCGTGGGCGGTCAGAAGTGGGTGCAGCAGGCGGACGGTTCGCTGCGTAATCCGCAGTCGGGCCGCTGCCTCGACTCACCGAACGGCGCGACGGCCAACGGTACGCGCCTGCAGATCTGGGACTGCAACGGCGCCACAGCGCAGAAGTTCACGCTGAACTGACCAGCCGCCGCCTGGCTGTCCGGGTGACCGGGGCACAGGTGAAACGGGCCTTCCCCCGAGGTGATCGAGGGAAGACCCGTTTCGGATCCTCTTCGGTGAGAGGATTCGGAGAGGACTCAGTGCTTGAAAGTGTCCTTGGTCTTTTCCTTGGCCTCACGGGCATCACCCGTGCGCTTTTCGGCCTGCCCCTCGGCAGCCATGCGGTCATTCCCGACGGCGCGTCCCGTGGCCTCCTTGGCCTGGCCCTTGGCCTGCTCGGTCTTCGCCTTCGCCTTCTCGCCGGCAGTCATGGAAATGCGCCTCCTCATAGCTACTGTTCCGCTTTCGCGGTAACGCCCTGGTGCCCCGCCTTTCCCTCCACAAACAAGGCGTGATCGTGGAGTGGAGCAGGAATCGCGGGGCACACGGCCGCCAGGAGGTCGATAACCATGGTTCCCCTGCTTCTCGTTCTGCTTCTCGCGCTGATCCTCTTCGGTGCCGGCTTCGCCATCAAGATCCTTTGGTGGGTCGCCATCGCCGTCCTGGTGCTCTGGCTCCTCGGGTTCGTCATGCGCTCCACGAGCGCCGGCGGTGGTCGAGGTCGCTGGTATCGATGGTGACCTGAACGCACTCGCCGACACACCGCATCGCAGGGCCCGGCCGTCACGACGGCCGGGCCCTGACGCATGCCGCCCCGCGCACACGGAACCGGTCACGAACCGGACGGAGTATGCAAAGGCGTTACAAACGGAAACGGGGGTAGGCGCATCGCAGTCGGGGGCGGGGCGGCCACGCGCGACGGAACCCGCGCGACCTCCTGCCGCACCCCGCCCCCGGCCCTCCCCGTCGGCGTGTGGCTGATGGAGGAACGGCACGGGCTGACCCTCCTGGTCGGGCAGGCGAGGTCGGTCTCGGGCCTCGTGTTACGGTGGGCTCACCGGGAGTAAAAACGTGAGCCCCTCACGCGCGTACGCGGCGTCTGACGACCCGCCACTTCTTCACCTCGAAGGAGTGCGCAGTGAACAGTGGCCATCACCGGGATGTCGCCGAGAACCTCGAAAAACCGGCCGGACCTTCACGCTCGCCACGATCCCTCCGGGACGCGTGGACAGCCCTCGCCGGGCTCTCGGCCGTGTTCCTGTTCGAGATGCTCGACAACTCGATCCTCAACGTCGCTTTGCCCACCATCGGACGCGAGCTGTCCGCGTCGGCGACGGCGCTGCAGTGGGTCACCAGCGCGTACGCCGTCGTGTTCGGCGGGTTCATGCTGGCCCTCGGTGCGCTGGCCGACCGGGTCGGCCGACGCAAGGTCATGCTGGTCGGGCTGGTGCTGCTGGGCGTGACGAGTCTGTCCACCGCGTTCGTCACGACGGCGGGGCAACTCATCGCCGTTCGGTCCGTGATGGGCGTCGCGGCCGCGATGACGACGCCGGGCTCTCTCGCCCTGGCGTTCCGGCTGTTCGACGACGACGGGCTCCGCGTCCGCGCGACGACGCTCATATCGACGGTGGGCCTGGTCGGGCTCGGCATCGGACCCACGGCGGGTGGTTTCGTACTCGCCTTCGCGCCGTGGCAGGCCCTGCTGCTGGTGAACGTGCCGATCGCCGCGCTCGCGTTCGTCGGCATTCGACGCGGTATCCCCGCCGACCGGGCGGCCGAACTGCACCGCGACCCGATCGATGCCGTCGGCGCCCTGCTCGGCACGGCCACGATCGTGTTCGCACTGATCGCACCGACGCTGTTCGTCCAGGTGGGCACCGAGTCGTATCTCCCGTGGCTGACCGCGGCGGCAGCCATCGTGACGGGGGTCCTCTTCGTGGTCCGCGAGCGTTCGACCCGCTGCCCGCTTCTCGACATCGACCTCCTCTCCCGCCCACTGGTCTCGAGCGGCCTGGCGTTCAAGGGGGCGGCCGGACTGGCGACCGCCGGCCTCGGCTACCTGGTGACGCTGCAACTACAGCTCGACTGGGGCTGGACGCCCGCGCGGGCGGCCCTCGGGATGCTGCCGCAGGTCGTCGTCCTCATCGCGGGCGGCGCTGTCATCGGCCCGCTGGTCGAACGCGTCGGGCTGGACAAGGCCGCCCGGCTCGGCGCAGCGGCAGTCGTGTGTGGACTGGTCGTCTACGGTGCGCTGGGCCGCTTCGGGTATCCATGGGTGGCCATCGCGCTCGCGCTCAACGCCGCCGGTATGCGCGTGGTCGGCGTCGTCGCAGGGACCAACGTGATGCGTGGCCTCCCGCGGAACCGTACGACGATCGGAGCGGCGCTGGTCGACACGGCCGGCGAGGTCACCACCGCGATCGGTGTCGCCGTCGGCGGCACCCTCCTCGCGACGCTCTTCACCGGCGACATCGCCACCTCGCAGTGGAGCACCGACCAGACCGCGCAGTTTCGTGCGGCGGTCACATCCGCCGGCCTCGTGCTGAGCGTCGTGGCCGCGGCACTCGTCGGATGGGGTATGGTCCGTGCCCGCGTCGCCGACCAGGCCACTCTATCGTCGGCCGCCGTCGAGCGTACGGAGAATGCCGAGCAGGCACGCGGGACGATCCCCTGGCGGGGCTCGACATCCACCCCTGGCCGACACCGTACCCGGCCGGCTGCCGGCATGCCGCCGTACCGGACCGGCGGTGCGCGCGATGCGCCGGGGGCGCGGGCGGCCTCAGGTCTCGCGCGTGTACAGCCCTATTATCGGGATATCCGTGATGAAGCGAGATGGAGGCGTCTGAGGGTGTTCTCGGTCGAGGTCAGACCGACGGGAGGGGCGTGGCTGTTCCTCCTGCGCGGTGAGCTGGACTACGCAAGCGCTGTCCAGCTGGAGGAAGCGGCCGAGAAGGTGTTCGCCGAAGCGCCTCGGCCCGCACTGATCGTCGTCGACTGCACGGCGCTGGAGTTCTGTGACTCCTCGGGCATCAGCTGCCTGATCCGCGTACACCTGCGGCTGGTCGGACACGGGGGTGAGCTTCGCCTGGCGGCGGTGCCCGTCTCCGTGGCGCGCGTGTTCTCACTGACAGGGCTGGACCAGGCCATCCCGGCACACAGCACAGCACCGGATGCCGTGGCCGCCGGCCGAGGCGCCGGATCCAGCGGCGAGGGCCTGTCGGCCGCACCGTGTTCGGCGACTGAGAGGTAACACAGGCATGACCCGCGTTCCGCAGCAGCACCCCTCACTGGCCGTCGCGGCAGAAACGGACGAACCAGGCATCGGATCGGGACAACTCCGGACGACCGAACACGACCTGCGCACCCTGTTCGGTCAGTCGACGGCCCTCTTCGCCTCGCTGGCCGGTCCCGCACACATGATCGAGGCGGCCAACGCCGCGTTCTTCGCCGCGATCGGCGGCCCCGACCGCGCACGGACCGGGGTACCGATCGCTCAACTGATGCCCGAGCTCGCCGAACAGGGATTCATCGGGCTGCTCGACCGCGTCTACCGCACCGGCGAACGGCACACCGGCCGCGGCGCCCGCGTGCTTCTCGGGACGGGCTCCAGCGCGCGCGAGGCCTTCTTCGACTTCACCTACGAACCCCGGCTGGACTCGGGCGGCAATGTCGTCGGCGTGCGGGTCATCGGCGTGGAGACCACTCAGGTCATGCAGGCGCAGCGGCTCACGGCCGAGCACCAGGCGCTGCTGGAGCAGATCGCCCGCCAGGCGCCGCTCGAGCAGGTGCTGGACGGTATGGCCCGCGTCATCGAGGAACTCGCGCCCGAGGAGGTCCTCGTCTCGGTGCTGCTGGCCGATGCCGACGGCCGGCACCTGCGCCACGGCGCCGCGCCCAGCCTGCCGGACTTCTACAACCAGGCCATCGACGGCATCGCCACCGGCGACGGCGTCGGGTCCTGCGGCACGGCGGCCCACCGGCGTCAGCCGGTGATCGTCACGGACATCGCCACCGATCCCTTCTGGGACGACTTCCGCGATCTGGCCGAGCGGGCGAAGGTCGCGGCGTGCTGGTCGACCCCGATCCTGGCCCGCGACGGCTCGCTGCTGGGCACGTTCGCGATGTACCACCGCGTCCCGCGCACCCCGCAGGACGCGGACCTCGCCCTCGCGAGGGTGTTCGCCGGCACCGCCGCCCTGGCCATCGAGGGCCACCACGCCGAGCGGGCCCGCGCGGCCGCCGAGGCGAAGGAGAAGGCCGCCCGCGACGACCTGGCCTTCCTGCTGGAGGCCAGCACCGCCCTGACCTCCGACCTGGACTACACCCAGACCCTGCAGCGCCTGGCCACGCTGTGCGCCCCCAGACTGGCGCCGCTGTGCGCCGTGGACATCGTCGAGGCCGGCCGCGTACGCCGCATCGCCACCAGCGGCCCGACCCCGGCGGACGAGAGGCTGCTGGCCTCCCACATTCCCGTCTACGACGCCGCCGACGACGCCGTCGCCCGCGTCCTGGCCTCCGGCGTCAGCGAGGTCGCCCGCCGTACGCCCACCGGCCCCGGACCCTGGTACGACCTCAAGGTCACCGGGTACCTGTGCGTGCCCCTGCTCGACCGCGGCCGCACCTTCGCGACCTTGACCCTGCTGACCACCGACGAGGACACCTTCGACGGGCACACCGTCACCCTCACCGAGGAGCTCGCGCGCCGGGCGGCCTCGGCGGCCCTGAACGCCCGCCAGTACACCCATCGCGTCACCCTCGCCAGGGACCTCCAGGCCGGGCTCCTGCTTCCCGAGGTGCCGACGCTGCCCGCCTCCCAGATCGCCACCTACTACCACCCCGCCGGAGAGGGACTCGACATCGGCGGCGACTTCTACGACGTCTTCCGCCTGGCGGGTGACACCTGGGCGTTCATGCTCGGCGACGTCTGCGGCCGTGGCGCGACCGCCGCCACCACCACCGCCCTCGTCCGCCACACGGCCCGTGCCGTCGCCCCGCTCCTGCCCGGGCCCGACGCGGTCGCCCGCGCGGTCAACAAGGCCTTGCTCGACCGGCCCCACAGTCACGGAACCGGATTCGTCACGCTCGTCTACGGGCACCTCACCCCCTCCGCCGGCGGAGGCCTCGACATCGAGCTCGTCCGCGCCGGCCACACCCTCCCCCTGCGCATCGACGCCCGTCGGGCACGCCCCCTGCACAGTGAGGGTTCACTCCTGGGCATCACCCCCGCTCCGCAGCTGGAAGTCCTGCGCCTCCATCTCCGTCCGGCCGAGAGCCTGCTCCTCTACACCGACGGCATCATCGAGGCCCGCAACGACACCGGAGAGCAGTTCGGCGAAGACCGCCTCGCCCGCGCACTGGCCGTGACCTCGCACCACACGGCATCGGACATCGTCGACCTGCTCACCCGCGCGGTGCGCGACTTCACCGGCACCATGGGCATCGACGACGACCAGGCCGCCCTCGTCCTGACCGCGACCCCGGGAACCTGACCGCCAGCCGTCCGGTCACCGCGTCAGCGCGTGCCCGGCGGCGCACCCACGGTGGTGCCGGACCCCACGTTCCGGAGAGCCTCGGCGAGGCCGGCTCACGGTTCCGGCCGGACTTCCGCGGCCCGTGCGCGCGGGATCCCTTCTCCCGCCTCGGTCCCCACTCGATCCGGGCGGGCGCGGAGCACGAAGGGCCGGGAGAAGACGGTGACGGCGAGGGAGAGGGCGGCCATGGCGGTCATCGTGACGCCGGGGGAGAGGTACTGGGCGACACCGCCGGCGATCGCGGCCCCGATGCCCTGCCACGTCATCCGGCCGGCGGACTCGACACCCTGGACCTGGCCGCGTACCGGATCCGGGGTCAGCGCCAGCAGCCGCTCCTGGAGCGGCAGGGTCGCCGCGAACCCGGCGCCGGCGACGAACACCGCGACCGCGATCACCGCGGTGGGCGGATCGGCGGCGAACAGCAGGTACGGCGCGGCGAGCACCAGCCGGAGGGCGAACGCGTAGCGCCGTCGCCGGGCGGCGGTGAGCAGTCGACCGACGACCAGGTCTCCGAGGAGCATGCCGGCCGACCCGGCGGCCAGGAGGAGGCCCGCCCGATCGGGGGAGTAAGGGATGAACAGGGCCTCACAGCCGACGATCAGTCCGTTGGGAACCCACAGGTTCAGCAGCAGCGCCCGCCGTCCGGAGTGAGAGAAGAGCGCGACGTTGGTCGTCCAGGTCCGACGGAGACCGGGGCGACGGGTCAGGCGGATGGAATGTTCCCGGACCGTCATCGCCACGACGCCCACCCCGGCACCGGTCAGGGCGACGGCGACGACGAAGACTTCATACGGGCTCAGATATCGCAGCAGCACCGCGCCGACGGCGTAGCCGCAAATCGCCATGCCACCCGAGGTGATGTTCATGAGCGACCGCGCCAACGCGTACCCGGAGGTCGGCACGACTTCGGCGAGCAGGCCCATCCGCGTACCGGTGCCGAGGGACTGGAAGAACCCCGACACCAGCAGGAGACCGAAGCGGGCGGCCAGTGGCAGTCCCGGAATCGCCTGCGCGGCGGCACCGGCCAGCGAGAGGCATTGGAGCGCCAGGAGGGTCCGGCGAGGGCGCCGTCCGTCCGCGACCGACATGAGCGTCGATGCGCCGAGCACCGTCGTGAACGTGGCGCCGTACATGCTCACGGCCGTGAGGAAAGGGGACTTGGTCTGCTGCTCGACCAGTGAGCCGAGTGCGAAGCCCGACAGGGTGCTCGCGCCGGCCGTCAGCGCGAAAGCGGCGTACAGGCCGGCGAACTCACGGTTGCGGAGCAGGGTGCGATAGCCGGTCGGGGGAGGAGCGCTGGGTTCGGATGTGTGGGAAGACATGAAAAAAGCCTTCGCGCGCACCAGTTGGGTGCTCCGAAGGCCAACGCAGGGATTATAGCACTCAGTTCGAACCGACAGGCGCCATGACGGCGGCGCCAACTCCCGGCACTGTCCAGCCAGTAGGCCCGCAGCCGGCCCGCGGCCGCGCGATGTCCGCGACCCCGGGCCCAGTGGCGCCCCCTTACGCGTCCGGATCCCAGCCTGCGAGCTGCTCCAGCGGCTCGGTGTCGCCGGTGGTCTCCAGGACGTCGAGCGGAACGCGCTCGTAGAAGGAGAGGACCAGGTCGCTCGCTGCGCCTCGCAGCGCCATGTCGCCCGGCTCCGCGTCGGCGGCGAGGTCGTCACAGCGGACGCCGGCGGCGTTCAGGGTCAGGCGCCAGGAGCGGCCCTCGGTCGTGTGCAGGTCGATGGTTGCCGGCTTGAACGGCCAGGGGACGGTCGTCGCCGAGATGGTCGTCAGGAACTCATCGACGCCCTCGACCGCGACGTCCGTCGGCAACGGCTGGGCGGCGCCCTGGGCGAGCTGGGCGTCGTAGGTGTGGAGGGCGATCTCCTGCATCTGGTGCCGGGCCACGGCTCCGCTGGTCTCCGGGGCCTGCGAGCGGCCCCACCAGGTCCAGCAGCCGCGGTCCGGGCCGGCCTCGCGCATCGCGGCGAGCATGAGCTCGGTCGACTCGGCGAGCCGGGCGTCCAGGGCTTCGTGGTCGCGGGGCGCGGTCGGGGCGCCCTTCGGGTCCGTCCTCGCCGGGGGCTCGGCGCCCGGACCCGCCGCGACGATGGCGGCCTGGCGGCGGCGGCCGTCACCGAGGTGCTGCGCCAGTTCGCGCAGCGTCCAGTCCGGGCAGGTCGGGATCTGGACGTCAAGGTCGGGGGCGGACGCGATCGCGGCGCGGAACGCGGCCGAGCGGTCTTCGATCAGCCGCAGGACCTCGGGGAACTCCAAGATTCTTTGCACGGCGGTTGTGTATCGCGGCGCTCCGGCCGCCGGATAGCGAAATTGTCGGACGAACGCGTCGATGTTGGGGACGGTCGATGTCGCGGGTGGGTGGACGGGCAGCGGTCGAGGTTTGTCGATGTAGGCGATGATCTCGCCGATCCGCGGCAGTTCGTAGTCTGCCGCGTCCATGCGCTGGAAGCCCTCGCGCATCCGTGTCACCAGCCCGAGCGGGCTGCGGTGGTCCCCGGCGGCGGAGCGTTCGCCGACCAGGCCGGGGAGCTGCCCGGCAATGGTCATGTTCCGCGGCTCCTGCTCCGGGGCGGGCGCCTCGGCCGCTGCGACATCGGCCGCGGTCGGAGGCGTTTGCAGGGCCTCGACGGCGCGACGAACTTCGTTCCGGGCTGTAGCCGGCTTCTTCCACGTCTTGGCTGAGTGAGGCCGGCGACCAGGCCGGCCCACAGCCCGGCCTCGGCGCACATCATCCGCGCGCGTGAGCGCGTCTGGCCAATGGTGTGTGCCACGGGCGGCCGGGTACTCGGGTGTGCCCACCGTGAGGGGAGCCCCGGAGCCCGGGCCGTCACGGCTCGACGGCTGGTACCAGTCGTCCCACATCCCCCTGCGAGGCCTTCGATGAGCCGTCTCTTCTCGCCGTTCACCCTCCGCGGCACGACCTTCCCGAACCGGGCCTGGGTGGCCCCCATGTGTCAGTACAGCTCGGTCGACGGCTATCCGCAGGACTGGCATCTGGTCCATCTCGGCTCCCTGGCACGCGGCGGATCCGGCCTGGTCATGCAGGAGGCCACGGCCGTGGAACCCGAAGGCCGGATCACCCCTTCCGACGCCGGCATCTGGGATGACGGGCAGGCCGCCGCGTACAAGCGGATCACCGACTTCGTCCACGGGCAGGGAGCCATCGCCGGCATCCAGATCTCCCACGCCGGCCGCAAGGCTTCGACGGCACCGCCCTGGGAGGGTGACGGGTACGTGGAACCGGAGGCCGGAGGATGGCAGACGGTGGCACCGTCACCGCTGCCGTTCGGCGACTGGCCGGCCCCACGGGAGCTCGGCGCGGGCGACATCCGCGCTCTGGTCCGGGCCTTCGGCGAGGCCGCCGCGCGGGCGCTGTCCGCCGGCTTCCAGGTCCTGGAGATCCACGCCGCGCACGGCTATCTGCTGCACCAGTTCCTGTCACCGCTGTCCAACCACCGCCGCGACGAGTACGGAGGCGATCTCGACGGGCGCAGCCGTTTCCTCGTCCAGGTCACCGACGCCGTACGGGCACAGTGGCCCGAGGATCGCCCGCTGTTCGTCCGCTTCTCGGCCACGGACTGGGCCGACGGCGGCTGGACCCCGGAGGAGACGGTCGAGCTGTCGCGGCACCTGGTGGCCCACGGCGTCGATCTGGTGGACGTCACCAGCGGCGGGCTCGTCCACAACGCCCGTATCGAAGTGGAGCCCGGCTACCAGGTGCCCTTCGCCCGAGCCGTCCGGGAGGGCGCGGCACTGCCCGTCTCCGCGGTCGGCCTGATCACCGCGCCGGAGCAGGCCGACCAGATCCTCGTGGACCGCTCGGCCGACGCGATCATGCTCGCGCGCGAACTGCTGCGCAACCCGACCTGGCCGCTCCGCGCGGCCCGCGTGCTCGGTGACGACGTCCCATGGCCGAAGCAGTACCAGCGTGGCCGCCCACGTCATCGCTGAGGCTGCCAGATGCCGGATGGCACACGGTGAGGCCGCAGACGTTCCACCGCGGCCCGAGAGGGAAGAATGGACATAAGCGACGAAGGAGGGCCCATCATGAAATCCGGAGCCCCTGATTACGACGCTTGGTACTCGCGCACACCTTCGCAGGCCGAGGGCGAGCGGGACGAGACGGGCGAGCGTACCGCGACAGAACAGCACCCGGACGTCTCCCGGAGCGAGCCGTCCCAGGCGGAGGGCGAGCGCGGCGACGACGCCTAGCGCCACTGGAGGACCCGTCGCCGGGGGCCGGGTGAGGGTGCGCTTTTTCGGCGCTGTCACCGGTTCCCGGCCCGCTTGAGCAGGTGCGCGGCGGCGTTCTCGATGTCGGCGTATTTCTGCTGTGCGGCACGGACCTCGGCGGAGAGCACACCGCAGCGGTGGACTCGCTCGAAATCGCCGTAGGGGAATTTGTACCGGCCCTTTGTCTCCTCTCCCATCTCGTCGTCGATGCCCAGGTACCACCTGGCGTACTCGTTGAATCCGTGCTGCTCGAGGTAGGTGTTCTCGTCCGCTGCCGAAGGCCGGTGCTCGCTCCACTCGTCCCGCTCGTCCAGGACGATCCGGCCCTCTTCGGTCAGTTTCTTCGCGTGGTCGAACGCCATCGCGTTCAGTTTCACCGTCACGCCTGTTCACCACCGCATCGACTGTCGTGTTCAGGTGTCGGCCGCTGCCGCCCGGATATCCTGCTGAGCCTGACCCATCAGCTCGTCCAAGTCGCCGACCTCAGGGCTCAGTTCCCGCGCCCGAGGCGCGATCTGCTGCAGCCATGCCGCAGTGGCCAGAGCCAGTTCGACGGCCTCCTGGGTCCGCTCCTCGCTGAGCAGTTTCTCGACCTTGAAAGCAATGCTCGCGAGTGTGTCGTCATCCGTGGCAGGCACCAAGTACGGTTTCAGGCCTGGCGGATACGGTGTCCGCTCCCGGTACTCACGCATCGCGGTCACGACCGCGGGCACCGCGCTGTAACAGTCGAGGAGGCCTATGAAGACGTACAGGCGTGCCACCAGCCGGGGCAGGCCGGGGTGCCGATCCAGCCAGTCCATCAGCTCACGCTGATCACCGAAGTGGTCCATGATCTGCGACATCGCCTCCGCGACCCGGTTGGGCCAGGTCCAGTGGAAGGGCAGCAGCCGCGCCACCTGATGGGCGAGCGCCGCCTCGCCCTCCGCGTCCAGGGTGCCGGCGACGAACGCGGTGACCTGCCCGCGGTCCAGTCCGTAGCCGGCCGGCGCCGCCCGGTCCTTTGAGCTCTGCGACGAGTCGTGGCGCAGACGCAACAGCCGTGTGCCGATCTTGCTCAGTGTCCGGTCCCGCATCGTTCCTCCCGGCTCGCGATGTGTTCTTCATCGTCCGGAGCGCACGAACGGCCAACGCATCCGCCTCCGGGCGGTTCGGCACCCGGGGACGGATGAGGATGGCGCCCCTGTTCAAGAGGCCGGTGCGGTTCCGCCGCCGACCTCGCTGGTCTTGACGCGAACCACCACGTCTGCCGCCTCTTCCAGGCTGTGGTCCAGGTTGTTGAGGAACCGCTCGTCGTCGGTGCGGATGCCTCGGACCATGTCGACGTCGAGGCTGTCGCCGATCTCATCTGCGCAACGTTCCGCCGCGCGGGCGGCCGCCGCCGCCTTGGCCGCGACGCCGAACTCTTCCTCGATGTCCTTGAGGAGGCGTTGCGGAGTGTGACCGTCGTGCCCGGCCCGCACGGTCGACGGCAGCCCCGACATCAGCCGCCACAGCAAGCGGCCGGTACTCACGGCCTGATCGCCCAGGGTGGTGAAGGCCCCGGGCAACTGTCCTCTGGGGGTCAACTGCTCCAGGCGGCGATTGAGCTCGTGGATATGGTCATCGACCTCCTGGATGTGATCCTCCAGGGTCTGCCGGTGGTCCCTCGCGGGTTCGGCGGCCAGATCCGCCCGCAACTTGCCGGCGACCGCCTCTTCTGCATCGCGCACGTCGCGCAGCAGCGGGATGACCGCTTCAGTGGTGACTGCCATGAGAACTCCTCACAGGACGAAACAAAGGCAGGCGGAGGGCTTGCCCGGGTGGCTGCGCGGCGGCAGCGGTCGAACGCTCGGCGCCCCGCCCCGCCTGGGAGCCGGCGGCCGGCCTCCCTTCTCGATCTCCAGATGCCGAGCCTTCGCCGGCACGGCCCTGGGCACGGTCACCCAGAGCATGCCGCCGGACAGCGTCGATCTCTACGGCGATGTCCTCGCCGAACCGGCGGCTTCGGGACGTCACGTAGGTGCTGCGACCGGCCGGGGCGGCCGCCGCGCCGCGTCGGTCTGCTCCGCGCGCTGCGCCGTGCTCAGGTCCAGATCGGATGCCGTACAGATCTGGCCACCTCATCCCGGTTGCCGTATTCGTCCAGGGGAATGGCGCGAAGCGCCTTGACCAGTTCGTCTTTGCTCGCAGGGAAGTCGACATCCTGCAGCGCTTCCAGTACGTCCCGTACGCTTGTGGAAGACATAATCCTCCTCGGCTTTGTCCCGAGGCAATTCGTACTCGTGCCCTACCCGTGGCATTCCCGGCAAAACCGGGTGCCGACGATGTCGAAGCACTTCAGTGCGTCGCCGAGCCCGGAACCCCCACCGGTGCGTTGAGGGCCCTGCTGGACGCGGTGCGCTCCTTTGCCGTTCGGCACCGGTCGCCAGTCGCGCCGGCATATCGATCATTGTTCGGGGCAGTTCATGCGCGGTATCCGTGGTGGGCTGCCGGATTGGAGGCGCCATGGACAGCGACGAGTTCATCCGGCTCGTCAGCCAGCGGGCCCACGTGCCCGAGGAGCAGGCCAGGGAGCTGACCCGGACCGCGATGCTGACACTGGCCGAGCGGATCACCGGCGGTGAGGCCAGGCACTTGGCCGGCGTCCTGCCCGCCGAGATCGCCCCGCCCCTGGTCCCACCGGAGGATGTCGCCCAGAAATTCGGCGTTGCCGAGTTCGTCCGGCGAGTGAGTGAGCGTGCGGGCGTCGACGAGACCGTTGCGCGCAGGGGCACCGCGGCGGTTTTCATGACGCTGGCAGAGGCCGTCCCCGCCATGGAATTCCAGGATCTGATGTCGCAACTGCCGAACGAGTTCCAGAACATCTAGCGCTGATCTCCCGGTGCCCGGAACACGGCTACGCGCACACCATGAGCATCGCTCGCAAGCGCTTGTTTTGAAATCCAACGGACCGGTGGCAGGCTGGAAGAAGTGGTGGCGCGGCATGTGCGCCTTTCCGGTGCCGCGTTCGAGGGCCGGCGTACGTGCCGGCTGTTGACCCGTGGCCGGCTTGCCATGCCGGTCGCCCGTGATGACGCGAATTCCATCGACTTCACGACAGGGGACCCGGCATGAGTACTGAGACGCCCCAGATCAGCTCGCCCTCCCGGGTTCCGGCCAGTGCCTCGCCGACCGGGGACGGCATCGTCGTCGGAGCCGGCCCGGTCCAGGTGGATGCCTTCATCGACTTCCTGTGCCCGTTCTGCAAGCAGTTCGAAGAGAAGAGCGGGCAGCTCCTCGACGAGCTGGTGGCCGACAAGGCGATCAGTCTCGTCTACCACCCGATGGGTTTCCTCGACGGGCTGTCCACCACCCGGTACTCCTCCCGTGCCTCGGCGGCCTCGGGCTGCGCGTCCGATGGCGGCCAGTTCATGGAGTACCTGCACGCGCTGTTCGCCAACCAGCCCCCCGAGGGCGGGCCGGGCCTGTCCGATGACGAACTGGTCGAGCTCGGTCGCGGGGTGGGACTGGGGGACGGCTCGTTCGCCGAGTGCGTCCGGCAGGGCGTCTACCTGGACTGGAGCTTCTACGTGACGGCGGTGGCCGCCCAGCGGGGCGTGGGCGGAACGCCCACCGTGGCAATCCAGGGGGTCCCGGTGCCGGCCAACCCCCGGACCATCCTGACCGCGGTCCGTGCCGCCCTCGCCCGTGTCGGCGGATGAGGTGCCTGGTCGCGGACGGGCGCGGTCATGACGAACCCAGGTCCGTGACCGTGCTTCTCCCTCTAGACACGCTCGGTGAAAGACCCATCCGGGCGCCGGGATTCGCTGTGGGCCGTCGAGGCACCCTGGGACGGGTGACCGCCGAAACCGTGGTCGGCGCATATGGCCGAGTCGGACGGCCGCCCGGGATCAGGGACCGGTGTCGCCGGGGTGGGCGCAGAGGCCGCCCCGGTACCCGCTGTCGTGCCAGGCGCCGGTCGCGTTGGAGTCCAGGACCGTCTTGCCGGGGCCGTGGTTTATGGATAGCTCAGCAGTGTTTCATCATCGTCCGTGCCCTGAGCGCGGTGATGAGTGTGCGGCGCCGAGGTGCCCCTGGCGCAACGGCCTCATACTCGGGGCGTTTCCGTTCCGCTGTCGTCAAATGTCGGCGCGGCGGCATGGGCATCCTTCTCGGTCGGCTGATGAGGGGCGTGGGTAGGACGGACCGAGGCGAAGGCTGTGGCGAGCTGGTCGAGCAGGGGCGCTGCGGAGGGGTGGGGGTCACGGCGTGGTGTGATCGCGTAGATGCCACGGGTCGGAGGATCGACGAGGGGCATGGTGGTGACGCCGGTCCGGAGCGCGCCCGTCAGCACGCCGGGTACCAGCGCGATGGCATGACCGGTTGCGACCAGGGCCAATTTGCCGACCAGATCGGCTGCGGTGAGGTCGATGCGGGCGCTTACCCCGGCTCGGGCGGCGTGTTGGCGCAGAAGCGCCGCCGAGCCGTCGTTGTCCTCGACCCAGGTCTGGTCGGCCAGCGTCCGGATGTGTACCGGGCCGCGCGCGGCCTGCGGATGGCCGACGGGCAGTGCGACGACCATGTCGTCCAGCCCGAGGAATCGTCGTATGACCCGGGGGTCATGGGGCAGCCCTGGCGGTGCATCGGTGACAACAGCGATGTCGAGATCGCCGGCGATCACGCGGTTGTGCAGTTGCGCGCTCAGGCCCGGTAGCAGGTTCCACCGGATGGATCCGGCTCGCTCGAGCAGCCCCCGGATGGCCTCGGGAACGATCCCTGCGGCCAGGGACGGTGTCGCGCCAACAGCCAGCGGCCGATTGAACGTCCCGTCACGAACGTCTCGTACGGCTCGAACGGCGCGGTCCGCCTCGTTGAGCGTGGCCACGGCGTGGTGCCGGAACACCTCGCCGGCAGGCGTCGGACGGACACCGCGCGCATGGCGTTCCACCAGAGGCACGCCGAGTTGCCGCTCCAGCCCGGCGATCTGCCGGGAGACGGCCGACTGCGTGTGATTGAGCTCGATGGCCGCCGCCGACAGTGACCCGAGTCGACACACGGTCACGAAGGTCCGCCACACCGTTAGTTCCATGGCATCAGTATGCGCAGCCGACATGCGCCTCCCGCATGGGTGGCCTGCACAATATGCGCTTGTCGCAGCCTTCCTGGTGCGCCACCGTGGCGTGCATGACCACACCGCACACGATCGCCGTCCTCGGCTTGGGGCGCATGGGTGGCGCGATCGCGACTCGACTCACTGCCCAGGACTGGGACGTCGTGGGCTGGACACGCTCGGGGCGCACATCAGGCGCCGTCAAGACGGCTGGCGATCCGAATGAGGCAGTGGCAAGGGCAGATCTCGTGCTCCTGGCGTTGTTCGACGGGCCGGCCTGCCAGCAGGTCCTCGACGACGTCCGTGACTCGCTGCGCCCGGACACGATGGTGTTGAACACCAGCACCATCGCTCCTGCCGAGGCGTCGAAGCTGGCCCGGCAGCTCGGCCCGTCCTATGTCCACGCGCCCGTGCTCGGCTCTGTGCCGGCTGCCGCCGCGGGCGCCCTGCAGATTCTCGCCGCCGCCGACCAGGACGCGCTCGATCGAGCCCGACCGGTTCTGGAAACGCTCGGCACCGTGCGGCGCGTCGACGACGCCTGCACCGCGGCCGCGCTCAAGCTGATCGCCAACAGCAGCCTCGCCGGCGCTGTCCTCGCGCTGCGGGACTCACTGCGGCAAGCCGACGCACTCGGCTTGCAGCGCGCCCAGGCGCTGGACGTCCTCGAACTCGGCCAGCTCGGTGGGCTCGTGGCCCGCAAACGCCCCTTCCTTGACGGTGAGTCGCCCGCCGGTACCGCCGACTTCACGATTGGTGCGCTGGTCAAGGACATGGCTCTCCTGGCCGATGCGTCAAACACACCTCTGCGCAGCGCCGTCGGTCTGGCTGACACCTCTGCCGCCCCCGAGGCCGACATCTCCAGTGCCGCCACGGTCCCCGCTGTGTCGGACGCGGTTCTCGAACCGCTCCGCGCCTACATTCGCGGACATGCCACCGGCGAGCCCACCCACTTCCGCGACGCTTTCCTGCCCACCGCCCACATCGAGGGAATCCGGGGCGGCGCTTTCGTCTCGTGGCCTCTGGATGAATACTGCGCTCTCTTTCACGGCCACTCGGCCCCGGACGAACCGAGCCGCTCTCGCCGGATCGACAGCGTCGACGTCCACGGCACCATTGCGACCGCGACCATGACGCTCCAGCACGGCGCGGACACCTTCACCGACATCTTCCTGCTGGTCCGCGTCGGCGACAGTTGGCGCATCGCCAACAAGGCTTATCACCGGCACTCATGAGAGAGCGAGAACCGATCCATCGCCTGTTTCAGCGTCGCGTCGGGATCGGGTGTTCCGGCGGGTGAACGATCAGTATGCGCACGGGGAACGATCTTCGACTAGTCGAGAAGGCGCAGGTCGTCCCCACTCGTGAACACTTCAGTGCCGGCAGTAGCTCGCTTCAGTCAACAGGGCAATGGCCGTTCGCTGCGGAGCCTTCGAATCCCATCCATCCGCAGGCCGCCAGGCGCGCGGTAGACCCGGACGCCTGGGCCGACGGCGCTACCGCACAGGCCAGAACGCCCACGGGGGCGGCGAGCGGCAGCGCGAACAGCCGGGTGCGGCGCCTGGTGAGACGGTCTTGGTGGAGCGCACGTGTGTGTCCTTTCGCCAGATGCGGGAGCCGTGGCGCAGCCGCTTCCTTGGCCGCGCCGGCGAGCCCGCGGAGTGCCTTCCGCGATGTTGCCGGTCTTCCAAGGAGAGATGTACGCGGCCGCGCGGTAACCGGCGCCTCCGGACTGCGCCATTGCCAGGGCCTCGATGCCCCAGCGGTCACTGCCTGGAGGGTCGGTGCGCCCGTCCACGCGGGCTCCGGCATACCGGTTTGCGCATGCCGCCAGCCGCGGTGGGTACGAGGGCTCCGCGGAAGCGGCCCAAGAACAGGAAGACCATGGGGTGTCGGAAGTGATCAGAAAGCTGCAGGCCGTCGCGCTGGACTGCGCGGATCCGGTACGGCTCGCGGAGTTTTATGCGGATCTGCTCGGCGGTCGGGTGGTCGCCGACCCGCAGGATCCCGACTGGGTCGAGGTGCACGGGTTCGAGGGAACGCCGCTGGCCTGCCAGCGGGTGGACGGGTACACGCCGCCCGAGTGGCCTGACCAACGGCGCCCGCAGCAGCTCCACCTGGACTTCGACGTGGACGACCTCGACGCTGAGGAGAAGCGGGCGCTCAGCCTGGGAGCGACCGTACTCGAGAGGACGGACCAGCTGCGCCCGGACGCCAACTGGCGGGTCTACGCCGACCCGGCCGGCCACCCGTTCTGCCTCTGCGTCCACTGAGTCGGCCTCGGAGCACATGCCGGCTCCGTCACGGATCGTCAGGTCCGGCGACGAGGCATGTTCGGGGAGTGCCGGCCGGCTCAGTCGCGAGAATCGCTCCGGATGCGCGGGAAGACGACGCGCCACCTCATGCGATGCACACCCCAAGGGGCATGCGTGCCCCGGTGCGGGCGGTCGGTCGTGTCGGTCCGTGGAGAAGGCGCTTTGGTGGGTATCAGCATCCATGACCAGATGAGGAGCCGATGGTCGCTCCCTTCGGCGAGAGGAGACACAGCCCATGGCTGCCGACGCGAGTTCCGTCCGGATCACGGCAAGGATCCAAGGCAGGGACATCGTCCTGAACGGCCCCCTGTCGAAGGACGACATCCGCAACAGGTTGTGGTGGTGGCAGATCCCGGATCCCGAGACCCACAAGGAGAAGGAGGACCGTCTGCACGAATACGACGACTCCCACAGGGACGTGATCACCACCCTGGGTGGCTACTACGAGGTCTCCAGCGACCGGCGGACACCCGAGGCCGACAAGTTGGTCGAGATGCTGTACGCGGAGCTCAACCCGAACGAGCGGTAGCCGCCCGAGGCCGTCGGGACGGGGGTCCGGTTCCTACAGTGAGACGAGCCGGCTCGGCCAAGACCGGCGACGCCAGGCCGGCCCCACCGAAGGCGCTTTCATCAGGAATCGCCGGACTCCCGATTGACCCACGGTCTACCGTATGGGCATGCCGCGCCGCCCGCTGCGGTGAAACGAGGAGGCCTGCTGTGTCATCGCCCTGCGACCCCCAGTACGCTCCCGTCGGCGACGTAGGCGCAGCGCTCCTGATGATCGACTCCCGCCTCAAGGCCGTCTACGACAGCAAGCCGGAGGCCGACCCCGCACAGAAACAGATGGTCGAGCAGTTCGCCGCGTCCCTGGGGCCCGAGGGGGTCGACGAGGTGTTGGACGGGACCTGCACGCTCATCTACATGTTCATGCGGTGGCTGCGCATGGCCTGCGAGAGCCATGACGAGGACGTCATCGAGTACGTGGTGCCCACCTTCGTGGCCACGATGCGCATGATGCCCAAGACCTTCCGTCCCGAGGTCATCCCGACCATGGCCGGGCTGCTCATCGCCGCGGGCACCGGACTGAGCCCCAATCTGTGGCGCGCACAGTACGGGGAGTGGACGGAGGCCGAGTTGAACCCCCTGGAAGCCACGGCCGTGCTCCTCGCGGAACGCATCAACAGAATGGCCGACGACGACCACGAGTTCGCCACCCGCTTGATCACCGAGGCTTTGTCCAAAACGGAGCCCGACTGACGCCCGGTGCCGGCCGCCGTCGCACGGTAGGTTCTCGGGCCGTCAGCACAAGAGGCTCGGTTGCCTCACGAAGGGGCGGGGACATGCGACTGGCCATTGATGTGTGTGAGGGGGATCAGGCGATCCTCACGCACAGCGCCTACGGAGCCAACTTCTCCTGGGAGTTGGACCGGATGATCGAGGAGGGCGGGTTCGCCCCGTCCGACGGCATCGGACGGTGGGATGAACTGCACCGGCAGGTGACTGCGCGCTTCTTCGAAGTGGAGCTTGCCGAGGCGGAGTTAACAGGCATGTCGGTGGCCGAGCTGACGGCGCTTTGCCTCGCCGAGGCCCGTCGGGTCGGAGCGGCCCGCCCGGAACCCGTCGCCGGACAGGGATCGTCCCCGTTCGAGGACCGAGTGCTCGCTGTCTGGCTCGCCGACTCGGTGCTGGACGAGCGGCTGGACGAGCGGCGCATGGTGGCGGACCTTGCCCTGGCCGACGGCGACCTGCTGGTGCTGTACATCGAGCACCCGCCCGACGCCTGCTATCAGCTGCTTCCGCCTCCCAACCCCGCGGAGCTGCTGCGCTGGCTGCAGCTGGCGGAGAACTCCACCGCACCGGTGGCGGGTCCACGCCTGTGGGGCGTGTTGCTCTACACCGAGGCCGACGTCGAATTGGCGACGTACGTGCGCACGCACTTCGACGACCTCAACGTCCTGTCGGGACCCGCCACCCGGGTCTTCGTCGTGGAGCGGCGCCAGGACTGGGGCACCGCGAAGAAGTACTGGCGCCGCCACCTGGAACCCGAGCTGTACCGCGTACTTTCGGCCATGCGCTGGCTGCGCTGGACACCGTACGACCCGCAGGGCGCCTACGAGATCGCCTCGCTCCTCGGACTCGGGCCCGAGCAACTGCCCTGCCTGGTCTTCTTCCACGGTTCGCAGGAGGCTCGCCCGGATGACGACAAGATCGTCTTCCCGATCGAGCACACCTCCACGGCGTACTTCCGTGCGCTCTTCGGCGGCATCGCCACAGCCCTGCGCACGGTTCCCGAGGCCGCTTCGACGGACGGCGTCCAGGGCCGGCCGTCCCGGCGGGAGGCCCGTACGGGCGAGTACTTCGAGTACCGGGCCGGGGGCCGGGACAGCAGGCGCTACGCCCCCGCGGACACGGCCATGCACACCTTGCTGTCGTCCGCCCGCGCTGCCGACACAGCCGCGTTCGAAGCTCTCCGCTCGGCACGGAGCACCATCGCCACGGCCATGCGGGCTGTCGTGCCACCGCCGAACGGGATCACGGTCAGCAACAGTCACATCATCCTTGAAACCGCGGGAGCCGCGTTGTCGGAGAACTTCTATTTCCAGGGTCAGAACACCACGTTCATCAACCGGCCCCAGGACACCGTCGTTCAGGACTTCCAGAACACGCACGGGGCGGCCGTCGGCGCCGACGATCTGACCCGGCTGCTGCGCCTGGTCCTGTCGAGCGGTGACATGGCCGCCGCCGACCGGGAGGAGGCCGCCGCCACGATCCACGACCTCGCACGCATCGGCTCCACCACGCAGCCGGACCCGGCAGCGGCCGGCACGCGGCTGGAGCGGCTGCGTTCGCTGCTCGTCACCGGCGCCGACATCGCCCAGCCCGCACTCGCGATCCTCGCGTCGCTGACCGCCTTCTTCGGGGGCTGAGCCGGTTCCGCCCCGTCGTGTCGACACCGGCGCCCTGCCGGCCGGTCCCCCATGGGCTCCGAACCCTGCCACGACGTCAGCCGTGGACAGGTGCCGGAACCGGGGTGACCGAAGGCAGGGCGTTCGTCGTACCCGGTGATCGGGCACAGGCCGGCTGGATCCCGTTCAGTGCTGAGCGCTCGGTGTCTCCCGCGGTGTGGCGGTGATGTGCTCGGCGTTCGGCGCCTCGGCCGAATCCGGGGTGGGCTCCGGCCTGTCGGCGAGCTTGAGCCAGACCACACCGGCGATGATGACGGCCAGCCACAGGGCCTGGACCGGGGTGAGACTCTCGTCGAAGAAGACGGGGCTGAGCAGTGCCGCGCCGGCCGAACCGATTCCTGCCCAGACGGCGTAGCCGATGCCGACGTCGATGGTGCGCAGGGCGACGCTCAGCGCCCAGAGCGTCAGAAGGAAGAAGACCACGGCGATCAGCGACCAGGTCAGGCGGGTGAAGCCGTGGCTCCCGCCGACGCAGAGGGCGTAGCCGACCTCGAACCCTCCGGCGAGGAGAAGCGTGAGCCAGGAGTTGGCCGAGGAGTGCTGGGTGCTGGACATGTGTATGTGTCCTTCGGTGAGGGTGGTGGGAGACGTCGGGGGATGGCTACGCGGCGCCGCTGAGCTGCAGGCCGACGACGCCGACGATGATGGCGGCGATACCCAGCGCCTTGCGCCAGGTCAGACGCTGGCCGAAGAGCAGCGCTCCGAGAACCGTGATGCCGATGCCGGCGACGGAGGTCCAGATCGCGTAGCCGACGCCGACGTTGAAGGTCAAAAGCGCCTTGCTGAGGAAGTAGGTGCCGATGGCACCGCTGACCAGGGTGGCGATGGTCCACTTGCGGTTCTTGAAGCCTTCGGCCTTGCCGGCCGCGATGGCGACGGCGATCTCGAAGATGTCGGCGATGGCGAGGTAGAGCCACTGCATGGTAGGTCCCTTTGTTGTCGATTGGGGCCGGCGTCGTGGTGTCGGCCTGTTTCGGAAGTGCCTCGTGCCGCGTCAGCGGTGGTGGGCAGGGTGAGGGGGCGTCGCGCCGTAACCGCGGCAAGCGATCATGTGCCGGATCCGCGGGTGGGGGAGTGGGGCCCCGACCGCCCGGCCCGGGTGCGGCCGGTGCACCTCGGTCGTCGACGCGATCGCGAGCCGGTCGCCCGGTCGAGGGCCACGGATCCGTCGCCGGGTGGCCGAAATGGGTCGCCGCCATGGCACACACCCTCCGGACAAGGAAGGACGGCCGTGGTGTCCGAACGCCTCGTGTCGTGTCAGCACCCGTCGATGCCGCAGGCGGCACCTCGGGCGACCGCCTGCTCGGCCTGGGTGTCGAGGACGGCCTTGCGGATCTGGGCCGCGGTGGGGACGCCTTCGATACGGTGGTGTTCGCCGACGATGATCGTGGGTACGACGCTGATGCGGTGTGCCGCGGCGGTCCGCAGCGCCTCCTGGTGTGCCTCGGTATAGGTGCCGGCCGTCAGCGCCTCGGCGAACGCCGCCTCGTCCAAGCCCAGTTCGGACGCGATGTCGGTGAGGACGTCCAGTTCACCGATGTCCCGGTTCTCCTGGAAGAAGGCTCGAAGCACCCGCGGGGTGTACTGCTCGGCCTTGCCGTGCTCGGCCGCGTACTGGTGGCCCTCGAACGCCAGCCGGGTGTAGGGCTGGGGAGAGACGGTGGGCAGGGTGATGTCGACGTTCATCCTGCGGGCCATCGGATAGACCGAACGGGCCCAGATCGACGGCAGATACTCGTCCTCGGGCCGCAGCGTCGGGGTCGGGTGGGGCCGTAGCTCGAAGGGCATCCACTCGATGTCGACGTCGAGGTCGGCGGTCGCCTCGTGCAGCGGGTTCTCGGCCAGCATGCAGAACGGACAGACGTAGTCCGACCAGACCTTGATGCCGACTTTGCCGGTGTGTGTCTCCGTCACATGTGTCTCGGTCGCGTGTTTCTCGGTCACATCCGTCTCCGGTTCATGGCGAGGAATTCTTCGAACGGCTGCGTGGCTTCGGGGATCTGCAGCGAGGTGACCTTGATCTGCCAGGACGCGGGGTCCTGGGCGAAGATCGAGTACGAGCCCGCGTAGTCGAAGCCGTACCGTGCGGCCGTCTTGCGGTCTGCGGCGTGGACGATATGGCCGACGTTGAAGTACAGCGAAGCCATGTAGCACAGGGCGCAGGGCTCACCCGAGGCGATCAGTGTCGCCCCCGCCGTGGCGTGCAGCCCGTACTTGGCGGCAGCCTCGCGCAGCGCGACCACCTCGGCGTGCGCGGTGGGGTCGTTGTCCTCGCGCACCCGGTTGAAGCCGGTGCCGAGGATGCGACCGTCGTTGACCACCACACCGGAGAACGGGATGCCGCCCTGGGCGACATGCTCACTGCTGATGCGTACCGCCTCACGGACGTACTCGGTCAGCTCGCTCTGTGACATCTCCCAACGGGACACGTTCGCTCCCCTGCTCAGACTGCGGCCGGGCGGAGCTGGGTGACAGCGCCCCCGGCCGGGGTGAAGGGGGCCGGCCGACATGCGGTGGTCTTCCCCATGAGGATGGTCAGGTCGGGCACGGCAGCCGCACCGGCATCGAGGCCGGTCGGGGCGGCGTGACCGACGCCCGTGTCCAGCTGCCGCAGGGCCACCGCGTACGCGCGGACGTCAACCGGCACGGCGAGCGGGAGCGGCGCGCGGGACCGCAGACGGCCCAGGCACCGGACGGCACCGCTGCCGAGCGTGAAGGCCGTGTCGAACAATGACGAGAACAGCCGCGAGGCCGACGAAGACGCCGACGACCAGGCCGGCGAAGTCACCGGCGCCGTGAATGCCGTGGGATCGGGCATGGAACCCCAGTCCTTGTTTGTACGTGCATGTAGTTGGACCCCGTGGGATCCGGCGGAAGAGACCAGCAGGTGGGATAAAGCTTGCATGAACATGTATCTTGTTGTCAACGTGCCGCCTGAGAGGGAGCTGCCTCATGACCACGATCTCCTATGCGTCGGCCGCCGCGTCCGACCAGGCCATGTGGGGGAAGGTCCTCACCCTGCACGCGCATGTGGAGCGCCGACTCACCCAGGCCCTGCAGCGCAAGCACGGCATAGGGCTGTCCGAGTTCCGGGCCCTGGAGTGTCTCGTTCAGGCCAAGGACAGCGAGCTGCGTATGCAGGAACTCGCCGACAAGGTCGGGCTCGGGCAGAGCTCGGTGACGCGGCTGGTCGGCCGCCTCTTCGCGGCCGGTTTCGCCTTCCGGGACCTGTGTCCGGACGACAAGCGCGGCGTCTACGCCGTCATCACCGATGAGGGCAGGCAGCGCTACGCCGACGCGCGGGCCACGTACGCCGAGGTCCTGAGCGCGGCGCTGAACGCCGCCGGCGCCACCGCGGAGCTGGCCGGAACTGTTCAGGCGCTGCGCAGCGCCCTGTAAAGGCGGCATCGCCCGCCTCCTTTTCGGCTCCACCTCCGGGGGAGCCGTCTTCGGGAAGCCGTCCCGCGAGGGGCGGCCTCCGGTGTTTCGGCGTCCGGTCGAGCATGCCCGGCCGGGGTGAACATTCGATGCCGCGCGGTCCGCCATTCTTTAACCATCGCGTCACCTCTGCCTGCGGCGCGCCCTCACGGCGTGGCCGGGCGCGCGCGGCCGCGGCGCACCCCCGTCGCCGATTCACGTGTCCACGCGGCACTCCCGCAGCCGGGGCGATCCCCTCTCTAAGGGCTGGGACGCCCGCTGGGAAGCCCTTACATCCACTCGCAACGCACCGTTCATCAAGCGAACTCGACGCTTCTGCACGCTCCGCTTTCAGTGATGTGCATCACTGAAGACCGGGCCAATTACATGCTTGACTCTGCATGCATCACCGCTACGGTTGGTCGCGGCTCGATCACGGGGGAGTGGTGCGGGGCCGGTCATGCAGATGGCCGCCGTGCTCCGCATGTCTTTTGGCGCGACTCAAGCGCCGTCACCCCCCTTCGCATGTCGATTGTCATGGACAGGTGCACGAAGTAGGGGGAACTGTGCCATTACCACGCCTTTCAGACGCCCTGGCCGCCCACGCCGGGCGCCGGCCCGATCAGGTGGCCCTGATCTGGGGCGAGCGGCAGGTGACGTACCGCCGGCTGGTCACACTCGCCGAGGACCTGGCCGGCGCCCTGGACGCCCTCGGGCTCGACCGCCGACAGCCGCTGTGCGTCCCGGCACACAAGACGCCCGCGACGATCGCTCTTCTCATCGGCGCCTTTCGAGCCGGCTACGCGGTCCTGGCGCCCTCGCCCGACCTGGGCTCCTCCGCCCGTGCGACGCTCGCGGCACAAGCACGCTGCTCCACGGTGCTGACCGTCGACGACCAGGGCGTGCTCGACGCCTCTCCGGTCGTACCGGACGAGGAGGCGGCCCGGGACTTCGACACCGCGGACCCCGCCACCGCGCCCCTGCTGCTCACGACCTCCGGCTCCACCGGTACGCCCAAGATCGTGCCCATCCGGGGCGAGGCCTTCGAGCGGTTCGCCGACTGGGCGGCCCGGCGGTTCCACCTCACCGAGCAGGACACCCTGCTCGCCTACGCACCCCTGAACTTCGATCTCTCCCTGCTCGACGTGTGGACCGCGCTGTGGCTCGGTGCCCGGACCGTCCTCGTCGAGCAGCAGCTCAGCGCGGACGCACGTCACCTGCAGGACCTGCTCACCCGGCACGAGGTCACCTTCGTCCAGGGCGTGCCCATGCTGCACCGGCTGCTCACCCAGGACGGTGCCGTCCACCCCGGGGTCCGCACCGTCATCTTCACCGGGGACGCCCTGCCGCAGGCCCTGCTGCGACAGCTCGGCACTGCCTTCCCCGGCGCCGGCTTCCACAACGTATTCGGGTGCACCGAGACCAACGACAGCTTCCTCTACGACGCCGACCCCCGGGCGGCCGGTGAACAGACACCCATCGGCCGGCCGCTGCCCGGGGTGCGGGCCCTGCTGCTCGACGGCGACGGAGACATCCTCCAAGGCCCCGGAACCGGTGAACTTCTCGTGACCACCCCGTTCCAGACCTTCGGGTACCTGCAACGCTCCCGAAACGAAGGGGTGTTCGTCCCCGCCCCCGACGGTGGCGACGAGGTCTTCTACCGCACCGGCGATCTCGTCACCCGGGACGCCGACGGCGTGCACTGGCTGCAGGGGCGCACCGACTTCCAGGTCAAGGTCCGCGGGGTGCGGACCAATGTGCAGGAGGTCGAGAACGTCCTGACCGCCCACCCCGACGTCGCCGAGGCCGCCGTGGTGGCGATCCCCGATCCCGAGGCCGGCTACCGGCTGCACGCCCAGGTGACGCGACGGCCCGGCACCTCGCTCACCTCCCTCGGGCTGCGCTCGCACAGCGCCCAGCGCCTGCCGCGCCACGCCATTCCTTCCTCCGTGCACGTGGGCGATGTTCCGCTGCCCCGCACATCCACCGGAAAGCCCGACCGCAACCTCATCAAGGCAGCACGACAGAAGGGAAACCCCTCATGACCTCCCTGGCGGACGAGATTCGCGGCTATGTCGTCACCGAATTCCTCGACGGAGAGGACACGGCGGACCTGACGGCCGACTTCGACCTCATCGACAACGGCGTCGTCGACAGTCTGGGCGTGGTCCGGGTCGTCTCGCACCTCTCCCGGACCTACTCGATCCCGATCGACGACATTCCCCTGACCCCGGACAACTTCCGCAGCATCGGCGCCATTTCGGCGTTCGTCGAGAACGCGACGAAGACCGCCGTCTGATCCGGCGTGCCGGGCTCGCACACGAGCCGGAACAAACTCCCGGAGCGCTCCAGAAGACCGCCCGGTAGACCTCCCGACACATCATCCGACCACACCTTAGGAGATGTCATGATCGTCCGTAGCATCAGCGAACTCGCCCCCGTCGAGTGGGGCAACGGAACCAGCCACCGCCTGCTCACCGAGGCCGACGGCATGGGCTTCACCGTGTGCGAGACCCTGGTCCGCAAGGGCACCCAGAGCGCCCTGCAGTACCGCCGTCACCTCGAGGCCTGCTACTGCACCGGGGGGTCCGGCGAGGTCGTCACCGCGTCCGGCGAGCGCTACAAGATCACCGAGGGCACCATATACGCCCTCAACGAGAACGACGCGCACTACCTCATAGCCTCCGACTACGAAGACCTCAGACTGATCTCCGTGTTCAGCCCGGCCCTGCGCGGAGACGAGCAGCACACGCTGTCCGCCGACGGCTTCTCCCAGTACTGAGTCACCGCGTTCCGGGGCCCGCCCCGCGCACAGCGGCGCGGGCCCCGGCCCCGATCAGCGACGTACCGGAAGGCAGCACACACATGACACCCGCACCGTCCACACTGCCCACCGCCACCCCGGAGACCGACCCCTACGCTCTCGCCGCGCCCTGGGCGGGCGAACTCAACCACGACGTCGAACAGTGGGACGCCCGCGCGGAGTTCCCCTGGGAGAAGTGGAAGGTGATCCAGCGCTCGGGACTGCTCGCCGTGCCGTTCGAGACGCGGTACGGAGGCAGCGCCGGCACCCTGACCGACACGATGCGCGCCCTGGAGGGCCTCGGACACACCTGCCGCGACACCGGCCTCGGCTTCTCCGCCTCCACGCAGATCGTCAGCGTCGGCGTCCCGCTCCAGGCGTTCGGCTCCGAAGAGCTCAAGTCCCGCTTCCTGCCGGGGATCGTCACCGGCGACTCGATCACCGCGCACGCCATCACCGAGCCGGACAACGGCTCCGACGCCCTGAACATCTCCACCACCGCCACCCGCGACGGCGACGACTACGTCATCGACGGCGGCAAGATGTTCATCACCAACGCCCCGATCGCCGATCTCTTCCTGCTGTACGTACGTACCGGCAAGCCCGGACCGTTCGGCCTGAGCGTCTTCCTGGTCGAGCGCGACACCCCCGGCCTCCGGGTCGGCGACCCGCTCGACAAGATGGGACTGCGCACCTCCCCGCTGAGCGAGGTGACGTTCACCGGGCTGCGCGTGCCCGCCGCCCACCGCATCGGCCAGGAGGGCGCCGGCTTCCTGATCCTCGACCACGTGATGAAGCGGGAGATCCTCTTCTCCTTCTCCCTCACACTCGGCGAGATGGAACACCGGCTGCGGCGCGTGCTCCAGTACGCCAAGTCCCGCCGCCAGTTCGGTGAACCGATCGGCACGTTCCAGGGCGTCGCCCACAAGATCGCGGACATGAAGATCGCGGTGGAGACCGCCCGCAAGTGGCTGACCGACACCGGCGCCAAGGTGGAGACCGGCCAGGACGCGGCCATCGACATCGCGGCGACCAAGACCGTGGTCAGCGAGGCCAACACACGCACCGCGCTCGACGCCGTCCAGATCTTCGGCGGCCAGGGGTACCTCACCGCCACCGGCATCGAGCGGGACGTCCGCAACGCGGTCGGCGGAACCATCTACTCCGGCACCAGCGAGATCCAGCGCAACCGCATCGCCTCCCTCCTGGGCCTGTGAGCCCGAAGCCGACGAAAGGGTCACCATGAACGCCCTCACACCCGACGACCTGCGACGGCTCACCGCGCCCACCGAGTTCCTCGACTACGAGAGCGACTCCGTCCAGTCCTTCGTCGACGAGGCGGTCACCGACCGCGCCGCCGACAAGCGCCGACTGGCCGTCGAGCTCTACCACGCCGTCCGCGACGACGTGTTCTACGAGGTGTACGGCGCCGACCTGTCCCCGCAGGGGCTGCGGGCCAGCCACACCGCCACCACCCGCAAGGGCTTCTGCCTGCACAAGTCGGCGCTGTACGCGGCCGCCTGCCGGGCCGTCGGGATACCCGCCCGCGTCCACTACGGCGACGTGCGCAACCACCTCGCCTCCGACCGGCTGCGCGCACACATCGGTGGCGACGTGTTCTTCCACGGCCTGAACTCCGTCCACCTGGACGGCAAATGGGTCAAGGCCACCCCGGTCTTCAACAAGATCCTGTGCCGGCTGTACGGCATGAAGGCGCTGGAGTTCGACGGCACCACCGACAGCCTGCACCACCCCTTCGACGACGAGGGCCGCCAGAGCATGGAGTTCCTGGCCGACCACGGCGGATTCGACGACGTCCCCTACGAGTTCGTGATGGCGAACATGCGCCGCAAACACCCCGGCTTCCTGGACACCACCGGCACCGGGACGGTCCGCGGCGGCTCACTGGCCGCCGAGGCGACCGCCTGATCCCGCTCGACGACGAGGAGACAGCGACATGAGCACCATCCGAGCACAGAAGGACGGCTGGGAGGCGCGGGCGCGCATCGGCGTGGTCGTACCGCACGCGGACGTCGGCCCGGAGTCGGAGTTCCAGGCGATCGCACCCGAGGACGTGTTCGTGCACGGCTCGCGCGTCCACTTCGGCGCGATGCGGGCCGGCGGCGAGATGGACCCGAAGATCCCGCACGACCCGGTTCGGGCCTTCGTGGAACCGCCGCACATCGACAACGCGGTGGAGCTGCTGGCAGCGTCCCCGCTCGACGCCATCGCGCTCGACTTCACCAGCTCCGCCTACGTCCTCGGAGCGAGCGGCGAGAAGGAACTGTTCGACCGGCTCGCGCAGTACACCCGCGGTCTGCCGCTCACCGGCACCACCGCGGCGGCCGTCACCGGCTTCACCGCGCTCGGCGCCCGCCGCATCGCCCTCGTCAACCCCCCGTGGTTCGACGACCGGCTCTCCGGGCTCGGCGCCGGCTACTTCACCGAGCAGGGCTTCGAAGTCGTCCACCACGGCCCGTGCGGACTGCCCAGCAACCAGAAGCTGATCACCCCCGAGGCGCTGTCCGAGTGGATCCGCACCACGGTCGCCGGGCACCGGCCCGACGCCGTCCTCGTGGCCGGCAACGGCATCCGCGCGGTGGGCGTCATCGACGCCCTGGAGCAGGAACTGGACTTCGCGGTGCTGACCGCCAACCAGGTCCTGTTCTGGCACGCCCTGCACCTGGCCGGAGCGGACGAGACGGCGCGCAAGATCACCGGATACGGCCGGCTGTTCGGCACCGCACCGGCGGACGGCGCGGCATGAGCCTGCTGGCGGCAGACGGGTACGTCGCCCTGTTCGTCACCGACGAGGGGGACGCCCGCCGGCTCCCCCTGGCGTGCTGGCGCGACGACGGCAGCAGCGTCCACGGCATGGTCCTGTACCGGGGTGCGCTGCGCCGGGCCGAGCACGTCCCCGGCTTCCGCCGCTACGCCCACCCCCTGGAGGAGGACACCTCCGTTCGCCGCGCGGACGAGCCCTCCCACACCCGAAAGGCACACACATGACCCGGCGCCCCTCCTTACAGGCCTACTTCGCGCCCCTCACCGGCACACCCCAGCCGGTCCTCGGCCGGCACGTCCTCGGCACGATCGCGTTCGGCGAGAAGTTCCACCTCGCCCTCGAACCGCAGGGACACCCCGAACTCGCCGTCCCCATGTCCTCGCCGGGCTTCGACGCCTTTCGCGAGGTGTGGACCACCACGACCGAACCGGCCTTCGGCACCCGCGACGGCCTGGTCTTCGCGCACGACGGCGAGCACCTCTTCGTCTCCGGCACCATCGCACCGCGACCCGTGTACGCCCCCACGGTACGGACGACCTACGAGGCGGCCTTCTCCCTCGTCACGGAACTCGGGTACCCGCACATCTTCCGCATGTGGAACTTCGTCGGCGACATACTCGGCAGCAACGCCGAAGGCCTGGAGATCTACCAGGACTTCGTGGCCGGCCGCGCCGAGGCGTTCGCCGCCCACCACGGCGACGGCACCGCACACATGCCCGCCGCGACCGGCATCGGCACCCGCGGTGAGGGCATCTCCTTCGTCCTGCTCGCCAGCCGCACCGGACACCCCCGGCACGTGGAGAACCAGCGCCAGACGCCCGCCTACCACTACCCCGAGCAGTACGGTCCAAAGCCGCCGAGCTTCGCCCGCGCCACCGTACTGGAGCCCTCCGGGACGCTCTACGTCTCCGGGACGGCCAGCATCCTCGGCCACGAGACCGTCCACCAGGGCGATGTCGCCGCCCAGACCGATGTGGTCCTGGAGAACATCGCCGAGCTGATCGGCGGCCCCAGCCTGGCCGCGGCGGGCCTGGACGGCGGCCACGAACTCAAGGACCTCCGGCTGGCCAAGGTCTACGTCCGCCACGAGCGGGACCTGCCGGTGGTGCGAGCCCGCTGCCGCGAAGCACTCGGCCCGGACGTGGAGACCATGTACCTGAACGTGGCCGTGTGCCGGGACGACCTGCTCGTCGAGATCGAAGGCCTCGTCCCCGGCCCGGAGTGGGCCCGATGACCGAGCCCTCGCCGCTCTCCCTGCGCGAGGACCGGGCGCCCGCGGTGTGGGAGCTGCTGCCGGCCGAGCAGCAGCCGCACTGGGGCGCCCACCCCGACCTCAAGGAGATCCTCGGTGAGCTGCGCGCGGCTCCCGCGCTCACCGCCGCACCCGACATCAGGGTGTTACGACAGCAACTCGCCGAGGTCGCCCTGGGCCGCGCCCGGCTGCTCCAGACCGGCGACTGCGCCGAGGACATGGCGGAGTGCACACCGGAGCACACCGGAGCCAAGGCCGAGGTGCTGGACGAACTCGGCGACCGGCTCGCCCTGCACACCGACCAGCCGGTGGTGCGCGTGGGCCGGATGGGCGGCCAGTTCGCCAAACCGCGCAGCAACCCGACCGAGAGGTACGACGGCACGGACCTGCCCGCCTTCCGCGGCCATCTCGTCAACGCACCCGAGCCGACGGCCGAGGCCCGCCGCCACGACCCGCACCGGATGCTCGCGGCATACCAGGCGAGCGCGCGCGTCCTGCGTGAGCTGGACCTCCGGCGTACCGGTCCGTCGGGCCCGTGGGCCAGCCACGAGGCACTGGTGATGGACTACGAGAGCTCCCTGGTCCGCCGCGACGCGCAGACCGGTGCCGGCTACCTGGCCTCCACCCATTTCCCGTGGATCGGCGAGCGCACCCGACAACTCGACCTGGCGCACGTCGAGTTGCTCGCCGCCATGGCCAACCCGGTCGGCTGCAAGATCGGCCCGGCCGCGACCCCCGACGAAGTGGTGCGGCTGTGCGGGGTCCTGGACCCGCACCGGCTGCCCGGCCGCCTGACACTGATCCTGCGGATGGGCGTGCGCGCGGCCGAGGCGGCGACGCCCGCGATCGCCGAGGCCGTGCGCCACGCCGGACACCCGGTCATCTGGCTGAGCGACCCCCTGCACGGCAACACCGTGAAGACCGCCTCGGGGCTCAAGACCCGCCACCTCGCCGACGCCATCTGCGAGGCGTCCGCCGTCCGCCACGCCTTGCAGGCACAAGGGCTGCACGTCGGCGGCCTGCCCCTGGAGACCGCCGCGGCCGACATCACCGAATGCGTCGGCGGCCCGGTCACCGGCGAACACCTGGTCCCCGAACGCTACGAGACGCTGTGCGACCCGCGGCTCAACCCGCGCCAGGCCCGAGAACTGATCGACGCCGTCTTCGCCTGAGCCCACCCCGGCAGGCCGCCACCACGGACCTGAAGCCACAGACCCGAGACCTCAGAGGAAACCCATGCCCCAGTCACCCGCCGGCCTGCGCGTCGGTGTCGTCCTGCCCGGCCGCGAATCCGTCGTGGAACCCGGCGACTACCCCCGCCACCTCGGGCAACTCGCCCACACCGTGGAGGAGCTGGGCTACGACTCCATCTGGGCGGGTGAGTCCCCGCTGGCCCGCTCACGGATGAACCCGCTGCTCGCCCTGACCGCCGCGGCCACCACCACCGAGCGCGTCGGGCTCGGCACCGCCGTGCTGCTGCCGCTGCGCCCTCCGGTGCACCTCGCCCATGAACTCGCCTGCCTGGACCGCATATCCGGTGGACGCCTGGTCGCGGGCCTCGGCTCCGGTTTCAACTCACCGGCCGCCGAAGCCGAGTTCGAGGCCTATGGCATCCCCTTCGGGCAACGGGTGGGCCGGATGCGGGAGACCCTGGAGATCTGCCAGGCGCTGTGGCGCGCCGAGGGCAAGCCGGTCTCCTACGAGGGCCGCTACCACCGGCTCGACGACGTGGCGCTGTTGCCGGTGCCCGAACAGCCGTCCGGCCCGCCCGTGTGGATCGCGCACGGGGGCGAGAAGATGCTGGAGCGCACCGGCCGCCAGTACGACGGCTGGATGCCGACCAGCACCACGTCGCAGGCGTACGCGAAGGGCTGGCAGCGGGTGGGGGAGGCGCGCGAGGCCGCGGGCCGCCCCGAGCCCGACGTCACCGCCGCCGTCTACCTGTCGGTCGCCGTCGACGACAGCACCGAGAAGGCCGAGGAAACCCTGCGGGCCTACTTCCGCGCCTACTACGGCCTCGACCTGCCCACCATGCGCACCACCCAGGGCATCTTCGGCGGTACCGCCGAACAGGTCGCCGAATGGCTCGGCGGCTACATCGCGGCCGGGGCCCGCCACCTCGTGCTCCGGCTGCCCACCCCCGACCTGCACGAGCCGCGCTACCGGGCGGCCCTTGAGCGGACGGCCGACGAACTGCTGCCGCTGCTGCGCGGCCTCGCCTGATGGGGGCCGCGAACCAGGTCGCGGCGGCGACCGCGCGACCGGTGCGCCAGTGGGACGTCTGGCGCGCCGCCTGGCCGCTGACCGCCGTCTTCATGCTGTCGAACGTGCCGACGCCGCTGTTCGTGCTGTGGCAGCACCGGATCGGCTTCGGCACAGGCACTCTGACCGTGGTCTTCGCCTTCTACATCGGCGGACTGCTGCTCGCCCTGCCCGTGGCGGGGGCCGTGTCCGACCGGTACGGGCGGCGCACCGTGCTGTTCCCGGCCGCGCTGTCGGCGCTGCTGGCCTGTGTGCTCTACGCGAGCGCCGCGAGCGTCGCCGCCCTCCTCGTCGCCCGGTTGCTGACCGGGCTCGCGGTGGGCGGCACCGTGGCGGCCGGCATGGCGGCGGTGGCGGACGTCGGCGGCCCCGAGCGGCGCCGGCAGGCCTCGCTCGCCGGATCGGTCGCCATGGGCACCGGTCTGGCCACCGGCCCGCTGCTGTCCGGCCTCTTCGCCCAACTGCTCCCGGCGCCCACCGTGACGGTGTTCGTCGTCGAGGGGGCGCTGCTGCTGTCGGTGCTGCCGGTCATCCGCACCCTGCCGAACGTACGCCGTGCGGGGGTGGGCTCCTGGCTGCGGCCACCGTCCGTGCCGCGCCGCAACCGGGGCGATCTGCTGGTGGGTCTGGCCGCGTACATGCCGGGCATGACCGGGACGTCGTTCCTGCTCGCCCTCGGCCCCACCCTGCTGGCCACCCTGCTCGGCACCGGAAACAGGATCGTGGCGGGCGGTTCGGCCTTCGTGATGTTCGGCGCCTCCACCGGGGTCCAGTTCTTCGTCAGCCGCTGGCCTACCCGGCGCCTGCTGGGCACGGCGACCGCGGCGACCGCCGTCGGCATGGTGCTGGTGGTGCTGGCCGTGCACGCCGAATCGGTCGCCACGCTCCTCGTCGCCGCCGTGTGCGCGGGCACCGGGCAGGGGATGGCCCAGCTCGGCGGCTTCTCCCTGCTGAACGCCCGGGTGACCACGGCCCGGCTGGCCGAGTCCAACGCGGCGCTGAGCGCCTGGGGATACCTGTTCGCCGGGGTCCTCCCGGTTGCCACGGGATACCTCGCGGACGCCACGAGCGTCGGCCTCGCCGCGAGTGTGCTGGGTCTGTCCGTGGCAGCCGCGGCGGCCGTCGGCGGGCTGTCCATCACCCGCTCGCGTTGAACACGACCACCCGCCCTGACATGGTCCTGGGGCGCCGGCCGGCACCCGGTGCCGGGAGCAGGCCCGAGGGGGCGGACTTCGTGCCGGCCAACCCGGGACGCGGGGCGGTCATCGCGACCGCCTGTTCCGGGTCGACGGCGGTGCCCTGCGACCGCGCCGGTCCCGGGGCGACGGCGGTTTCCTCAGGCCTCGTACTCCGTCAGGTCGATCTCGAACACACGCAGGTCGTGGCCCTGGTCCGGATCCTGGTAGGCGCCGGCCGGCCGCATGCCGAGTTTGTGCAGCACGTTCGTCGAAGCGGTGTCGCCGGTCCGGCACGCGGCGACGACCCGGTCGAGGCCGCGGTCCTGGAGGGCGAACTCGAGCGTGGCCTGGGCCGCCTCCGACGCGTAGCCCTGCCCCCAGAACTGGCGCCCGAGCCGCCAGCCGATCGCCACCTGGTCCGCGACCACGGGCGGTGAGTCCGCCCGGTACAGGCCGACGGCCCCGGCCAGTTCACCGGATCCGAGGAGTTCGACGGCGAACATTCCGAAACCCTCGTCGTCCCACTCCTCCTCCCAGTCCTCGATGTCCTGGGAGGTCTCCTCCAGGGAGCGGGGAGTGCCGTCGCCGACCCACCGCATCACCTCGGGATCGGCGTGGATGTCGGACAGGGGGACCACGTCGTCGTCCAGCCAGCGGCGCAGGAGAAGACGGGGGGTGTGGATTTCGGTCATGCCCCTATCCTGCCTGCTCCCGCGCCGGTCCACCGACGGCGCCGCCACCGCCGCGCATCACAGCGCCGAGGTCGTCCCCTCTCCGGAGGCGCTGCCCGCGAGCCACTGGTTCCAGTCGAGGTTGAAGGCCGCGTAGCCGTTGTCGGCGGAAGCCTTGGCGCGGGGCGAGCCGGTGATGGTGACGGGGTCGCCCTGCTTGACCTGGCCGAAGAACCACTTGGCGTCGGACATGGACAGGTGGACGCAGCCGTGCGAGCCCCGAGCGCTGCCGCTGCCCGGATTGGGGTCACCGGTCGAATAGTGCACGTATGTGCCGGACTGGGTCAGATGGACGTCCCAGGGCAGCGTCAGGTCGTAGTAGTTGGGGCTGCCCTTGTCACAGCTGATGCCGACGCTGCAGGAGGTCATGTGGACCTTCTCCTGCTTGTCGATGACGGCCATCGTGCCGTTCCACGTCGGATACTGGGCGCTGCCCGCGTTGATCGACAGGGTGCGCACCGCCTTGCCGTTGCGGGTCACCTTCATGGTGTGGCCGGTCACCGAGACGTCCGCGCGGACGTCGTCGCCGATGGTGAAGGTGTGCGTGTACGCGCGCACGCCGTAACGTCCGTTGCCGTTGGTGACGCCCTTCATGTCGGCGTCGATCTTCACCTTGGTACCGGAGGGCCAGTACGTCTTGGGCCGCCAGTCGGCGCGCCTGTCGCCGAACCAGTGCCAGGCGCCGGCCACCGGTTGTGAGGCGCTCACCTTCATGTGCTTCTCCACCGCGGCCCGCGCCTTCGCCGCCACCGGGTTGGTGAAGACCACCGAGATCGGCATGGCCACGCCGACCGTGGTCCCCGTCTGCGGAGTGATCGTCTCCAGCAGCATCGGCGGGCCCGCCGGCTTCGTCGGCGAAGGGGAGGAGGAGGCACTCGGCTTACCCGGCGCCTTCGCGTCGTCCCCATTCGCCTTGTCGCTGCCGCCGCCTCCGCCGCAGGCACTCGCGCCCACCAGCAGCACACCCGTGACAAGTGCGATCCCTATGCTGCCCTTGCGCCGTCCCACGTTCCGCCCCGCTCTCTCGCTCTTCCGCCCTGCCAGGCCCGACTTCCTGTCAGACGGCTACCCCCCGGACGGCAGTTGCGTGCATCACGTAAAACGTGTCTCAAATCTCGGCGTAGGTCACAGGGCGCGGGGGACGGTGGTCAGCGCCGCGGAGACTTGGCTGTGCCGGTCGCCGTACGAGGCGCCCGGGCCGCATCGATTGCCCGTTGCGGGCTGGTCAACAGATGGCGGCGTCCACCGCGTGGTACAGCGGCGGGTCGGGGGCGTGGCCGGCCGAGACGGTGCACACGTCGGGCAGGTGCGCCGCGCTCAGCGGCCGGGCGGACAGCGCGCCCGGCGGGCAGTTGTCCCTGCGGGCACGACACTGCCGTACCCCCTTGACGGTGGCTCCTCGACGGCAGGCCCGTCAGTCCAGTCAGCCTTCGTCAGGACTGGCGGGCGTAGGAAGCGAGGCGATCGGCGAGGGCGACGACGAGGTCGCGTAGTTCGTCGGGGCGCTCGATGACGAACGGCCGGCCGATCGCGGCGAGCACCGGCGGCAGCCAGTCGAGCCGTTCCGCCCGCAACTCGACGCGTATCCACCGCTCCGCCGTGCGGCCCTCCTGCCTCGTCGGCTCGTGCTCCTCCTCCAGGCTCGCCACACTGGCGGGAAGGTGGGCGCGGATCTCCTCGACCGTCGCGTGGAACCGCAACGTCACCTCATGCCGATACGCGGCCGTGACGAACCCCGACACCACGCGCTCGGCCGGGGCGGGGCCCACGGGCGCCTCGAAGGAGCCGGGCAGGGTCCTGGCGTCCGCGATGCGATCGAGCCGGAAGGTACGGTCCTCGCCACTCCCGGCATCCCTGCCCGTGACGTACCAACGGTCCCCGTGGGCCACGATCCCGTACGCGTGCAACGTGCGTTCGCTGCGCCGGCCCTGGCCGTCGGTGTATCTGATGGAGACCGGCCGGTGGTGGCGTACCCCGTCGGCGATGGTGAGCAGGACTCCACCGTCCGGTGCCGTGGACCCACCGGGCCGGTCGGTGAAGGCGAGTGAGTCCAGCAGCGCGTCGAGCCGGGCCGCGACGTGCCGGGGCAGCACCCGCCGGATCTTGGCCGACGCCGTCTCGCTCGCCGTCCGCTCCGCCGCCGTCAGCCCCGCGCGGTGGCCCGCCACCAGACCGAGCAGTACGGCCAGCGCCTCCTCGTCGCTGAACATGAGAGGGGGCAGGCGGTAGCCGGGAGCGAGCCGGTATCCGCCGTATCGGCCGCGCACCGACTCCACGGGCACGTCGAGGTCGATCAGATGGTCGACGTACCGGCGCACGGTGCGCCCGTCGACATCGAGGCGGTCGGCGAGTTCGGCCACCGTGCGGGTGCCGCCCGACTGCAGCAGCTCCAGGAGTGTCAGTACGCGGCCGGTGGGTCGAGGCATGCCCCCCAGCGTAGGGCGAATACAGGACGGATTCTGACCTCTATTTCTTCTACTCTTCAGTTCGCCGACTGACGGGAGGAACCGATTCCGATTCCCGCAGGCGACACATCCGGGCGCGTTCGACGCGCCCCGGCACAGCCCACGCAGCCCACGCAAACCACGCAGTCAAGGAGATCACCATGAACTTCGTCTCGATCCGCGTCATCACCGGCGACGTCCCGCGCCTCGTCGAGTTCTACGAGCGCGTCACCGGGATACAGGCGATGTGGGCCACGGAGGACTTCGCCGAACTCAAGACCGCCAACGCCACCCTCGCGATCGCCGGCACCCGCACCGTCCCGCTGTTCGCCCAGGGTTCCGCCCGCCCGGCCGACAACCACAGCGTGATCACCGAGTTCCTCGTCGACGACGTGGACGAGGTTCACCGGAACCTGTCCGGCCTCGTAACCGACTTCGTCGCCGAGCCCACCACGATGCCCTGGGGCAACCGCTCGCTGCTGTTCCGCGACCCCGACGGCAACCTCGTCAACTTCTTCACGCCCGTCACCCCGGCGGCCATCGAGAAGTTCGCACGGTGAGGCGGAGAGCGCGGTGCGCCGCCCGCCCCACCCCTACCCCGTCTGCACCGGCGCTTCGCCCTCGACCGGGATGCCCAGTCGGTCGGCCACGGCGGTGAGGGCCGTTCCCAGCGAGAGCGCCACCCGGCCGACGGCATGACGGTCGCCACGTGTGGGGTCCCGGTTGACGATCAGTACCGGCTTGCCGGCCTGGGCCGCTTGCCTCACGAACCGGAGCCCTGACATCACCGTGAGGGAGGAGCCCAGGACCAACAGGGAAGACGCCTCGCGGACCAGTTCGCGGCAGTGCTCGACACGCCGCGGCGGAACGGCCTCGCCGAAGAACACCACGTCCGGCTTGAGGATGCCGCCGCACACCACGCAGGCCACGACGCGGAAGTCCCCCACCTGTTCGTCGGTGAGGTCGGCGTCACCGTCGGGGTTGATTCCGGCGGCCACCGGTTCGAAGCCGGCGTTCGCCTCCTCCAGGCGTCGGGCGAGTTCGCGGCGCGGGCTGAGAGCGCCGCAGGCAAGGCAGACGACGCGGTCCAGGCTTCCGTGGAGTTCGACGACACCCTCGCTGCCGGCGGCCTGGTGCAGGCCGTCGACGTTCTGAGTGATCACACCGGAAAGGAGGCCGTGCCGCTGAAACGCGGTTACGGCCCGGTGCCCGGCGTTGGGGCGGGCGCTGCCGAACGTCCGCCACCCGAGGTGGCTGCGTGCCCAGTACCGGCGCCGGGCCTGAGCGCCATCGGTGAAGTCCTGGTAGGTCATCGGGGTGTGACGGCTCAGACTCCCGCCCTCACCGCGGTAGTCGGGGATGCCCGACTCCGTGGAGATGCCTGCTCCGCTGAGCACCAGTACACCGCCGGTGCTCAGCGCGTCGGCGACCGGTCCCGGATCCGTGCTACCCGGCGGCAGGCCCTCGGTGGGCGTCCAACTCAGAGTGGGGCGCATGCGCATGCCGCCAGGGTACGGAACGGCCGGGGGGCAGCCGAGCGGATGGCTATTGATCAGCAGAAGCGCGCAAAAAATTGCGCGTCTTGCGTTCGCTTGCGCTGGGCAGCATGCACGTTCGATGACGCGTGTCGTGAGCGCGGCCGGGGCGAGGGCGCTTCCCGCAGGCGCGTCCCCAAGTGTGCGAAGCGCACTACGGCACCTCACTGACCTCTCCACCTGCCCAGACGGTACGCACGCCCCGCCGGTATCACCGGAGCGAGAGCGCGCCCGAGGAAATTCTGCCGCCCCGACCGTAGACGCACCCACTTCGCTCTGCAATATTGCGATGAAAGAACGCAAGAACCTGCGCATGGTGCCCCGACATGCATGGTGCCCGATGGGTCGCCGTGCCGCCCGTGACGGACGCACCTTGCCGTCCCGTCGTACAGCGCCACCGCTCTGCCCGGAACGAGCCGCTCTCGCCGCCCCCGCCGGCGCGCGAACCTCCGCAGGGAGTGAACCCCGCATGACTCGACACAAGCCGAGATACTGGAGAAGGCGCGCAGCGACCGCGGCGCTCGCCTCCACCGTCATGGTGCTGGGCCTGCCCGCCGTCGGCGCGCACGCGGCCGGCGGCCGCGACGCCGCCGTGGACGCCACGACCAAGGCCGGCAGCGCCCTCGCCGCACACTCGGCCGCCAACATCACCGACGGTGACGCCGACACCTACTGGCAGGCCGGAAAGAAGTCGGCCCAGTGGGTGCAGACCGACCTCGGTCGGGCCAAGCGCGTCCGCCAGGTCGTGCTACGTCTTCCCGAGCGATGGCAGACCCGCAAGCAGACGCTGGCCCTTCAGGGCAGCGCCGACGGAAAGACCTTCGCCACGCTCAAGTCGTCGGCGCAGTACGTCTTCGGCCCCGGCGACGACAACACGGTGAAGGTCTCCTTCCCCGCGACCCTCGCCCGGTACGTACGAGCCGACTTCAGCGCCAACTCGGCCGCCCCCACCGCCCAGCTCGCCGAGATGCGCGTCCTCACGACCGCCGCCTCGACACCCAACCTCGCCCTGGGCAAGCCGTTCAGCGAGAGCGGGCACGCCGACGTGTACGGCGCCGCCAACGCCGGCGACGGCAACCAGGCCACCTACTGGGAGAGCAGGAACAACGCCTTCCCTCAGTGGCTCCAGGTCGACCTCGGCGCATCGATCAAGGTGAACCAGGTGGCGCTGCGGCTGCCCACCGGATGGCCCAGCCGCACCCAGACGCTCAAGATCCAGGGATCGACCGACAACCAGAACTTCACCGACCTGACGGCCTCGAAGGCGTACACCTTCGACAGCGGCCACAACCAGTCGACGACCATCGACTTCGACACCACCACGACGCGCTACGTGCGCGCGCTGATCACCGCCAACACCGGCTGGCCCGCGGGACAGTTGTCCGAGCTGGAGGTGTACGGTCCGGCGGCCGGCGACACCCAGGCGCCCAGCGCGCCGACGAACCTCGCCTACTCCGAGCCGGCCACCGGACAGATCAAGCTGACCTGGAGCGCGGCCGGCGACGACACAGGCGTCACGGCCTACGACGTCTACGCGGGCGGCCAACTGCGGGCGAGCGTCGCCGGGAACGTCCTGACGTACACCGACAACCAGCCGGCCGGCAGCGACGTCACCTACTTCGTGCGCGCCAGGGACGCCGCGGGCAACGTCTCCTCCAACAGCAACAGCGTCACCCGTAAAGGATCCGGCGGTGACACCCAGGCACCCACCGCACCCGGCAACCTCGCGTACACGCAGTCCGGCACCGACGTGAAACTGACCTGGCAGGCGTCCAGCGACGACGTCAAGGTCACCGGTTACGACGTCTACGCCAACGACCAGCTGGTCAAGAGCGTCGCGGGGGACGTCACCACGTACACCGACACCCCCTCGGCGGCGGCTACCGTCACCTACTACGTGAAGGCGAAGGACGCCGCCGGGAACGTGTCCACGGCGAGCAACAGCGTCACCCGGCCCGGCTCACCGACCGGCCCCGGCTCCAACCTCGCCCAGGGCAAGCCCATCGAGGCCTCCTCCTACACCTTCACCTACGTCGCCACGAACGCCAACGACGGCCAGATTGGGACGTATTGGGAGAGCGGGGGAGGCGCCTACCCGGCCACCCTCACCACCAGGCTGGGCGCCAACGCCGACCTGAGCCAGATCGTCGTCAAGCTCAGTCCGGACGCCGCCTGGTCGACACGCACCCAGAACGTCCAAGTCCTCGGCCGAGACCAGGACTCCACGACCTTCACCACGCTCGCCTCGGCGAAGGACTACACCTTCTCACCGGCCGGCGGCAACACGGTCACCATCCCGGTCTCCGGGACCGCCGCGGACATCCAGCTCAAGTTCACCTCCAACTCCGGGGCTCCGGGCGCGCAGGTCGCCGAGTTCCAGGTGATCGGCACCCCGGCCGCGAACCCGGACCTCAAGGTCACCGGCATCACCAACACCCCCACCGCCCCTGTCGAGTCGGACGCGATCAGCCTCACCGCGACCGTCACCAACAGCGGCACCAAGACGTCCAAGGCCACCGACCTGAACTTCACCCTCGGCGGCACGAAGGCCGCCACGGCGGATGTCCCTGCCCTCGCGGCCGGCGAGTCGAAGGCGGTCACAGCAAGCATCGGCACCCGGGACGCGGGCAGTTACCCGGTCGGTGCCGAGGTGGACCCGTCGAACAAGGTCATCGAGCAGAACGAGGCGAACAACGCCTTCACCCGCTCCGACGCTCTCGTCGTCAAGCCCGTCGCCAGCTCCGACCTGATCGCGGCACCGGTCGCCTGGGCCCCCTCCAGCGCCTCGGCCGGTGACGAGGTCAAGTTCACCGTCGCGCTCAAGAACCAGGGGACGACGGCCTCGGCCTCCGGATCTCACGGTGTCACGCTGACGGTCCAGGACTCCAAGGGCGCCACCGTCAAGACGCTCGGCGGCTCCTACAACGGTGCCATCGCGCCGGGCCAGACGACCGCACCGGTCGGGCTCGGATCGTGGACGGCCGTCAACGGCAAGTACACCGTCAAGACGGTCATCGCCGACGACGCCAACGAACTACCGGTCAAGCGCGGCAACAACACCACGACTCAGCCCCTGTTCGTCGGCCGCGGCGCGGACATGCCGTACGACATGTACGAAGCCGAGGACGGCACGGTCGGAGGCGGCGCCAAGGTCGTCGGCCCGAACCGGACCGTCGGCGACATCGCCGGTGAGGCGAGCGGCCGCAAGGCGGTGACCCTCGACGGGACCGGCCAGTACGTCGAGTGGACCACCCGCGCGCCGACCAACACCCTGGTGACCCGCTTCTCGATCCCGGACGGCACCGACACCACGCTCGACGTCTACGTGGACGGCCAGTTCCTCAAGTCGGTCGACCTCACCTCGAAGTACGCCTGGCTCTACGGCAACGAGACCTCGCCCGGCAACTCTCCCGGATCCGGCGCCCCGCGGCACATCTACGACGAGGCGAACCTGCTGCTGGGCAAGACAGTGCCGGCCGGTTCCAGGATCCGGCTCCAGAAGGACGCGGCCAACACCTCCACCTACGCCATCGACTTCGTCAACACCGAACAGGCGACGGCGGCCCCGAACCCGGACCCGGCCGCCTACACGGTCCCGGCCGGTTTCACACAGCAAGACGTGCAGAACGCGCTGGACAAGGTCCGTATGGACACCACGGGCAAGCTCGTCGGCGTCTACCTGCCCGCCGGTGACTACGAGACGTCGAGCAAGTTCCAGGTCTACGGCAAGACCGTCAAGGTCGTCGGAGCCGGGCCCTGGTTCACCCGCTTCCACGCCCCCGCCTCCCAGGAGAACACCGACATCGGCTTCCGGGCCGAGGCGAGCGCCAACGGCTCGACGTTCGCCGGGTTCGCCTACTTCGGCAACTACACGTCCCGTATCGACGGACCGGGCAAGGTGTTCGACTTCTCCAACGTCTCCGGCATCACCATCGACGACATCTGGGCCGAGCACATGGTGTGCCTCTACTGGGGCGCCAACACCGACAGCATGACGATCAAGAACTCCCGCATCCGCGACACGTTCGCCGACGGCATCAACATGACAAACGGTTCCACGGACAACCACGTGGTCAACAACGACGCCCGAGCCACGGGCGACGACAGCTTCGCGCTGTTCTCCGCGATCGACGCCGGCGGCGCCGACGAGAAGAACAACCTCTATGAGAACCTGACGTCGACACTCACCTGGCGGGCGGCCGGAATCGCCGTCTACGGCGGCTACGCCAACACCTTCCGCAACATCCGTGTGGCCGACACCCTGGTCTACTCCGGCATCACGATCTCCTCGCTGGACTTCGGCTACCCGATGAACGGCTTCGGGACCGACCCCACGACGATCGAGAACGTCTCCCTCGACAGGACGGGCGGCCACTTCTGGGGCTCGCAGGTCTTCCCCGCCATCTGGGCGTTCTCCGCTTCCAAGGTCTTCCAGGGGATCCGGGTCAACGACGTCGACATCGATGACTCCACCTACGGAGGCGTGATGTTCCAGACCAACTACTCCGGTGGCCAGCCGCAGTTCCCGGTGAAGGACACCATCTTCACCGACATCTCCATCACCGACTCCAAGAAGAGCGGGGACGCCTTCGACGCCAAGTCCGGATTCGGCATCTGGGCCAACGAGCTGCCCGAGCCCGGCCAGGGCCCCGCCGTCGGTGAGGCCACCTTCCGCAACCTGCGCATGAGCGGCAACGCCGAGAACATCCGCAACAGGACGACCACGTTCAAGATCAACATCGAGTAGGTTCCGAACAACACGCCATGGTGCGGGGCCATCCTCCAGGAGGCTGGCCCCGCACCGTCGCGCCTACCGTCCGCGGAGGCGGTGCCGCACGGTCGCGCCGAAGATCAGCCGCACATCCTGTCAGCCGGTGGCCCCGTACAAGCGAAGGTGAGCGGTGACCAGTTTGCCGGTGTCCAGCGTGACGGTGCGAAGCTTGTCGCACAGGCGACCCACCAGGTGCAGACCGTGTCCACCGATACGGAGGGCGTCGCGTGCCTGCGGCCGGGGCAGCCGACGGGAGCTGTCGCGGACGGTTATCCGAAGCAGCGTGGCATCTGGCGTCACCTCCAGCAGGAGGCCGCCCGGGCCGGGCGCGTGCTGGATCGCGTTGCTGACGAGCTCGCTGACGACCAACTGGGCGTCTTGGTTCGGGCGCTGATCAGGGCGGTGCCCTGCCCGGGCCAACAGCGTGCGCACGGCGCGCCGGGCGTCGGTGACGGACGCATGAGCGGTGTCCCAGACGGCGCCGTACCGCACGAATGCCGACGGTCCCGGTTCGTCCGGTGTCCAGTTGCCGAGGGGAGTGACCATGGAGCTGAGGGGGGTGACCATAGAAGTGATCCCTGGTTGGTCCGGGCTGGTTGATCACGTGAAGCAGCTTTCGTACTTTTTCGCCTACCCGCTGTCGTCCCGGTCATGGGTCTCCGTCTCGGCTGCTTTTCGTCCGGTCATCGCTCGGCCGGAGGCGATCAGGAGGACGGGGAAATCCCTGGCGACCGCGCGGGTGGCGGCTGGAAGCACGCGGTGACGTCCTTGCCGCGGGGGCACCGGTAGGCCTGCCAGGTATCGGCGAGGGCGTCGATCAGGAGCAGTCCCCGTCCCCCGAGCGCCTCGTCGCCGGCGTGCCGCTGCTCGGGCAGCAGGGTCGAGGAGTCGTGGACGGTCACATGCAGGCATTCCTCATCCCAGGTGAGGATGAGCTGCGCTGGGCTGTGGGCGTGGACATGGGCGTTGGTGACCAGCTCGGAGACGGTCAGCACGACCGAGTCGACCAGATCCGGTGCCGCTGCCGCCCAGCCGAGCGTCGCCAGATGCGCGCGCGTCCAGTCCCTGGCGGCCTTCACGCCGCTGCTGACCGGAAGGGACCGTGCCCATCCGACAGCTCTCAGTGATGAGTCCCGCGCCACTGTCTCTCCTCCGCTCGGCTTCATGGTGCTCGTGTCGTCTGCCCGGTGAGCGCCGGACCCAACATGAACCGACGGCTTGCTCCCCAGTGCGATTCCGCTTACGACCGCAGGCCGGTCCGAAGCGCCCGGCGGTACCGCCGCGCGAGGGAGCCGTTGGCAGTCCTCGATGAACTCCTCGAACCGGTGGTCCAGGCGACCGCGCTCGTCAGGGATCCGCCCCGTGATCTCCGCGTCGAACCAGCGCTTCACGCCGCCGATCTTCGTCCTCCAGTGGGGGAGGAGCGCGTGCGGAGGCTGTCTTCCAGGGGAGGCGGTCGGCGGGGGCTGCTGGCCTCCGCTCGCTGATCCGATGGAGCTCGGAGCCGTACGTATCTCGGTCGATGGGATGGGCCCCTGTCATGCCCCCCTTTTTTTAGGGCACTGCATGCTCACCGAGCCGATCGCGCATGCGGCCCGCGATGGCGCGCCCAACGATCCGTACGCCCGGAGGCTACCGACCTCAAGGAGAAGGACCGTAGTCAGCGACCCATTCGGCGCTGCTCGCCGAACCGCAGCAGCACATGCACCAGACGCCACACTCCGGCCATCGCTCCGAGCAGCGCGCCCCCCACCAACACGCCCTTCTCCGTGGAACCAGAGATGCCCAGGGCCAGGACGAGAGTCAAAGCGGCGGCGAAGATCACCGCAGCCAGGACGGCGGCGGTCACGAGGGCGAAGACGATCTCCACCGTCATTGCGTCTTTTTCCCACCGCGACTCACGCCCCATGTCCATTCTGCAAGTCTCACATCACGGTCAAGCCTCGCGCCTGGGCCGGTGGGCGGTGGGCGGGCCGGAGGGCGCTCGCCGAGCCGACGAGCTGGGCGTCTGGCGTCTGACCGCGACAGGTCCAGCGATTGGACGTTACTTCCGCGCGCGGTGCTCACCGGCCATGATGACCGGACGGGGAGGGCGGCGGCGGGATGCCACGGCTGACGACCATCGATGTCCTTGGGGGATGAATGCGGCGCATAGGTGTCTACCTCGCGCATCCGCGTGCCGGCAGCTTCAACCACGCCCTGTTCGAGACCGTTGTGCAGCACCTGAGCGACCTCGGAAGTGAGGTTCTCGCGCACGATCTCTACGCCGAGGAGTTCGCTCCGGAGCTGTCCGCGGACGAGACGGACACGGTCCGATCCGCCACAGGGACGGGTATGCCGGCGGGGACGCGTACGGGCGCGAACTCTTCTGCGGGCATTCACGATTCTCAGGTGGCGCTTCACCGTGCCGAGGTGGCCACACTCGACGCCCTGGTGTTCGTTCACCCGAACTGGTGGGGCATGCCGCCCGCTGTTCTCGCGGGTTGGGTGCAGCGTGTGCTCGTGCCCGGCGTCGCCTACAAACTGGGCAGCGCGGAGGGAAGCCCCGAAGGGCTGCTGCGAGCCGGCCGAGCCCTCGTGCTGAACACATCCGACACTCCGGCCGACCGCGAAGAGGCGGAGTTCGGGGACCCGTTGCAGAAGATCTGGGCGGCATGCGTGCTGCCGTACGTGGGTGTCACCGATGTTCGCCGAGTCGTCTTCCGGACGGTCGCCGACTCCTCGGACGAAGCCCGCGGCACATGGCTGCGCGAGGCCCGCCATCACGCCGCCGCCCTCCTGTCCTGACATCCGCGGCCTGCGCACGTACTCCGGTTGGGCTCCCTTGGCAAGATCTCCCTGAGCGTGCCGCCCGCTGAGTGGGCCAAGGCGACCGGAACCGGGGCGACCTGCGACCTCAGGTTTGTCGGCCTGTCTGTCTTGGACCGACGGGGCTCGCAGCCGAGTAATCGTCAACTCCTGTGGATCAGTCGGACTCACCTTCGTTCGGTGAGGTGATGGCGACGAGTTCGATCTCGAAGCCGTCGTCGCTCTCCAGGTAGGCGGCGTAGTGCTGCTTGCCGCCGGCGTGTGGATGCTGGTCGGGGAACATCAGGTGCCAGCCATGGTGGGCGGCCTCGGCGACCAGCTCCTCGACATCGGTCGCGTCCTCGACGTGGAACGCCAGGTGGTTCAGACCGGGGCGGCAGCGGTCATGCCCGTCGGCGGTGAGGGCTGGCGACTGCTCAAGGACGAGGTAGGTCGCCCCGAGCCGCCAGCTGCGCCCGTCCTTCCAGTGCTGGAACTTGGTGTAGCCCAGGGCCTCCAGCAACCAGCCGAATGAGAAAATGGCGCGATCGAGGTCGGAGACCCAAATCTCGACGTGATGCAGTGCTCCACGGGTGGGCTGGTTCACGCAGCCACCGCCTGGGGACCCTCGACCAGGATGCCGTTCTCGAAGCGAGTTCCGGCCCGGACAAGAAGGACGAGGTGGGCTCCGGTGATCGCGCGCCAGCGGGCCTGGGCGGCTTCGACCAGCTTGACCACCATGGCCTGGGCGGCGACCGGGCTACCGGCGCCACGGGTGGCTTGGGTCCGCAACCTTGTCGTGGAGAACGTCGACTCGACGGGGTTCGTGGTCCGCAGGTGGACCCAGTGCTCGGCCGGGAACACTGCGGCCAGGGCCCTCCACAGGCTCATCGCGCCATCAACGGCGAGTTCGGGGTCGCGCATCCCATGGCGGCGGCGCTGGCGCAACAACTCGCCGGTCTCGGCGGGACTGTCGGCGTTCTCTACGCTGAGCACGGGTGTGCCTCTTCCGACCCGCGCTGCGGATGCGGGCCTACTCGGTGACCGGTCGATCAATCACCCGGGAAGGTACGCCCTTCACGCGCTCCCGGGAAGCTGATCCACGAGTCCCGAGCATTGCGACGCCGCAAGACGCCCTCGGCGGCAACTGTCGGCCGGGGACTTATGCTGCCGAGATGATCAGACCCATTGAACTGGTGATATTCGATTGCGACGGAGTACTGGTCGACAGTGAGCGCATCGCTGTAGGGGTCCAGGTTGCCCTTGGCGCCACCTTGGGATGGCCACTCACGTCGGAAGAGGTGATCACCCGCTTCATCGGACGGTCGCACGCCGACATCGGCGCACAGGTCGCCGCCCAGCTAGGGGAGGAGACGGCGGCCGTCTGGTCGAAGCGGTTCGAGGAACTCCACCGCGAGGCCGTGGATGCCGAACTCGTCCCCGTCGATGGGATATTCGAGGCGCTCCAGAGCATCACCCTACCGACCTGTGTGGCTTCCAGCGGCTCACACGACAAGATGAGACACACCCTGGGGCGTACCGGACTCTACGAGCACTTTGCGGGCCGGATCTTCAGTGCCACCGAGGTCGGCCGCGGCAAACCCGCTCCGGATCTCTTCCTGCACGCCGCGCATCGTATGGACGTCGATCCGGCGGCTTGCGTGGTGATCGAGGACAGTCGACCTGGCATCCAGGCAGCCCGTGCCGCGGGTATGCGTGCCTTCGGCTACGCCGGTGGACTCACCCCGGCCGAGCGGCTTGAAGGCCCGGATACCGTCATCTTCCACGACATGCGCAAGCTGCCCACCCTGCTCGGCGAACAGTGACCTCCGCTCAGCCCTCGATGGTCACCAGCGCGGTGAGTCAGGGCTGCGAGCTGTGTAAGGGCACCGACTGCCCGAGCAGGCTGAAGAAACTGCGAAGCGGCGGTTGTGGCCGGGAATGTCGCCGGGGCGCTGGCCGCGACCCTGAATGGCAGCGCGGAAGAGGACCTGCTGCCTTCCGACCCGCAGCGTGTGAGGAAGCCGGGCAAGTTGCTGTACGCAAAGCGGATGGTCTGTTCGCGTGACAGGGCTGGGCGCCGTACGGAGAGCGCCTGTCCCGCCGCCGCATAGTGGCGACATGAGCATCTATCAGGAGACCGAAGCGCCCGCCGCCCTGCTGGCTCCGCAAGCGGCGGTCATGGCACAGCAACTGATGGAGGGGGTGGACAACCCACAGATGAGACAGGCGACGGTGGTGCTCGCCTACTTCCGCGCCGGCTACTGGCTCCGCCGCTTCAGCGAGGAGCCGATGCTGGGCGCCGTCGTGCCGACCGACCGTCCGACCTCGGTGAACTGGGCGAGCGTCCTGGAACTGCTCGGGACACCCGAGCTGCTGAACGACCACCGCAGAGAGCCCGGCACCATGGGCCCCCATCTGACCGTGCTGGAGATGGCGGCATCGCTTGCCCTCGGCCACCCGCTCGACCTTCGCCGGGCGGCGATGCAGCTCTCCGGCGCGGAGTGGAGGGACGTCCTGTTGCGGATGGGGTCGGCTGCCGACTTCGTATAGCACCGGGGCTCGACGGATGCCTCGCTGTCCGCGGGCCCAGCGGCACAGGGCTGAGCCCCCTCGCCAGGGCGGAAGGGAAACTCAGGTGGACCGGTGAGCGCGAGGCGGGCGGGGCGCTGACCGCACTGGAACCGTTGCCGGAGTCGTAAGTACACGCCTTCGTCCGTTACGGCGACCCGATCCGATCTCACCCGACCCGTTCGAGCTGTCGCGGGCCCTGCCAGTGGGCACCCGCATCGCGTGCGTGCCCAGCCCCGCCTGACAGCCGGGGCCGCCCTATGCACGCGTGATCACCGGCCCCTGACCCCGCCGGGACCAGCCATGAGCGCGAGCCTCTACCGTCGCAGGTCCAAGGCTGTCCGCTCCGACGGCCCCCGAGCGGGAAGAACGCGTCATGACCCAGCAGATCCTCGAGCGTGTCGCCGGATACGAACAGCGGTTCAACACGCTCTTTGAGGAGTACTTCGACACGCTGAGCGTCGGGCTCGACGCGCCGTCGTCCAGTCGGTTCACCCCGCAATGCCTGCAATTGCTCAGGGAGTTGTCCTTGAGGGGCGGCAAGCGGATGCGGGTCGTTCTGCTGCACGAGGCGGCGCGTCTGGTGACGGAGGAGCCGGTCGAGGGACTGGACGCCGCCGCGCTGAGCATCGAGCTGCTGCAGACCCATGGTCTGGTGCACGACGACCTCATCGACGACAGTCCCACCCGCCGCGGCGGGCCGTCCACCTACTACGCCTACCGTGAGCGGTTCCCCGGCCACCCGCGGACGGCACTGGGCCTGACCGTGCTCGCCGGTGACCTCGCACTCGCCCTGTCCCTACGCGCCTTGCTGGACGCCAAGGTGCCCGCCGAGGTGCGGCAGGCCATGGTCGAGGTGCAGACCCGGGCGGCGACCGACACGTTCATGGGCCAGATCATCGATACGGAACGCGACTTCGTCGCCGCGCCGGACGAGGAGACCCTGCACCGAGTGGCCGACTACAAGTCCGCCCGCTACTCCATCCTCGCACCCCTGCAACTCGGCCTCCTGGCCGCGGGCGAACAGCCGGCGCGGTGGGAGACGGAACTGCGCGACTACGCCCGGCTGGTGGGAATCTGCGGACAGATGCGCGACGACTACCTGGACCTGTTCGGGAACGCGACCGCCATGGGAAAGCCGACCGGCATCGACCTCCGCGACGGCAAGCACAGTTACACCATCCGTGCCCTCCTCGCGAGGATCGACGACGCCGAGCGGCGCGTGGTGGAAGCCGCGCTCGGCGACCCTTCGTGCAGTCCCGAGACCATCGCCGCCATCCGGGAGATCGGGGAGCGCCGCGGCGTCACGGGCGGCATGCAGGCGGACATGCGCCGCTATGCGCACCAGGCGTCCGCGATGGCTGCCGGCTGGCGGTCACGATGGCGGGAAGAGGCGGTCACGTTCTTCGAGCAGCTACCGCTGTGGAGCGTGCGTCTGCCTGGCACTCCATAGGGGCGGCGAGTGCTGCGTGACCTCGACGTCTCCCCGCCGCACAGCACGCGCTGGACGCATTCCTCGGGCCGCGGCGATACGCGGCCACCCCTGTGCGTGGCTCACCTTCCGGTGCTCGGTGGCGATCTCCTGGGGTGGGGGCGGGAATCTTGGGGCCCCTCCAGATGCAGACGGGGCTCTATCGTGCCGGTTGGGCACCTGACGCATGCCGGCCATGCCCTGAGCTAAAGCGTGCCTGCTATGCCCTGCGCACGGCCGGCGCCAGTATCGCGGAGGCGCGTCACCACGCTCTCGCCTTCTTCGACCGGGCCCACATCGAGCACCGGCTGGAGCGGGAACCGGTCGGTAAGCGAACCAGCGCGCGCATCGCCCTGTCCGGCCCCCCAGCGCGCGGGCCTCTGCCCGCCGATCGCAGTGACCCCGGCGCCAGGGGCGTGCAGGGCTACTCTTGGGGGTGCGCCAAACGTCTTGGCGCCCGGCGCCCTGTACGCCGTGATGGCGCCGGTAACCCGGCGCCGAGGGGCGGTACCACCGCGATGCAGAGGCCTTCATTCCCCGGCGGGCTGCGGTCCGACGGGCTGCCCGCGGCCCTGTCCGACCCGGCACGACTGGCCGCGGTGGAGGCGACCGGCCTCATGGACACCGGACCGGACGAGGCCTTCGAGGACCTCGCCCAGCTCGCGGCCGCGGTGACCGGGTGCGAGCGAGCGTTCATCACCCTGGTCGACGAGCGGCGCTCGTTCTGGAAGTCATGCGTGGGTGTACCCGCCGAAGAGGTGTCCGAGCGGCAGAACCTGGTGCGTGACAGCTTCTGCTACTTCCTGGTGGGGCTCTCTGGGCAACCGTTCGTGGTCGAGGACGCCGCCGTCGACCCCCGGACCCATGACCACACCGCGGTCATACCGATGAAGATCGGAGCCTGGGCCGGATACCCGATCCTCGGGCCGGGCGGGGAAGTGCTGGGCAGTATGTGTGTCGTCGACGAGAACCCGCACGCCTGGCAGCGCGCGGAACTGACCACGCTCGCCACGATGGCCCGCGCCGTCGGCAACGAGATCAATCTGCGCACCTCGCTGAGCACCGCCCAGGAAGCCCTCACGGCGGCCGAGAGGGCCCTGGAGACCTCCAGCGCGCTGGCCCGCAGCCTCCAGGACAGCCTGTTGCCGCCCACGCTGGAGAAGGTGCCCGGGCTGGAGGCTGCGGCGTTCTACCTGCCGGCCGAGGGCGGCACCACCGTGGTAGGGGATTTCTACGACCTCTTCCGCACAAAGGGCCCGTGGTGGTGCACGGTGATGGGCGACGTGTGCGGCAAAGGCACCGAGGCCGCCAAAGTCACCGCCCTCGCCCGCTACACCCTGCGCGCCGAGGCCACCCAGCACCTCTCGCCCGCCGTCGTGTTCCAGCACCTGAATTCCGCGCTCCTCGATCAGCGCGAGGGCGAGCGGTTCCTGACCGCCGTCTACGCCACCTTCCGTCTCACCGCCGGCGGTCTGGCGGGCCGCCTGTGCACGGCGGGCCATCCGCCGGCTCTGATCCGCCGCGCGGACGGCCGGATCCAGGAGGTGGGCCGGCAGGGCAGCCTGCTCGGAATCCTGCCCGACATCCAGCTCAGCGACGTCCGCTTCCGTCTCGCGCCCGGCGACGCGCTGCTGCTGTACACCGACGGCGCCACCGAAGCCCGCGCCCGCCGCGACCGTGCGGCACTGGAACGGCCGCTGTTCGGTGACGAAGCCTTGGCCGCGGCACTGTCCCGCTGCCACGGTCTCGACGCGCAGGGCATCGTCGACCGGCTCAGCGAGCGGCTGGCCGCCCACAGTGACAACTGGGCCAGCGACGACACCGCGCTGCTCGTCCTCCGGGTGCCGCCAGAGGCTGACTTCGCGCCGGCCCTTGACCGTAGCGAGGGTCAACGCCCCTGACAGACGTGGGATTTCGCAGCTCACGCCACTCTCAGTACAGCTTCCGGGGCGCGGTGTGCCGGCCGGGGCGCCGATCCTGCCGCGCCGGGGCCCGAGGCCCGCGTTCCACCGACGCGCAAGGGACTCTTGCCCGGGCTGTTCGCCGCCCGGACCGGCGCGGCGACGTCCACCGCCCCTGCGTTCGGAGCAGCGCGCGATCATCGGGACGCGACAGCCACCACACCCGATTCGCCACTCCGGTGGTGGCCTCCGTCCGCCGCGAGGAGCATGACGTGGTGTCGCGGCTGACCTCCGTACGGCGGCCTGCGCCACCTGGGACGGGGCGCCCCGCGCCCCCCTGAGACGCCCTGCCTCGCCGGCGAATTCCGGTGTCTCATGACCGCCCTGCCTCGCCGGCGAATTCCGGTGTCTCATGACTGGCCGCGGGACGGCTCCGGGACGTGGTGCGATGCCTGGTCGTGCCGGGGAAGCAGAAGTGGGGTGGCCAGAATGAGCAGTCCCGCGGCCGTCAGGGCGGTGCGTGGGCCGGTGACGTCGGCGAGCAGTCCGGCGAGTGCCGTGAGGAGGGCGATGGACGCCTGCTGGCCGATGGACCAGGCCGACAGGGTTCGGGCGACGAGGTGCCTGGGGGTGTGTTCGAGCCGGTAGGTGGCGAGCACCGGGGTGTACAGGCTCATGTTGATGATGATCGCCAGCTCGACGGCCATCACGGTGACGAGGCCGACGACGCCGGGACGGACGAGCGCCAGGCCGATCAGCCAGATGGCGCGCAGGGTGCCGGCGGTCCGGAAGACCGCGGGCCGTCCGTATCGGGCCACGACACGACGGGCCAGCCGGGAACCGATGAGTCCGCCGACGCAGGGCGCGGCGAAGGCGAGGCCGTACTGCCAGGGCGGGAAGCCGAGCTGGCGCAGGAGGAGCACGGCCAGCAGGGGCTCGGTGGCCATGATCAGACCGGCGACGAGCACCTGGTTGAGGTAGAGCGCCCGCAAGCCGGGATGGCCGAGGATGTGCCGCCAGCCGTCGAGCAACGCGCTCCCCCGCAGAGGGCTTTCACCGGTTGCCGGCGGCGCTTCCTCCCGGCCGGGGATGGCGGTGATACCGAGTGCGGAGAGCAGGTAGCTGAGCGCGTCGGCCACCACGGTGGTGACCGGACCGAACAGACCGATCGCCGCCCCGCCCAGCGGTGGCCCGATCGCGATGGAGCTCCAGTTCGTCGACTCGAATCGGGCGTTGGCCACGAGCAGGTCATCCGGCCGTACCACCGCCTTCAGGTACGCCCCGCTGGCCGCGTTGAACGCGATCTTGGCTGCCGCGACCACGGCCGAGATCACGAGCAGCTGGACGAAACCGAGCCAACCGAAGGCGTAAGCGGCCGGGGTCGTGGCCATGGCCGCGAACCGGGTCAGGTCCATCGCGATCATGACCGGGCGCTTGCGACGGAACTCCACCCACGGCGCGAGGGGCACCGCGATCAGCGCGCCCACCGCGGGCCCCACCGCGGACAGCGCGGACACCTGGGCAGGGCCGGCATGCAACGCCAGCACGGCGATCAGCGGCAAGGCCCCGAACCCGAACCCGGACCCGTAGGCGCTCACCGCGTACGCCGCCCAGAGCCAGCCGAACTGCCGGCCCAACGGCCTCCGGCTCATGACGCGGGCTCCTCTCCGCACAAACCGACGTTGACCAAGGAGAGCTAAGTGGCAGCGAGCTGGCTGGTCAAACAACCGAGCTGTCGGCTCAGCACAACCATTCGTTGTTGACTAAGGTGGATCGACGTGGACCTCGAAGCAGTGCGGACCTTCGTCGCCGTCGCGGAGGCGGGCCGGTTCCAGGAGGCGGCAGCCGACCTGTCGATCACTCAACAGGCCGTCTCCAAGCGCATCGCCACGCTGGAGCGCGGCCTCGGCGTGCGGTTGTTCACCCGCGGCCCCCGGGGCGCCGAGCTCAGCATCGACGGGCGGGCGTTCCTGCCCCACGCGCGTGAGCTGCTACGCGTCGCCGAGCGCGCGGTCGCGTCCGTGCACCCCGGCAGCCGTCCCCTGCGCGTCGACGTGATCGCCTCGCGCAGCGCGCAGTCGGGCCTGATGCGCGGCTTCCACCGCGTACATCCCGAGATCGACCTCGACGTGATGATGCTGTTCGACATCGAGACGGCCGTCACCGCCATCCGCTCAGGTGCCATCGACGCGTCCTTCCGTGCCGTCGCCGCACCCGGGCGGCCCCTTCCCGAGGACATCGAGTCCATCCGGGTGCTCGACGAGCCCCTCCAGCTCCTCACCGGCTCCTCCCACGCGTTGGCAGGCGCTCGGTCGGTGACCGTCGCCCAGCTCGCCCGGCACCGGATCTGGATGCCTGGCATCGTCCCCGGTACCGAGTGGGCCGCCTACTACGACGACCTCGTCGCCGAGTTCGGCCTCACCATCGAGGCGACCGGCCCCAACTTCGGTTCCGACGCGCTCCTCGACACCATCGCCGACACGCCGGCCCTGGCCACCTTCATGGGGGAGCACACCCGCCTCATCTGGCCCGCAGACCACGGCCTGCGCCGTATCCCGGTGACCGACCCGACGCCCGTCTATCCGCACTCCCTCCTCTGGCGCCGCGACAACCCCCACCCCGCGCTCGCCACCCTCCGCGCCCACCTCGCCGCCACGACGGCCGGCCACGACGCCGCCGGCACCTGGACGCCCGGATGGGTGCTTACGCGCTGAACGACGCCGTGACCGCGATCACCGTCGCTGGGCCTGCATGGACCACGACGCAGGCTGTTGCGGGTCTGAGCAGCATCGGCACCGCATCTGCTCGCAGCGGTTCAGTGGTCGTGTGCGATCAGTGGGCGTACGACCGGCCGGCCACGCATGACCACGGCTCCCCTCCTCAGGCCCCTTGGAATCCTTCATCTAGGCTGGCGCGGTGACTGGTGAGCAGGAGCATGTGCAGCCGTCGGGAGTGTGGGCCACGGCGGTCGGGGTGGCCCGGGTGCGGGCGCTGGAGACCGAGCGGGAGAACCCCCTGTTTCGCGACCCACTGGCCCGGGCCTTCGCCGCCGCCGGGGGCCTGTGGCCCTCATCGCCGCCGCCCGATGACGAGGCCGCGCGACGCCGGCGGCTGGCCGTGTCGTTCTCCATCGTCATCAGGACGAAGTTCCTCGACGACCTGCTGCGGCAGGCCTCCGCGTCCGGGATCCGGCAGGTCGTGCTGCTCGGCGCCGGCATGGACAGCCGGGCCTTCCGGATGGAGTGGCCCGAGGGCACCAGGCTGTTCGAGGTCGACACCGCCGCGCCACTGGACTTCAAGGCTTCGGTGCTGCGCCGGGAGCGGGCGGTCGCACGCTGCGAGCGGATCACCGTCGCGGTGGATCTGCGTGAGGACTGGCCAGGCGCGCTGACCGCCGCGGGGCACGACCCCGCGGCGCCGACCGTGTGGATCGCCGAAGGACTGCTGATCTATCTCCCCGAGGACGCGGTGGAGCAGCTGCTGACCCGGATCGGCGCGCAGTCGGCGCCAGGCAGTCGGATGGGGCTGACGTTGGGCTCGCGCGGCGTGATCGACCGCTTCGGAGCGGACGCCGTGCCGGGATCGGCGGCCTCCATGTGGGTCTCGGAGATGCCCGACGACCCGGTGGGCTGGCTGGCCGGGCACGGCTGGGAGGCCGACAGCCACACCCTGCGCGAGCGCGCTGCCGCCTACGGCCGCCCGATCGACAGCCCGCCGCGGCGCGAGGAGCGGCCCGGCGGACTGATCTCGGCAGTCCGCCGCTAGAGCGCCTTCGCACAGCGAAGAACGAGTGCGGCCTGGGCGGTACGAGGTTCGCCGCTACATCGGCTGTCTGGGGGCGGCTGCACGAAGTCGTGCTGCACCGGCTCGACGACGCCGGCCTCATCGAGGTCACCCGCGTCGTCCTGGACACAGCCCACGTCTGCGCTAAGAAAGGGGCGAACACACAGGTCCGAGCCCCGTGGACCGCGGCAAGCCGGGTTCCAAGATGCACGTCCTGTCGGACGCGAACGGACTGCCTCTCCTCGTCGGTGTCGCGGCCGGCAACACACACGACAGCGAAGGACTGAAGCCCATGGTCAAGGGTCACCAAACGAGACACGACCCCCACCGCGGCCGTCGACCTGCTCCGCGGCAGGCGCTTTGGCGTCCGGATCGCCCCGCAAAGGCATCGAGTCCAGCGAACGATTGGGCCGCCGCCGCTGGGTCATCGAGCGGACGATCTCCTGGCTGTCCGGCTACCGGCGCTTGAGCCCCGCCACGAGCGCGATCCCCGTAACTACCTGTCCTTTCTCGGCCTGCAGCCGCCCTGTGCGGCTACAAGCGCCTCGTCCGCCTCACCACGTAGGACACGGTCTTAACCAAGTGAAATTACCTCGAAGGCCGACGCGGCCGGCGCCTCGAATCAGCTCTGGTGAGCCTTGGGTTTGCGCAGATCGCCGGTCTCTATGTAAACCTCCCGCTCCGCCTCCAGTTGCACGCCGAACCCATGGAAACCACTCGGGGGCGCGGTGGCAAAGAACGACGCATCGACAGTTTCAGGAGGAACCACCCGCTGGTCCGGCCTGTTGGACCGCCCGCCGATGCCGACCGGTTCGGCCACGGCGAAATGCTCTGCGAAGAATTTCTCTAGGGTGGCCTCGTCGTCAGGCAGCCGTTCTCCGAGCGGGTTGGTCGCGGTGCCAGGGACAGCTCGAACCGTGAGCACTTGGTCGAAGTCGGGCGCCGCGCTGATGTCGTGAGCGAGGTACAACTGCCCGCCGCGGCCAAAGCAGAGGTAGGCAAGCTCCCTGTCATCTCGGTGCTCCGCCTGCACATCGAGCTGCGCGAAGTACACGACGCTCTGGACGTTGGCGACGGTGCGCTCGGCGAGCGGCGGGTGCTGCCCACCCTTACGTTCGAAGTGTCCGCAGGAGATTCTGCCGGTGATCGACGTCCGCCGCGGACCGGCACCGCGCGGATCCAACTCGCTCATTGGGAAGTCATCGGGAACGAACGTGTCATACGGCTCTTCGGGCACAACATGTCGATGGGAGCGGACCACCGGACCGGCAGTGTCGTCCAAGCTCACCTCCAGGATGACCTGGAAGTTGTGTGGCGACTCGAACATCGGCAGATGCGACATGTAGAAAACTTCTCCGCCGAGAAGCAGCATGCCGTGAGTACCGATGGTCATGTCGCCGTCATTCATGTCCATCATTACTCCCTTGATCGATGGCCGTTGTCACCATCCCAGTGCCGAAAGCAGGGTCACCGGCCGCTTCGGGGTGGGTGCCGACAATGCGGGTGACGTCGGTGAAATCTCTGTCGCCCCACTTTGCGGCGAAGAACGACAGCTCGTGGATTTGGTCGTCGGTGCCCCCACGAGTGGCGGTGGGCCGGCCAACTCTTCCAGGCTCCTACTGCGGTTCTGTCAGCGCAACCCAGGGCTGCGGCTACTGAATTGAAGGCCTAAGCGGCACGGGCTTCGTTCGGATGGGGCTGACGCCGTGGCGGAGCGGTCAGGGCGCCGTTGGACTCGACCAGTTGCTCGATCATCTGGCAGAGCGTGTAACTCAACAGGGCGGGGGCCGCACAGCCCTCGCCTCGTGCCCGGGTGGTACCCCTGTCCGCCCCGCCCGCATCGGAGACCGCGGCGGTCGAGCGGTATCTCACCGGCGCCGGGATCGCTCGGCGAGTTCTAAGCGGGAAAAGGGCCATGGGATGACTCTCTTGGCGATCTTGTCGAGGTGGTGACGAGGGAGTCATGGGGTTACGGCTATTCGGTTACGGCTGTGCTCCGTACTGCTTTGATCCTCTCCGGTACGGCCTGGGGTGCGAGTCGGAGGGCACAGACGGCTGCGAGGGCGGCAACTAGCGCGACTCGGCTCCTGATCGAAACGACCAGCGGCTACCTGCTCGCCGACGTCATCGATCAACGGCTGCTCCACCCGGGCCGCCCGATCCAGGCACTGTGCCACGCGGAGCCGTATTCCCCGGCCGCATCCGTACGCGCCTCGCGCTCCCACCCCCGCAAGCGGCCAGGAGGCCGTGATCAGCAGAGCCCGGTCCTTCAGTGGGAGGCTTCACGGCCGGCCCTTGCGGACCGCGACGAGCACGTGACCCGAGTCAGTCGAAGAGGGCAATGAGTCCATTCACCCAGATCGCGACGAACGCAAGAGCCGCCACCAGACAGCCGACGCCCGCCAGCACACTGCCGACCGTCCAAGGCTCGGAAGGCGCCTCGTACCCCTCTTCCAGGCCGTCCCGGTAGGAGGCGGGGTCGTCCCAGTCGACGGGGTGGCCCAGCTCCTCGGCGCAGGCGGTCCGCAGAGCGACCAACTGCCCTTCTGCGAAGGCGGTGGCGGCCTTCGCCTCGGTGCCGTGCCAGGCGAGGGCCTTCATCCGCCACCCGGGAGACCCGTACCGCGCCTCGAAGGCGGCGGTCTCGTCGGCGTTCCGGTCCTCTTCGAGGTACATCCAGCGTCCGGCCTCGGCGGCGTCGCCGTAGAGCCGGTACACCTCGGCCAGACGGCGGCGGAGCGTCAAATCGTGCGGGAACGACGATATGAGACCACGCAAGCGCTGGCGCGCGACGGGAACCCGGCCGGCGGCCAGGTCCGCGTCGACTCGGGTAAGGGTCTCTCTCAGGGGCATGAACGCATGATCACGTACCTGACTGACTACGTCGACCTGGTTTTGCAGCTGAGCACTTGCTCGACCTCGAAGGCATCGGCTGGACATCCTGAGACGGGGCCCTGCCAGTTACGGGACGCCCCCTTTAACACCGAGCAGTACGCTCGCCGACGCGGTCGTCGCCGCCTACTCTGAACAGGACGCGTGGGAAGCTTTGCAGGGGGAGACATGGCGAAGGTCACCATCAGCCTGGACAGCGATCTGGCCATCGAGGTCATGCTGCTGGCCGGGACCAGAAGTCCGCAGGACGCTGTCGAGTTGATCGTTCGGGACTACCTGGCGCGAGGTCACCGTACCGAAGCCCGTACTGGTGACGCCGCCGACCAGGATCGCTTCGCCGACCGGCGATCAGCGCCGGAAGAGGGCCGATGAGAGCTTCGGTGTGAGCCCCAAGTAGCGCCTGGCAGAAGCAAGTTCATCCTTCGGTGGCGGCAAGCCGCAGACTGGCAAGACGGGGACCGCCCACCAGCCGTCTTCGCCGTGCCCCCCTACATCGCCGACGTTGTCCCCGTCGGACCACACCAGTTGAGTGCTGACCGGAACGCGATTCCCGTCGGACGAGACCAGCGGGGTCACCGCGCGCCGCTACCGCACCGGCCTGGTGCCGTCCCGAGGCGCGTCTGCCGCAGTCACCCCTCCCGTTGCACACGAACTCGCTCTGTCGCCGCCCTCCAGTCCCTCGGTTCGATCGCCAGCGCGCATCCGACCGCGACGAGACCACCCCGCGCCGGGACCCGCCGCGCACGTCGGCCCCGGACGACCGGTCCCGCGGGGTAAGGAGCAAGTTACGGACAGACCGGTTGCTGCCACCGCGGTCCCGTGGTTTCCGCCGGGGGAAGCGGTGAGGCTGAGAGCCGCCTCCGTGTCCAGCCCGAGGAGAGAGCATGCCTTATGTGTCCGCGCACGCGGGACCCCGCATCACGCGTGGAGTAGCAGAAGCCAAACGCGTGCTGCGCCGGTACTTCGAAGAGGCTTGGGGGCAGGGCGACACCTCCGTGCTGGACGAGCTGATCGCCCCCGTGGTGACCGTGCACAGCCAGTACGAGCATGTGAAGGTACTTCCACCGCCCGGCCCCCAGGCCTGCCGCGACGAGGTCCTGCTCTACCGCGCGGCCTTCCCCGATCTCCAGGTCGAGGTCGTGGAGCAAGTAGCCGAGCGCGACCTGGTGATGACCCGTTGGGAGCTGCACGGCACACATCTGGGCGAGCTGCTCGGCATCGCGGCGACGGGCCGACCGGTGCGACTGACGAGCCACTACTTCGCCCGCCTCGACCAGGAAGTCCGGATCGCGGAGACCCGTAACAGCTGGGACGCCCTCGGTCTGCACCAGCAGCTGTGGCTGTCCGACCCGCACACCTTGCCGTACGCCGTCTCCACGCGGGACGGGGCGTGGCCCGCCCGCCCCGCTGATACCGCCGAAGTCCCCGCCGCACGCCTGCTGGAAGAGCTGTTCACCGACGTGTACGGCGGTCGGGCCCCGGAGCGCGCCGCCGACCTCGTCCACCCCGGCTACCGGTCGTCCGAGAACCTCGCCGCTCCCGCGTCCGGCGGCCCGGACCTCCTCACCGGCCGGCTGGTGGCACTGCGGCAGACGGTGCCCGACGCGCGGTGCCGGCTGGACGTGGTGATCGGCGAGGGCGGGACGAGGGCCGCCTGCTGCTGGACGCTGACGGGCACGGCGGCGAGCGGACGGACCTTCTCGGTGATGGGCAGCACCCTCGCCGAGGTCCGGGAGGGCCGACTGGCACGAACATGGCATTGCTACGACGCCCTGCCCTTCCTGCACGCCACCGGCACCCATCCGACCGGGGCTACGCTCCGCCTCTTGGGCTGAGCGGCCGGTTCCGGACTTAGGCGACACCCCCCATCGACGGTCCCGCCACGATCGACGGTCCCGCCACGCCCGACGGCGACGCGCCCCGAGCCAAGGAGTTCCCGCGTGAATCCCACCCGTACCATCCCCGCCGCCACCCACCAGGAAGTCATACGCAGGTTGTTCGAGGAATGTTGGAGCAAGGGGGACATCGGTCAGCTCCCCGAGCTGTTCGCCCCACGTGTCGCACTCCTCGGCGAACACATGCACATGGAGGGCCAGTCGCCGTACGGCCCCGACACTGCCCGCGAGGAGATCGAGCCGTATCGGAAGGCCTTCCCGGACCTGACCCTGCCCGTGGTCTCCTGTGTCGCCCAGGGCGAGTGGGTGATGTCCGCGTGGGAGGGCGGCGGCACCCACCAGGGCGAGCTGATGGGGCTGGCACCCACCGGGCGCCGGCTGTGGATGGCGGGGATCTACCTGGCCCGTGTCGTCGACGGCCGCATCACGGCGGCCCGGCAGACCGTCGACACCCTCGCCTACCACCGCACGCTGGGCGCCCTGCCGGAGGAGGAGCCGGGCGCGGGGACCCACGCCTACGCCTTCGTGACCGGGGACGACCGGCTCGACATGAGCCCCGGCCATGGCCTCGACATGAGCCCCGGCCACGGCGGGGACGCGGCCGCCGAGCAGGGGGCCGGTCTGGTGCGCCGTCTCGTGGAGGAGGTGTGGTCCGGTGGCGCCTGCCACCTCCTGCCCGGTCTCCTCCACCCAGCCCGCCGCGTGGAGGAGAACCTGTCCCTCCCGGCTCCCGGCGGCGCGGAGGCGGCGGCCGCGCGGCACGCCACGCTGCTGACCGCGGCCCCGGACCTCGGTGTACGCCTCGACCACCTGGTCGCCGACGGGGACCTGGTCGGCTACGGCTGGACAGCGTCCGGAACGCAGACCGGTCCGCTGGGATCACTCGCGCCGACCGGACGCCGCTTCACCTTCATGGGCACGAGCATCAGCCGGATCACGGACGGGCGCATCGGCGACACCATCCACCGCTACGACACGATGGCCCTCCTGGAACAGATCGGCCGACTGCCGCCCGCCCGGGGCACGCTGGAGATCTTCGGCTGACCCGGCCGCCCGACACGCCCGAGCCTGGATTTCCGGTCACGGATCGAGCGCCCACGCTCCAACGGACGCCGACCGCCGATCGCCGATCGCCGACGCGGGCCGGGTCAGGCCCACGGTGGCCCTGCGCTTTCGCCAGGACGGCGACGTCGCACGGCTCCTGGAGAGCCGTCGAGTGGGCGGGTCAAGGGGGCGTGAGGGTGTCGAGTTGGGCGGCGAGGTCGGGGTGGGTGTTGGTCAGGTGCGGACGGGCGGCGGTGAGTGGGTGGAGGAGTGCGGCCGGGTCGTCGTGGGCGAGGGCCGTGTGGAGTTGGCTGAGCGGGGCGCGGGCGGCGCTGGGGAGGTCGGTGAGCGCGGTGATCTGGCCGGCGATGCGGCGCAGGTCGGCCGCGTGGTCGCGGGCCCAGGCGGTGGTGGTGCGTTCGGCGGCGCGTCGTTCGCGGGTGGCTTGGACGCGTTGTTCACCGGTGGTTCCGGAGGGGCCGGGGCGGTTGCGCAGGTAGCGGCGTTCGGCGGCCTGGCGGCTGGAGACACCGAGGGGGTGGGCGAGGTCGGCCCAGCTGGCGCCGGCGTCCCGGGCGGTTTCGATCAGGTCGGTTTCCCAGCCGGCGAGCTGTTCGCGCACCTGTCGAAGCAGCAGGAGGGAGGCCAGGGCCTGCTCGGGGTCGGCGTCCTGACCGGAAGCGGTGCCGCCGGTCTTATCCCGGGCGGCGGTCAGGGCGTCGTTGATGAGCTCCAGGGCCGCCGCAGCGGCGAGGAACGAGGCGGGACCCCGTGCTCCGGCGCTTGCGGAAGCCGGCTGGTCGGGTGCTGTCATCGGGCGCCCCCTTGGGTTGTGTCATCCATTCGACGACATCGTGTTTGTCATCCAATGGATGACATGCTACAACGGATTCCGTGAGGCGCATTGGCAGCTACTGCCTGAACCTTCTGGAGGTGTTTCCCGATGTTGATGCGCACTGACCCCTTCCGTGAGCTCGACCGGCTGGCGCAGCAGCTGGTGGGACCGGCCACCTGGTCCCGGCCGTCCGCGATGGCGATGGACGCCTACCGCGAGGGCGACGAGTACGTGGTGGTCTTCGACCTCCCCGGCGTCAGCCCGGACGCGATCGACGTCGACGTGGAGCGGAACATGCTGACCGTCAGGGCCGAGCGCAGGCCCGTGGCGAAGAGCGACGACGTTCAGATGGAACTGTCGGAGCGGCCGCTGGGCGCCTTCTCCCGTCAGCTCGTGCTGGCCGACACCCTGGACACCGAGCGCATCGAGGCCCACTACGACGCCGGGGTGCTCACCCTGCGCATCCCGATCGCCGAGCGCGCAAAGCGCCGCAAGATCGCCGTCGGCGGGGAGTCCTCCCCCAAGGAGATCTCCAGCTGACCCTCGTCGGCTCCGGCCTTTCGGGGGCGGAGGACGGACGGTGGCCCACTCGTCCGTCCTCCGCCCACTGACCGCCGCCCACTGAAGGCCGCTCGCACCGTGAACGCCGTACCGGTTCGAGCGGTCGGGGCCGAGTGGCCGTGAACCGGACCGCTGGGAAGCCCACGCTGTCCTCCACACGGCCACCGACGCCACCAGAGCCGACCGCTCCGGCAGTTCCTGCCGCCATTGCCGCCGCAGTTCCCAGGTGGCCAAGACGCTCTCTTCGGTCGGCCCCGCATACCTGATCATCCACACATCCGGTGTCCGCACCTCCGGCCGGGCACCGGCACCACCAATCCGGCACAGAAAGGCAATCACCACCGTGATGTCCGATCGGGGTGCATCGCTCCCGCAGCTGCCCGTGATGACGTACGAGCGGCTGCTGGAGAAGGTCCGATACGAAGCCGCCTACCCCACCCGGGAACGGGCCGAGGAAGCCGTCCGTCTGGTCCTGTCCGGTCTCGGAGGCCAGCTGACGGGCGATGAACGCCGCGAACTGGCTGCCCGCCTTCCCCGCGAAGCCGCGCGCGTCCTCACCGCACAGCACCCCGCCGCGTCTTCCCTCACCGGTTGGGCGTTCGTCAAAGACCTTGCCGCCCGCAGCAACGCCCCCCTGGCGACCACCCGCTGGGACACCGGCTGCGTCCTCGCCACCGTCGCCGACGTGGCCGGCCCCGACCTGCTGACACGCATCCTGCGCCGCCTCCCCTCCGGCTACGCGCTTCTGTTCGGCCGAGCCGAACTCATCCAAGCCGCCTGAATCCGAGGGGTCGAGCCGGGAAGGCGGGGGTGGACTGGACACGCTCCCACGTGATCGGCGAGGCCATGGGCATCCAGTCGCCCCCCCCCGCGCCTGGGTCCTCCTCCCCGCGCCGGATCCAACCCGGACCCCACCCGGACCCCACCCGGACCGAACCCCGCTCGCTACCGGGGTGAACAGGAAGGCGGTGACGTGGCAGACGGCACGCCCCCGAGCGCCTCGTCGTAGCGGAGCGCGACGAGGCGGGCGAGTGATGCGTGCGTGCCGAGCGGCGCGGAGGTGAGGCAGCCGCCGGCGTGGGCGGCGCGGCGTGCGAAGAAGCCGGGACCCATCAGGTACGGGGCGACCGCGATACGGGAGTGCCCCTCGGCTCGCAGGGCGGCCACGGCCTCGGCGGGGGAGGGGCCGGCCGCGCAGAGATAGGCGGGTAGGACGTCGTGGCGGCTCGCGAGCCGCACGCGCAGCAGTGAGGCCATGGCGGCGGCGTCGGCGTTGGCGTCGGGGTCGGTGGAACCGGCCGAGGCGAGTACGACCGGCCCGTCGTCGGTGCCCCATCCGGCCTCGGCCAGACGGTCGTTGAGGGCGTCGGCCAGCAACGGGTGGGGGCCGAGTGCGCCGGCCACCCGGGCGCGCAGGTGCAGTGCCGAGGCGAGGGCCTCGGGGATGTCGACGCGGACGTGGTAGCCGGCACCGAGCAGCAGTGGTACGAGGATCACCTCACCGCGCAGTCGGGCGAGGGCCTCGGTCAGGGAGGGGGCGAGCAGGTCGAGGAAGCAGCGTTCCACACGCAGGTCGGGCCGGAGTGCGCGTACGCGGTCGACCAGCGCCTCGACGACCGCGACGCCCTCGGGGTCCCGGGTGCCGTGGGCCACGGCGAGAAGGGTCGGCCGGAACGGGCGGCCGGGGTGCGTCGAAGGGGCGGCCACGGTCATCCCGCCGCCAGGCGGTAGCCGCGTTTGGGCACGGTCCTGACCAGGTCGCCGTGCGGGCCGAGTGCGGCGCGCAGTCGCGCGATGGCGGCTTCCACGGCGTGCTCGTCCGCGTCGGACTCCGCCCAGGCGCGGCGCAAGAGTTCGGCGCGGCTCAGCACCCAGCCCGGCCGCTCCGCCAGCGCGCGCAGCAACGTCGCGCCTTTGGGCGAGAGCCAGTAGTGCTCGTTGTCGATCAGGAGCGCACTTCCTTGAAGCACCAACGCGCGCCCGGCGACGTCCAGTTCCCGGCGGCCGCGGGTGGGCAGCGTCTCGGTGAGGGTCCGGACAAGGGCGCCGAGCCGTCCGCGTTCCGGCCAGATCACGGGCAGCCCGGCGTCCAGCAGGGGCCGTGCGCACACCGGGCCCACGCAGACCGGCAGGACATCATGGGACATGGCCTCCAGGACCCGCTCGTGCAGGCCGTCGGCGGTCGCCGTCTGCAGGAAGGCGGTGATCGCGGGCGCGCTGGTGAAGGCCAGGGCGTGCACCTCACGGCGGACGGTCGACTCGACCAGACGCCGGACCGGGCCCGGGTCCTCCGGCGGAGCCCAGCGGTAGACCGGGACCGTGACGACCTCGGCTCCCCGCTCCCGGAGGGCCGCGCTGAAGGTGGTCAGCGGCAGGCCGTGTTCCTGCACCGCGATACGGCGGCCGGACAGCGGTCGTGCCAGCAGCCAGGTCAGGAGCTCGTCCGTCGCCTCGCTCGCGGGGGAGTAGGTCTCGTCCAGCCCGCTGGCGCGGACGGCGCCGGTCGCCTTGGGCCCCCGTGTCAGGACGACCGCGTCCCTGCAGACGGCCGACAGTTCGGCGCCCCGTCCCCAGCCGTCGGCCGCGCTCATCCAGCCGCGCCAGCCGACGCCGGTGGTCGCCACGACGTAGTCCAGCGGCGCGGTGAGGCACAACTCGGTGGCCCGGCGCAGTGCGATGTCGTCCTCCAGCGGAAGGATGCGCAGGGCCGGAGCCTCGACCACGCGTGCGCCGCGCCGAGTGAGCAGCGCGACCAGCTCGTCACGCCGGCGCGCGGCGGTCACGCCGACGGTGAACCCGGTCAGCGGACCCGCCGGCTCGGCCGGGGTGGGATTGACGTTGGTGCCCATGGACGCAGACTCCGGGCACGCGGTTTCCGTCAGGTTGCCTGCCCGTCACACGCCGGTTAGGTAAATGCTTCGCGATGTTACGGAACATGTCCTGCGGCGCACCCCGTCCCGCCCGCGCTGTGAGCGACGTGTACCGCGGGCGCAACACGGCCGACCAGCCGGTGTAACGCGCTGTGGTCACTGTCTACGACATGACGACCACCACCGACACCCACTGTCCGTACTGCTCCCTGCAGTGCGGCATGCGCCTCGCGACGGCCGAGAGCACCGGGACGACGGTCGTCGAGCGGCCGGAGTTCCCGGTCAACCGGGGCGCGTTGTGCGGGAAGGGACAGTCCGCCGCCGCTCTGCTCGACAGCACGAGCCGACTGAGGACGCCGCTGGTACGTGAGCGGGGCGTGTTGCGGGCCGCGAGCTGGGACGATGCGCTGGACCGGGTCGCGCGGGGCCTTTCGGCGATCCGGTCCGAGCATGGTGCCGACGCCGTCGGAGTCTTCGGCGGTGGCGGGCTCACCAACGAGAAGGCCTACCAGTTGGGCAAGTTCGCCCGGGTCGCGCTCGGCACCGCCAACATCGACTACAACGGGCGCTTCTGCATGTCGTCGGCCGCGGCGGCGAACCGCATCGCGTTCGGCCTGGACCGCGGTCTACCGTTCCCGCTGGAGGACATTCCGCGCACCGAGTGCCTGATCCTGGTCGGTGGCAACCCGGCGGAGACGATGCCGCCGGCCCTACGGTACTTCCGCGAACTACGGGAAAACGGCGGCACGTTGATCGTCGTCGATCCGCGCCGCACCAGGACCGCCGAGCAGGCCGACATCCACCTGCAACCGCTGCCCGGCAGCGATCTGGCGCTCGCGCTCGGATTGCTGCACCTTCTGATCGCCGAGGGGCTGGTCGACCAGGAGTTCGTCGACGCCCGCACCGTCGGGTTCGGACCGGCACGTGCCGCCGCGATGGCCCACTGGCCGGAGCGCGTCGAGCGGCTCACCGGCATCGCCGTCAGCCAACTCCGCGCGGTGGCACGCCTCTTCGGCGAGGCGGGAAGCGGCATGGTGCTGACCGCGCGAGGGCCGGAGCAGCAGAGCAAGGGCACCGACACCGTGGGCGCGTGGATCAACGTCTGCCTCGCGTCGGGCAAGGCGGGCCGGCCGTACTCCGGCTACGGCTGTCTCACGGGCCAGGGCAACGGGCAGGGCGGGCGGGAGCACGGCCAGAAGGCGGACCAGCTTCCCGGCTACCGCTCGATCGAGGACCCGTCCGCCCGCGAGCATGTCGCCCGCGTCTGGGGAGTCGACCCGGCCACCCTGCCGCGAACCGGCCGCTCCGCCTACGAACTTCTGGACAGCCTCGGCGCTCCGGGACCCGGTGGTCTTCGCGGACTGCTGCTCATGGGCTCGAACCCCGTGGTGTCCGCCCCGCACGCGGCCCATGTGACCGACCGGCTGCGTTCGCTGGACCTGCTGGTCGTCAGCGACCTCGTCCTCTCCGAGACGGCACAGCTCGCCGACGTCGTTCTGCCCAGTGCCCAGTGGGCGGAGGAGACCGGCACGATGACCAACCTGGAGGGGCGGGTGATCCTGCGGCAGCGCGCGGTCGACGCACCCGAGGGGGTGCGCGGCGACCTCTGGCTGATGCGTGAACTCGCCCAACGCCTCGGGGTCGAGCAGGGATTCGACGACGACCCGGAGACGGTCTTCGAGGAGCTGCGACGCGCCTCGGCCGGCGGCCACGCGGACTACTCGGGCATCAGCTACGACCGGATCCGCGCCGAGGACGGGGTCTTCTGGCCATGTCCGGCCGAGGACCACCCCGGTACGCCGCGGCTCTTCCTCGACTCCTTCGCGACGCCGGACGGCCGCGCCCGGTTCGCCCCGGCCACCCACCGTCCTGCGGCCGAGGAGCCCGACGCCGCCTACCCGCTGTACCTCACCACCGGCCGGGTGCTCTCGCAGTACCAGAGCGGGGCCCAGACCCGGCGCGTCACAGCCCTGAACGCCTCCGCGCCCGGACCGTTCGTGGAGCTGCATCCCCTGCTCGCTCGGCAACTAGGCATTGGAGAAGGAGAGTTGCTCGTAGTCACCTCCCGGCGCGGCCGGGCGGTCGCGCCGGCCCGGATCACCGACACGATCCGGCCGGACACCCTTTTCATGCCGTTCCACTGGCCCGGCGCGGGACGGGCCAACACCCTCACCAATCCCGCGCTGGACCCGACCTCGAAGATGCCCGAGTTCAAGCTCTGCGCGGTGCGTGTCGAAGCGGCACGGGCCGCGGCACCGACTCCGGCCGGGGAGCAGCGCGTATGAGCGGCGGCACGCACATCGCGGTGGTCGGAGCCGGCATGGCCGCGGCACGCTTCGCGGAACGCTACGACGCTCTCGGCGGCACGGCCCGGCTCACCCTCTACGGAGCGGAGGTGCGCGCTCCCTACAACCGGGTCCTCCTGGCGGACGTGTTGACCGGACGCTACGCGCCGGAGGCCGTGACGCTGCCGACCGGCGCGGCCGAACTGCGCACGGGCAGCGAGGCCGTGGCCCTGGACCTGGCCGCACGCACGCTGACGACGGCCGGCGGGCACAGCGAACGCTGGGACGAACTCGTCCTCGCGACCGGAGCCAACCCGGTGCTCCCCCCGATCCGTGGCCTGCGCCGCCCCGACGGCACCGGGCTGCGCGACGGCGTCCACTGTCTGCGCACCCTCGCCGACTGCGCCCGGCTGGCCGAGGACGTGGGCAGGGCCCGCCGCGCCGTCGTCATCGGGGGCGGAGTGCTCGGCGTCAGTGTCGCCAGGGCACTGGGTGCTCTCGGACTCGACGTCGAGATCGTCCACCAGGGACCGCACCTGATCGAGCGTCAGCTCGACGCCGAGGCGGCCGCCGCACTTCGTACCGGACTCGGGCGACTGGGCGTGGAGGTCTACCCGAACAACCGCGCCCGTGCGGTGGTGGACCGGAGCGGCACAGGGGAGAGCGCCGTCGAGCTGGCCAACGGATACCGTCTGGGCACCGATCTGGTCGTGCTCGCCTGCGGCGTCCGCCCGCGCACCGGCCTCGCCCACGCCGCCGGGCTGGCCGTCGACACCGGCGTCGTCGTCGACGACACCCTGGGCACGTCCGCGCCGCGTGTGCACGCCATCGGCGACTGCACCCAGCACCGCGGCACGGTGCACGGACTGTCCGGCCCGGCCTGGGAACAGGCCGACGTTCTCGCGGCTCGCCTCTCGGGCGCGGACCCGGCAGCCCTCTACCACGGCTCGCGCCCACTGGCCCGGCTCAGCGCGGGACCTCTGGAGTACGCGGCCTACGGCGAAGCCCACCTCGACGCCGAAGACCTGGCCGCCGACTCCGCACTGAGCGTACTGCGGCTGACGGACGCGACGCGCGGCAGCTATAAGAAGCTCGTACTGCGCGGCGAGCGCCTGGTCGGCGCGATCCTGCTCGGCGACCTGGCCACCGTGGGTGAACTCACCCGCGTCTTCGAGCGTGACGCGCCGATTCCCGATCGACCTCTGCACCTGCTCACCTCATACGGAGCCTCGCCATGACCCATCACCGGACGTCCGGCCCGCCTTCCAGCCCGCTCAAGGATCTCGTGCTCGTCGGCCACGGCATGGTCGGTCAGCGCTTCCTGGAGGTGCTGACCGAGCAGCCCGGAGCGGCAGACCTGCGGATCACCGTACTCGCCGAGGAGCCGCGCCCCGCCTACGACCGAGTCCACCTGACTTCGTGGTTCTCCGGCGCCGACGCCGACGGGCTGTCACTGACCCCACCGGGCTTCCTGACCGACCACGGCATCGACCTGCGCCTGGCCGAACCGGCCGCCGCGATCGACCGCGCCGCGCGGACCGTCACCACCGCCTCCGGCCAGGTACTGCACTACGACGCTCTCGTGCTGGCCACAGGGTCCTACCCCTTCGTGCCACCCGTACCGGGCCATGACGCCGAGGGCTGCCACGTCTACCGGACCATCGAGGACCTCGAGGGCATCCGCGCCGACGCCGAGCAGGCCAGGACAGGCGTGGTCGTCGGCGGTGGCCTGCTCGGCCTGGAGGCGGCGGGCGCGCTCACCGCGCTGGGCCTGGAGACCCACGTCGTCGAGTTCGCGCCCCGCCTCATGGCCCTCCAGGTCGACGAAGGGGGCGGGCAGCTGCTGCGACGCAAGATCGAGGACCTGGGAGTCACCGTCCACACGGGAGCGGGCACCCAGGCCATCGTCACCGGCTCGAACGGCCGGGTGCGCGGCATGGAACTCTCCGACGGCCGCGAACTCCAGGCGGACCTCGTCGTCTTCTCGGCCGGCGTGCGACCGCGCGACCAGCTGGCCAGGGAGAGCGGTCTGCCCGTCGGAGAGCGCGGCGGCATCGTCGTCGACGAGCGGTGCCGCACCGCCGACCCGCACGTCTACGCCATCGGGGAGTGCGCGCTGGCCGCGGACGGCAGGGTCTACGGCCTGGTCGCCCCCGGTTACGCCATGGCCGAGACCGCGGCCCGGTCGGTGGCCGGCGAACACCGCGCCGAGGACGCGTTCACCGGCGCGGACACCTCGACCAAGCTCAAGCTCCTCGGCGTCGACGTCGCCAGCTTCGGCGACGCGCACGGCGCGACGGAGGGGGCACTCGACGTCCTGTACAGCGACAGCCGCAACGGCGTCTACAAGAAGCTCGTCATCGGCCGCGAAGGCCAGCTGCTCGGCGGCGTCCTGGTCGGCGACACCGACTCCTACGGACTGCTGCGGCCCCTGGCGATCGCCGGCGAGCCGCTGCGGACAGCCCCCGAACAGCTGGTGCTGCCCGCCGGGCTCGGCCCCGCAGGACCGGTCGCCCTCCCGGACGACGCCGTCGTCTGCTCCTGTCACAACGTGAGCAACCAACAGGTCCGCGCCGCCGTCCACGACAAGGGATGCGCCACCGTCCCCGACGTCAAGAAGTGCACCAAGGCGGGCACCGGCTGCGGCAGTTGTGTCAAACTCCTCGGCACCATCGTGACCGAGGAACTGCGGGCGAGCGGTGTCACCGTCGACAAGAGCCTGTGCGAGCACTTCGCGCACACCCGCACGGAGCTGTACGAGATCATCCGGGTCACCGGCATCACCTCCTTCTCCACCCTGCTCGACAAGCACGGCAACGGCGAAGGCTGCGACATCTGCAAGCCGGTCGTCGCCTCGATCCTGGCCGGCCCGGACGGCGGCCACATCCTCGACGGCGAGAAGGCCGCCCTCCAGGACACCAACGACCACTTCCTGGCCAACCTGCAACGCAACGGCTCCTATTCGGTGGTGCCGCGGATCCCCGGCGGCGAGATCACCCCGGACGGACTGATCACCATCGGCGAGATCGCCCGTGACTTCGGGCTCTACACGAAGATCACCGGCGGCCAGCGGATCGACCTGTTCGGCGCAAGCGTCGACCAACTCCCCATGATCTGGCGAAGGTTGGTGGACGCCGGGTTCGAGTCCGGGCACGCCTACGGCAAGTCCCTGCGCACGGTGAAGTCCTGCGTGGGCGAGACCTGGTGCCGGTACGGCGTACAGGACTCGGTCCGCCTCGCGATCGAGCTGGAACTGCGCTACCGCGGACTGCGCTCACCGCACAAGCTCAAGTCCGCCGTCTCCGGATGCGCACGTGAGTGCGCGGAGGCGCAGGGCAAGGACTTCGGCATCATCGCCACCTCCACCGGCTGGAACCTCTACATCGGCGGCAACGGCGGGATGACACCCCGCCACGCCGACCTCCTGGCCGCCGACCTGGACCGCGACACACTGATCCGGAGCATCGACCGGTTCCTGATGTTCTACATCCGGACCGCCGACCGGCTGGAGCGGACCTCCGTCTGGCTCGACCGGATCGAGGGCGGACTTGACCACGTACGAGCCGTCGTGATGGACGACTCCCTCGGACTGGGCGCCGAACTGGACACCCTGATGGAACGCCATGTCGACGGCTACCAGGACGAGTGGGCCGCCGTGCTGGCCGACCCCGAGCTACTGCGCCGTTTCGTGTCCTTCGTCAACGCCCCCGGCACGCCCGACCCCGCCGTGACCTTCGTACCGGAACGCGGCCAGATCCGCCCCGCCCGGCCCGACGAGCACGGGACGATCCTGTCCCCGGCCCTGGTGGCCGGCCCCCGCCTGGAGGTGCGTACCGCGTGAACGGGAACGTGGAGATCTTCGACGGCGCCACGTGGTCACGCGCCTGTGCCCCCGAGGACCTGATCCCCGGTCGAGGCGTGGCCGTGCTCAGTTCAAGCGGTGAGCAGGTGGCGGTCTTCCGCGACCGGTCCGGCGCACTGTACGCGGTCGACAACCGTGACCCCTTCAGCGGCGCGTACGTGATGTCGCGAGGCATCCTCGGCAGCCGGGGCTCGGCCCCGACGGTGGCGTCACCGATGTACAAACAGGTTTTCGACCTGCGCGACGGACGCTGCCTGGACGAGCCCACCGCCCCGGACGGCACCCCGGCACGGCTGCGGGTCTGGCCGGTGCGCGACAGCGCGGTCACGACCTCACAGCCGGCCGGCAGGGGCGTGCGCGAGCCGTAGCACGGTTGAGCGGTGGGGAGCCGATCCCCGAAACCCGCCGCCCATAACGTCATCGCACCACATGCCCCCACCTCACGGAACCAGCGGGTGACAGCTGATGAGCAGTGTCGTCGGAACCAAGAACACCCCCGAAGAAGCCGCAGAGCGGACCGGTGCCGCCGACAGCGCGGGCCATCCGCGCGGCATCACGGACTGGCGCCCGGAGGACGAGGCGTTCTGGGAGCGGACCGGCGCACGGGTCGCCCGCCGCAACCTGGTCTTCTCCGTCCTGTCCGAGCACATCGGCTTCTCGGTGTGGAGCCTTTGGTCGGTCCTGGTGCTGTTCCTCGGACCGCAGTACCACATCGACGCGGCAGGCAAGTTCACCCTCACCGCGGTACCCACGGCGCTCGGCGCCGTGCTGCGCCTGCCCTACACGTTCGCGGTGGCCCGGTTCGGCGGCCGCAACTGGACCGTGTTCAGCGCCCTGTTGCTGCTTGTCCCGACGGCGCTGGCAGGGATCGTCCTGCGGCCCGGCGTCTCCTACGGCGCCTTGCTGGCCGTGGCCTGCGTGGCCGGCGTAGGCGGCGGCAACTTCGCCTCCTCCATGGCGAACATCAACGCGTTCTATCCGCAGCGCCTCAAGGGCTGGGCACTCGGCGTCAACGCCGGTGGCGGCAACATCGGCGTTCCGGTGGTGCAGCTCGTCGGCCTCCTGGTCCTGGCCACGGCGGGCGCGGCACATCCGCGGCTCGTACCGCTGGTGTACCTGCCGCTGATCGTGCTGGCAGCCCTCGGCGCGGGCCTGAGGATGGACAACCTGACGTCGTTGAAGAGCGACAGGCGTGCCCTGCGTGAAGTGGCCAGGGAGCCGCACAGTTGGGTCATGTCGCTGCTGTACGTCGGCACATTCGGCTCCTTCATCGGCTTCGGCTTCGCCTTCGGGCAGGTCCTGCAAGTGCAGTTCCACGACCAGTTCGACACCCCCGTCAAGGCCGCGTACCTGACCTTCCTGGGGCCCCTGCTGGGCTCGCTGGTGCGACCGTTGGGCGGGAGGATGGCGGATCGCTGGACGGGCGCCGCCGTGACGCTGTGGACCTTCTTGGCGATGGCGGCGGGAACAGGTGTGGTCCTCGTGGCCTCCCGGCAGCATTCGCTGCCGCTCTTCCTCACCGGGTTCGTGGCCCTGTTCGTGCTGAGCGGGATCGGCAACGGCTCGACGTACAAGATGATCCCCGCGATCTTCCAGGCCAAGGCACAGATTGCGGTGGCGGCCGGAACGGACGCCCAGAGCGCGGAGCGGGACGCGCGGCGTCGGGCGTCGGCGCTGATCGGACTGGCGGGCGCCGTCGGCGCGTTCGGCGGGGTCCTGGTGAACATCGCCTTCCGGCAGGCGTTCCTCGCCGGTGCGAGCGGCGACGCCGCCTACTGGGCGTTCCTGGCCGCGTACGCGGTCTGCTCCGCCGTGACATGGACGGTCTACCTGAGGCCCCGGGTAGGGCGGATGCCCGCGGTCTGACACAGGTCGGGAAACCTCGACCCACCGGGACAGCGCGGGGCGACCTGCTTCACCTCCCACCCCGAGTCCCGTAACGCTACGTATCGGCGCCGGAGGTGCGTACGGCGGAATCCAGGAAAACGATACTGACTGCCCGATCAGCAAGTCGTGACCGACATGACTCGTCCACACCTTTCGTACCGGACCTGCTTCACAGGAGAAATAGGCGCCACGAGCTGCTAGTTCACGGCGAGGGCCGTAATCGGGTCGATGCTCCCCATGGGTCCGGCACTGCTTCCCGACTCAGTGACATGAGCGGAATGGGCCCTGCCGCGCAGAAACTCTTGCGGCGGTCGACAACCGCGTGTTACCAAGAGTCATGTCTGCTCCCGCCGCATTCGCCCAGGACGTCTACGACGTCGTCATCGTCGGTGGTGGTCACAACGGCCTGGTCGCCGCCGCCTACCTGGCCCGCGCCGGACGCTCCGTCCTCGTCCTGGAGCGTCTCGGCACCACCGGCGGAGCCGCCGTCTCCACCCAGGCCTTCGCCGGAGTGGACGCGCGTCTGTCGCGGTACTCCTACCTCGTCTCCCTGCTTCCGTCCAAGATCGTCGACGACCTCGCACTGAACTTCGCGGTGCGCAAGCGCTCCGTGGCCTCCTACACGCCCACGACGCGCGACGGCAGGGCCACCGGCCTCTTCGTCGGCGGCGGCGAGGACCGAACCCGGGACTCCTTCCGGGCCCTGACCGGCTCCGACGCCGAATACCGGGCGTGGAGGGACTTCTACGCCATGACCGCGAAGGTGGGTCGCGGTGTCTTCCCCACGCTCACCGAGCCGCTGCCCACGCGCGCGCAACTGCGGGAGCGGATCGGGGACGACACCGCCTGGCACACGCTCTTCGAGCAGCCACTCGGCGTGGCGATCGAAGAGCGCTTCCGTGACGACCTGGTTCGCGGTGTCGTACTGACCGACGCCCTCATCGGCACCTTCAGCGACGCGCACGACGCGTCCCTCGCCCAGAACATCTGCTTCCTCTACCACGTGATCGGCGGCGGCACCGGTGACTGGGACGTGCCGATCGGCGGCATGGGAGCCTTCACCGACGCGTTGGCCGCGGCGGCCCGCACGGCCGGCGCCGAGATCGTCACCGGTCACGAGGCCCTGCGTATCGAACCCGACGAGCCGCACTCCGTGGTGAGCTACCGCACCGGCGACCGGGAGGGCACGGTGGCGGCCCGCAAGGTGCTGGTCAACGCCTCACCCGAGGTCCTGGCCGACCTCCTGGGCGAGCAGGGCGCCGAACCGGCCGAGGGCGCCCAGATCAAGGTCAACATGCTGCTGCGCCGGCTGCCCCGGCTACGGGACACCTCGATCGACCCGCGCGAGGCCTTCGCCGGTACCTTCCACATCGCCGAGGGCTACGGACAACTGGCCACCGCCTACCAGGAGGCAGCGGACGGAACCCTGCCGTCGACGCCGCCCTCTGAGCTCTACTGCCACTCGCTCACCGACCCGACGATCCTCGGGCCGGAGCTGGCCGAACGTGGCTACCAGACCCTGACGATGTTCGGCCTGCACGCCCCGGCCCGCCTGTTCACCGAGGACAACGAAGGCGCCCGCGCCGCGCTCCTCAAGGCCGCCCTGGACCAGCTCGACGCCGTCCTCGCCGAACCGATCGCCGACTGCCTCGCGCTGGACGAGGACGGCAGGCCGTGCATCGAGGCCAAGTCGCCGCTCGACCTGGAGAAGGAGCTGCGGCTTCCGCGGGGGAACATCTTCCACCGGCCGCTGTCCTTCCCGTTCGCCGACGAGGCACGGGGCACCGGACGCTGGGGTGTGGAGACCTCTCACGCCAACGTCCTGCTGTGCGGTGCGGGCGCGGTCCGCGGCGGCGGCGTCAGCGGCATTCCCGGCCACAACGCGGCCATGGCCGTCCTGGAGGACGGCTGAGCTCACGCCGACCGTAGGGTGCTTCCGGACCTTCGCCGACGTAGCCCTGCGAGACGTCGTCCCCCGATACTGGCTGTCTCACCAGCCAACAATGCGGTCAGCCCGGCCCATGGCGGGCAGGACGCGGTGGAGCGGGAGGGGCGGGGGCGCGCCCGCCACACGGGCGGGGATGCCCGGCCCGGACTTGCTGCCGAGCGCGGCGGGCGGCCAAGCCCTCCGGCGCGACACCGAGTTGGGCGGCCACGTGCCCGCGCACCCGGCGCGGCGCCTCTGCCTTCTCCAACGCGTCGCGACAGGCGGTCAGTTGTACCGCGAGGCCGCCAGGAAGAGGTGATGTGCCAGGCCGCCGCCCGCGTGTCCGGACAGCTGAACTCGCCGCGTGTCACGCCCTCTTGGTGCTGTCGCGCTTGGCGGTCAGGATGGCTGGACTTCGTCGAAGAGGGCGAGGGCTTCGGCTGGGTCCGGGCTCACGAGGCGTTCCAGACCGGCCAGCGTGATCTTCGCCCACCTGCCGGACCGTGCCCACATCCGTTCCTCGAAGGCGCGGACGGCCTCGTCCAGATCCCCCGGGCGGGTGGCGGTGGCGATGGACTCGGCGAGTTCGGCGCCTTCCAGCATCGCGAGGTTCGCGCCCGCTCCCAAGGGGGGCATCAGATGGGCGGCGTCGCCCAGAAGCGTCACCCCGGAGACGTGGGTCCAGGTGTGGGACTCGGGCAGGACGTAGAGGGGGCGGTGGGTGAAAGCAGTGCCGTGGCGGAGGAGGTCGAGGACGGGGGCGGCCCAGCCGTCGAACAGAGTCAGCAGGCTCGATCGCACTGCCTCGACGTCGGCCAGGTCCAGGTGTGTGTGCCAGTCCAGCGGCGCGCGGAACTGGGCGTACACCTTGGCATGGCCGCCGCTGTTGCGCTGGGCTACGAGAGCCCGGTTCACGCCGTACACGGCCAGGGAACCGTCGCCGATCAGTCGGGCGAGGCCAGGGTGGCGCGAGTCGACGTCGTCGAGGGAGGTCTCGACCGAGGTGACGCCGGTGTAGTGCGGCGTCACCGACGAGACCGCCGGGCGGACCCGGGACCAGGCGCCGTCCGCGCCGACCACGAGGTCGAACGCCTCCTGCCGCCCGTCCGCGAAATCGACCAGTACGCCGTCCCGGGCCCCCGGCACCACCTGCGTCACGCCCCGGCCCCACTGGACGTCGAGCGGGCCGAGCAGCAGGTCACGGAGTTGCCCGCGGTCGATCTCGGGATTGGCCCGGTCATCCGGGCGGGCTTGCCAGTCGCGCAGGACGGTCCCGTCCGTGTCCAGGATGCGCATGGCCTGCCCCTCGGGGCGAGACAGCGCCTGGAACTCCGCCAGCAGTCCCGCCTTGTCCAGGGCGAGTTGGCCCAGCCCTTCGTGCAGGTCCAGCGTGCCGCCCGGGGGGCGGGCGTCGGGGGCGGGATCACGTTCGAGGACGGCGACGCGGTGGCCATGGCGGTGCAGGACGCGGGCGAAGGTAAGGCCGGCAGGGCCGCTCCCGACGGCGATACGATGTCTCATGTCGATACACTGTATTTCTCCGATACGATGCATCGCAAGAGAACGGTGTGACCATGACTGTCTGGGACCGGCCTGAGCCGCCGACGCGCCCCGTGCCGCTCGACCGGGAGCGGATCGTCGCCACCGCCATCGCGCTGGCCGACGAGGGCGGGCTGGAGGCGGTGTCGTTGCGCAAGGTCGCCGCCCGGCTGAACGCAGGCCCGATGCGGCTGTACGGATACATCTCCACCAAGCAGGAGCTGTTCGACCTCATGGTGGACGAGGTCCACGCCGAGATCCTCCCCGAGGAGCGGCCCGGTGACTGGCGGGAGGCGCTGCGCACCCTCGCCCACCGCACCAGGCAGACCGCTCTCCGTCACGAATGGCTGGCCGACCTGTTCGGCGGCCGCCCGACCCTGGGCCCGAACGGTCTCGCCGTGACCGAGGCCAGGCTGGCCGCCCTCGACGGCCTCGCCGACATCGACACCGTCATGCGCGCCGTGGAGATCGTCAGCGCATACGTCACTGGCGCGATCAGGCGCGAGATCGCGAACCTGCGGGCCGAGTGCGCCACGGGCCTGTCCAAGCGTGACTGGCAGCGCGCTTCCGGCCCGCATGTGACGCGCATGTTGGCCACGGGCCGCTTCCCGACGCTGACCAAGGCCGTGTACGACGGCACGGATGTGGACGCCGAGACATCCTTCGCGACCGGCCTGGACTGGGTCCTCGACGCCGTGGCCGCCAAACTCGCCCGTCCGACGACGTGACGCTCGGCTTCTGTGGAATCCAGAACCCGACCTGGCTCGCTCCCGACGTTCGTGCGGAGAAGGCGGCCGACCCGTGACGCCTGTGCGCGGCTGGCGCGACCCCGCTCTGGCGGAAGGCGGCCCCCGCGGAAGGCGGCCCCCGCCGAGGACGGGATGCCGACGCGCGTTACCAGGGCATGGGACCGGTGGCGGAGAAGAAGCCTCCGGTGGGGCCGTCGGGGGCTGTCCGGGCCATGCGCACGATGATCTCGGCGCCCTGTTCGACGGTCTGGGTGCCGGCCTGCTGGTTGAGGTCTGTCGCGGTGTACCCGGGCTCGACCGCGTTGATCCGCATGGTGGGGAACGCCTCCGCGTACTTCACGGTGAGCATGTTGAGCGCGGCTTTCGAAGCGGGGTAGGCCACGCCCCGGTAGGCGCGTGCCGGGTCCCCCGGGGTGGCGGCCCTGGACAGTGAGGCTGTGCCACTACTGACGTTGACCACCACGGGGGCGGCCGAACGCTGAAGGAGCGGCAGGAAGGCATGCAGGACCCGCACGGTGCCGAAGACGTTCGTCTCGAATGTCTCGCGCATCACCTCGGCGGTCAGATCGGCGGCACCGACCACTACGGCGCCGTCGCTCATCTCCGCCTGCAGCGCGGCGTTGTTGACCAGCACGTCCAGCCCGCCGTCGGCTTCGAGGACCTTCACCGCCGCCCGCACGGACGCGTCGTCGGTGATGTCGAGGTGGAGCATGCGAGTACCCAGCTCTTCGGCCGCGCGGCGGCCCCGCTCGATGTCCCGGCTGCCGATGTAGACGGTGTGACCCGCGGCCACGAGCCGACGGGCGGTCTCGTAGCCGAGCCCCTTGTTCGCCCCGGTGATCAATGTCGTCGTCATGGTCCGAGACTAGGATTTCGAGCACGCTCGAAGCCAACGGGTTACCCCCGGCTGGCTCGACCTCAGCGCGGTCGCCGACGGCGGAGCGGGACCGGACTACGGACTGGCCGCGGCGCGTGACCAAGGGGGCCGAGCGGAAGGCCTCCGGCGACGCAAACGGTGCGGCTTCCACCATCCCGGTGCAGCCCTGGGCACGCGCACGGGCCTCCGGGAGTCGCAGAGGGGGAGTCGGGAGTAGGTGCCGTCCGGTACCAGGCAGAGAGGGTGTGCCGCCGTTCGACGTGCGGCAGGACCTGGCTCCCAACACCCAGCCCCACATTCCCCCCGGCCACCGGTATCGCTGGCCCGGAATGGATACCTTCGGTTACGGGTCGTAGCGACTGGTGATAGTCACGGGGTGCCTGTCCGGCTTGCATGGAGCCGGTGGGGAGCCGGTCGGAGGGCCGGTTTCTCCGAGAATCGGGTGATGCGGCCCATAGGGGCCATGTCACATCCTAAGTAGGGCCGTACGCAGGCATCGCGGCTAGCAGGCACGAAAGCCGCCGTATGTCTGATTTGAGCGTTTACTCCGGCGTCAGGTAGTACGTCACATTCTTGCCTTGCCGCCGATCGGCCCCTAACCATGTTGCTCGTTGCCGCAAGCCGCAGGGCCGACCGGGCGTTGATCGCCTGATCGTGCCTTCCGCGCCGTGCAGCGCAGGGCCTCACTCCGACGCCCTGAGGCCGCGACCGGTACGCCCGGCCGGCGCCTTCAAAGACGTCCTACAGGAGAGTTCCTTCCACATGACCGCGATCATCGCCACCCGTCGCCTTGCACGCCTGCGCTCCCTCGCCCTGACCGGTATCGCCACGACCGGCGCCGCGGCCGCGGCCCTCACCCTGATGCCGGCCTCCGCGCACGCTGCCGAGGCACCGCGAAGCGCCCACAGCGTCACGGCCACCTCGCGAGTCGGCCACACCGACCCCGGCACCGGCGGCAACGCGAACAACCTCGACGGCTGGATCAAGCAGTCCCTGGCCATCATGAAGGCCAAGGGCATCCCCGGCACCTACGAGGGGCTGCACCGCAACATCATGCGCGAGTCCAGCGGCAACCCCAACGCCCAGAACAACTGGGACGTCAACGCGCAGAAGGGCATCCCGTCCAAGGGCCTGCTGCAGGTGATCGACCCCACGTTCAACGCCTACCACGTCGCCGGGACCGCCCAGAGCTCCACCGACCCGGTCGCGAACATCACCGCCGCCGCCAACTACGCCGCGCACCGCTACGGTTCCATCGACAACGTCAACTCCGCTTACTGACCGACCCCTGTCCCGACGAGCCGGGCCGCGCTGTGACGATCCGCGCCCGGCGCCACCACCAAGGGACCGTGTCGGCACGCTCGTGAGCGAGCAGCTGTCGGACCTGTCGAACCACCGCGGGCACAGTCGCCGATTCCCCCGGCTCCGCTACGCACCCGGCCATCCCGGGCATGTCATGGCCGACCCTTCCAAGTGGTCGGCCGCGGCGGAGGTGAGCGGCCTGGCGGACACGTACCCGCCCGCACAAAGGCCGTCCTACGGCTCTACGACGGCAGCGGCCCCCCCCTTCTCCCCTCCTCACCCCGCCGAGGAGGCGGCCCCTCGAGGCCGCCCCCGCTGTGCCTGGACACAACACCATTCCCGCTCGCGGCCAACCATGGCGAGCCCCCGGCGACAGTGGCCGCCAGGCTGCCAGCCGCTCGGCACGCGCGCAGCAATTCCGCGCCGACGCACCGCCGTTGGCGAACGGTGCGTCTGGACTGTTCGCCGGGAACGAATAGTCCACTCTGGTGCTCGTTCCGTGTTCCGCTGGCCCTGGCGGCGGTGTTCGCCGGGGCGTGGTTGTCAGTCTGTCGGTGGGCGCCTCCCGGCCCCTCGGTACGCGACCCGGCCCGCCGGCCCGCGCGCCGCTCGCCGTCGCCCCGGCAGGGCATCATCTCCCGCCGGTGTGGGGCCACTTGGTCGCCCCGGGGGGAGCGTATGTGCGCCATGCCGCGGACCTCGCCTCCGCCGGTCCCCGGCACCGGTGGGGGCGCCGTCACCGGAGGCGGGCTGGCGTGATCACGTCCGTACGCGCTACCCGCTGATCGCACCGGGCATCGCGGCCACCCTGCCGGCTACCGCGTCGCATTCGACGGGTGCACACCAGGGCCACGGCCTGAGAGCCGGAGGCGGACACTCTGATCGGTGCGCCTACCCTGTGGACTACGGGACAGACCAGGTCTGTCCGGCGTGGGGAAGGTATCGGTAGGGAGGATGGGGTCATGACGGACAGCGCGAGTGAGCGTCGCTCTGCGGGCGAGCTGGAGTCCAGCGTTCTCACGGCGCTGTGGGCGGCCGGCGAGCCGCAGTCCGCCGCCCAGGTGCGGGCGGCGTTGCCGCACCCGCTGGCCCGTACCACCGTGGCGACCCTGCTCATTCGCCTGTACGAGAAGGGCGTGATCGGACGCCGGCCCGGCGGACGTGGCTTCCTCTATTTCCCGGTGGAGGACGCGCATGGGCTGACTGCTCGGCGCATGCACCGGGAACTCGACCAGGACGGCGACCGCAGCCTGGTCCTCGCCCGATTCATCGAGGGGCTCAGCGCGGCGGACGAGGCGGAACTGCGGCGCCTGCTGGAGGAGAACGGCCGATGATCGCCCTGCTGCTCGTTCCGCTCGCTCTGCCCTGGCTCCTGCCGCCGCTCGCCCGGCGTGCCATCGCCCGAGTGCACCCCGAGGCCGCGTTGTGGGCGATCGCCGGCTCCGCTGCCGTGCTGGCCATCGGGGTCGTGGCGTGCCTGGGCATACTGCTCCTGCCCGTGGCCCTGGCCGTCCCTCCGCTCGCCGCCCTCGCCCACCTCGTCGAACCGCTCCGGGCCGGCCCACGACTGCTGGTGCTGGCGGTTTCCGTGCTTGCCGCCGGGACCCTCACGGTCACCTGCGCCACCGTCGCCCGGCGCGTCTGGTCCGAGCTGCGGCGGCTGAGTGCCGCCCGCGGTGAGGTCGCACACCTTCCGCACGCCGGCGGGTTGTGCGTCCTCGACGACCCCCGTCCCGACGCCTACGCGCTGCCCGGCGGTCTGCGCGGCAAGGACCGCATCGTGGTCACCACCGGCATGCTGCGCGCTCTCGACGCGCGTGAGCGGGAGACCCTCCTGGCTCACGAACGCGCGCACCTCGCCGAGCGGCACCATCTCTTCCTCGCCGCCGCACAGCTCGCCGGCTGGTGCCATCCCGCGCTGGCCGCCGTCGTACCGCAGGTGTCCTTCGCGGCGGAACGGGCCGCGGACGAGGCCGCGGCGCGGGCCACGGGCGACCGGAAGCTCACCGCCCGGGCCGTCGGGCGGGCGGCGCTGGCCGCCACCCGGGGGCCGGGGCCGGGCCGGTTGCCCCTCGTCGCCGCCGGGGTGGGCACCGGTCCCGTACCGGCGAGGGTCAAAGCCATGCTCGCCCAGGCGCCCGTCCGGCGCGTCGCTCCCGTGCTGCTGGTCATGGTTCTGATGTGCTCGCTCGCCGCCGCGTCCTCCTGCGCGGGCGCCGTCCTGCTGCACCGGGGCGTCGAGGTGGCCCAGGGGGAGCAGACGTCCGGCTGAACCGGACCACGGCGAGTAAGGGACAGATCCGAGCCATCCGTGGTTCTCTACACGGGGGTGGGCTCCACGCCTCGGCACCGCGCGCGGCCTCATCGATCGCCTGTGTCTGCGACACGGAGCCGAGCAGCATGCGGAAGCCGAAGCGTCGCAGCCCGACTATCAGCAACCCAAGTGGCTTGACCAGGTCTTTTGCTCATACGTTCAGGTTGCGTTCAGGTCACCCGCGCGAAACTGAAACATGTGCTCCAGAAGCTTCCAAGCAATGGCAAAGGCGTCTTTGGTTCGAGGAGTCCGCCGTGTCATCGTGCGCTTCATGACAACAGAGCACCTCTTCGATGACCGCCCCCTTGCCTCCTTGCGCGCCATGGCAAACAAGGTGCCGGAAGTGACCGTCTACTTCTGGATCATCAAGGTGCTGACAACGGGAATGGGAGAGACCGCCTCTGACCTGCTGGCCCGGTTGCTCGGTCCGGTGCCGGCGGTCGCCGTCGGCGGGCTTGCCCTGGTCGCGTCGCTGGCCGCGCAGTTCGCCGTGCGCCGCTACATCGCCTGGGTGTACTGGACGGCCATCGTCATGGTCAGCGTTTTCGGCACGATGGCCGCCGACGTCCTGCACGTGGGCCTCGGCGTCCCTTACACCACGTCCACGCCGCTCTTCCTCATCGCGCTGGGCGCGGTGTTCGCCCTCTGGTACGCCAGTGAGCGGACCCTGTCCATCCACAGCGTCCGCACGCGGCGACGCGAGGCGTTCTACTGGGCCGCCGTCCTCGCCACCTTCGCGCTGGGTACGGCCGCCGGTGACCTGACCGCCACCACCGGCTTCGGCTATGCGGGCTCCATCGTCCTCTTCGCCGTCGCGATCTGTGTGCCGGCGGTCGCCCACCGGTTCGGCGCACTGAACGCCGTCACCGCCTTCTGGACCGCCTACGTCATCACCCGCCCCCTGGGCGCCTCCCTCGCCGACTGGATGGCGCTCGGCCACAGCCGGGGCGGGCTCGGACTGGGACTGGCTCCGGTCACCGCGGCCTGGACCGTCGCCATCGTCTGCTTCGTCGGCTTCCTGGCCGTCACCCATCGGGACGCGCCCGGGACCGTGGCGCCGCTCGACACGGCATCCGGCCGTCACCGGCAGGGTTCCAGCCGCTAGCGGCGCCCCCGCGAGGTGACGGGGCCCAGGCCGCGGGGTGCGTGGCCGGCCGTCCGGCCGAACGAGTGACAGGCGCACCAAATGGGGCCGGCTGCGGGGCGCACCCCGACGCATGAGGAAACCTGGGGTGACGTCCCGTCGGCCTGGGAACGCATTCGACGTGCCGATCGTCTACAGTTCAGTAGACGGTCTACCTCTTTGTAGACCGCCGGCGCTCCGCCCCGCCGCGCTGCTCCAGGTCGTCCCCCGGAAAGGGTCCCCACCGAATGACCGCACCGCTCCACCTGGCCTCGCAACTCGCCGTGAACGTGCTCGACGCCCAGTCCCTGCTGAGCGCCTTCGGCGTGCTGGGCGTCGGCGTGGTGCTGTTCGCCGAGACGGGCCTGCTCGTCGGCTTCTTCCTGCCGGGCGACTCCCTGCTGTTCACGGCGGGTCTGCTGTGCACGAACACAGCGGACAGAGCGGTGCACCTCTCGCTCGTGCCACTGCTCGCCGCCGCGGTCGTCGGTGCGCTGGCCGGGGCGCAGTGCGGCTACCTGATCGGTCGGCGGGGCGGCGGAGCGCTGCTCGCCCGCAGTCGTTCGCAGCGGCTGCACGAGGGCGCGAAGCGCGCGGAGGAGCTCCTGGAGCGCTACGGGTACGCGAAGGCGATCGTGCTGGCCCGGTTCATCCCGGTGGTGCGCACGGTTCTCAACCCGCTGGCCGGAGTGCTGGAAGTGCCCGTACGCACCTTTACGCTCTGGCAGGTGGTCGGCGGCCTCGTCTGGAGTGTCGGCGTCACCCTCGCGGGGTACGCACTGGGCTCCTCGATCCCGAACGTCGACCGGTACCTGCTGCCGCTGATCGCCCTCATCGTCGTCGTCTCGCTGATCCCCCTGCTGGCCGAGGTCCTGCGCGGCCGGCGAGGTGCCAAGGCGAGGGGGACCCAGCAGTGATCATCGCCTTCGACGGTTCCTCCATCGACGGGTCCGTGTACGAGGACGTGGTGAGCCGGGCCCAGAACGCGCCCGGCTGGCTGGACGACATGGTGTCGCTCTGGTCGACGTACGGACTCGCGGTGTTCGCCGTCCTCATGGTCATCGGCTGGTGGCGGGCCCGCCGGACGGGCGCCGCGCACGCGGTGACGGCGCTGGCGGTGCCGGTCGTCGTGATCGTCGCGTACGGCGTGGACATGGGCGTCAAATCGATCGTGCGCGAGGACCGGCCGTGCCAGAGCCTGCACGTGCGGACGCTGGAAGCGTGTCCGGCGCCCGGTGACTGGTCGTTCCCCAGCAATCACGCGGCCCTCGCGGTCGCCGCCGCCGTGGCGCTGGTGTTCGTCTCACGTCGGCTGGGTGCGGTCGCTGTCGTGGCCGCGCTCGCCATGGGCGTCTCCAGGGTGTGGGTCGGCGCACACTACCCACACGATGTCCTGGCCGGTGCGGCCGTCGGCGGGCTCGTGGCGCTGACCGCGATGCTCGTGCTGCGCCACCGGTCGGAGGTCGTGGCGCGGCGGCTCACGGCCGTCCGCCTGGGCGCCCTGCTGCTGGCCTCATGAACCGTCGCGATGTCACCGACGTCGCCGGGACCATCGCTCTCGGAGCATGGGGCGCGTTCGGAGTCCTGACCGCGGTCCTCGTCACCGGCGCCGGAAGACCACTGCGGCTGGACCACAACCTCCTCCTATGGTCGGCCGGTCACCGACCGCACGCGGCCGTGACCCTGGCGCGTGACGTGACCGCCACAGGGACCGGCGCCATCCCCTACGCGCTCGCCGTACTGGCCGGCCTCATAGTGGGGCGGTCGGCCCGGCACCGGCTGCTCGCCGCCGCGGTCTTCGCAGGTTGCCTCGCGGCGGGTCAGGCCCTGCGCTACGGGGTCATGGAGCTGGTGCGGCGCCCCCGGCCCCCAATGACGGACTGGGCCACACACGCGTCCGGCTGGGCGTTCCCCTCGGGGCACACCACCACGGGCGCCATCACCGCCGGGCTGCTGATCGCCGCCGTGACCCTGCGCGCTCCGCGCGGGGCGACAGCGCTGCGGCTGATCATCGGATGCTGGGGTGCGCTCGTCGGGTTGAGCCGGATCTACCTCGGAGTGCACTGGTTCACCGACGTCCTCGGGGGGTGGTTGTTCGCCGTCGGCTGGCTCGGGACATGCCTGTGGGTGACAGCCCGCCGGCTGCCCGGATCGTTCGTCACGGGCACGGCACCCGCACCAGGACGGAGGCAGGACCATGCGCCCCAAGATCCTGATCATTGAAGACGACCACGCACTGCGGGACGTACTGCGGCGTGGTCTGTCCGACGAGGGCTTCGACCCCGTCCTCGCCGCCGACGGCGCGACGGGACTTCGACTGGCCACCGCCGACATCTCGGCGGCGGTCCTCGATGTCGGCCTTCCCGACGCGGACGGACGGGACGTGTGCCAGGCGATGCGGGCCAACGGCTTCCCCGGCGCCGTGATCTTCCTGACCGCCCGTCACCGGATCGGCGACCGGCTGTCCGCGTTCTCCGCCGGCGCCGACGACTACCTGCCCAAGCCCTTCCACCTCGCCGAACTCACCGCCCGGCTGCGAGCGGTACTCAGAAGGGCGGCCGTACCACCCCCGGCCTCGGCCGGTGATCTCGTCCTCGACGCGGTGCACCACAGCGTCACCACGAATGGCACGCGCATCGCCCTGTCACCGACGGAATTCCGGCTGCTCGCCACCCTCGTCGCCGCCGACGGCACCATCGTGCCCCGCCGCGACCTGGCCCGGTCCGGCTGGCCCGAAGGCGCACAGGTCAGTGACAACACCCTGGACCAGTACCTGACCCGGCTGCGCCGCAAGCTACGCTACGCGGGCAGCGGCCTGACGATCGGCACGGTGCGCGGCGTGGGACATCGTCTGTCATGAGAGCTTTCTCGCGCCGCCTGGTGCCGCGCACGCTGCGCGGAAGACTCTCCCTGGTGGCTTCGACCACCGCCGCGCTCCTGATGACGATCCTGACCGTGGTGTTCAACGTCGCGGTGAACCGGCATCTGCAGCATCAGGCGGACGACGAACTGCGCAATCGGGCAGCCGCGGTCGCTACCACCGTCGACACCGGTGGCCCCCGGACAAGGGTCGTGGAGACGGCCAACGACCACCTCCTCGACACCAACGTGTGGATCTACGCCCACGGACGCCTGCTGGAGAAGCCGCCCCCCACCGCCGGCAGCCCCCCGGCCCAGGCCGCCTACCGGCTGGCCGCGCGGCATGGACAAGGCTGCGCGACCATCAAGGGGCACGACCCCGTGCGCCTGTGCTCGCTGGCCGTGCCCGGCGCCCAGGGCGCCACCATCGTCACCGCCCTGGACCTCAGCCCCTACCGCAGCTCCGCCGACACGCTGCTCCTGGGATCGCTGGTCCTGGACGGCGTGATGCTCATGTGCACCTATGTGCTCACCCGTCTGTCCGTCGGCCGGGCACTGCGCCCGGTGCGGACGATGACCGACCAGGCCACCCAGTGGAGCGCCGTGGGCTCCGACGACCGCTTCGACACCGAAGGCCACCCGGTCGAACTCGCCCGGCTGGGCACCTCGTTGGACGTGCTCCTGGACCGCATACGGACCGTCCTGCGGCACGAACGACAGCTGACCGGGGAACTCTCCCACGAGCTGCGGACGCCGCTCACCAGGATCGTCATGGAACTGGACTGGCTGCGCTCCCGGCACCGCTCCGCCGACGAGGTCCATGCCGCCCATGAGGTGATAGCGGAGGCCGCCCAGTCGATGCGGACGATCTGCGACACGCTGCTCGACGACACCCGTGAGGGCACGCTCAAGCCGATGACAGCCCCCGGCACCGCCGACATCGAACCCGTCCTGAACGGCCTGCTCCAGCACCTCGACCCACCGGAGCGCGTCAAGGTCACCGTGGACAGCGCCGCCGCGGTGCTGTGCGCCGGGGTCGCTCCCGCCCTCCTGGAGCGGATCGTGAGCCCGTTGCTCGCCAATGCCGTCCGCTATGCCCGCTCCAGCATCATCCTGTCCGCGTGGCACACCCAGGGCACCGTGCACATCCACGTCGACGACGACGGCCCCGGGGTGCCGGAGTCGTTCGTCGGCGAGCTGTTCCAACCCGGGCGGCGCGCCGACGCGGGGGATGGGCACGACGGCGCGGGCCTGGGGCTGCCGCTCGCACGTCGTCTGGCCCGTGCGGTCGGCGGTGAGGTCTCCTACGACCCCGAGCACACGCCCGGGGCCAGATTCACGGTCACTCTGCCCGCCGGCTGACCTGTTCCCGCCCCACGTTCGGCGCCGCGAAACCCCTGCGCTCGCGTACGTGGGCGTAGGCCATCAGGCCGAACAGCACGGCCAGGAGCACTGCGGAGGAACCCGCGGTGCCAAGGTCCAGACCGCCCTTGGCGACCGGTTTGGTGAGGAAGTCGCCCGCGGTCGCACCGAGCGGACGAGTCAGGACGAAGGCGATCCAGAACAGCACCACGTTCGGTACCGCGGGCACCTTCATCAGCACCGCGAGCACGACGAGCACCCCGGTCACCAACAGCGCGCCCCCGGCGTAGCCGAGGCCGGAGCTGTCGGACAGGAAGTCCCCCATCGACGTGCCGAGAGTGTTGGACACCAGGATCGCGGCCCAGAACATGGCCTCGCCGCGGAAGCTGACGATGTCACGGATCTGGAAGGTCAGCCCGCTCAGCTTCCAGACGACGAAGATCGACAGGAGGATCGAGACCAGGATCGCCGCGCCGACCGGATAGCCCAGGCCGAGGCCCTGCGGGCCCCAACCGAGGGCCGTAGCCCCGCCCGAGAGGTACCTGGCGCTGGCGTCGCGGTTCATGAAGTCGGACATCGTGGTGCCGGCCATGCTGGTCGACAGGATCACGGTCCAGTAGAAGAACGGGTTGTAGCGCCTCGACCGCAGCTGGACCACCAAGGTCGCCACGAAGACGGCGAACAGAGCGATCGTGGTGAGGAAGTAACCGAGTTTCAGGGTCTGTGCGAAGAGGTCACCCGCCGTCTCGCCCAGAGTCGTCGCGGCGATCTTCATGATCCAGAAGATCAACGTGACCTCGGGCAGCTTCTTCATCACCGACCTGGTCGTACTCGACGTGCTCGCCATGTCGAGGTCGGTGAGAATCTCACGCTTCTCCATGTCAACGGCTCCTGTTAGGTCGAACAACTGAGCGCATCCTGGCTGCCCCGTGGCACCGCACGCCCCGGCCTGCCGCGCATTCCGTCCTGCGCGCCAATGAGGGGTGGCCCCGTCCAGGAGCACGTTCGAGGCAGACGGGCTCCACTCGACCGATCGCCGTGCGGCGCCCCCCGTCCCTGACCCGGTGGGCCAACGGCCTACCGGCCATCGACCGAGAGGCGGAGCACGCGATCTCCGCGCATGCCGGTTACTCGACGGCAGGGTCCTCCTGGGCGTGCCGGACGGCCGACTTCACAGCCTGCTCCACCTCGTACGGGCTGGACCCGGTGGCTGCGGCGTGCGCGGCGATGGCCGCCTGCACCGCCTCGAACGCATCACGCCAGCGGCTCAGCTGCTCGTCGAACGCCCCACCGGTCAGGCCCGCGAGCCGTGCGCGCTCTTCCTCGGTGGACCGCTCCAGCTTGATCAGCTCATCGGGGACCTTGGTCACGCACGGATCCTAGGCGGCAGAGTACGTGGGGAGGCGATCAGACCCACACCCCGTTCGGGTGAAGCAGCGCGAGGTTTCGCCCATACCGCCCTGACGGGCGGGGCACCGAGGCGTCGATCCTGCCCGTCCGGACGACATGCCTCGCGGCCTCCGCGCGCGGCGCGCCATGCCCGAGTGGCTCCACGCTGCGCGCTTAAGGTGACGCCGGAGGTGGACAATGCGAGTGGGGTTGCACGCGCTCGGCATCGGTGACGGCGCCCGTCCCGAGGTGATCCGTGCGGTCGCCACAGCCGCGGAGGCGCACGGCTTCGCGAGGCTCTGGTGCGGTGAGCACGTGGTGCTGGTGGACGCACCTGCCTCCCGCTACCCCTACTCCGCCGATGGCAGGATCGCCGTGCCCGCGGACGCGGACTGGCTGGACCCGCTGCTCGCCCTGACCTTCGCGGCGGCGGTCACCAGCCGGATCGAGCTCGCCACCGGCGTACTCCTGCTGCCGGAGCACAACCCGGTGCTGGTCGCCAAACAAGCGGCCACACTCGACGTGCTCTCCGCCGGGCGGTTCAGCGTCGGGATCGGGGTCGGCTGGTCCGCCGAGGAGTTCGCGGCGCTCGGAGTCCCCTTCGCCGCGCGCGGGCGCCGCACCGACGAGTACCTCGCCGCGATGCGCACCCTCTGGTCGCAGGACCCGGCCTCCTTCGCGGGGGAGTTCATCCGTTTCGACGCCATCCGGGTCAACCCGAAGCCGTTGCGCGGCGGTCGGCTTCCGGTGGTGGCCGGGGGCAACAGCGACGCCGCATTGCGCCGCGCGGCCACGCTCGCCGACGGCTGGTACGGCTTCAACGTCCCCGTCGGCGACGTCCCGTCGCGTATCGCAGTCCTCGCCGACGAGTGCGCCCGCCACGGTCGCGCGTTCGGCGAGCTCACGGTCGCCGTCGCGCTGAGCGACGGCAGCCCCGGGGACCTCCCCGCACTCGGCACGGCGGGCGTCACGGAAGTCGTCGTCGTGGGCGCGCCCCCGTCCACTCCCGACGCGGCGGCCACCTGGGTCGAGGAACTCGCCCGGACCTGGATTCGCCTGGAGGCGTGAACAGGGCCGGCCGGGTCACCAGTTGACGTGCCGCGTACGCGCCTCAGATGTGCGGAGTGTCCGGGGCGGCGGCTTCGAGATCGGCGACGCTGCCGGACATGAGGATGCGAAGGTGCTCGGTGATGTGCTCGACCGGCCAGTCCCACCAGGCAACCGCCAGCAGACGGGCGATGTCCCGGTCGTCATAGCGGGTACGGATGAGGCGGGCCGGATTGCCACCGACGATGCCGTAGTCGGGTACGTCGCCGGTGACCACGGCGCCGGAAGCGATGATCGCGCCGTGCCCGATCCGTACGCCGGGCATGATCGTCGTGCCGTGTCCGAACCAGACGTCGTTGCCGACGACGGTGTCTCCGCGGTTGGGCAGGTCGGTGAGCAGGTCGAAGTGCTCGGCCCAGGAGCCGCCCATGGTGGGGAAGGGAAAGGTCGAGGGGCCGTCCATGCGGTGGTTCGCGCCGTTCATGATGAACCGCACTCCCGTGCCCAGCGCGCAGAACTTGCCGATGACCAGCTTCTCCGGCCCGTAGTGGTAGAGCACGTTGCGGGTCTCGAAGGCCGTCGGGTCGTCCGGGTCGTCGTAGTAGGAGTAAGCCCCGACCTCGATGAGCGGGGACCGTACGAGCGGCTTGAGCAGCACCACCCGGGGCTGCTCGGGCATCGGATGGAGAATTGTCGGATCGGCCGGCACAGGCGTGGGCACAGGCATGGGCTTCCTCATCGCTGGCGGTTCCGTGTCCGGTCCATGATCACGGCACGGCACCGCCGGCGCACATCCATTTCCCACCCCTGCCCCGCCCGCTTGTCGGGGGATCGATAAGCAGAGGACAGATCGTCGGCGCTGTGCGTACGATGCGCGGGATGAAGAACTTCTCCTCGTACGGATTGGGGGAATCGTTCGTGCAAGGTGAGTGCTGATGGCACATCACCACGCGAACCCGATTCCGGCCCACCTGTTGATGTGGCAGCGCGTCCGCGAGTACGCCGTGCCTCCCTCCATGATCGAGACCGCGACCGCACGACGTGCGGTCGGTGACTGGTCGGCGGCCTGCGCCGCCGCCCGCGTCGACGTCGACCTCGATCTTCGCGCCGTGCGCAACCGCCACGGCACCGACATCGTCACCCGCCTCCGCGCAGACCTGCGTCGGCTCGCGCCGGACCTCCTCCGGTGGCACGCGCCCAGGATCGCGCCCGACGGCCGGCTCCGGCCAGGCCTCACCCTCGCCCTGGCCCAGTACCGCACCGCGGACGACATTCCGCTGCGGCTGGTGGTGCGTACACCGCCGGCCTGGGCGGATGCCGGCCAGCGGATGTCCCTCGCCGTGTGGGAGGGCCCCGGGGACGGCACCGCGCCGCACCATCCGCACCCGCATCCCGACCGGCGTTTCCGCCTCGACCTGCACCGGCACCTCTGGGACTGGACCCGCAGCGGCGAACTGGCGTGGCGTTGCGGTGCGCGTGGGACCACAGCTCCCCTGTCATCCGCGCGGTCACCTGTCTCCGGCCGTCCACTCCCTGTGGACCTGTGCCGTCCGTCCGGCGCCCCCGCGGCATCCTGGGCGGTGGACCGATGGGCCGCCGAGGCGGATTTGCTGCTGCGGACCGAGGGCCGTACCCGCGGCGCGTTCACCGTGCGGCTCGGTGCGCGCCGTCGCGCCGTGCTCGAACTCGTCGCGCCCGACGACAGCCACGCCCCGACGTTCCGACTCCTGCGGGAGGCGCTGCCGCCGCAGGAGATCGCGGCGCTTCCCGCGCTGCCGGAGGTGGCGGCCCGCACACTTCCGGATCTGGAACTGCTGCGGGAAGGACTGATCGGGGTCGATCGACTGCACCCCCATGTCGCCGCAGCACTGGCCGGGTCCGGCACCGCGCCGGTGGCCGGCCCCGCCCCGGGGGCCGGTGACGCGCACCGGGTGGAGTGCCGCGGCGAGGTCCATCGGATCGCGCTCCGCGACGGCGTACTGACCGCGGTCGATCACGACCCGACCGAACTGCGCCGGGAGCAGCTGCTGCTGGAGCTCGGCGGCCCGCCGCTCCCCTGCCTGCGGGAGATCGACACGGCGCACCGCAGCCCGGAGGCCCTGCCCGCGGTCCGGGAGCGGCTCGGACATGGGGATGTCGCCGGGGCGCTGGCCGTGGTCGAGGCGTTGCTCGGTCCCGGTGCGGTCCTGCGCGACGGGCCCCTCCGGGAGGAGCTGCGGTCGGCCGCGACCCGCCACGTCGACCAGGGACTCTTCCGCTCCGGCCTCGTCGCCGTACACCCGGCTGCCGGCGCGGGCGGGAACAGCGGCGTCACGGGCGCCGAGCACGCGGAGACGGCCCGACGGCCCCGGCTCGACCGCCGTGTGCCCGCCGCCATGCGCCACAAGCGCGACAGCCGGGGCCGGCCCCGGACCGCCCTGACCCCTTGACCTGCCAACCCTCACCCTCACCCTCTGCCTTTGGCCGCTGACCTGTCGGTCTTCGATCTCTCCCGCTGACCTGTGGGTTCCCCACGCTCCCGCGGCCCTGTCCGCCCTACCCTCCCGCAGCCCTGCCGTGCGGCTCGCGCGGTCGCCCTCGCCACACCCGGAACGGGCCGTCCCGTTCCCCCGACCCATGCCCAGGTGATGCCCATGACCTCCAGCACCCTCCTGCCCACCCCGCCCGCCGACGCGCCCCCGGCGCCACCCGCCCACGCGTCCGGCACCCGCACCCAACTCACCCTCGCCGACGACCTCCTGACACTCCTGCGAACGACCACCACCGAGCCGCGCCCCGACGAGCAACTCGACGCACTCACCCTGGCCGTCGCGGCCGACCTGCCCGTGTTGCTCTGGGGTGAGCCGGGCATCGGCAAGACCGCGGCCCTGACGCAGCTCGCCGCCTCACTCGACCTGCCGCTGACGACCGTCATCGCCAGCGTCCACGAGCCGTCCGACTTCTCCGGGCTGCCCATCGTGGGCGACGACCCGGCGGTGCGGGGGGTGCCGATGGCGCCCCCGCAGTGGGCCGTGGAACTCGTACGCGCCGGGCGGGGCCTGCTCTTCCTGGACGAACTCTCCACCGCCACCCCGGCCGTCCAGGCCGCGCTGCTCCGCGTGGTCCTGGAGCGAAAGGTAGGCGCACTGCAACTGCCGCCCGGAGTACGGGTCGTGGCCGCCGCCAACCCCCGCGCGTCGGCGGCGGACGGATGGGAGCTCAGCCCGCCCCTGGCCAACAGGTTCGTGCACCTGTACTGGGTGCACGACCGGGAGGTGGTGGTGCGCGGCCTGGGCGGGGTCTGGCCCCGGGCGCGGCTGCCCCGGATCGTGCCGGAGCGGCTGCCGGAAGCGGTGGCCTACGCCCGTCGCGCGGTCTGTGGCTTCCTGGCAGCCCGGCCGACGTTGATCCATCGGCTGCCGAACACCGAGACGCGGCGCGGCGGTGCCTGGCCCTCACCCCGCAGTTGGGAGGCCGCGCTGACCCTGCTGGCCTTCGGCACGGCGTCCTGCGTCTCCCGGGAGGTGCTGGCGCTGCTGGTGCGAGGCGCGGTGGGGGACGGCCCAGGGCTCGAACTCCTCGCCCATCTCGACCGGATGGACCTGCCGGACCCGGAGTCGCTGCTGGCCGATCCCGCCTCGGCCGAGTTGCCGGTGCGGGGCGACCTGCGCCAGGCCGCGCTGGAGGCGGTGGTGGCCGCCGTCGGTGCCCGGCCGTCGAAGCAGCGGTGGGAAGCGGGCTGGGCGGTACTGGTCCGAGCCCTGGAAACAGGTGCTCCGGACCTGCTGGTCGCCCCGGCGACGGTGCTCGCCTCGGTGCGGCGGGACGACTGGGAGGTGCCGGAGGCGGTGGAGCGGCTGGCCGGGGTGGTCGGCCTCGCCCGGCGGGCGGACCACTCGGTGGGACGGGCCGCGGCGGCCGGCACCGGGCGCGCGACGGCGGTACGCCGGTGAAGCGGGCCGCGAAGCGCGCGGCGCCGGTGAAGAGGGCCGCGAAACGCACGGTGCCCTTGCCGCACCCGATGTCCCCGCCCGCGCCGCCGCGCCCGGTGCGGGCCGGGCCGCCGTGGCCGCCGGCCGGCTCCGGCGGCCCGGACGACCAGCCCGAACGGCCGTTGGACATGGAGAAGTTGCTGGCTGCCCGGCTGCACGCGGTGAAGGTACGTCCCTACCTGGCCGGCGCGCTCTTCGCCCTGCACGTGGTGGAGGACAGGTCGGTGCCCACGATGGCGGTGGACGCGCACTGGCGCTGCTACGTTTCCCCCGGCTTCGTGACGCGTACCCCGGTGGAGGAACTGGCGGGAGTCTGGGTGCACGAGGTCTCTCACCTGCTCCGGGACCATCACGGCCGGGGCGAGCGGTATGCCCGGGCGCACGGCGAGTTCGGGCCGGGCGAGCGGCTGCGGCGGAACATCGCCGCCGACTTCGAGATCAACGACGACATCTATGGCGACGGTCTGCCCCGGCCCGTGGGAACCGTGCATCCGTCGCTGCTGCGGCTGCCCGACGGCTTGCTGATGGAGGAGTACCTGCGAACCGCGTCGATGTCCGGGCTCGCCTCGGACCTGGCCTGGCTGGACTGCGGCAGTGGTGCCGACGGACAGGTCCGGCCGTGGGAACTGGGGCCGGGCGGGGCACACGGGCTGAGCAGGCAGCAGCGGGACGCGGTGCGCTTCCGTGTCGCCGAGGCCATCAAGGGCCGGCCAGGCGACGCGCCGGAGGGGTGGCGCCGCTGGGCGGAAGAGGCGTTCCATCCGCCCCAGCCCTGGCGGCAGTTGCTGGGCGCGGCGGTCCGCTCGGCGGTGGCCGCGCCCGGGGTGGGGGAGGACCACAGCTACCGGCGTCCGTCCCGGCGCTCGGCCGGTCTTCCCGGGGTGCTGCTACCGAGCCTGCGCCGTTCGCCACCCCGGGTCTGCGTCGTGATCGACACCTCGGGATCGGTGAGCGACGCGGAGCTGGGCAGCGCGCTGCTGGAGGTGACGGCCATCGCGCGCGCGGTGGGTGGACGTCGTGACCTGGTCTCCGTGATCTCCTGCGACGCGGCGGCCGAGGCCGTCGTTCCGCTCTGCCGCGCCGAGAACGTCGAACTCATCGGCGGCGGGGGAACGGATCTGCGTTCGGGCTTCGCCCAGGCACTGCGCTCCAGGCCGCGTCCGGACGTGATCGTCGCCCTCACGGACGGCCAGACACCGTGGCCCTCCGCCCAGCCGCCCTGCCGCACCATCGTGGGACTCTTCTCCCGCCCGGGCGGTGCCGCGGCCGAGAAGGACCCGGACTACGTCCCGGACTCCCCGCCGCCCTGGGCGCGAGTCGTCAGCATCGGGTGAGCCGTGCGCACGATCGCTCAAGTGGGCGCTCCCGCACCGGTGACGCCTTCCTGTCGGTGCTGCAAACGGCTTCGGCAGGCCACGTCACCGGCTCAGTCCCTTACTGACTCTCGGTCGGCGGGCAGGGCGCAGGCCGGTGTTCCGCCGGGGAGACGGTGGCGGTTGTGGGCGATGACGCGGTAGATGCCGTGGGCGGCCCACCGGATCGGTGCCAGCTGCAGTACCGCTCCCAGGACGGCCCAGCCGCCGCGGGCGCTCGACAGCAACTTGGCCACGGCTTGGGCGCCTCCGTACACCGTTCCGGCGGGCGTGATCCACAGGGCCTCGTACTCCGCTCGTTCCCGGGACACGCCCAGGGCGTCCAGCCGCGCGCACTGGCGGGAGGTGACGTCGCAGCGCGGTTTGATCCACCTCTGCGCGAAGGACACCGAGGTCGTGCAGAAGCCGCAGTCACCGTCGAAGACCAGTACAGGTTGCGTCCTCATGACCTCATGGTGCCCCCTCCAAGGATGCTTCCGCCCCCTGCTCTCCCCGAGGGCGGTCATCCCGTCGGCGGACACCTACGTCGTGTCGCGCACCAACGCGGGCGGAAGCGCCGAGTCGACCACGTCGAGCGAAGCTGCACCGCATCCGCGGGACCGCGCACCTAGTGCCGCCCGGCCCCGGCGCCGCTCGCGCTGGCGTGCGCCCCGAGGCACCGACCGCGCCGGGCTTCGGTCCCATCCCTGCGAGGGGTTTGCCCAGCTGGCCGGGGGAGCGGACCGAGTCTCCCCATAGGCTACGTCCAGTAGCCAAACGGTTACCTTGAGTGGAAGGGGAGTGGAGTGCTCCACAACTCTGCGCGCCGACTGATCGTGCTTGCCTCGACCGTCCTGTTACTGGCCGGCGTGGTGAGCGTCGGCGCGGCCCAGGCGCAGGTGCCCGGCGGGCCCATCACCTACTCGATCGACTTCTCCAACCCCCGGGAGAGCGACGACAACAACCTGCCCGAACCGTACGGTGAAGTCACCGTGAGGGCGCCCTGGGGGCAGCAGACCGCGCTGTGGGAACACCCCGACCGTGACATCAACACCCCCACCCTGCCCCGCTACCCGCTGTACGGCGGCGCCGAGCACAGGTACGTCCCCCATCCCGTCACCGAGGTGTGCGCCTTCGTGGGAGAGGACGACACCGGCATCAACGACGACGACATCCTCGCCGACGGCTGTCTGCCCTACACGGGCCCTGGGCGCTACACCATCAGCGCCGAAGGCGGCTCCGTGACCGTCAGCATCTACGACTTCGGCTGACTCCCGGCCCCGGTGGTCCCGGGATTCCTGCCCTCGGGACCACCGGTGCGGCACGCCGAGGTTCGTTCGTCCCAGTCGACCCGCTGGCGACGTATACCTGATGGAGTCGACGAGCAAGACGAGAAATCGGGTGTGACGCCGATCTCCGGGTGGCCGGGCGGTCGTTATCGGTGCGGAAGAGGAGGTCCACCATGCCGGAACCAGGTACCGAGAAGCGGCAACCCGCACAGCAACCGACCACCGAGCTGGACACACGCTACAGCTCCGCGCTCAATCCCCGCCCGGGTGCCGGCGACGTCACGGCCACCGAATGGGCCGAGGCGCGACGGCACCTGGAGGCCGCCGAGATCTTCTGGTTGTCCACGGTGCGGCCCGACGGCCGGCTGCACGTCACTCCCTTGATCGCGGCGTGGCACGACGGGGCGCTGTACTTCTCCACCGGCCCGCAGGAGCAGAAGGCGAGGAACCTCGCCCACGACGCGCACTGCGCGCTGACCACCGGAGGGAACTCACTCACCGAGGGCCTCGACCTCGTCGTCGAAGGCAACGCGCGACAGGTGACCGATCCGGCGCTGATCGAGGAGGTGATCGCGGCGTACGAGGCGAAGTACGGGCCGCACATCACCTCGCCCGAGGGCACCTTCCACGGCATCGGGGATGCTCTCCGGAAGGGGGACGTGCTGGCGTTCGCGGTGGCCCCGGTCACGGCGTACGGCTTCGGCCGGGACGCCGGCGTCTACACCCATACGCGTTGGGCGTTCTGACCAGGGCCACGGAAACGCGAGGGCGGCCAGGAGGCCCGACGCCGCTGTCGGGCCCCGGCGCCGTTCCGGGGCGCCGCCTCCGGGCCGGTGGTGGGGCCGGCCCAGAGGCAACGGATGGTTGCGGCACCCGAGGCAACGGATGGTTGCGGCACCCCGCCCCCGCGGCCGACGGCCCGGTCCGCGGCCCGCGCGGATCAGCAGTACAGGTTGCCGCCCGCCGAGGTGCCCAGGATCTGTACGAACCGCTGGTAGGCGTCGACACGGCTCTGCACCTGCGCGGGGTTCCTGCCGTCGCACTCCAGTGAGCCGTTGATGCTGCGGATGGTCTGGCCGAATCCGGCGCCGTTGACCATCGCGTTGTGGGGTGTCATCGTGCCGGGGCCCGACTGGGTGTTCCAGTACCAGAGCCCCGTCTTCCAGGCGACGGAGGCGTCGGTCTGGACGAGGTTGGGGTTGTGGAGCAGATCGATGCCGAGCGCGTCGCCCGCGGCCTTGTAGTTGAAGTTCCAGCTGAGCTGGATGGGGCCGCGGCCGTAGTAGGCGGACTGGCCGGCCGGACAACCGTAGGGCTGACTCCAGTCGCAGTAGTGCGAGTAGTTGGCCGTGTTCTGTTCCACCACGTAGACCAGCCCGCCGGTTTCGTGGCTGACATTGGCCAGAAAGGCGGCGGCCTCCTGCTTCTTGACGGTGTCGCTGCCGGTGTTGGCGAAGGCCGGATAGGCGCTCAGCGCGGCCTTGAGGCCGCTGTAGGTGTAGAAGGAATTCCTGTTCGGGAACATCTGGTTGAACTGCGCTTCGCTCACGACGAAGCTGCCCGAGGGGTCCGTGGAGCCGCCGTCGCAGGCGTAAGGCTCCCAGTACCACGTGCTGATGACGGGGTCGTAGCCCGGGTTGTCGTGCTCTGCGATGTACGCCTTGCCGTCGGTGTACCGGACGATGTCGCCGGTGACGTATGACTTGCCGGCCTGCCAGCTCGGGTAGCTCGAGCAGGACGCGGCGGAAGCTCCGGCGGCCGGCAGCAGGACGGGTGCTGCGGTTCCGATCACAACCGCGGTGAGGAGTGCGGAAAGACGGCGCTTCGACACGGAGACAACTCCTTTGCGGAAGCCGGGTCGCACCGGAGGCAGGCGGAGCCGACGAGGCGGCCGCGGCGTTCCGGAGCGGCCCGGGTGGGGGGTGCGGAAGCCATACTCAATCGCTTTGGTGTGTACCAGTCAAGGCCTAGACCAATCGGAGTGACAACGTTGGCAGGGAAAGTTCGCCCACGACGGAACCTTCCGCACGCTTCGAACCGATCGAGCGGCTGGACCGGCATCCCCTCACAACTGGCCAGGCGTAGCAGTCGGTTTGCCGCAGGACGCCGGCCCCGGATCGCCGGTCGCGCTGCTGCCTCACATGGATTCCCGATGCGAACGGGCTGCCGCAGCACAGCAATTGGCTGGGTGGCGCCGTTTCGAAAGTGGATCAGATCTTGGTGGCGAGTTCGACGAGGTGCCGGGCTGTGCCGACGGGATCGACGATCTGATGGAGGTGCGCGCCGGGCAGGTGTGCCACGCGCCAGCCGCGTTCGCGCGCTTCGGCGGCAACGTCGTGATACGGAGGGCCGAACAGCAGGTAGGAGCAGGGGTGGTCATCCCAGCCGTCGGGGACCGGGATGTGCTGTTCGTAGTAGGACAGCGGCAGCGTGGGCTGCTCCTCGATGACTGTCTGTCGCACGACAGGATCGGAGAACATGGGTGCGACGTCTGCCTCGTCCCACCAGTCGGTCCAGCGCGGCAGCCTGCCGTTCACGGCCATCGGACGGAGGAATTCCAGCAACTCGGATGAGGCGACAGGGGTCGGTCCGGTTCGGGCCGGCAGCGCGGCGTCGACGAAGATCGACCTGGTCACCGGCTGGTCGAGGGCGGAGCGAATCGTCGGGAGAAACAAGCCTGCGTTGCTGTGTGCCACCAACGTGACGGGGTTGTCGGCCGGGACCTGCCGGAGGTCGTCGCGGACGGCGTCGGCGATGCGGGGCCAGAAGGGCGGTGCGTCGGCGCCGATCCGCAGCAGGGACGGCACCCTTACCTGGTATCCCGCCGCCGTCAGGTGTTCGGCCACGGGGCGCCAGGTCGAGGGACCTACGGACGGACTGTGCACGAGAACGAAGATCGGCTGCATGTGACGATCCTGTCGCCCATGCCATCGCAGCCGCGACAATCTTGGCTGTCAGCAGAACGGCGGGGTTCGAAGGAGCCCATGCGCTGCCACAGAAGCCGGTTCACAACCATTCGCCGACGGCGGGGTGGTGGAAGCGGTAGACGCCGGTGTGGTGCAGGCGCACCGTCAGTTGATGATTTCGGCGCGGTCGTCCTGAAGGACCGCGGCCAGCCGGTCTCGCCACATCTGGAGAGCCTCGGGCGTCTGTCGGGTCCAGTCGGTGACCTCGGCAACGATCCGAAGCGGTTCCCTGCTGCGATAGGAACGGGTCGGATTGCCTGGGAACTTCTTGTCGGTGACGTTTGGATCGTTCTCGAACTCCCCGGTGGGCTCGACGACATACACTCGCGGTTCCCCGTCGCCGGCGGCGAGTTCGGCGGCGAGGCCCGCGCCGTCGCGCAACGCGGTGAAGTAGATGTGGTTCATCACGACTTCGGGCCGGTAGTTAGAACGGAAACCGGCGGTAAGGTGATCTCCGACCCGCAAATCGGCCTTTGTGCCGTGAAAGAAAGGCCCCTCGTCCAACACCTCGTCCATCGCCACAGGCTATCAACCAAGCTGTCGTGACGGCGAGCCATCCAGGACGGCTCGGACGCCGTGATCAGGCCGTGTGAGGCTGTGGCGGGCCAGGACCCAGCGGTGACGGGTGAGGCCAATCAGCTACCGCCGGCAGCCTGGCGCTTGCCCAGTCACCAAAGGCGCGGCCCTCGACGCCGTCACCGCCGTCACCGCCGTCACCGTAGGACAGCCTCCGCCAGGCATCCTCGAGTGCGCCTGAAGTGTCGCTACTGGCCGTAAGCCTCGTCCCTGGTCACCCTCGCGGCCGGCGAGTGACGATTGCATGGGCGGGTCCGGCCCGCCCCCGGTCGAACCACCGGTCGATTAGGCCGAGGCGAGGCTTACTTGGATTCGACCCGTTCTACCGAATGGGGGCCGGTCGTCAGTGCTTCGCACGTGGTCTGCCACGTGACGCGCCGGGATGGAGCCAGGTGTGAACGTAGGCCGCGGTGAGCCGGGCGAGGGTGGTGACCCGCTCGGGGCTTTCGTCGGTGGTCTCAGCCGCGTCGTATCGGGCGCGGCGGGCACACCGGGGCCCCACTGTGACTCGGTAACCTGCCGTCGCGGGACCACTCGGCCTCACCGGGGCCGTCCGGCCGCTGCACATCGCGGCGACCGACCGGAGCGCGAGGGCAGACACCAGGATGCCGCCAGTCGGCTGTGCGGGATGCTCCGGGAACGTCCGCGACCGCAGGGTCGCTCGTCCGTCCAGCGTCAGCTCGCCGCGCTGGACGGGTTCGTCGCCGCGGTCAACACCATGTGGCGGCTGGACGCCGCCCGGCAGGCGAGGCCCACACCCCCGCCTCTCCTCGCTTGTTCCTTCTTCGGTACCTCTCTGCTCGTGACACCGTTTTGCCGGACCGGCAACAGCAGTGGCGGGTTCGGAAGTCCGCCTGTCACGGTGGGCCCATGACCGTAGACATCCCAGCAGGATCGCCGACCTCCGACACCGACTCGCCCGCTGACGTATCGCCCGTATCCGACGCATACCTGGGAGATCCCGCGGTGCGGGTGGAGTGGGACAGTCGCTACGCCGACCGGCAGCAGTTGTGGAGCGGCCGGCCCAACGGTGCGCTCGTGGCCGAGAGCGCGGGTCTCACCCCCGGGCGGGCGCTCGACGTCGGCTGTGGGGAGGGCGCGGACGCCGTCTGGCTCGCGCGCCGCGGCTGGGACGTGACCGCGCTCGAGGTCTCGGGCGTGGCGCTGGAGCGGGCCGCCCGGCATGCGCGAGATGCCGGCCTCACCGTTCGCTGGGTTCACGCGGAGCTGACGCGGGCGGAGCTTGCGCCGGCCTCCTTCGACCTGGTCTCCGCGCAGTATCCGGCCCTGCTGCGCACCCCCGACGCCGCGGCCGAGCAAGCGCTGCTCGACGCCGTCGCGCCCGGCGGTGTGCTGCTGCTCGTACACCACGCCGGGATGGACACCCAGCACTCCCGGGAGGGTGGCTTCGACCCCGCCGACTACGTCTGGCCGTCGATGGTCGCGGCACGGCTCGACGACGACTGGGTGGTGGAGGTGGACGAGCAACGGCCACGAGTGGCACCCGACGGCGGTGCCGGCGCCCACCATGCCGACGACCTGGTACTGCGCGTGCGCCGACTGCGCTGAGACCGCTCACCTCTCAGCAAGGCCGACCCTTGTGCGACCTGACGGCAGGGTCACTCACAACACGGATCGTGCGGGCGCCGTTCACATGCCGTTGGGCAGGTTCCCGGGCCGGTGAGCCAGGCATGCTCCGTTCGATGGTCCAACGGTGTCGGCCCAGCCGTTGGGCTGCCGCCGCCTCATCGTTCGGTGGCTACGTGCTCGGCTTCAGGCGCCCGGTACGTCTCGCGCGCGGAGCATCACAGCGGCTTCTCACACGCGCCCGTCTGCTCCCCTACGCACGCGTGAGGCGCCTGGTCGCCGGGGTATCTCAGGGAACGCCACAGCTACTGGCTCCGCCGGGGCAGGTGACGCTGTCGTTTGACACCGCGCCCATGATCCCCAGCACGACGACGATGAGAGCCAGGACGATCAGCGGTACGTTGTCCGCAGCCCAACTACTTTGGCTGGCCTCATGTTTCCGAGTACTGAGCTTGTGGGCTCGCTTTGTCGCCTGCGGGCTCAGCACCGGGCCCGTCATGCCCCTCTGCCGCCATCATGTCAGCCCCCCGGTATGTGCCCTTTTCACGATGACAAGGCACCGGGCCTCACCCGTCAAGCCTTGAGCCAGCCGAAATGCTTTGAGACTCGGGTCGGCCTCGCGACCCTCCTTGGTCCCTGCCAGAGGCGAGCGGAGCGGGGTTTGTGGGCCCCAGTCAGCCGCCCAGGCCACCATCCGCCATTCGTCGGTGAACTGCGCACGCAATGGGGGCAGTCGGCGCAGTCGGGCCGTCGGCCGCTGGTCATACCGGGACGCTCACCGGGGCGGTATCGTGCTAGGTCCCCGGCAGGAAGGGCGACGACGCCATGGGCAGGTCTGCTTCCAAGAGCTTTGTCCGTGCGAGCCTCGTGCTGGGCGTCGTCCTACTGTCGACTGCGCTGTGCTCCACCGCGAGTGGGGCTGCCCCAGAAGTCGCGAGGGGAGGCAACGGAGCGGTCATCGCCGCACATGCGAGCAGCCAACGCGACTGTCCCGTCGTGTACTTCGACCTGGGCGAGACCCTCGTGCACACCGCCGGCGACGGCAGCACCGACTACCAGCCCGGCGCGGCTTCATACCTGCACGCCCTGCGTGCACGGCACATCAGAGTCGGCCTGATCACCAATGTTCCGCCCTCCTGGGGCACGACCGACGCCGAGCGTGCCGCCAAGCTGAAACAGGAAGTCGACGCGACGTGGCGGGGTCCGGTTCCCTTCGCCTGGGAGGATTTCGCAGACCGGATCCTCACTCCACGCGCCGAGGCCGAGCGCAAGCCGGCTCGGATTCTGTGGGAGCGCGCGAAGGCCGACTCGGGCCGCTGCCGTGTGGTCTACGAGGCGGAGACGGCCGAAGAGGTCACTGTCGCCTCCTCGCTGGGCTTCGTGGCGTACCAGGTCGGCCGACCGCACCGGCCCGCGTTCCTGCCCGTGGGGCTGATCGAACGCCTCGGCCAACGCTTCCGCTGACCTAGGACAGTACGCATGGCCCGTCGGCGTACGCCTTTTCGCCCGCGGAACCGACGACGCGTGGCCCCCTGCAGACACCCTTCGGGGCGATGGCGTGCCGAGAGTCTGCTCAAGGCTGTTGAACCGCGCAGACACGCCTCCTGACTACCCGCAGACCGGCACTGGTGCGACGCGGGAAAAGATCTTGTGGTGTGTCCGGTGTGATCACAGCGTCGAAACCTTCCTGGACAGCCCCCGTCGCTGGGCTGAGCCCGCGTCAGCACGGCAAGAGATCGCGTTCCGGATGGGCGCCCTGCCGTTGCCGGAGAACCGCTTGCCCGCCGCCGTAGCGGTAGATCGGGTCTTCCGGCACCGGCTGCCGCTTCTCGCCTCGCCATCGCCGGCCATCGGCATGTGACCGGCCCGTACACACGAAGAAGGCGGCTCTCGTGGGAGCCGCCGTCTTCGTAGGTGGTGTCAGCGAGAGCGCCCCGTGACCAGACGGTAGAGCAGCAGCACAATCACGGAACCCACGATCGCGGCAATCCAGGTGGAGAGGCTGAAGAACCCGTTGATCGAGTGGACGCCGAAGATCACCTTGCCGAGCCAGCCGCCGAGCAGCCCACCCACGATGCCGATCAGCATCGTCACCAAGCAGCCGCCCGGGTCCCTGCCGGGGGTCAGGGCCTTCGCGATGGCGCCAGCGATGAGGCCGATCAGGATCCAGGCGATGATGCTCACGAGAGTGTTCCTTCCGTTCCGCTGTTGCGAGGTCGACGACCCGCGGGGCGGGACTCCGACGTACTGCGGATATCCCGTACGGAGCGGCAGTATGCGGGTCCAAGGTCCTCATCTCTGCCGGCCCCCACGCAGCGGCGGCCTGCTGGTGGGACGCGACCCGGGACAGCGCCCGCCGCACCCACCAGGGCACGGTCGCCGAGCCGGCCTCAAGCACTGTGGGGCCACGTCGACCACGAACACACCAAGCATGCCTCCCAGCCGCCGCACCCGCCAGCCGCTGTCCTGGCCACGCATCCGACCACGTCGGTCGCGGTGGGGCGCCGGACGGCTGTCGACGAGCGACCGAAGCCCAGTGACTGACCGAAGCCCAGTGTCAGGGCGCGCCGCGCCGCCGAGTGGACCCGATCACCACCCAGACGGTGGCGCGGCAGCCATCGCGATGCGGGAGCCGTCCCGCGACGCGTTCCCCAGGTTCGATGCCGGCTCAGGCGACGCGACGGCCCCGATCGAGGCGGCTTGCGCGCAGCGCCGCCACCGGGCGACGGCGACCGAGCCCGCCGCCCTGGGCCGGGCCCGTCAAGAGTGCGCGGCCCGGGGGTCCGCGCGTGGCGGCCGACGTATCGCAGTCAGGTGATATGTGAAGCCCGACCTGAGTCGACGCGGTATCCGGCCAGGTCCGATGGCTTTGTGCCATTCGCCGGAAACCCGCCTACAACATCCCCGAGGCCTCGGTACACAAGGAGGCCGGGGTGGCGTCCTGCCGTTCCCCGACGGTGGTGGCCGGTGTGTGGGGGAGGGTCTGAACAGTTGTTGACCATCGATGTGACGTTGCTGCTCGCGATCATCGTGTTCTTCCGGCTGCGGCGGCGCACCGAGTCCCGCAGTCGTTTCGACGAGAAAATGACCGTCGTCATCGTCCTGGCCTTAGGCGTCCTGATCGCCCCCACTCCGGCGGGTGAGGGCATCGCCAACTTCCTGGGGCAGCTCGCGAGCGGTGTCATTGAGGCCGGCCGATGAACTCCCAAGTGCGTCGGAGCCGGGTGGCGCCCGTTGTCAATCACTGCTCATCACGGGTGTGGGGAGCGGGGGCCTGATGGCGGCACGGCGGCGGGGCCGGCGCTTGAAGAAGCGGACGCGTCGGCAGCTACAGGGCTGGGCCGCGGCAGTGGCGCTGATCGCCGTGTGGTGGGCGGCCGGGCACTGGGCGGAGGTGTGGCCCGTCCTGGTGGCCGTGATCGCCGGGGCCGTGGTGGGTGGCGCCGGATGGGTGCTGCTGCGCGCACACCGTCGCGCGGTAGGCCAGGACCGAGCATGGCGAGCACAGGAGGAAGCCCGGACGCGGGAGTTGTCGATGACCGAAGTCGACGCGCTGACGTGGCAGGAGTTCGAGCAGTACGTCGCCGACCTGTGCCGGCGGGACGGCTGCACGAAGGTCGTTGTCAGCGGCGGGAGTGGCGACTTGGGTGCGGATGTCGTCGGCTACCTCGCCGACGGCCGCAAGCTGGTCGTCCAGTGCAAGAAGTACGCGCCGCACCGCAGTGTGTCCTCGCAGGACATGCAGAAGTTCGTCGGTACCGCCCGCCTTGAACACGGCGCCGACGTCGCGTTGTTCGTCACCACCTGCCGCACGTTCACGAAAGCCGCGCTGGGCCTGGCGCTGCGCCAGGACATCGTGGCCCTGCATCGCGACCTGCTCGGCTCCTGGGTCAAGGGTGCTCGCCTGGAAGCCCTGATCCCGCTGAACGGAGGCGGCGGCGGCACCAAGCGGCGGCCGTCCTCCTGACCCGGCTCTTGAGAGCGTAGTCAACGCCCTGGAACGGCTCGCGAGTGGAGTCGCGCAGGTCGGCCGACGAGCCCCAAACGCGTAAGAGCTGCCCGGCGTTGACCCGGCGCCGCCGGGCGCGACGCCCCACCCCGGGACCGGCAGGCGGCAGTGGGCCGACGACCGCCTGATCGGCCTGCTTCTGGTAATTCGCGGCGCGCCCTTCCTTTTCGACCGTATATGCCCGACTTGGCCCACGGTTGACGCCTCGCGGAGAGTCCATGTGTGATCCAGAATCAATGGATGGTCACGCTTGAGACTCCCCGTTTGATCCTCCGTCGCTGGCGCGAGGAAGACATTGCGCCCATGGCTGCCGTCAATGGCGACCCCGAGGTCATGCGGTGGGTCCGTGACGGCAGCGTCCGTGACGAACAGCAGACTCGTGACGGGGTCCGGGCGTGGGAGAGCGAGTGGGAGTCCCGGGGCTTCGGCCTGTTCGCCGTGGAGATCCGGTCCACCGGTGAGCTGGCCGGGTTCACCGGCCTTTCGGTGCCCTACTTTTTGCCGGAGGTACTGCCGGCGGTTGAGGTCGGCTGGCGGCTGGGACGTTCCCACTGGGGGCAGGGCTTGGCCACCGAGGCTGCCGCGGCCGTCGTACGGTTCGGCTTCGAAGAGCGAGGGCTGGAGCGGATCGTCAGCATCGCTCAAGTGGGCAACGACGCCTCCGAACGAATCATGGTGAAACTGGGGATGCATCCGGTCCGTGAGACCGTCAATCCCACCTGCGGTCGGCGGGTACGGGTGTTCCAGTTGTCGTCGGACCAGTACGTCCCGACCACGCCTTGACGCGAACGTGGGTCGCGCGGGGTGCCCTCATGGTGGGGGAGAGGCTACCTGTGCCCTTGCCACCGGTTCGGGTCCTCTTCGAGCGTCGCTCGGTCCCAGTGGGCGTGTTCCGCGGCAGCGTCGTAGGTCGTGTGCAGGAAGTCGGCCACCGCCCTGTCCGGGTCGGCCGCGGTGCGCACTGCCTCGTAGGGCAGGAGGAACTGGCCGAGCTCGGGGCTGTAGAACGCGTCGCGCGGGCTGATCGGATGGTCGGCGAAGCCATCCGGCTCGGGGTAGGTGTACGAGTAGAAGGCCCCTTCTTCCCCGCCGCCGGGCCAGAAGCCGCAGCTGCTCAACTCGCGGGAATAGCCCTCCACCATCACCCAGTCACCACAGTTCGGAGCGCCGCCCGGATGCGGAGGGGCCGTGCGTCCCGAGAACCTCGTACAGGCCAGGTCCATCGCGCCCCAGAAGAAGTGCACCGGGCTGACCTTGCCGGCGAAGTACGAGCGGAACTCTCCCAACACCCGGTTGGCCTGCAGCAATTGCCGCCAGAACAGCTGCGCGGCGTCCGGGTCGTACGAAGCGTGCTGGTGGTCTTCATCGAACGGGATCGCCGGGCTGACCTCGTTCGGATGCGCCTGGATCCTTGTCTCGATACCCAGCTCACGCAGGGCTTGCATCGTCTCGCGATAGAAGTCGGCCACCGGTCTGGGCTCCAGAGCCACGGTGCGGCTCGTGCCGTCGCTACTGCGCAAACGCAGCAGATGATCGAGGAAGTCGAACTCGATGTCGAATACTCCTGCGCCATGGGGAATCGCCGAAGTCGTCAGGCCGCGCGGGCTGACATACGAGGTGACCTGCCACCAGTGATTGACCAGCGGCGCGTGAGCCAGCCTGATCTTGCCTACGATCTGAGCCCACATGTGCAGGGTGTCCCGGGTCTCGGTCCAGTCGGCGACCCGCAGTTGCGGCCACGCCGTCCGTGACACCTGGTCGGAAGTCCCGGCCACAACGAACTCCTTCCGGGACAATGTGACACATACTGACCACGGTGCCCGCAGTCGATGCATGAGGCAACCCGGCACGCCGCACCGGTTACCGGTCACCGCTCACTGGGCGAGGGCGCTTCCCCGCTCCACCGGCAGCAGGCGTTCCGGCGTCGCGGGAACACTGATCCGACTGCCCGGTCCCACTGGCGGCGGCGCGGTCCCGTGGAGTCGATTCGAAAGGACTTTCCTCATGAGCGTTGACCGGCCGATCCTGGTACTCGGGGCAGCGGGAGGACAGGGCGGCGCCGTCGTCCGCGCATTGCTGTCCCGCGGTGCCGCCGTCCGCGGGCTGGTCCGCAACCCTGGTTCCGCCTCGGCCCGGCGTCTGGCCGAAGAGAACGTCGAGGTCGTGGGCGGAGATCTCGAGGACCGAGAATCTCTGGCCTCGGTGATGCGGGGAGTAGCCGGAGTTTTCGCGATGACCACCCCTTTCGAGTCGGGGCCGGCCGCCGAGATCGCACAGGGCCGAGCCATTCTCGCCGCCGCGCACCAGGCCCGTGTGCCACACCTGGTCTTCAGTTCCGTCGCAGGCGCCGACCAGGAAACCGGCGTACCGCACTTCGAGACCAAGGCAGTCGTCGAGCGGGAGCTGGCCGCAGGTGAGGTGCCCTATACGATCCTCGGGCCCACCTACTTCTTCGACAACGCCCTCGGCGACGTGGAGCGGATCCGCCAGGGGGTACTCGATCTCCCCCTGCCACCGGACCGCCGGCTACAGCAGCTGGCGCGCCCCGACCTGGGCGCTTTCGCCACCTTTGTCCTTCTGGAGCCCGGCGCGTTCGTCGGGCGGCGCATCGAACTCGCCGGCGACGCCCCCACGCCCGGCGACATGGCCGCCACGTTGGGCGCGGCTCTCGGTGGGACCGTTCGCCACAATGAAGTGCGGCTCGACGAGATCGTCAACGCCGACATGCGAGCGATGTGGGAGTTCCTGCGCGACGTCGGTTACGGCGTCGACCTGCCCGCGCTGCACGCCGCCCACCCGGAACTGCGCTGGACGTCGTTCGCCGACTGGGCCCGCGATGCCTTCTCAACGGCACCATGACCGGCTACCGGTGCCCGCGAGGCAGTCCGCGTGCGATTCGTCGGGTACTTCGCGCGGCTCGGGAACCGGCCGGGCGCCTGCGCGGCGACAGACGGTGTCGGCGAAGACTTCGGGTTCAGGATGACCGATGCCTCGCTGGAGTCATCACCGAGGTCATCCCCGAGTGGTGCGGGCCGGGCCCCGGTGGGCGGCCGGTAGGACTCCCTCACGAACCGGGATGTCGACGCCCGGAAAGTCGAGCGGCCGCCGTGGGAACAGCCGATCCGGTCGCCATTGTTGCATCGACCGAGGAACCGGCGCCGCATGCGGGGAAACACGGAGATCACCAGGTCATCCGCCCGGACAGGAGCCGGTCCCCGAGATCGCGGTACGCCCGCCGCGCAATCGGATCGACACGTATTTCCACAGGAGGACCGTTCCATGACCGACCGACCCTTGACGCTCATGGCAGTGCACGCTCACCCCGACGACGAGGCCACCGGTACCGGAGGGATCCTCGCGCGGTATGCGGCGGAAGGCATCCGCACGGTTCTCGTGACGTGTACCGACGGCGCCTGCGGTGATGGACCGGGGGGCGTCAAGCCGGGCGAACCCGGGCACGATCCGGCGGCCGTCGCCCTGATGCGCCGTCAGGAACTCGAGGCGAGCTGTGAGGTCCTGAAGGTCAGCGATCTGGAGATGCTGGACTATGCCGACTCCGGGATGATGGGCTGGCCGAGCAACGACGCCCCCGGATCCTTCTGGCGGACTCCCGTGGAGGAAGGCGCCGCCCGCCTCGCGGAACTCATGCGCCACTACCGGCCCGATGTGGTCGTCACTTATGACGAGAATGGCTTCTACGGCCACCCCGACCACATCCAGGCCCACCGGATCACGATGGCGGCGCTGGAGATGACCGAGCTGACACCGAAGGTGTACTGGACGACGGTGCCTCGCTCGATGATGCAGCGGTTCGGTGAGATCATGGGCGAGTTTCAGGAGGACATGCCGGAGCCGGATCCCGCCGAGGCCGCCGCGATGGCCGAGATCGGCCTCCCCGACGACGAGATCACCACGTGGGTGGACACGACCGCCTTCAGCGGTCAGAAGTACGACGCGCTGGCAGCGCACGCCAGTCAGGGCGAGAACATCTTCTTCCTCAAGATGGGCAAGGAGAGGTTCGGCGAGTTGATGGGCATGGAGACCTTCCTACGCGTCCAGGACGCCACCGGCGCGGCCGTACCCGAGAAGGATCTCTTCGCCGGACTGCGCTGACCCCCCGTCCGGCCGGTGCCCGGCAAAGCCCACCGGCCGGACGGCGCGATCGAGCGCGTCACTCACCGGAGGCCCATCCGCTTGGTCACCTCACCGGCTTGTAGGTAAGAGGGTAGCGGCGCCTGGTCCGCCCATCGGGCGCCGCAACGCTCGGGGTTGTGGCAATTCCCTCTGAGGTAATCGCACTGCCCGACTTCCCCCGGCTACGTTCGCGGTCAGCACTCGCCCCCTGGAACAAAGGAGCCCCGTGGTGCCTGCCTACGGTTTCGCTCATCTCCGCAGCCGCCGGAATCACTCCGACATCATCGAGTACCTGGAACGCATCCAGGCAACCCTCGACCCCTTCGCCGGCCGTTTCGTCATCCATGGTCCGCCAGCCGAGGTCGTAGAGGGTAGGTGGCCCGGCAGTATGGTGCTGATCGAGTTCCCCGGCCTGACCGAGGCCCGTGCCTGGTACGACTCACCGGCCTACCGGGCCATCCTGCGTCTGCGCACCGACCACATCGAGGGCGACTTGCTGCTGATCGAGGGCGTCAGGCCGAACTACGACCCGGCCGAGCGAGCCCGCAAGTTGCAAGCGGAAGCCGACCCGGCGGGCCAGTCGACCGTGTAGTCCTGCAACCGCTTCCTTGAGCAGGTGTTCGCGACACCCCTCGTTGGACCGAGTCCGGCGGCCCTGGACGCGGTTGATGTGCGTTCCGGAATCCGAGTCCCCTGCCCGGCGGGCGTGCGATAACTTGCCGCCATGACTGAGCACGGACCCGTGGCCTGGCCACCTGCCCCGATCAGGACCGAGCGGCTCGTGCTCCGTGAGTCCGAGGCGCGGGACCGTACGGCGTTCATCAAGCTGTCCGCCTCGCCGGAAGTGGGCACCTACGTCGGTGGCGCTCGACCACGCGACGAGCTCGAGCGCGTGGTGCCCGAGGTGCCAGGGCGGCGTCCCGGGCTTTTCGTGGTGGAGCTCGACGGGGCGATGATCGGCTTCATTCAGCTGCTCGATCGGCGTGACGCCGAGCGTCAGGGTCACGTCCGTCCGGACGGCGGGGAGGCCGAGCTCGGCTACATGTTCCTGCCGGAGGCGTGGGGATACGGCTACGCGGCCGAGGCGTGCGCAGCGGCACTCGACTGGTTCGCCGGCGTGCTTCCTGGCGAGCCGGTGGTGCTCACCACCCAGACCGCCAACGCCCGCTCGATCCGCCTCGCGAGGAAGCTGGGGTTCACTGAGGTGGAGCGGTTCGAGGAGTACGGCGCCGAGCAGTGGTTCGGCGTGTGGTCCTCGGTCACGCCGTCCGGCTGAGGTCACGCTCTGCTCGGTGAAGCGCACGGGTTGCTTTACTTCGCCAACGCGGTCGTCATGCGCCACGACGTTGCCTATCACTCGCCGAATGCTCATGGTCACAGCACGAGCGGCAGTGGGCCCGATCGCCCTGGTGCTGCGCGAGGCAGGCCCCGAGCGGCTGGTGGCGTCGCCGCTACCAGCCGCTCGGGCCAGGAGGCGGTCACGAGCCGTCTGCGTGCACCGCGTAGACGTACCGTTTGCCGACGTACTCGCTGAGGTTCCAGATCACGGATTCGCTGTAGGCCCAGCCGGACGCGCCGCTGCTGTGGAAGCTGAGGTCCTCACAGCCGACAGCCAGGTCACAAACGGTGGTCGCGGTCGATGCGCCGGAAGTGAAGGTGCGCAGCGAGCCCTTGGTGGACGGGCCGTCGCTCGCGGCGAGGTAGTGCTTGCTGTTGCATGACACCACTCCCTGGATCTTCTCCTGGGCGACGGTGACGGCTTCGGACGCGGTGAGCGAGGCGAGTTGCCGATTGGTGTAGTCGAGGTTCCAGCGGACCACCTTGGGCGTGGTCGTACCAGGGCCGGTGCCGTTGAAGGTGCCGTCCGTGTAGTCGACGGCCCCCGACTTCGAGTACTCGCTGACCACCAGACTGTCGGGGGTGCTGGTGCGGTCCAACCCGACTGCGGTGTAGCGCAGGTACGTTCCCGCGTTGTCATAGGCGTAGCTCTGCGGCAGGACGTACTGGTACCCATAGCCGTAGTAGAGGCCGTCGGTGTGCAGACCGCACACGTCCACCTCGGCGGTGGCGACTTTGAACAGGGTGTTCAGGTCGAACACCCTCAGCCCCTTGTATGTGTCGACGACATAGAGCAGGTTGCCGTACCACATGATGCCGCCGGCATGCTTGCGGATGGGGTTGAAGGAGTACCCGCCGGCGTCGGTCGTGACCGGCTCGACCAGCAGAACGTGCCGGTACGTCGGTTTGGTGGAGGTGGTGTAGTCGACGAAGGTCAGCCGCAGGCCCTTGTCGAGGGCGTACTCGTCGGTCCCGTTGCCGTCGGGGTCTGATTCGAAGTACCAGGAGACCAGGACAACCCTTTTGGTGCCGCCCGCCGGGTACAGCCCGTTGCCGTAGGCGTCGGCACTGGTCGTCACGCCTTGGGGGATCCAGTAGTCGACCGTCTGGTCGCCGCTGTCCCAGGCGAATCCGGTCGAGAACGCCTCAACGGTGCTGGGGGCGCTGGTGAGGTGGGTGGCACTGCGGTTGGTGTCCGCGATGACGGTTGTCGCGTCCACCTTCGTCAGCTTGGTCGCCAGACCGGCGGTAAGGTCGGCGAACTCGCCGTAGCCGTTGGCCGAGCGGCTGGTGAGACTGAACTGGCTGCCATCGATGGTTGCCGCCTCGGCGACAGTGGGCATCAAGCTGCCGGCTGCTGCGGCGAATGGCGCGGCGGCCAGCCCCTTCAGGATCGTCCTTCGTGTCATGGTCACGATCGGAGGACTATAGCTGAATGCTCACCAAACATTTCCTCGCGCCAGTGCCGACCGCCTGCGCGAGCTTCGCCCGGGACCGTCAGGTCGGAGACTTGGGGGTCGGCAGGTTGCACGGAGCGGAAGAGGCCGACACGGCACTCGTGGAGGGCCAGTCGAGAACAGTCAGCTCGGGCCATTGCTCTCGCCACCGCGCTGCCTTGGTCTCATAGACCGCCCGTGGAGCGAGCACCGGGTTCGGCCGGACGACGAGATTGAACACGTCCGACAGGCCGTGCGGCGCATACACGCGCCACCGGCCGTCCGCCTCCACACGGACTCCGAGGCAGCAGGTCGTCGCGGCGAAACTGTCGATCGCCGCCTCGGTGCAGTCATACGGCGCACACGGGACACCGAACTTGTCCTCATACCAGAGGTGAACTCGCGCTTCGTTGCGGATCTCCACCTCCGCGGGCAGGCCGGCGAAGACTTCGCGTCCGGTCCTGATCACGGTGTCCTCGGCCTCCCAGGACAGATCGCCGCTGTCGAAGTAGAAGATGTCGTAGTCCTTGATGCCGTTGGCCGGGGGCCTGCCCGTGACCACGTTCCACACGGTCTGGAACAGGCAGCCGGCCGTCACATACCACCCGGGCAACTCCAGCGTCGCTGCCCGCGACAGGACCTCCGTCAACATGTCGTTACGGGACAGCATCACTCGAAGGGACTCGAGTTGCTGGTCGAGAGGAAGTCGGCTGATCATCGGTCCTGCCTACCACAGCCCGCCCGCCAGTCGGGCCGGTTACCTCTCAAGGACCCCTCGGTGGAGGGCGGCCGTCGCCCGTCCTCCACCCGCTCCGGCCCATCGCCAGGACTCCGGGCGCGTGCACCTCGGGGTCGATTTGCGGGCCGGGCTCAGCCCTTGGTCAGGGTGCGGCCGAGAAGGGGCAGCAGGCGGTCCCAGTGAAGCCGCAGTGCGGCAGGGTTGAAGGCATCGGTGTCGGACATGGTGAAGCCGTGCACGGTATCCGGGTAGATCTCGGAGGTGTAGCCGACACCCGCCGCGTCCAGGGCCTTGTTGAGCGTGCCGAGGGCCTCGGGCGTCAAGTCGCTCTCGGCGTGGCCGAAGTGGACCTCGGCGCTGAGCTTGGAGAGGCTGTCGGGTCCGTCGACTCCCACCGGGCCGTGGAATGCGGCGAGGGCGGCTACCTGATCGGGGCGGGCCGCGGCGGTCCGCGTCGCCAGGAGGCCTCCGATGCAGTAGCCGGTCACCGCGACCGGTCCGGAGCCGACCTCGGGTTGAGCGGTGAGGAACGCGAGATAGGCGTCGGCGTCGGTCAGGACACGTTCTGTGACGTGAGCCTCGATCATGGGCATAAGCTGGGCGAAGATCGCGGGCCGGACCTCTTCTCCGATGTACTGGGGAAGTTCGATCACGGGTGCCGGGCCGTGCCGGTAGAAGAGGTTGGGGACGAGTACGTAGTACCCGTGTCCGGCCAGTTCGCGGGCCATCTCCCGCAGCACGGGCCGGATCCCGAAGCCGTCCGGGTACATCAGCACCCCGGCGTGCCGGCCGCCACCTTCGGGGAAGGCAGCGAAAGCGTCGGCCTGACCGTCCGCGGTGGGAACCTGCAGCATCTTGGCGGGCATGAATTCTCCTGTCGTGGTCGAGGTGTCGAGCCTGTGGTCAACACGACAGAGGCGGAGCCCGCGCGGCAGCGCCAGATCCTCGATACGACAGCGGGCCGGCACCGGCCCGTACGGCGCTCAGAAGAGCACCGGGTCACCAATCCGTGTGTGGCGCAATGCCGTCCCGGTAGTCATGGCTGCACACGGTAGCCCCCGGATGAAGCCGACGCCAGCCCACCAGGCCACTTCGGGGGCCCGGTGTGCCTTCATCCCGGCACTGAAGGATTTGGGGTGTCGCGGCCAAGGGCCACGATCCGCTGCGTGCCTTCCCCATGCGCCGTGCCGAGATCCGCGACGTCAACGTCTCCTTGGCGGCCCGCAGCGGCGCTCTCACGATCCGGTCGCACCGTCCGGGTGTGGGCGGCTGGATGCGCTCCGTACGGCAGCGGGCCAGCAGCTCCACCCGGGCCCTGTTCCGGCCGCCGCCGCTCTTTGCCCGCGTCGTGCTCGGCGAGCAGGCCGTCAGCGGTGAAGGACAGCGCGGTGGGACGATGTCGCGGTGAGCTACTTCTCGTATGTCAGCCTCGGTCCTGGTGATGACCGGCAGCGTCTCCCGGAGCCCAGGCAGACCGTGCCCGGCCAGTGGCCGAAGCTGGAGGCTGCACTCGCTACGGTCAATCGCGACCTGATGGCGACCCTGCCGGGCCAGGGCCCGCTGATACTGATGGCTGCGCCGTCGTGGCAGCCTTCGCCCCCGGGTGGGATCGACAGGGACCAGGTCTACGTGGCGATGCCGGACGGCCGCTGGCATGGCAATCCGGTCAATGCGTGCGACCTGGACGAGGACGACCCGCCAGAGCCGCACGATACGGCGACGGTCCTGACCGTCGTCGCGGATGCGGCGCAGGCGACCATCACCGAGCTGCTCTGGCAGGTCTGGCCGATCTGCTGGGAACACGGGATCGGAATGCACCCTCGTCCCGCTGGGACCGCCGACGACTGGTACCAGGGGGCGACGGAGGCGGATGGCCCACCGGTGTGGTGGTGCCGGGGCGGCCGGGACGGCCACTGCCACGACGTCTCTCCGGTGGGCGATTTGGCCGCCACGTTGCCGGGAAAGCAGCGCCGCGCACTGCGGCGCAGCGAACGGAAACGGGACCGTCGCCCATAGCCGCAGGCCGGATGACTGCGTGCACAGCCGAGAACGCCACCCGGCCGGCCTGGTCGGCGGGCTGCGGATGACCGCCCGGATCCCCGAGATGGCGGAGATGCGAGCGGATCGCGGCGTCCACCCGCCTCCCCGAACCCGCACTGACGGCGACCCCGGCACCGCGGAGCTGCTCGGCCGTGGCTACCTCGCGGCGCCGGATGCGTCGTAAACCGTGCACCGGGTGTCGCGTTTCGTCTCGCCCAACGGAAGATCGATGCCGCTCCCCGGGCTGCCGCAGGTCTGGTTCTGGCGGCCGTTCTGTGCGGTGTTCTGCCCGACACCGACCACCTGACCGGCATCGGCGAGAGCATGGCCCCGGTGTTCGGGGGCCGACTCGTGCCGAGAGGACTTGTCGAGGGCGACGCAGCGGGTGTACTTCCTGATGGTTCCGAGAAGATTGATGGTGAGAGTGTCGGAGGAGTTGCCGCAGTACAGGTTCTGCTTACCGGTCTGCGCGGTGTTGAGCTGCTGCCCCAGTGACGTTCCACCCAGAGCCTGGGCACGGCCGGTGAATCCTCCCTGCGCGTCCGCATGGTCTCGGGCCACGGCCGCGCAGGTCGTCTGCTCGTTGATCGTACCCAGCACATTGACGGTGATCACGTCGGCGGAGTTGCCGCAGTTGAGATTCTGCTCTCCGGCCTGTGCCGTGTTGATCTGAGGGCCTAGAGCCGTTCCTCCGATCGCCTGCGGGCCGCCCGGATGACCGCTTCGGCGGTGTGTGTGACCGTCGGTGTCGGCGCAGACCGTCTCCTGGTTGGCGGTCTTCGCCACGTTGATTCGGACCAGGTGGGCGGAGTTGCCGCAATCGAGGTTCTCCTGCCCCTCCTGGTCGGTGTTCAGCTGCCCGTTGAACGGATTGCCGTCCAGGATGTCTGCGACAGCGGTCTCCTGACTGGCCGCCAGGAAAGCTCCGGCGGTGAAGACGAGAGCAACGGCCTGTCGTGCTTTCTGCCCGGACCGGCGGGGTGCCGCATGGCGTCCTCGCTGCCGCATCGTGATTACTCCTGCCGTTCGGTCGGGCCTCGGACAAAGTGGTTACCGCTCGCGTCGCACACGGCGGCGGTGGCCGCGGTTGCGTGCCTGGTGGGATGTGCGTACCTGGCCGCCGACACACCCGCGTCGCCGTGAGACCGCGGATGCGTCGACTCAGGGATGGCCGGTCAGCGGGTGAGGGTGCCAACGTTCGTGGACTCGTCGACAGCCTCGCACTGTGAGCTGTTACGGCTTCCGGAAGCGGTGATCGACAGGCCGTTCGGGTTGCCGCAGCTGTTGTTCTGCCGGCCCTCCTGCGCGGTGTTCTGCTGGGTGAGGTCCAGCAGGCCGGATCCGCCGTTGGCCTCGGCGCCTCCGCCGATGTCCGCGCTGTCCACGTTCGCGGAACGGTCGTCCGTCGCGCACCGGTTCTTACTGCTGGCACCCGTCAGAGCGAGGGTCGTGTTGTTGGGATTGGCGCAGTTGTTGTTCTGCCGCCCTTCCTGCGCGGTGTTCTGCTGGCTCAGGCTGCCACCGGCGGAACCGCCGTTGGCCTCGGCGCCGCCGCCCTTGACCAGGGTGCCCTGGTTCAGCGAGCCGTCATGGTTCGTGCAGTCGGCCTGAGCGCTTGCGCCGATGAGGTCGAGCTCGGAGCCGTTGAGATTGGCACAGTTGTTGTTCTGGCGCCCTTCCTGCGCGGTGTTCTGCTGAGGGGTGAAACCTCCTCCGGAACCACCGTTGGCCTCGGCGCCGCCGCCCTTGACCACGGTGTCCCGGTTCAGCGAACCGTCATGGTTCGCGCAATGGCCCCGGGCGCTGCCACCGCTGCCGTTGATTCCGGAGTTGTTGGGGTTGGCGCAGTTGTTGTTCTGCCGCCCCTCCTGCGCGGTGTTCTGCTGCAGCAGGTCGTCGTCCAGACTGCTTCCCCCGTCGGCGGTGGCGCCACCACCCTTGACCACGCCGTTCTCGTTGACCGAACCGTCTCGGTTGACGCAGCGGCCCTCTGCCTGGCTACCGGTCAGGACGACACCGGCGATGGGGTCGGCGCAGTTGTTGTTCTGCCGGCCTTCCTGCGCGGTGTTCTGCTGGACGAGTCCGGCAGCCGACCCGGAGCCACCGTTGGCGGTGGCGCCCTTGCCCGTGGTCACCACATGCCTGTTGACCGAGCTGTCCTGATCCACGCATCGGCCGTCGGTCTCGGCGCCGGTCAGGTTGAGGAAAGCGGTGTCGATGTCAGCGCAGTTGTTGTTCTGCCGGCCATCCTGCGCGGTGTTCTGCTGATCCAGGAAGGCTCCCCCGGAACCGCCGTTGGCGTTGGCCCCACCACTCCGGGTCACCGTGTCCTCATTCGTGGAGCCGTCCAGCCCCACGCAGTGGTTCTCCGTGTTGGCGCCCATGAGGGTGATCGGCGTGTCATTGGGGTTGCCGCAACTGTTGTTCTGGCGGCCTTTCTGGGCCGTGTTCTGCTGGTTGACGGTCCCGACCGTGGCAGAGCCCCCATTGGCGTTGGCACCCCCGCCCTCGGTGAGAGTGCGCTTGTTCAGGGAGGCGTCACCGGTCACGCACCGTGTCTGCGCGCGGCCACCCATCAGCGTCGTCGCGCCGCGGAGCAGCCCGTTCCCGTCGGCACAGCTGTTGTTCTGCCGATGCGCCTGGGCGGTGTTCTGCTGGACGGCCTCAGCCAGCGCGGTGCCACCATTGGCGCTGGCACCACCATCCTGGCCGCCGGCAAACGCGACTCCCGGCCCGACACACACCATGCCGCCCGCCGTCAAAGCCACCAGCGTGGCCACCCTGACCTTGCGCTCACCGCGCATCTTCGCTCCCGATCAGCTCGTCACTCAGCTCGTCACTTGTATCTGTCGCCGACAACGAGAGGGAGGCATCACGGGCAACCCCGGCGCCAGGCGATTCCTTCCAACGGCCCAATCGGCGAACGTGTTTGTACGGTTGCGTGAAATGCGGGCCGGCTTGGAGGGCGGAGTGCCGTCGGGCCGGCCGTACTCCCCCCAGGCACCGTTTAACCGGGGTGCCTACCACCCGCCCGACCTTCTACCCTGTGCCGGGGCGGCTGAGCAGGGGGATTCGCAATGAGTATGTACTTCGACATGGGTGACGAGACGCTGTGGAACCCGCCGAACGGTGTCGGCCGCCTCTTCCTCCGGGAGGTCGAGGTCTTCGAGGCGGAGCTCAAGCTGCCCGCCGGAATCGGCCAGGGGAAATATTGGGGCGACCCGGACACACTCGAGGTCGATCCGGCCGTATACGCGGAGTTCGCACGCGGCCTGGTCGCATGGCACTGCCGGACGGGGAACCCCGTGATCCTCGCGCTCTCCGAGGGGTTCGTGGCGACGGCGGTCGCGCTCGCGAGGCGGGCGGGAATCGAGGTGGAGACGCCCGAACCGGGGCCCGGCCATGCGTGTGGTGGTGTCCAGCGCGACGCGCAGGCCCCCGGCAGCCCCCGGACCGCGTCAGCCGCCATCGTCACCACGCTGGACACGCGGGCGCGGGAGATGGACCGCTGGATGGCCCGCTGAGCCGGTGCGCCCAGGACCGTCCTGACCGGCCCAACAGCTGGAACTCGCGCCGAAAGGCGTTATCAGGGGCACAGCACGTCGTCGCGCCGTGGGGACGGTCAGGCGGCCGGCGCGAAGACCGTGATGGCGTCGACGAGGTCGGCCGGGGCTTCCAGTGGGATCAGGTGACCGGTGTGCGGGACCACCATGAAGTCGACTTGGGAAAGGTAGGGCACCAGGTTGTCGCGGAGCACGTCGGCGGGCTCGACCCGATCGTTCTCTCCGGCGATGACGAGTGCGGGAACGCTGACCCTGCGCGTATGTTCGGTGATGTCTTGCGCGATGCCGCGCAGCGGCCACTCCGCACGGGCTGCTTCGGTCACGGTCCGCGAATCGGTCACGATGCGCGCCTTCACCGGAGCGGGCAGCTCGGTCGCGGTGAGGATGTGATCCCGTGCCCCGACTACGGACTCCGCGGAGTCATAAGCATGTGACAGGGCTTTCTGGTACTCGGGGGTGATCTGTGCGGCGGGCTTCGCCGGGCCGGAGCCGACGAGGACGATGCCACGCAGGCCGGTGGGCCCGGTGGCCGCGACCAGCTGTGCGACCTTGCCCCCCATCGAATGCCCTACCAGGACATAGTCGGTGACCCCCGCATCAGCGAGCACGGCGAGCGTGTCGTCGGCGAGCTGACCGAGCGTGTAGGGGCCGGGCAGAGCACTCGACCGGCTCCACCCGCGGAAGTCGACTGTGAGCACGTCACGGCCCGGCAGGCGGTCGACCACGAGGTCCCAGGTGCGGGCGGAACCACCCCAGTAGTGCAGGAACACCAGGGTCGGTCCGGTCCCCGGCCGGTGGTCGTAAACGGGCAGAAGCGTCCGCTGCGTCGTGTTCATGATGGCTCTTCCGGTCGGTGTTCTGAGCGATTGCCCTGTGCGTTCATTGAAACTTCCGCACCGAGGCGGGACATCGGCGTGACTGGTCACCCGATGGTGAAAACTGGACACGTGAGCGTGATCCGGCAGATGACCTACCAGCCCGCGGGGCGCCGCGCCGCCACGGTCGAGACGATGACGTTCGGCCGCGTTCGCGAGCTGAACGACGGCGGCACGCAGCGCGCCGACTTCCACGTCCTCGCCGTCGTCGACGCCGGGCACGGCTCGGTCACGGTGGATTTCCTCCACCACCCGCTCAAGGGGCGATCCGCGGTGTGGGTTCCTCCCGGCGCGGTGCACCGGTGGGACGACATCGCCGAAGTGACAGGGCACCTCGTGCTGTTCGTGCCGACAGCGCCGGTCACCCACGCCACCCGGGAGCTCGTCGCGTCCCCGGACCTGGCCGCTCACTGGAGCATTCCCGACGCCGACTGGATGTTCGTCGACGCGGCGCGCAACCATCTCCTCCTCGAGGCGTCCGCCCCACCCGGCGAGTTCTCGACAGAGCTGCCGGAAATCCTGCTTTCTGCGCTCATCGCCCGGCTGCGCCCACCGCACGCCGAAGAACGGTTCACGCATCCGCTGTTCCGGTCGTTCCGCTCCAGCGTCGAAGCGCACTTCCGGGAACACCACGACGCCGGCTACTACGCCCGTGCTCTGGGATACGCGCCCCGCACCCTTTCACGAGCGGTGCAGCAGGCCACCGGCCGCACCGCGAAGGCGTACATCGTCGACCGCATCGTCCTGGAAGCCAAACGACTCCTTGCACATGACCGCCTCACCGCGGCCCGCTGCGCCGACACGCTCGGCTTCCCCGACGCATCCAACTTCTCGGTGTTCTTCCACAAGGCGACAGGCATGCGTCCGGGCGCGTGGCAGGCGACGGTGGCCGTCGAGTGAGTAAGCGCACCCAAGAGGACCACTCACATCCACGGGGATGAGCGCGTCACAACCTCGAGGAGGGCGGTCCGACGCTCTGGCGCTGCCGAGCCGCTGCCTCCCGCCAGGCCGCCACCAGCACCGGCCTGGTCATCGACACCCACGCCCGGTTCGGATTCACCGGCTGTGCGCGGGCGACGACTGCTGGCGGGAGGCGGCGGACGAAGGCCAGCAGCAGGGCGCGGAACGCCGCGGGCTGTTCCAGCGGCGCGAGAAGCCCGGCGGGCTCGCGGTGGCGCAAGGTCTCAGCGGATCACCTGCGCAGCGGTGATTCGTCGAAGGGCCGCACCGGTTGCGGTGTGGCCCTTCGACGCGCCCCGCCTCGCTTCAGACAGGGCGCTTCGTGCTCACGCCAGCGAGAACTTCTGGGCGGCGGAGCCGTTGCAGTCCCAGATCTGCAGGCGTGTGCCGTTCGCGGTGGCACCCGATGGTGAATCGATGCATCTGCCGGTGGTCGGGTTGGACATCGAGCCGTCGGCGTTGGCAACCCAGTTCTGGTAGCCGCCGCCGTTGCAGTTGGCCAGCTGGAGCTTTGTGCCGGCCGCGTTCACACCGCCGGCGATGTCCAGGCACTTGCCCAGCGTGCGCAGGGTCTGGCCGTCCCAGGTCCACTTCTGGTCGAGCGAGGTGGCCTGCTGGCAGTCCCAGAGCTGCACTGCGGTGCCGTCGCCGCCGGTGTCGTCACCCGCCACGTCCACGCACTTGCCGCCCGGTCCGTAGATCGGGGTGCCGATGGCGAACTTCTGGGCGGCTGCGCCGTTGCAGTCCCAGATCTGCAGGCGTGTGCCGTTCGCGGTGGCACCCGACGGCGAGTCGATGCATCGGCCGCTGGTCGGGTTCCGCAGCGAGCCGTCGGGCTGACGCACCCACGACTGGTAGCCGCCGCTGTTGCACGTGGCGAGCTGCAGCTTCGTACCGGCGGCGCTGTTGCCGCCGGCGATGTCCAGACACTTGCCGAGGGTCTGAAGGGTCTGGCCGCTCCAGGTCCAGTGCTGGTCCTTGGCCGCCGACTGGCAGTCCCAGAGCTGGACCGCGGTGCCGTCGCCGCCGGTGTCGTCACCCGCCACATCCACGCACTTGCCGCCGGGCCCGGTGATCGCCTGGCCGCTCACCGAACCGCCGCCACCGCCACCGCCGCCTCCGGAGCCGGGGGCCTTGTTGTAGACGGCCACCGAGTCGATGACCAGCTTGCCGCCGGAGACCGTGGACGCGTTAGGGCCCCCGCCGAAGGCGTCCGGGAAACCGCCGCCGATCGCCAGGTCGTAGATGATGAAGAAGGAGTGGTCGACCGCGTCGGACCAGGTCGTGGCGTCCACCTGATTGGCGTTGACAGTGAAGAAGTTGTTTCCGTCGAGGTAGAACCTGATCTGCTCCGGCGACACCGAGCGGTCGATCTCCGCCGCGTAGTCGTGGAAGCCGGTCTGGCAGCCCGAACAGGGGCGTTCACCCGAGCCGATGCCGGTCGACTCGTTGCATGGCCCACCCGGGTTCACACCGCAGTGCAGGGTGCTGAAGACGGAGCTGCGGCCGTTGATGTCCTCCATGATGTCGACCTCGCCGGACTTCGGCCAGGTCACACCGTCGCGCAGCGGCGCGCCGAGCATCCAGAACGCCGGCCAGTAGCCCGCGCCGTTGGCGGTGGTGACGTTGGGCTGCTGGAGGACGGACTCGATGCGTACGACACCGCCGGCCGGGGCGCCGAAGCCCGCCGACTGGGTCTCCACGCGTCCGGAGGTCCATCCGCTGCGCGCGTCGGAACCCGAGTGCAGTGCCTGGAGCACCAGATGGCCCTGTCCGTCGTAGTAGACGTTCGAGGTGCTGTTGGTCATCGTCTCGATCTCACCGGTGCCGAAGTTGCTGCCCGGCCCGGTGTCGTACTTCCACAGGCTCTGATCGATGCCGGTGCCGGACGCACCGTTGAAGTCGTCGCTCCAAGTGAGCGTGAAGCCCGACGGTGTCGGGGGCACCGCCGCCTGGGCGTTCTGTGTTGTGGTGACGCCGGCCGCCACCGTCATGAGGACGACGGGAATCAGAGAGAGCGCTCTCTTCCACCCGCCGAGTCGTGCCCCAGGGGGGAATTGCATAGGTCTGGCCTCCGAAGGAAGACATGATCGCGTCTGTTCGCTATGCCGCCTCTGGCGATTTCCATCAACGGCGAGCAGTGCAGGCGCCCTTGTGGATCCGGGTGACGACGACCGGGTGAAGACCGGCGCCTTGGCTGCCGTTGACAGGCAAGCCGGCAGCGGACGTCCGGGCTTTCGCCCCACCCGGCGAGTGCATCGTCAACTCTGATGCTGTTCAGCGGTGTTGCGTCATGTGGAGTTCTGTGCGGGACAGACGGTATTGGCCCAGACCAGTACCGTCAAGGCTGCGCAACAGACTGAGAACGGCTCGAGTGCCGAAGTTCGTGGCTCGAGAATCGGCGGGCGTATGCCGCGGCCGAAAGCAGCCCGAGGGTGATCGCCGGGTAGCACCACACGACCGCCTGGTCCTGTGCGACCGGAAGCTCGATCGCGTCGGCATGCGCGCTCCGACCGGTCACCGTAGCGAACCGCCACAGCGTCGACGGCATGGACCACCACAAGAGCAGGACGCGATGCTCATTCCCGGCCGGGGCTATCTCATCGTGCCGTTGCTGTCCGTACTGCAGGAGGCGGCGGCTTTCCCGGCGCTGGCACTGGGACTGGTGCGGCCGTGAGGACGACGCCGCACGGGGGGCGGACAGCTGCTGCCCGGAGGAGCCCCGAACTGCAGAGGCGGCCCCGACGGCGTGGGCGGTGCGGTGCGTGGTCAGGCCGTTGGCGTTGCCGATGCACAGGCCGAGGCTGGAGATGGGGACGGGCAGCACCCCGCAGTCGACCGCAACGCTGGAGCGGCCTCCAGGTCGGCGGCGCGGGCGAGCGTCAGCGGGCTCGCGCGGAGTGGGGGGTCCGTTCCGGCGGTGACGATCCCGTGGACGGGGCAACGGCGGCTCGGATCGCGACCGTTGAGCCGGCCCGTGCGGACCCAGCGCGGAACCTTCACATCATGATCCGCACCACACAGACAACCCCCGTCGCGCTACCCGCGTCTTGATCGACAACAGACCAACGCGCACCGGTCCTCTAGGCCGGGGCGTGTCTCCGATTCGCTATACACGCCGTGTATACGCAACGTGTATAGAAAGGCATATATGTACGGCAAGGCTTTCGCGCCCGAATACCAGGGCGCCCTGACCACCCTGTCCGTGAACTCCTCTCTGACGGATGTGCTGGCGGAAGGCATCGAGAAGCTCCGCGAGGCCGAGCGGTCCGGACACCCGGCCGAGGCCGCACGCTGCGGGCTCGCTGTGGCCGAGGCGTACCGGCGGCTAGGAAAGGTACGGGAGGCCGACCAGGCGTGGAAGGCGAGCTACCGCACCGCTCGGGAGGCCGGAGACACCGCGGCGATGGCGTGGGCGCTGTGGAGCGGCGGCACCCTTGCCCGGCAGCGCGGCGCGTTCCCGCTGGCCTGGCGGCTGCTCGGACTCGCGGCCGAACTCGGCGAGCGGGCCGGCGACGTCGTCTGCCGAGGCTACTCGCTGGCCGGACTCGCGGAGACCGGCCGCATACAGGGCGACTACGCGGCGGTCGGCCGGCTGCACGAGCAGCTGCTGGCCGAGGCCCGCAGGCGCGGCGAGGCCCGGCACACGGTCTGGGCGCTGGAGGGCATCGCCCAGATGCACCGCAACACCGGGGACTACGACCGGGCGTACGCGCTGTTCGAAGAGGCGGCGGAGATAGCCGAGCGGGCCGAGGACCGGCGCGGGCACGCGTGGGCGCTGCGCGGCCTCGCGGACCTCCTCTCGGTGCGCGACAAGGACACCGAGAGGGCGCTGGAGCTGCTGTCGCGGGCGGAGGCCGGCTGTCGCGCGATGAACCTGTCCAGCGCGCTGGCCTACAACCACAAGATGCGAGGCAACGTCCTGTACCGGGCCGGGCGTCACGAGGAGGCACGGCAGATGTACGAGCTGGCGCTGGCGGAGTTCCGTGCGATGAGCGAGCCGCGTGGCGAGGCGCTCGCCCGGCTGGGCCTCGTCAAGTCGCTGGCGCGGCTCGGACGGGACCGTGACGAGACGGCGGCCGAACTCGTCGAACTCGCAGGCTCGTTGGAAGCGAGTGGACTCAAGCACGTGCAACGGCTGGTGACCCACGCACAGGAGGAGTTCGCACTCGACGCGGAGGCCGTACGATGACCGCGCTCCAGGCTCCGTCCGCCGCGCCCGAACTCCTCTCCCGTTGCGCTCAATTGGTGCGGCCGTCCCTGCGCGAGGCGGTGGGCCGGCTGCATCCGTGGATGGCCGAGATGGCCGCGTACTCCTTCGGCTGGTGCGAGGTGGGTGGCGCGCCCGCCGCCACACCGGGCGGCAAGGGCGTGCGGCAGGCGCTGGCGGTGCTCGGTGCGCGGGCGGCGGGTGCCGACGGGCGGGCCGGGATTCCTGCGGCGGTCGCGGTGGAGCTGGTGCACACCTTCTCGCTGCTGCACGACGACATCATGGACGGCGACGCGACCCGGCGCCGCCGTCCGGCCGTGTGGAAGGCATACGGCACGGGTCCGGCGGTGCTGGCCGGCGACGCCCTGTTCGCGTTGGCTGTGGAAACCCTCGCCGTCGTGCCGCAGGGCGCCCGAGCCGTACGGCTTCTGTCGGCGGCCCTCGCCGACCTGGTGCGCGGGCAGGCCGACGACCTGCTGTTCACCGGTCGGCCGTGCACCGGCCCGGACAGGGTGACAGTCGAGGAGTACCGGGCGATGGCGGAGGCCAAGACAGGTGCCCTGCTGGGCTGCGCCTGTGCGCTGGGCGCCGTGCTCGGCGGAGCGGACGAGGACATGGCCGGCGTGCTGGACCGGGCCGGGCGGCATCTCGGCATCGCCTTCCAGCTGGTCGACGACGTGCTCGGGATCTGGGGCGACCCCGCGGTCACCGGCAAGCCCGCGGGCGGCGATCTGCGGGAACACAAGAAGACCTACCCGGTGCTGGCAGCCCTGGACTCCCCGGCGGCTCGCGCCCTGCCCGAGCTGTTGCACTCGCCGGCGCGGGCGCAGGAGGCCGCCGAGCTGATGGAGGCGGTCGGCGGACGTACGGCGGCACTGGCCGAGGCCCGCACGCACACGACCACCGCCCGCACCCTCCTGACGCAGACACCGCTGGCCGCCGGGGCAGCAGAGGACCTGCTCACGGTGCTGGACTTCCTGGTCGGCCGCGAGCTGTAAGCCCGCGGGCGTACCGTGTAGGCCCGAAGGGTTTTCGTCGCCCTGGAGGGTCTTCGCCGCCCCCGCACCGCACCCGCGCCGGCCGTCGGGGTGGGGGAGGACGGCGCGTTGGTGCGGCTGACGGACTGCCTGGACAGCGCATTCGATCGGATTCGAATTTCCCGCGGTCGTCGCTGGTGCAGGTCCGTGGGTCTGGGGCCGGCGGTGGGTCGTGGCGCGAGCCCGTGGGTTGGGGTGCCGAGCAGCTTGGCAGCTGGTGGCTGGGTCCGCCGCCTCCTGCGCCGCCATTGTCGGGCGCGTGGGCGGCGCAGTGGTGGCTGCGCCGCCTATCCCGCTGAGTGTTCATGTGGCGGCCGCGACTCCTTCCCAGGCGATGCATAGCAGGCCGACCAACACGCCGATGACTACTGGGTAGTCGCGTGCGGTGCCCAACCGTGCTCGCACTACGGGCCTATCCTTCGGTTCAGGGCCGAGGTGAAAGGTTCCGCTGTGCGGTGGCCGGTGTCACTGCCGGGGGACCGCCTAGATGTATGACCACGAGCGTTGCCGTGTGGTCGATCCCTCCTCGGGAGGTTCGACCTGCACGAGGGCGCCTGACGCGCGATCAGGCATGCGGCGCGCCGCCGTCCGCGGCCAGGCGCGTGAGCCACTCACGCAGCAGGCGCTGCTCGGCGTCGCTCAGGACGTCGGCGTCATCGGGGAGAGCGGCGCGCAGCGCGCGGGCCGCTGCGGCGGGACCGGACTCCGCGGCTGGGACCGCCGGCTCGGCGCGAGTGACGGCCGCGACCATGGACTCGCGCAGGACGGTCAACAGCGCCGGATTGCGGCGGTCCGCCGGGGTGGAGTGCCAGGTGGTGACCGCGCCCTGGCCGGTTGCCTGGATGATCTGGGCGGCCAGCTCCTCGTCTACGCGCAGCCACCCCCCGGCCGCCAGCCGGCGCACCCGCCCGTGGAGGATCTCCAAGCCCGCCCGGTGTGCCGCGTCCGATCCCCGGCCGGCGGCCCGGTTCATCACCGCGAACAACTCGGGGCGGGAGACGCCGAAGTCGACCACCATGTCCCAACCGCGGCGCAGCTCCTCCACCGGATCCTGGGGAGTGACGTCGAGCTCCGTGCGTTTTCTCTCCAGGAACTGCGCGTAGCCGTGCTCGGCGACGGCCTCGAGGAGTCCCTCCTTGTCGCCGAAGAGGCGGTAGATCGCCGGCGGCTGCATTCCGGCCGCGGCGGCGACCGCGCGGGTGCTCACCGCATCAGGGCCGCTGTTCTCCAGCAGCTCGACAGCTGCCTCGACGATGCGGCGCCGAGGGCTGTCGGACGAGTCGCGCGTAACCATGAACCAATGGTACCGAGGATCTGGTTCCACTGGTATTTCCAGTGTTAGCCTTAAAGTGATTCCATCGGAAACAATGTCGGGAGAACTCATGATCATCATCACCGGAGCCACCGGAAAGCTCGGGCGCCGCACGGTGGAGCGCCTTCTGGAGCGCGTCCCCGTCGACCGCGTGGGCGTCAGCGTCCGCGACCCCCGTAAGGCCCAGGACCTCGCCGACCGCGGCGTCCGCGTCCGGCAGGGCAGCTTCGACGACCCGGCCTCGCTCGTGCACTCCTTCGAGGGCGCCGAGCAGCTGCTCCTCGTCTCCCTCGACCGCACGGGCCAGGAGTGCGTCAGCGGCCACGGCGTCGCCATCGACGCCGCCGTGCAGGCCGGCGTCGGCCGCATCCTCTACACCAGCCAGATGGGCGCCGCCCACGACTCCCGCTTCCAGGCGTGCCGCGACCACGCCCAGACCGAGGACCTGCTGCGCGCCACCGGCCTGCCCTGGACCGCGCTGCGCAACGGCTTCTACGCTTCCAGCGCCCTGCAATTCCTGGAGTCCAGCCGCCACACCGGCGACATCGCACTGCCCGCCGACGGCCCCGTCGCCTGGACCGGCCACGACGACCTCGCCGAGGCCACCGCGATGATCCTCGCCGAGGAGGCCCGCTACGAGGGGCCCACCCCGCCGCTCACCGGCTCGGCGGCGCTCGACTTCGACACCGTCGCCGAGATCGCCTCCCAGACCACCGGACGGCCCTTCATCCGCACCGTCGTCCCGGACGACGCCTTCCGCGAGCAGGTCCTGGCGCATGGCGCCCCGGCCCCGATCGCCGACCTGATGCTGAGCATCTTCGCCGCGGCGCGGCATGGCGAGTTCGCCACTGTCGACCCAACGCTGGCCGAACTGATCGGACGAGAGCCCGCCACCTTCCGCACCCACCTGGAGCACGCCTGGGCCGCATAGACCCAGCGGGGCGCGCAGACGGCCCGGCCTACTCGCCGCCGCGCAGACCGCCCAGACATACTGGGAAATCCGATACCAGGCGCTCGCCGCAACGGAGTTCAGTGGATCGTCGCGGCCTCCGTGTCCACCATCCGCACCGCCGCGCACCCGTGAGCGTCGAGAGATGACGCGTGAGCGAGTCGTCCCCTTGCCCGAGGCCCTTGTCGGGCCGCTGGGGTGCGCGGAGCAGACCGACCACCGCTACCTCCTCGTCCCGAAGAACATCTCCGACGACGACGCGGAGACCCGCGTCGACCTGCCCAGGGACCTGAAGTTCTCCACGGACCAGGTTGCCGACCTCATCACCCACTGGGGCATCGGTGCCGGATTCTCGGTCGCGACATCGAGGTCCTGACTGAGGCGGTTGACGAGCCCGTGAAGCCCGTGAGTCCAGTACGACACGATGTGCCGGGCCCCGGCAACCCGCTCCCAGCCGGACGACCATGTGGCGCGCCCGTCCGGCGCCCAGTCGGTGAGTTCGTAGGGGGGTGCTCGGCTGGTGCGCGTTCGGTGGCGCTCGGCTGTCTTTCGGGTGGTTGTCGGGGTGCTGCCGGTCATCGTCGGCGATGGCAGCCGACCGGCCCGCGCCTTTCATTCGGGACTCAGGAGGAGGCTGGGGCCCGGCCGGGCGATGGTTGGCCTGGGGGCTGGCGGTCCTCGGCCTGGTGGCGGGCGACGTTGTGATCGAGGCGCAGCTGCGCAGGATGTGAGGCAGAAAGGGTTCGGTTGCCTGGCGTTGACCAGCCTCACCGCTGGTCAACGCTGGACCGGCGAGGCAACTTAGACGTCATTTCAGTCGGTGATCTTGCGCCAGTCTGGGGTGGTGACTGCTGCGCTTGTCGAACGGATGGCGCAGGGAGGTCTGTGGGAGCTGTTCCAGCGGGTGGTCCCGCCGGCACCGGAACGCCCGCAGGGCGCAGGAGGCCGCCGGAGAGGGAACCGTGAGGTGCTGGCCGCGATCATCTTCGCGGCCACCTCGGGGTGCACCCGGAACCGGCTGCCACCGGGATTCGGGCGATCACTCAGGACAACCCGAATGTACCCGGCGGCTCTGAAGCGGGGACAAGTCGGGCGCGGCATCGCCACCCGGTACCGCCTGCGGCCCTCAATGGAGAGTATGGGTGCCCATCAGATCGCGGCGAGGTTGTTGAGCAGGCGCCCCAGCTCTGCTGGCGCCTGAATGTGGGCCAGGTGGCCCTGACCAGGGAGTTCGTGGACTCCGGCGTGCGCGACGCGCTGCCGCACGTGGTCGAACGACGTTCCGTAGGGGGCCCTTCCGCGATTACGCTGGCCGATGATCAAGTCGACTTGGTCTGCCTGCTGTGCCAGCAGATCCGGAGGCGGTGTCGCGTTGAGCGCGCAGAGTTCGGCGTACAGCGGTCCAGTCAAGCGACGCAGTATCGCCCAGCTGTGAGGCTCGGCCCGAAGCTCATCGACGTGCGCTGCGGAGAAGCCGGAGATCTGCCGATTGACGATCTCGACGCAGCGATCCCAGTCCGCCGTCTCCGCTGCCACCTTCAGGTCCGGCAGCGCATGGCGTCCGAACGGCTGCATCACCGGCTCATACGCGATGATCTGGTGAATCGGGCGCTCGTTGGCGGCCAGCAAGGTGATCATGCCGCCGTAGCTCCAACCGAAGAGAGCCCTCGCGCTGTCGAACTCGCCAAGGACCACGCCGAGGTCCTCAACCTCTGTCCGCAGCGAGTACGAGTCGGTCAACGGCCCTGAGGGGGCACGGCCACGACGGTTCACGACTACCACTGAGGGCCAAGCGTCGACGGTGCCCGCCACATCGCGCCATGCATGCGCATCACTCATCACGCCCGGGACGACGATGAGGCCCGGAGTGTCCGGCTCCCCGTACACATCAACCGTGACCCAGCTGTCCCCGCCGACCGACAGCTTTTTCTGAATCGTTCGCTCCATAAATCTATTATGGAGCGAACGATCTACAATGCAAGCGTGACTGAACGCAAGCGTGGACGCCCCCGAGCCTTCGACCGCGACCTCGCGGTCCTTGACGCCGCTCGCCTCTTCTGGCGACGCGGCTACTCCGGCACCTCGACCCGCACCCTGGTCGCGACCCTCGGGCTTTCCACCTCCAGCCTCTACGCCGCCTTCGGCAGCAAGGCCGGACTGTTCGAGGAAGCGGTGCGGACCTATGCCGAGCGTTACCGCGAGATCTACCAGCAGGCAGTCGCCGAGAACGACATCCAGATGGTCATCGAACGCGTCCTCATCGACTCGGTCCACGAGTTCACCCAGCCAAGCGACACGCACCCCGGATGCCTCATCAGCAGCGCCGTCATGACCGACAGCACGAGCACGCTCGATACCAGCGCTTACATCGCCGAGCTGCACAGCTCGAACGAGCAGGCCCTCCTCTTGCGCATCGAACGAGCGATCCAGGACGGGGAACTAGCCGCGGGCACCAACGCGGCGGCCCTGACCGGGCTCATCCAATCCGTCTGGCACGGACTGTCGGTGCGATCCAACGTCGACACGGCTCGCGAGGACCTGCTCGCGACGGCGCAACTCGCTCACCAGCTGATCTGCCAACAACTCACGTCACCAAGGTCCTGACCCGCAAGACCTAGGGGAGCGGTCCATCAAGGCCGCCGCCTTCCTGCGGTGCAGCGTTCGCCAGCAACCAGCAGCGCCTGGACCGCGTTGGACGGCGTACGCCGCACACCTTGCGGTCCTCGCCCTTCTCGGAGCCCTGACCCGCGGCATCGGCGCGGTCGGCAGCGTCGCGCACGAGGTGGCCGTCGACGGACGGGAGCTGTACTTCTTCCAGGTCGGGCCGCGCGGCGGCCCGGCACCCGCGCGCCGCTTCCTGCCCGGCCTGGTCGACCGAATCCCGCCCGCCGGATCCAGCCGGGCGGGGTCTTCGACCTCATCCTGCCCCGGGAGCGGGTCGCCGTGGGCTACCGGGGGATGGCCGAGCGCCGCGCGGTCAGAGCCCTCCTGGAGCCCTGACCACGTGGCCGCGGGGGATTACTGTCCGACCGGGTTGAGGTAGGTGCCCGGGTGGGTGGCGGCGTCCTGCTTCAGGATCTGGCCGCCGAACGGCCACTTCAGGGTGAAGTGCTTGGTCTCGTTCGGCGGGGTGACCTGGAACGTCGCGGGGACGAACTTCTCCTTCTGGGGCGTGGACTTGGCCACGGGGAGCAGGGTGATGCTGAAGTCCGTCGTGGCCCCCCGTTCCAGGGTGATCTTCGTGGGCCTCTTGGCGGAGCGCATCAGGGACCAGGTGCCGTCGGTCCTCTGGGCGCCGACCATGTCGACACCGGCGAAGCCGGACAGGGTGCAGGTGCGGTTGCTCTTGTTAGTGAACCAGATGAACGCCTGCGTCTGCTTCCCGGTCCGCCCCATGTCCGGCTTCGCGTCGCCCCCCGTGGCGAAACCGGCCTTCAGGTCGGCGGTGTGACAACGCGTCGGCGCGGCCTTGGCGGTGGCGGCCGAGGCCGGGACGGCGGCGACGGCGGTGCCGGCGGCGACGATCGCCGCAAGGGCCACGGTGGTCATTGTGGTCTTCATGGACGTGTTCGGTTCCCCTCGAATACGACTCGGTGCGTGAGGTCAGTGCGCACCCACGCACCCGTAGACGCTCGTTGTCCGGCGGCGGTTCGCTGCGCCGGACAACCTTTTCCGCCGCGTACGGTAGGGCGTGGCGCCCGCGCCTGAGTCGGGACGGTGACCGTGGTCCCGGACATCGAGCCCGTCGCGGCAACCTGGCACGTGGGACTCGGACTTTGGGATTGCCCACGGCCCTGGCTGGCCCGGGCCGGTTCGAGCAGCGCGGTGTGGAGATCGTGTTGGCCGTCGCGCAACTCGTGTAAGCGCAACGTGAGTCCGGTCGGGAAAAGAGCCGGTCGGTAAACGCACACCGCCCACATCGCCTTCGCGGACGGCTCAGGGCACCGAGACCTGCGCCGTGCACGCTCCAGGTACGCCAAATGTTCGCTTCGCTTCTCCTGTGGCCCGTTGTTACGGCGCGATCACCGTCGGTTGGCGCGAGGTGCTGAAGCACACCCTCAGGACTATCGCGGGCATGCGCGCGAGTGTGCGACGGTGGAGGAACAACGAGACCGACCGGCTCCCTTCGGGGTGCTGGTCTTTCGGGGGAGTCGGGCGTTGCCCCCATCCCGGGCACCCGGCCCCCTGCCATCGCGTTCACCCTCTCTGTTCGGAGGGTGCTTCGTCTTTGGGCTCAACAACCCCCGGAAGGGGGCGCGCCCAGCATGAACACGATCACCACCCTCAACGGCACGAACGCGACCATCGCGGTGCGCGGCGACATCGACTTCGACACCCTGCCCCCGCTCCGCGCCACGGCCGATGCCCTGCCCGCACACGTGACCGGCCTGCTGTGGGACCTGAACCACACGCTCTTCATGGACATCGCCGGCCTGCACCTCCTCTTCGCCCCTGCCCCGCCCGCCCGTCCGGACCGCCGCACAACCGTCACGGGCCTGCGCCCGCAGCCGCTACGCCTGCTGCGCCTGGCCGCGGAGACAAACCCGTCCGCCTTTCGTCTCGACCGCCTGCTCTGCGGGTCCAGGACTGGGTCTCCGACTTCGTCCTGCCGGTAGCGCGCTGCTCGCGGTCAGCAGCCGTCACCGCGTGACGCCTACACGTGACGCTACGGCGGGGAGCCCTGGCGTGGGTGCGTCGCTGCTCGGCGGCACGGGTGGGGCCCCCACACGGTGCCCCAAGTCCAGAGAACCAAGAGTGCGTTGGAGCTGCCCGGATCAGGCGGCTGTCGCCGTGGTGCGTCGGGTGGTGGCGGCGCGGGTGCGGGCGCTGGCGGTGGGGTGGATGCCGTAGCTGGAGGGATCGAGGCTGATCAGGGCGCGGTGCAGGCGGCGTATCCGTAGCCCCAGGTCATGGCGGAGGCGGGGGCGTTGTCACGGACTTCGCCGACGGTGCGTGTCGATGTCCAGGCGCCGGGCGAGTGCTGTGGCGAGCCATCCGGCGCGTGCAAGGCCGACCAGCAGCTGCGATGCCTCGGTGGAGTCGGTCAGGCCGGGGGCGCCGGGGGGACGGGATTCTGCGGCGGGGGAGAGCTGGACGCCGAGGACACGCGCGGACAGACCGCGCGCCCGGTCTTGCTCGCGCTGGCGCCGCGCACACAGCGCTGCCTGGCGGGCACTTGTTGCGTGCCTGGTCGGCCTTGTCCGGGATGGTGCAGTGGATCCCGCGGCGGCGGGTAGGCGCGGTTCTTCCGGGAGACGTACGCCTTGTCCGCCCGCACCCGGTCGGGACGAACGCGGGTCGGCCCGGCCCGATGCGGGGCACACGAACCTTCTTCAGCACGGGCTCGAACTGCGGCGAGTCTCCCCGCCGCCCGGCCGTCACCACGATCGCCATGGGCTTCTGACTCTGATCGACGGCCAGATGCAGCTTGGTGCTGAACCCGTCGCGCGAGCGGCCCGAGCCGTGATCACGAGGCTCGGTGTCGGGGCCACGCCCGACAGCCTCCGGTTCCGCGAACTCACGGTGGCGAGGAGTCAGCGGGTGGGCGGGACGAACTCGGGCTGGTCTAGCAGGCGCAGCCAGCTTCCGTCAGGCTGGCGCCGGACGACCTGCGCCCGGGCACCGGCCCCGTCCTTCGGCGGGGTCGAGGTGAGGGCGATGTCACCGCTGATCAGCGTCGGCAGCGGTTGTTCCTGCTCGAAATGAGGCCGGTTGGCCAGCACCTTCTCCCACAGCGCGCGAATCGCGTTCCGGCCCACCGTCTGGCCGCCGGGCGGGAAGGCCATCACCGCACCCTCTTCGTACAGTGCGGCGACCCCGGCCGCGTCACCGGCGTTGGACCGTTCGACGAACAAGCGGGTGATGTCCTCAGGGCGCATGGCCTTCTCGTACTCCGGCATGAATTCCTCCTGATGTCGGGCCTCGATGCTTCCCAGCGTGGCCGCCGAGTGATCAGAAGTCCAACAACTGGATCTTCTGAGAACTAGAATCTGTAGTCATGGAGCTGAGGCAGCTGGAATACTTCGTCGCGGTCGCTGAGGAGCAGAACTTCACCCGGGCAGCCGACCGGGTGCACATCAGCCAGTCCGGCGTCAGCGCCCAGATCCGCCAGCTGGAACGGGAGCTCGGTGCCGAGCTGTTCGACCGGTCGGCCCGCACCGTCACCCTCACCGTCGCGGGAAAGGCAGCGCTAGAACACGCCCGCGCCGCACTCGCCGCCGCCGGGGCAGTCGGCCAGGCGGTGGGCGAGGTGACCGGCCTGATCCGGGGTCGCCTTGCCGTCGGGATGGTCATCGGCTGCACCCTCACCCTGCTGTTCGACGCCCTCGCCGCATTCCACCAGGCACATCCCGGTGTGGAGATCTCGCTGCTGGAGGACAGCTCGGAGCGGCTCGTCGAGGGGGTACGTACCGGTGCAGTCGACCTGGCACTCGTCGGGGTCGCAGCCGCCACCCCGGAGGGGCTGGACGCCATGACCATCATCAACGAGCGGCTCGTCGTGGCAGTCCCGGCCGGACACCCCCTCGCGAATCAGCGGCGGGTCACCCTGCGCGACGTGGTCGCCCACCCGATCGTGTGCATGCCGCCCGGCACCGGCCTGCGCACGGTATTCGACCAGGCCTGCGCCGCACAGAACCTCCAACCCGTGATCGCGCTGCAAGCCAGCGCCGCGGACGCCATTGCCGACCTTGCCGCCCGAGGGCTCGCCGTCGCCATCCTCAGCCACTCCATGGCTGCGGGCTACAGCGACCGGCTCATCGGCCGCACCATCGCTGACGTCGATACACCCGCCTTGCTCGCCCTGATCTGGAAGAGCACGCACAGCCCAGGGATGCGTGAGCTGCTCGTACACAGCCGGCAAGCATTCACCAGGTCCGGCCCCGCGTCTTCCCCGTGAAGAAGCGTGCTGGGCCATGACCTCGCGGAGCCGCCGGGTGTAGCCGACCTTGCGTTTCATGCGTGCCTCCCGGCCTGTGGCTCAAGGGCCGGGCAGGGTGGGCAGTTTGCTCACCCTGGCTCCTGACCACGACGAATCACTGATCGTGACGGCTTCCTTCTGTATTTTCACGGCTTCGGCGAGGTAGCCGAGCTGGGCGAGGTGGAATTGCAGTGTGTTGAGTGTGTCGCCGGTTCGGGCTCACCTGCCGCCCACTCGGTCATGAACAGGCAGGACGCCTCGCGTTCGCCGAGGCGCGCGGCTTGGTGGGCCCACGATTTGGGTCCGCCCAGGCTGCGGTCGCGGTCGGGGTGGGAACTGGCTTTTACCGTCTCCGTGGCGGCGGCGATGCCTGCGGTGAGGAGGTGGTAGAGGTGGTAGAGGTGGTAGCCCAGAGCCGTATCGAAGCTGAAGTTCTTGACGTCCGAATGCTTTTCGCAAGCTACCTCTGGATCTACCACCCGCGCCTCACATCGGTGTACGTCGTCCTCACCGGCGACGTATTTAATGTCCCGCAGGAACAACGATTCTTGGCTGACCAGCGAGAAGGTGGCGATCGCATGCGACACGACAACTCGCTTCCGAGATGTAGCGAGGCCGGCACCCCGTCTGAGTGCCGGCCTTTGCCATCCGGAACTGGGCGCCCGGAATTACGCGTGCCTGAATGCTCTAGTTGTACCAGTTGCTGCCCGCCTCTTGGACCCCGTTGGAGATGGAGATGGCGACCTGGTGCGTGCTGTCGTGGTAGTACGGCGAGCCCGCGCCGCCGGATGAGTACGGGCTGACCCTGACGCCTTGAGAGGTTTTGCCGCTAGTGGTGCGTTGCCAAAAGGCCAGCCAGCAGGTGTTGGGGCCGGTGGACTGAACATCGGCGGTGGCCGAGTTGGGAGAGCCTCCGCCGTCTAGGTGCAGCTTGCCCACGCAGCCGGGAACGGTGAGGGTCACCGTTCCGGTTGAACCCGCGTATGCCGTGCCTCCCAGTCCCAACCCGGCCAACAGGACGGCTCCGACGGACATTGCCGCAGCTCTGCGCAGTGAACGAGTCATTGCACTTCCCTCCAGAATGGAATTTCAGGTTCCTTGTTCCACCGTTTTCGGACAGCTCGGGTGGCCCCGGTGTCAGTCGACGGGAACGATGAGGCAGCACCTCGCTGGGAGGTTGCGTACCAGCCGTTTAGTGCCGTGGTGCCTGCACATCGTTTCGGTTGCGTCGGGCCATGGGTAGCTTTTGCCATGGACGCGAAAAAGCCCTGGTGGGGAAGTCAAGAACGAGGAAGGCCAACCTTGATACGGATTCATCTCGGGTCCGACGGCTTGGGCAGCGTCCGGATATGCGACCTCCCGGACTTCGGCGCCGAACTGACGGCGGCCGGGAGGGCTCACGCCCGCAGGCGGCGGCCACAGGACCCACTGGCGCAGCTCTACGCGCGGAGCATCGCACCGGATCTCGCGGAGGGCATCAGCCCCCTCCACCTCTCCCACTTGTTCGCCTGCCGTAACCCCACGCCCTTCACCAAAGCGCTCGCCGAGGGCGAGGAGCACGCCCGCAGCGTCCTGGTCGACGCCATCGGCCACTTGCGCGGCACAGCCGTCGAGCCACAGCGTTCGGGCATCCGGTCTGCGGTGGCCACCCGGGCCGCCGGCCTGTCCCACCGCTACGTCACGAGCGGCGCCTCGGTGTTGCTCCAGCAACTCGGGCACGGCATCAGGCTCCGTCGCGGCGTTCTGGAACTACCGACATCCTTTGACGCGGACCTTGAACTCGGCCGGCGCTCGCTACAGATCCAGGCAGTCGCTCTCAGCTCACAAGTCACCCTGGCCGAGCCCGCCGACGATCAGCTGACCGTCCGGATACCCGCGGGACCCGCTCCGCGTACCGAGCCGGGCCAGGAGGAAGCACTTCGAGCCTTGCTGGGTGCCGGCAGGGCGGCAGCGCTCAGGAGCATCGTCATGTCCGGCGGGGTCACCGGGCGGCAACTGGCCTCCCTGCTCGGCGTGTCGAACGCGGCAGCCAGTCGGCACGCCGCGGTGCTACGGCGTGCCGGCCTGATTCGGACCCTGCGAAGGGGCCAGGCCGTCGCGCACGTCGCGACACCCCTGGGCTACCAGCTGGCACGACCGGAAGCCGCCGCCAAGCCCTGATCGCAACGCGTACTTCCTCGGCTGGATCAGGGTCCGGTTGCGATTTTCGTGCGTGACCGCGCCTGTCTGGCCGACGCGATCAGGTAGCGGTCTGAGCCACACGTCGGGCCGCCCACCGCCCGGCCCGCTCCATGGCGATCAGGTGGTCGAGGCACGTGCTCTGCTGCCGCTGCTCACCACTGTCGTCCGATGATCCGCTGTGCGATGTGGTCGTGGACCTGACGCGCTACTGAGAGATCTGTCGCAGGAGCCCCCGTCAGCCCCCATCGGGCCGGCGGGGGCTTTGTCATGTCTGGGGGCACCGGTCATGCGTGCATTGAGGCTGCGGTGTCGCTCGCACCCGGGGACACATTCCGTGAGCCTATGCAGCCCACCGGATGCGCCGTGGCCGAGGAGGACTTCCCCTGTGTCGTTCGCCGGCCACTTCAGGTTGAGCACGTCTGCGGCCGCCGCCTTCCGTGAGGTGCTCCTCCCAGTTGGCCCGCGACAGCTTGCCGGTGACAGTCACCTTGGCGCCCTTGGCGACCTCCTCGGGTGTGATCACCGTCGTGAGCGGGGCGGCGCGCTTGACCTTGTACAGGGCGATGCCGTCGGAGATCCGGTAGTCGCCGTCGTCGCCTCGACGGTGGCGTTGACCTGCTATGCCATCCGTGCGGTTGTAGTTCCGCACTCAGGTCGTTGAGCCGGCCGGCGCCGGCCGCGGCGGGGCAGGATTCGTGTTCACCCGGCGGGGGACGCGGGCAGAACAGGCGGGGCGGGAGGCAGCCGGACGGGAGCGGCGGTGGTGCGGGCGGACGTAGGTGCCATCCGACCGGTAGTGACCGCGAACGTGTGCCATCAGAATCTCCCCACCGCCCGGCCCCGCGCGGACTCTTGGTGTCGGCGGCCGCGCCGGCGAGGAACCGACCCACCCCACCGCCTGGCGCGTGCTTGTGCCCGCCCCTCAAGGCTGGGGCCGGTCCAGCATCATGTAACAGATGGTCAGTCCGGTGCCCTACCCAGCTGGTAAGCGTCTCGCTCGCAGCGAGGTGGCTGCAACCGCCCCGCCCGTTTGATGACAGGGCAATCAAAGCTCTCTGGGTGTTCCAGTCGGATTCGAGCCATCTGCTCGCGGTGTCGGAAGTAGTCCCGGTAGAAGTCGCGTCGGTGGTCAGACTCCTGGGGCAGCGCCGCCGGCACCAGAGCCACGAGCACACCGCCGAGGTAGACCCACCAGGGAGCGTGGACGAACGCCGAGACGCCGATCGCGCCTCCGCCACAGACCAGGCCGGCGATCCGCGCGGGGAGTGGGGAATGAGGCCGACTGCTCTCTACATTCGTCGCGATCTTCCGAGCAGCGCGGCGGAGGCGGTGAGTGCGGGTGGATGCGATGCAGGTCATGCATCCAGCAGAGCTCATGCCAACCCTGACCACCTAGTGAACCGTACGGCCTCGCATGCACCCGAACGCTGATGATCCAGCGCCGTACGAACCCGTCGGATTCTGGATGGCGTAGGCGTTCGGGAACGTTCGACAGAATGCGTGGACGTTCAGAACGTCCCCCTCTACCGTGGCTCGGTAACAGTCAAGGGGGATGACAGTGACACAGGGGGAACCCAAGGTCGACGCGGAGGACGCCGAGGCCATTGCCGCTTACGACGTGGCGCTACGCGACTTCGCCATTGAGCTGAATCGGCTGCACATTGCTTATGGAGCGCCGCCCTATGCCGCGATCGCCAAGGCATCGGTGCGGCCCAAGCTCACCAAGGCCGGCATCAATGAGGCTCTGTCCGGCAAACGACTGCCCTCTGTGGACGCATTGCTGGAGCTCGTTCGAGTTATCAGTAGTCCACTGCCTCCAGCGCCCGAGGCCTCAACCCCACGGGGCCAGCGAGAACTACTGGACGCCTGGCGGGCCCGGTGGCGGGAGGTTAAGTTCACGCAACGGCGGGCCCAGATGCCCTGGCGCCGGCTCCGAGACACCGTGCGCGAGATACGCGACGAGGCACTCCGCGACGCCGAGGCCATCCGCGCGGCAGCGTACGAGGAGGCCGAGCAGATCGTTTCAGAAGCGCGGCGCATGGCGGACGAATTACGGAAGACGGTGTCCGATGAAGCGTGGGGGAGCACAGAAGTGGCCGAGGCGGAGGATCAGTGGACGTGGGACACCACGGCACTGGCGAATGCCTTGAAGGCGAACCTGCGACGATCGGTGCCAGTGCCTGCGTCTTCAGAACCCGCGTCCAGCGAAGATGGGACGCCCTTCTGGTTCGCGGTAGCCAAGCCCAGTCCGGTGTTCTCCCTGCAAGGCGGTGCCCAACCCATCACCGAGCTGGTTCCTGGCGTCTGGTATCTGGCAGTTGGTCAGCTCGGGCCCGGGCTGATCGTACAGACTGACTTGACGAAGATCCCTGGCGGACGGGAAGGACTCCTTCTGGATCTCGTCGGTATTCAGCGCGGTCGCTACTGACTGACCGTTTCAGAACGAAGTTCGGAGTCGTCTCAAGCAGATGATGCAGCAGGCGAGTTGGAGCAGGATGAGGTGGATTTCGGCGCGTACGGAATGACTCGCTCGCGGGGTGCCCACAGTCCCGGCAGACAAGCCGAACCCCGTCGGGCACCACCACACGCGGACCACACCACGACCGTCTCCAGGAATCGCCTCGCTCCGATCACGCCCCGACAGCCACGAGCCGCGCTCAAGGCCGCCCTTCTCGAAGGCGCGCCGCCATGAAACACCAGCCACGTCCGCGGCGACGGTGCCCTGCGACCGCAGTGGGACAACTGCCACTGTCAGACCCAGGTGGCAGCATTAGCGAAGTGGGCACCCTGAGGCGTCCTCAACTCACCTCCATGGCAAACGAAGAGGAGCATTCCCCTTGCGACTGCATCGCGTAGCGCCCGGCATCGCCGCGGGCATTTTCGCCCCGGCCCTCCTGCTCGCCACCCCGTCCTTCGCCGCCACGCCGGCACCGACCGCGGTGACGGCGCCCGCGGTGTCCTCGTCCGCGGACGAGCCGGACGCCGACGACCTGAGGGTGGCAATAGTCCGGATCCTCGCCGACCCGGACAGCGGCCGGCGTGTGACACGAGAAGCCAACGCCCTCCTGGACGCCAACAACCCCGAGGCGATGCGCGCCTGGCTGGAGACCGGGTACCGCATCGCCCAGGCCGAGGACGACCGCGTCGCCATCACGCGCCTGCTGGGCGACCCCGACAGCGGCCGGCGCGTCATCGCCGAGGTCAACGCCCTCCTGGACGCCAACGACTCCGACGCGATCCGAGCCTGGCTGGAGACCGGGTACCGCATCGCCCAGGCCGAGGACGACCGCGTCGCCATCGCCCGCATCCTCGCCGACCCGTCCATCAGCCCGGCCCTGCGCGCGGCAGCAAACGCCGCCCTCGACGACAACACACCCGAAGCACTGCGCCACTTCCTGGAAGTCGGCAGGTACCAGGTCGCCTGACCGGTACGGCGCCGCACCACAGCGCGTCGCCCGGGTGGCACCCACTGCCGCACGCACGGTCGCCGGAACGCCGACAATCCGGGCGGGGCCGCCTGCACCTCTGTGTGCCGGCGGCTCCGCCCGGCATACCCTGTGCCGGCTCGGCGCCCTCCGCAGAGCTACGTGGTCGCGCCGCCTGGTGCGGCGCGGGCCACTCACACCTCCGACAGCAGAAAGCACATTCCTCGATGACCACAGCACCCCTACGTACCGAGCGCAGCGGTCCGCGGACCGCTTCCGTCGTGACCGACCTGCCGTTCAAGCCTCAGCTCGTCAAAGCGGTGTTCAGGGACGTGACGTCCTTGCACGTCTCCCGGCCTGCCACGTGGGCCGCCGCGTCGGTGGCACGGACCGTGCTGTCGGAGATCATCGACGGCGCGAGAAGCGCGGCGGCCGAGGAGGCCAGGAAGAGGCTGATTCCGAAGGACCTCATCTCGGCGATCGACCGGAATGTCGAGGTGGAGGTGGGATCGACGTGGTACCTGTACAGCCCGACGTTCCGTGGCCTGATGGGCGAGCTACGCAACGCCGATGGTGCGCTCGTGTCTCTTCGTGAGCGCCGCGGGGCGCGTACGCCGAGTGGTGTGGCCGGCGCCCACCGGTTCGAGGCCGGGGTGAGAAGGCTGCTGGGGAGCCGGGGAGTGAGGGCGGTCCCGGCGATGGTTCGCGACCTGGACGGAATCGTGAGCGTGTTCCTGACGGACCTGGCCCGGGACGCGGCCAAGGTCGTCCGCGAGGGCGGGGTCAAGCGGTTCGGGACCGTCAGTCTGGTGGTGCCGGGCGAGCCGGCCCCGGCCCCGCTGCTCAAGGACCCCCTTCTCGCCCTGTCCACCCGTCGCGGGGACGGGCGGACTGTTGGCGGGAACGACGTCCTGGCCGCCGTCACGATGCAGCTGTTCGGCGATGTCAGACAACGCGCCATCATCGAGGCAGTCGAGATGACACGGAACACGTCGGCCAACTGATCGGGGCCGCCCCTGCGCTCTGCCCACTGCGCACGGTTCCCACGTGTGCCGCTAGCCACTGCTTGGACTGACCCTGGACGCCGCGCAGGAGCGGGTCGGCATGCTGCCGGACACCGTGAACGTCAACCTCGACCGGGGCAACGGCAGCATCAAGTCCCGCCAGTTGCTGACCGGGTTGGGGTTCACTGCCGAGATCGCCCAGAAGGGTGCCCGCCCCGATCCAGGCCAGCAGGCGCCGGCCCTTCGAGCGCACGCATCCGTGGATGAACGGCTACGGCAAGCTTCGGCGATGCACCGAAAGAAACGGCGGGGTCGTGGAGTTCTACCGCTACCTCGCCGCTACCCTCGTCAGACTTCGCATGCCGATCCGGCAGGCACGCAGCCGCTACCGCTGGGATGGCCGACCCACCAGCCGCCGCCTCAAGTGATCCATGGGCCGGTCGGTCTTAAACGGCCTCCTCGGCCAGCGACTTGATGCCGCGAAGGGTGGCTTCCATCCCGGCACGCAGTTCCTTCAGCCGGAAGGCAATGATCTCCTCCTCCCGGTCCGGCCAGCGCTCGAGAGCCAGGGTGACGCCGCTGCGGCCCGGCCCGATGAGGGCTGACTGCCGCAGCCGGGTGCCCCCGCCCTCGGCCTGAAGTTCGTAGCGCCAGGACGCCATGGATTCGGCCGGATCCAGCGTCGGTTCTCCATACCGGCCATCCGCATCCGTGACGGCCCAGGCGAAGACCTGTTGCTCATCCAGCTCGACCACATGGGAGACGGTCCGCCACTCGCCGAGTTGCTGGTGATGGTTGTAGCCCTCGAAGCGTGCCCCCACCAAGGGCGCGTCCGCACCATCCAGCCATGCGACACGCTGCAGCTCCGGGCTGAGACGGGCAGGCAGACGGATGTCGGTCACCAGTTCCCAAACCCGCGGCACGACTGCCTCGACATAAACATCACAGTGCACGCTCGGACCATCGGTAAATCGCACGTCGCCCCCTTTGACGTCAGATCCCCTGATCATCCACAACCTTGATCCACTTCCGCAACAGGCCCTAGTTCACAGAAGGCGCTTTCCGCCTCGACTCCGCCTGGCACCACGGCTGGGAAACGGTCGCGGCCCTGGTCGCCACCGCCGAGGCGACCACCCGATGACCGGCCGCACCCGCACCCGCACCCGCACCCGCACCCGCACCCGCACCCGCACCCGCACCCGCACCCGCACCCGCATGCGCCTGGGCCGGGTGCGCGTTTCGCTGGGCATCGCCCGGCTCGCCTTCCAGCAGGTTCAGGACGACCTGAACGCCGACGACGTCGACGCCCCGCGACCTCGGCGGGCCCCTGCGTGAGTTCCAGGAGGCGTCGACGTCCCCGGCGGCCTCTTCCCGATGCTCGCGCAGGTGATCACCACCCAGCGCGCCGGGCGGAGCAGATCGAACCGGACCGCGACGGCAACGCCTCCTGCCCCCTGCACGAGGCCGCCGCCCGGCTCACCGACGACGCCGGGCAGCGCCTGAACAGGGCTGCCCGCTCCCTCGACCCGCAAGGAGACGTGGCATGACCTCAGTGCTGCACCCGGACCTGCCCGAGAACGGGCTGATCGCGCTGATCGGCGCCTCCGGTGCGGGCAAGTCCACGATGGCCCGAGCCTGGCCGGCCCCGCAGGTCCTCTCGCTCGATGGCCTGCGGGGCGGGGGGAGTGAGCCGGGCCGGACGGTCCGGGTCGTCGACCGTTCCCTGGAGGGCTGAGGGATTACGCGAGCCCAGAGTTGCTCGGAAGTACCAGTGCCGAGTCCGTGTGGAGCGTGATGCGCACCGGTGTGAAGGTGGTGGCGTCCACCAGCGACTCACCGGTGCCGGGGTTGCGGGCGTAGCGTGGGTGGGCGCCTCCGCTGATCTGCCAGCGTATGCGGTGGCCGATGGGGACGCGGTGGGCGGTGGAGCTCATCGGCACGGTGACCTGCGAGGACGCGTGTCCGGCCGTCCGGAGTCGGCCAAACCCGTCACAGATGTTGATGGAGCGGCCTTGAGGGTCCACGTCGCACATGCGGGTGAAGACGTCGGCATGTCCGGTGTCTGTGGAGATGCTCAGCCGAGCGGAGACGGGGCCCAGGATCTCCATGGGCTCGGTCAGTGGTGGGCCGGTGAAGGTCAGTACGTCGTCTCGGGCCTCCAGAGTGGCGTTGTTCCGGGGACCGGCGGTGCGGGAGAGCAGTGGGCCGCCGAGGGAGGGGGTGGGGTCGGCTGGGTCGTAGCGGAACGTCGTCACAGGGGCGGAGTCTGCGGGGGCCTCCTGGGTGAGATGCCCGCCGGGGACGGGATACCACGAGGTGGCAGCCGTGGCTGGCGGCCAGTGGTCGAGATCCCGCCAGGCGCCTTCGCCGCCGATGTGCACACGCACCGCGGTGGGACGCAGGCCGGAGGGATCGGCGTACAGGTGGGCGCGCAGCCATGCGAGGCTCTCGGCGAACACCTCAGGCCATCCCTGCTGCAGGGCGGAAGTGTGGGTCCAGGGACCGACGAGCAGGGCGGTCTCACATCCGGCTCGGCGCAGCCGGTCGTACTGCCCGAAGGTCTGGTCGACCAGTGCGTCGTGCCATCCGGTGATCAGGGCCGTGGGCACGCGGAGCCGCTCCGCCGGCTCCGCCAACGACGCCCCGTGCCAGTAGGCGTCCTTGGCGTCCGGGTGTGTCATCACGTCGTCCAGCCAGGGAAGTGCGCTGCCGAGGACTGACGCGTACGCCCCACGCAGGGGCTGCGCGGTGGTGACGTCGCGCAGGCGGCGCTGCAGGCGCAGCGTCGCCTTGAGGAACGGTGCGATGCCCTGGTGCTGGTAGTTCATGCCCACTCCCACGGCGAGGGCGTTCTCCAGACGCAGTGCACCGTCTGCGTGGAACAGGGCGTAGGGATCGTGCAGCCCTACTTGCACCACCATTGCCTTCAGCTCTGGCGGTGGGTCCAAAGCCAGGGCCCATTGCACATAGCCCAGGTAACTGGGGCCGACGGTCCCCAGTGTTCCGTTGAACCAGGGCTGCTCGCGCAGCCAGGAAACAGTGGCCTGGCCATCGGCGGCCTCGTTGCGCCACAGATCGAACACACCGCCCGAACCTCCGGTGCCGCGGCAGCTCTGCAGGATCACATGGAAGCCCTGTTCGGCGAAGAGCAGCCCGTACTGCGGTGACCACGGCAGGCCTCGGCCATAAGGAGAGCGGACCAGGAGGGTGGGGAAGTCGCCCTGGGCACGCGGAAAGTAGTGGTCAGTGATCAACGGGCTGCCGTCGGCGGCCGGCACCACCAACCCCGGCTCCCATCCGACCTCGTGCCGTTTCGTCGGCAGACCTCGCCAGGTCGTCCTCATCATCCGTGAGGAAAGCGGAGGTTTCCTGGCGGGTGGCACCCAGGCCGGTCCGGCCACGGCGTCGGGCGTGCGTGATGGCATCGTTCCCCTCCTCTATTCTCGTACGATGTACGAGAATAGAGGATGCTTGGATGACCTTGGCAAGAGCCGCCTCAACAACCTGGGGAAGGAGTGCGAGGTCATGTCCAGTGACGGAAAGTCCGGTGCCGAGAGCGTCGATCCCGAACCGCTCTGGCTTCGTCCCGCCGAGCCCCGCAGGGGTCGCAGGCCCTCCTTCAGCCGGGAGGCGATCACCGCGGCGGCCGTCACTCTGGCGGACTCGGAAGGACTCGATGCGGTTACCATGCGGCGGGTGGCCGCCGAGGTCGGGGCGGGCGTCATGTCGCTCTACAGCTACGCCCCCGACAAGGAGACGCTGCTGGAACTGATGGTCGACCACGTCAGCGGCGAACTCACGGTCACGAACCCACCCAGCGGCGACTGGCGTGCCGATCTGAAGACCGTCGCCCGCCTGCAGCGGGCCCACATGCTGCGCCACCCCTGGCTGCCCGTCGCCTTGTCCACCCGCCGCGTTCCGGGCCCCAACACGCTGGCCTTCCTGGAACACGTGCTCGCCGTCCTGCGGCCAACAGGGCTGGACGGCGCGGCGAAGCTGGAGGTCTTCGCCCAGATCACCGCTTTCGTGGCCGGGCACGTTGCCCATGAGATCGCGCAGGCCGCAGTCTCAGGATCACCGGACCGGGCCGCAGCCGAGGCCCGCTACCTCGCCGCTGTCGCCGCCGACGGCCGCCACCCGGAACTCGCCGAAGCACTTTCCGCCCCCGGACGTCCCCTCACTCCCGACGCCACCTTCACCCGGTTCCTCAACCGCCTGATCGACGGCCTCGATACGGACTGATGCCGCACGGCTGTGACTGCCTCCGAGGAACAGACCATCACCCTCTCCGAGGCCACGGCCGCGACGAAGGCGGCCGCCAGCTCTGTTTTCGGCGGCAGACCGGCTACCAGCCGAGTCGGGGCCTGCGTGGGCGGCGCGCGGATCACAGCATGGCGGTTCGAGGTCAACTCGCTCGTCCCCCGGCCTGCCTGCCACCGACCTCAACCCCCGGGCCGCCGCTGCCGGCGGCGATCCGGCCGAGGCAGCGCAGGATGCCCTCCGCCTGGCCCTGCTGGTGACGGTGGTACGGCGGGCGAAGCGGTGGAAGGCGTTCGGCCAGGCATGGGTGCGCTCCACGTGCCACCTCCGACTTGCCTGGATCGGCGCCTTCTCGCCTTTGTGCGCGGCCCGGCCGTGCAGGCCGCGTTCGTCGAGCAGCATGCGGGTCTTGTCGGAGTCGTAGCCGGCGCCCAGGTGGACAGTGATGTCGGCGGGTAACGCTCCGAGATCCTCCAGGCTCTTGGAGCCCGCCGGCCACCCGGCCGTCAAGCCCTACCGCGACGCGCTCGTCAACGACGGCATCCCGCTCACCCAGTTCGCGCTTCACCCAGGAGCCCCTGGAAATGGCCCCTGTCACCACCGCTGTCCTCGACGACTCCTGCGGCAACCCGATCCGGACCGCCACACGGCCGAGGTAGGCGGCCCGTCGCATGCGGGGCTCAGCCGGCGTGCCAGTTGGGCGACGCGGTGACGCCGGGGGCCTGGAGTACGGGCGCGGTAGAGGACGCGGCCGACGCCCCGGTGTCGTCGCACCTTCGCTTGACGCGTCCGGCGGTTCGATCATTTTGGCATTGCGCTTGCCGCCATCTGCAAGACCTACTTCCGTCGGCGGAGGTAGCGCTGTCTGCGGGCTCGCTGAGACGCTCCCTCTGCGTCCATCCGGCTTGCTGGAGGCCGCCAGGCGAACGCTGCGCCTCGCCCAGTGGCGGCACGCGCCGCACGCATGTCGAACGCGCTCGGGAGGCCGGCCGGTAGATCCACCGCGCCCGGCGGCCACGCCCGTGGGACGGTCGGGGCCTTGGGAAACCAGTGTCTGGCGGCGACGGTTCTCGGGTCCGCTCACGGCAGGAGGGCTATCGACAGGGTTCACATACCTTCAGCGGAACCGGCCCGGACGACAGGCGCATCACCCACGGTGGGCGCGCCATCCGCCACAGCGGGTGTTCAGTCGTCTGTTCCCCGGCGCCTGTGCTGTGCCTGGCCGTCTGAGCGGGCCTGCTGGAAGGCGTCGGAGAATGCTTCCGCCGCTCCGGACAATATGCCCTGCGCCGCACCACGGCTTCCGGACTCCTTCAGTCGCCCGGGAAGTTCCGCGATCCCGGCCGGCTTGCGCGGTCCTGCCTCCAGATCGAGTCGGTTGCAGGCCTCCGCGAACCGCAGGTAGGTGTCGATGCTGGCAACCACTACCCGGACGTCGATCGTGAGCAGCTCGATGCCGATGAGGGACACCCGGACGTGGGCGTCGATCACCAGACCGCGGTCGAGGATCAATTCCAGAACGTCATAGAGACCGCTGGACCCACCGCCACCGCCCTGTGCCGCCACTGTCATCACGATCAACCCCTTGCCGTCCGCTCAGCTGACCTCGCCGGGCACCGAACCAGGCCACAACGCAGATCGCCTGCTCCGTATGACCCCGACCATCTGCGGCTAAACCCGGAGCCCCAGTGGTCTGGACCGGCAGGGCCCACCAGACATCGCGCGATCCGCCACCGACATCACGTCCTACGAGGACTGCGCCACCTGCCCACCGTCCAGCGGGAAATCACTCGGTGAAGGTCAACGGGAATACGGGACGACAAGGACGTGACCGTGAGCTACACACTCGCCGGGAACTTCCCTGAAACCGGCGTCGTCGAGGCTGTGGCTCCGCGGGCGGGCCGTCTACCCCGCACCGGCGGGTCCGTGCCCGGTCGCGGGGCGGGGGCGGAGCGTGGCAGCCGCCATGCCGGCGAACACGACAGCCCAGAACCCCGCGGCGATCCAGACCTCCCAGCGGCCCACACTCGTCATCCACGAGGTTGCCGTCGCGCGTCCCAGCTCGTGCGTGGTGACCGCATACATGCCGACCGGGAAGACGAGGTTCCACCAGCCGAGCTCGTAGCGCAACGGGATGCGGCGCAGCGCGTGCCGCCATACGCCGAGAGCGAGCAGGAGCGGGATCAGCCAGCTGGAGAACGACCACAGGACGACGGACGACCCGATGATGAGCGGGCTCGACAACATTGTGCTGCCGGGCGGGAGCGCGATCAGCCGCACTCCCGCCAGCACGGCGATCGCCGCCGCCCCCATGAAGATCCATACCGAGGTCATGAGGCCTTCCGGCCGCACCGGCCGGGCAAGCAGCCGGGCCAGCACCAGTGCGGCGGTCAGCAGGTACTGCATCAGCCCGGCGGCCCAGCAGACCACCGCCAGCACGGGCAGTACGTGCCCGGGGGTCACCCGGGCCAGCGATGCCGCCGCGACCGCCACCGACTCCGATCCCACCGCCCACAGGAACCAGGTGCCGTTCACCTGGTCGAGCGAGGGGCCGCGTTTCAGGGTGGTGATGAGCGCGAGCGGGATGCCGTAGTCCAGCACCACCCACGCAAGCGTCCCGAACGCCAGGAACGCTCCGGCGACTGCGGTGTGGCCGTCCGGCACAAAGCGTGCGGCCAGCACGTTCGAGGAGATGGCGAGGGTGAGGAACGCGAAGGCGCGCGGCCCGAGGAGATCGGCGACGAACCGCTCGCGCCGGCGCAGCAGCCGCCAGCCGTAGGCGGGCACCAGTACCGCAAAACCGGCCAGGGCCACCCACAACAGGACGGCGGAGGCGGTGCCGGCGCCGTTGACGTACAGGGCCGTGGACACGATGCCGGTGCCCATCACGAACGCGAGCGCGCCCGCGTTGAGGTCGGCCACCGCGGCGGAGCCGGCGGCGCGGTGTCCGGGTGGCCGGAAACCGGGAGCGGTACGTCCGGGCTTGGCAGGGGCGGCATCCGGACGCCGCTCATCGTGCGAGCGGGGTTCGGTGAGCCATTCGGCCAGGACCGCGGTATGGCTGTGGTCCACGTCCTGGGCGGCGGTCAGCAGGGTGAGGCCGCGGTCTTCGGCCAGGCCCCGAAGCCGGGCAGCTGCGTATTTGTGCCGTTGATCGCCCAGTTCGGTGAGATAGCGGCGGCGGAACTCACGAAACTGGTGGGGGTTGTGGCCGTACCAGCGCTGCAGCTCGACGGACGGTGCGACCTCCCGCAACCACTCGTCGAACGGTGCGCCGTGCGGCCGACGCATGCTTTCCGGCCAGATCCGGTCGACCAGCACGCGCTCGCCGACCTCGCCGTCCTCGCTTGGCATCTGCTCATCGAGTCGGCGGCAAATGATCTCGGGCATGACGCATCCTCCGACCGCTCTCGCGGTGGAAGCATTCTACTGTTATGCGAATTTCATCGCGTTTTGGGCAAGGCGCGGTGCGGGGGGTGGTGCGGGGCGGCGGTACCGCGATGACGGCCACCCGGGCCAGGGCCTGGGGTGCTGGGGGGACGGTGTGGGCGATCACCTGTGCTGTCCAGCCTGCGTGCGGGTGCGCCGACGTCTCGTCCTCTGACCGATTCGCACCCAACGGTCGTCGGCGAGATTCCGGTCGTCGTCGGGCGCTCGGATGCCGTCCCCGCGTAGACATGCTGCGTGCAAGCGCCGGATGTACGGTCGGTTTACCGCTTAGATGCGAATCTCTCGGCCGGCGACCAAGCCGGACCCCGTACACGCCCTGGAGTGCCCATGGCGCAGCAAGCGAACATCGCCGCACAGACCGCATTCGGAGAGGCCGTGGTCACCGGGAACCTCGACGCCCTCGACGACATCGTCGCGCCCGGTTCGGTCGATCACGACCCCGCTCCAGGACAGGCTCAGGGCCCCGAAGGGTACAAGGCCATGTTCGACGAGCTGCGAGTGGCTTTCCCTGACTTGCACATCGAGGTCGAGCACCTACTCGCCACCGACGACGAGTTGGCCTTCGCCTACATGATCAGCGGGACGCATCTGGGGCCGTTGATGGGGCGGCCGGCGACCGGCAAGAAGGTGAGCTACCGCGGCATGCAGATCAGCCGCTTCGACGGCGACGGCAAGCTCGTCGAGCGCTGGGGCAGCAGTGACGAACTCGGCATGCTGCGTCAGCTCGGCCTGGCCGACGCATGACCCTTCCGCTGCCGTACCGGTGAGCGAATCCGTCATCACCTACGACGGTGCGCCTTCGTACTCGGTGAGCGCATGGAATTCGCCGACCAGCAGGTCGTCGACGAGAGGTGGTAGTTCGCCGCTCCTCTCGGCACGCCCGCGTGGCGGACCGCGTTCCCGGAGCCGACGCCGGGGCGAACCATAGAGGATGCCTGATCGACCTCGTCCGGCACGGCCGACGTGCCGGATCTCGGCGCTTGCCCATGCGCGCCGGACACATCAAGGGCATCAGGCGGGCTTGCCGTCGCCTGCGGTGTCCGTGGTGCGGAAGCGTGCTCGGTAGGCCCCCGGCGTGATGCCCAGATTGCGCGTGAAGGCGCGGCGCAGCGACTCCGGCGACCCGAAGCCGGTGCGCCGGGCCACCGTGCCCATGGGATCGTCGCTGTCTTCCAGCATCGCCTGGGCGGCCTCCATGCGGACCTGCTCGACATAGCGGGCCGGGGTCGTGCTCATCTCGTCGTGGAACAGGCGTGACATGTGGCGGGGGCTCACACCCGCCCGGCGCGCCATGGCGGCAAGGGTGTGCGGCGCGGACGGGTCCTCGGCGACCGCGTCCAGTACCCGGCGCAGCATCTCCTGTCTCGCGCGCGGGGTGTGGGTACGAACACTGAACTGGGACTGACCTCCCGGCCGCTGCATGAACACGACCATGTCCTTGGCCACGGCGCGGGCGACATCGGCGCCGAGGTGCTCCTCGACCAGGGCGAGCGAGAGATCGATGCCCGAGCTGACGCCCGCGGAGGTCATGATGTGGCCGTCGCGCACGAACAGGGCGTCCGCTTCCACGCTCACCTTCGGGTAGCGCAGGGCGAGCTGGTCGGCGCAGCGCCAGTGCGTTGTCGCCTTGCGTCCGTCGAGCAGTCCGGCCGCGGCGAGGAGGAAGGCTCCGGTGCAGATGGAAGCGGTGCGGCAGCTGCGTGCGTCGAGCGCCCTCACGGCGTCCAGCAGGGTGTCGTCCTTGATGAGGGGGGGCCACTCCGGGCCGCCGGGGATGATGATCACATCGCTGGCCGCCTGTACCTGCGCAGCAGCGAGGTCGACGCGCAGTCCGGTGCCGGCCGCGGTAACCACGTCGGCGCCGTCCGGGGAGACCGTGCGCACGCGGTAACGGCCGCCGAAGTCGTTGGCCGTCGTGAACACCTCGATCGGGCCGGTGACGTCGAGCAGCCGTACGCCAGGAAAGACCAGCACGGTCACCAGGAGCGGCTTCCGGCCTGACGGCCTGTCCTTCATCGTGCGCCTCCCCAACGGACTGGGACCCACAGTGGAAGACACCATCATCCGCGGCGACGCCCCGCCCGTGCCCGTGCCCGTGCCCGTGCCCGTGCCCGTGCCCGTGCCCGTGCCGAGCGTCGTCCGCGTCCCCGCGACCTGATGCTGCCTTCCATGGTGCTGCCTTCCAAGGTGCTGCCTTCCGCGGTGTGGAACGAGGCATCGGGTTTCGGCGCCTCGCCCGTGTTCAGCGGTCGCCTGCCCTCTCGTCATGGCCACAGGTGTGGCCGTAACACGCTCGGACATGGACATCGGGTATCCGGCCTGCATCCGGCAACGGCCTGCGCGGTGCTCGATGTCCTGGTGTGAGGGCGTCATGGCGCGTGCTGTTCTGTGGCGGGAACCGCGTTTCGCCATAGCGTCGAGGGCGCCAACGGGCCGACGGTCTCGGCCGCGTCCCGTCAGCTGCCGGGTGTGGCCCGACCAGTCGGCCGGCCCGTCACCGTGGCTGGTCGTGGACGGTGACGAATCCGACACCCCAAGAGAAGGCACTCCGCGCGTGACCCACCCCAGTACCGAACGAGCGGTCCCGTCCCAGGCCGGCCCGGCTCCGAGAGCGTCCGCGGTCGGCTCGGCAACGAGATCATCCGTGCATGTACGTGACCGGCCGGACGAGGCGAACGGCAGGGAGGGCGGCCGGCTCGGTCCCGGCTGGTTCGCCGCCGTCATGGGCAGCGGAATCGTCGCCGTCGCGGCCGCCACTCTGCCGCGCGGCTTCCCCGGGCTCGGCGAGGCCGCCACGGTGGTCTGGGCGGGGACCGCGCTGCTGCTGATCGTGCTGGTCGGCAGTTATATCGGGCAGCGGATGCTGCGGGTGCATGCCGGTGATCCGGTACTGGTCCAGTTCTTCGGGGCGCCGCCGATGGCGCTGCTCACCGTCGGGGCCGGAACGCTGCTGCTCGGCCGTCGGCTGATCGGGGAGCGTGCGGCGGTGGATGTGAGCTGGGTGCTGTGGTCGGCCGGTACGGTGCTGGGTCTCGCCACCGCCTGCACGGTGCCGTATCTGATGGTCACGCGGCACCGTTTCACACCGGACGCGGCGTTCGGCGGTTGGCTGCTGCCGGTGGTGCCCCCTGTGGTCTCCGCCGCGACGGGCGCGCTGCTCATTCCGCGTGCCCCGGCCGGGCAGGTGCGGCTGGCCCTGCTGCTGGGGTGCTACTCGATGCTCGGGCTCGGGCTGGTCGCGGTCTTGCTGGTCCTGGCCATGGTCTACAGCCGCCTGGTGCATCATGACGCGCCCGGCGGTGCGGTGGTGCCCACGGTGTGGATCGGTGTGGGAGCACTGGATCAGGCGGTGACGGCGCTGGGGACGCTGGCCACGGCGGCGTCGAGCGCGCTGCCCGCCCCGTACGCGCGCGGGAGCGCGGTCGTAGCGCTCCTGGGTGGGCTCGGGATCTGGGGCTTCGCCCTGCTGTGGCTGGTGTTGGCCACGGCGCTGACCGTACGGGAAATCCGCAGAGGGCTGCCCTTCGCAGCCACCTGGTGGTCCTTCATCTTCCCCCTCGGTGCCTGCGTCACCGGCACCAGCGCGCTCGCCGCTCGTACCGGCTCGCAGTTGTTCGTCTGGATCGCTGTCGTCCTGTACGCCCTGCTCGTCGCCGCCTGGGCGGTGGTCGCCTGGCACTCCCTGCGCCATGCCGTCCGGCAGCGTGAGCGCACCCGCCGCTGACGGCGCTCGTGTAACGCTCCGTATGACACGGACGCGTCGCGCGAACCCGGCTGTCTGCCGACGGGCAGCCGGGTTCGCGCCGCACCGCAACACGTGCCTGTGGTAGCGCCCCGGGTGCCGTCGAGGCCGTGCTCCGCGGGCGGGCCGTCCGCCCCGCACCGGCGGATCCGTGCCCGGTCGTGGGGCGGCCCCGATCGGGCTGCAAACGGCCCAGGTGCTGCTGGCGACCGGTGATGACCCCATGGCCGTGGTGGACCGGCGCACGGGTTCGGCTCGCCCGAGTCGCTTCGCAGAGCGTTTCTACGGCAGCTGGGTGTGACACCCAGTGCGTTCCGGGCCGTCTTCCGCACGACCACTGCGGGCACTTACGAGACGGGCCCGGCGTAGTCCGTGACCGTTGCGCTGGTCGCCGGTGGAGGACCGGGGAGGCGGGAGGGGCTTGATCGACGGCGGCCCGGAGGGAGGAAACCCGTGCGCCTGAGAAGAACCACGCCGCGGTCGCGGTCACCGGACTGACAGGGGCGCAGGGCAGCCGGATCGCGGCCCGACTCACCGACTCCGGCGTTCCCCGACTCCTCGTACGACGCACCCCGGAGCGCATCCCGAACCGAGCGCTCCTGGACGGGCCGGCCGCTCATGCCGACGCCTCGGCCATGCGCACGGCGCTCGAGGGCGCGTCGACCCTCGTCCTGGTCTTCCCGACACCGCACGGGGCGCCGACTCAAGGAACACGCCACCGTGGTCGAGGTGGCGATCGCGGCCGGTGCGGACCGGCACCCGTACGTGTGGCTTGCCGGCGCTTCGCCTACCGCCACCTACCTCAACGCCCGCGATCACCGGACGGCGGAGCACTTCCTGGCGGGGGACGGGATTCGCTGCGCGCTGCGACGGGCTTCCGCACCGACAACGCCAAGGCGCCGGGAGAGCTCCGATGGACAGGATCACGTGCCATGACTCCCGCACAGGCGCCGCCGACGTCGTTCCACAGGTCCTGATGCCTAGGCTGTGGTGGCCACAGTGTGGTAGAAATCGGCCGCGCTGACGCCGGCGGGAACGCCGAGTTCGGCGGCGATCGCGGTGATCGCCTTGTCGCCGACAGCGAGGTCGGCCTGGCCGTCCGTGGTGAAGTACGGCGCGATGAACGTGTCGTAGTGGGCTCGGACTTCTTCCGCGGTCTGTCCACCGAGGAACGTCCGCATGTGGCGCACCGTGGTGTGGGGGTCGTCGTGGATCACCTGAAGGGCGCGGCGGTGGGCTCGTACGACGGCTTGGACGGCGGGGTCGTCGGGTGGGATGTAGGTGGGGTCGACGGCCACGCCCACGGTGGGAATCTGGAAGTGGTCGCCGACCCAGGCCAGCACGTTCCAGCCGTGCTCGGCGGCCACCGCCTCCGGTGCCATGGTGCTGCCGACGTAGGCGGCGTCGATACTGCCGTCGTTGAGCCGGCGCAGGTCCATGCCGTAGTCGCCGGGGGAGCGGACGATGGTCTTCACGTCGCGGTCCGGGTCGAGGCCGGCCTTTCGCAGCACGATCCGGGCGAATACGCCGGGTGGGGTGTGCGGAGCGTGGACCGCCAGCCGTCGACCGGCCAGGTCGGCCAGGGAGGTCAGGCCGGGGCGGGCGAGGAACCAGAACAGCGGGCGTTGGGTGTTGACGCTGAGTGCGACCCACGGGGTCCCGTCGGTCAGTCGTGACAGCAGTGCTCGGCCGAGCCCGATGGTGGCGCAGCGGCGCAGCCGTTCCACGTCCCAGTTGCAGCCGTCACGCAGGGCGACGTGGACACCCTCCTCGGCGTAGTAGTCCTGCTGGTCGGCGATGTAGGCGGCGAGTTCTTCGTGTAGGCCCCGTCCGACGTAGGCCACGTCGATCGTGTGCATGAACGTCTTTCCTTGATTGTTTAAGGTTCGGCCGCGTGTGCGGAGGTCAGCGGGGTGTCAGTACATGGCCATGCCGCCGTCGACCGCGGCCGTGGTGCCGGTCATGAAGGAGTTGTCCTCGGCGGCGAAGAAGGCGACCGCTTGGGCGACGTCGGCCGGGTGGGCCAGGCGGCCCAAGGGGGTGGCGGCCACCTGCCGCCGCCTCGTCGCGTCGTCGAGCACGGCATCGGCGGTACGGGACTCCACCGGGCCTGGCGAGACGACGTTGACCGTGATGCCCTGCGGGCCGAGTTCCTGGGCGAGATATCGGGCGAACTGCTCGAGTGCGGCCTTGGAGACGCCCAGCGCGATCATGCCCGCGCGAGGCAGACGGCTGAGTCCGGTGCCGATGTAGATGAGGCGTCCCCACTTTCGTTCGGTCATCGTGGGCAGTACGGCTTTGGTGACCGCGAACGCCGCGTGCATCTCGGCGTCGATCTTGCCGCCCAGTTCTTCCCACGTCATGTCCTGGAACGGCTTGACCGCATACGGGATGAGCGCGTTGTGCACGAGCACGTCGATGCCGCCCCAAGCCGCCTGGACCTGTCCGACCATGCTCTCGACGGCCGCCTCCTCGCGTACATCGGCCTGCACGGCCATGGCCTGGCCTCCGGCGGCCTCGATGCCGGCCACGACCTCCTCGGCCGCCTCAGTGTTGCGGAGGTAGTTGACCACTACGCGCATTCCTCGCGCGGCCAGAAGTCGCGCCGTGGCCGTGCCGATTCCGCTGCTGGCCCCCGTCACCAACGCCACCCTGCCGGTCGTCCCGGTCATGGGCCCACCTCCTGCTCGTCGTCGCGGGCAGTCGGGATGACCGCCCGGGGTCGTTCGTCGTCGATGCCCTGGCCTGTCGGGTGGATCGCCCCGTACAGCACGGTGTCGACGGTCGCCCGCAGCAGATCGGCCGCGGTCCAGTCCAGATCCCGCGGCAACTCCGACATGAGCAGCCGCTCCAACGCGCCGCGGGTGATCTCGCTCAGCAGCTCGGGCGGCGCCGGCAGCAAGCCCTGCTGGTGTCCCTCCCGGAACAGCTCGTCGAGCCGCTGGTAGACCACCGCGTCCACACGCTGTTCCACGTACTGGCGCAGCATCGCGTCGCCACGCCCGGTCGCGAGCTGAGGCGCGCCGATCCGTGCGAGCTCACCGCCCGCCGCGATCAGGAACCGCTGCACCCGCACGGCGAAGGGCTGCCCTGCTGCGTCCTCGGTCGCCGCCGCCAGCGTGCGCTCCACCGCGGCGAACTGGTGGTCCAGCACCGCGGCCAGCAGGCTGCGCTTGTCCGGGAAATGACGGTAGATCGTCTTCTTGCTCATCCCGAGCTCACGAGCGAGATCGTCCATGCTCACCCGCGCGAGACCCGACCCGAAGAACAGCCGGCCGGCCGCCGCCAAGATCAGGTCCGCACGCCGCTCGTCACTGTGGGAAACTGAAGGAACTGAATTAGTTTCCATGGTTCCAATCGTTGTTCTCTCTCCCTCCGCTGTCAAGGCAGGCCGTACGGCCAAAGTGCCTGCCGCGCATGCCCAGCCGGGGGCGCGGTACCCGGCGGTGGCAAGCCCGATGAGCGGCAGGACGATGTCGTCCGTCCGGGGCGTGGTCTGCCGTGCATGGTCGATCAGGGTCGTGGCGAGTCGGTCCATGGGTTGGGCCGAGGCCCGGGCGAGCTGGGTGGCGAGCCCTGACACGGCGTCGTCCATGTCGACCCCGGGAGTCTCGACGAGGCCGTCGGTGTACAGGGCGAGGACGGTGCCGGGCGTCAGTGGGATCTCGGTGGGGGACAGTCCGTGTGAGCGGATGGCGGGGCGCACCCGGCCCATGGGCGCGGCGGCGTTGACGTTGTGGCCCTGGAGCTCCGATGGCGGCGGCGGCGGTGGTGTCGTCGACCCGGGCCAGGTCGTACAAGTCGCCGCCGATGTCCATGCCGCGGACGCGGTACAGGAAGCGCGGCACTGTCGGACGAGCGATCAACAGGCTGAAGCAGTCCCGGGCCGTAGCCACGCGCTATGACAAGCGCGGCTACGTCTTCTTCTGCACCGCGACAGCAGCTGCCCTTGTCATGCGGCCCCGCACATGACCGCTCGGGCAGGGTTCAGGGCGTGCCGCCACCCTTCCGGTTACCACCGACGAGCTGACCCACCATCATCACGACGAGGCCGGCAAGGAGAATCGCGGCGCCGATCACCGTTCCGAACGGTCGAGCACCGGAATCGCTGATCATCAACCCGAAGATCAGCTGCCAGCACAGCGCGAAGGCCACCACCAGCTGACCCCAGCCATAGATCCGGGGGGCCCGAACATGGCGCCGATTCATGGGAAGCACCCAGCCGCTGGTAACCGCCGCAACACCGGATGCGGCGATGAGCAGCGCCAACAGGACAAGAGGCACGGCGAGGTACAGCTTCACGGTTTTCCCCCTGCGTACCGGGCCCACGCCCGATGACAGCGTGATCATGACACCCGCTGCATCGCACGTCCATAACCACGCAGGCCCGGTGATCGGCCGGACAAGTCCTAGTCGACCGAGGCGATCGCCGTCTCGCGGGCGGCTGTGTCCATGCCGTCGGCGAGGGTGGCGGTCACGCGGTAGTGGGTGGTCGTGCCCTTGGGCACGGTGGTGTCCGCGTACGACCAGCTTGTGTGGTCACCGCGCGCCTGGACGACGACCTTGTCGAAGGCGTGGGTCGACCGGTTCCACCGGTATACGGCGAAGCCGGTCACTTTGCTGCCGCCTGCGCCCGCGTCGCTGCCCAGCCACCAGTGGACCGAGCCGGTTGAGCCGGCCGAGCGGGTCGTCGCCCACGGCCGGGGTGGCGTCGACGTCGGGGCGCAGGTCGAGCTCGGTGACGTCCTGGACGGCGGCGCCGGTCTGAGGGGTGAGCTTGTTGTCGTACTGGTCGACGGCGATGAAGCTGTAGCGGGCCTGCTCGCCGTCGACGAGGGGGCCCCGCCTGTGCAGGTATCGGGTGTGGTGCCCCTCACGCAGTGTGCGGGGGCGAGGGGCGTGTTCCCACGGCGTACGGCCGTACCCGTCGCCCGCCGGTGGGTCGGCAGTACGACCGCCGCGCCGGTGGCGTCAGCCGTACGACCGTCGCGCCGGTGGTGTCGACCGCGGGCCGGGGCGCCGGGCGACCTCGTGCGCGCAGGCCGGGGGCGCGGCGCGGTTGGCTGACACCAGCTCATGCCCAAAAGCGCCGGGGAGAGGCCCTGGTTCAGGACGACCGCGATCCCTGCCACTACGCGGCCGCCCGCGGACCGTGCCGCAGCGCCGCCCAGCCGCTCGAGCAGAGCCCGGGCCTTCGCCTAGGCTTCCGGGCTCGACTCGACCCGCTCCGCGTAATCGCCTGTGAAGGAGGGCCGGTTCGGTGACTACTGGTACGGGGTGCCACTGCCTTCGGTCATAGCGCCCGTCTACCGCGATGCCGCGCCTTGGCTGGTCCTCGGCGGCCGGCGAGCAACCCTCGCCAGGGACAGTGTCGGGGTTGCTTCGTACACTCACGAGCCCTTATCGTTTTTCGATACCATCGATAATCGATATGCGAGGCGGGGACTCCATGACTGAAGACCGGAAGATGCTCGAGCCCATGGCGACGGTCGTGTCCGTGGTCCTGCGCATTCTGTTGGCCCTTGCCATAACAGGACTCGTCGTTGCGGTCGTACACGGCAGTTGGGGAGGCTTCAACGTCTGCATCGCCGACGAGTCGAGCAGCAGTTCCGCCACACCCGGCGGCTTCGCCGCCGAGAGTGGAGCGCAGGTCGAGTCGATCCCGCGTTACTGCGCAGGGGCGCCCGACGCGCACTTGCGCATCCTGGACGCGCTCAGCAGCCTGCCGTCGACCTTGCTCCTGATCAGCGGCCTGTACCTGCTGCACCGGTTCTTGCGGGGAGCGGAGGGGGAGGGTGTCTACACCGCGCGTACGGCGTCTCGGCTTCGCCTGGTCGGCTGGTGGCTGCTTGCCGGCAGCCTGGTCGTCGAGTTCGCCGAGGCGAATGCCAGGGCAGCCCTGCTTGCGGCGCTCGCCAAGGACGTGGACTTCTCGGCCGGGATCGTGCTGAGCATGTGGCACTTTCCGTACCTGGCTGTTCTGACCGGTCTCGGCGTTCTGACCTTCGCACGGATCACTCGCCAAGGTGTGTCCATGCGTGAAGACCTCGAAGGGCTTGTCTGATGGCTGCCGCGGACGACCACGAAGGCCACGACATCGAAGTGCACCTCGACAGGCTGCTCAGCGAGCGCAGCATGACCCTCACCGAGCTCGCCAACCGCGTCGGCGTGACCAACGTCAATCTGTCCGTGCTCAAGAACGGGCGCGCCAAGGCGATCCGGTTCACCACCCTCACCCGGATCTGTGAAGTCCTGCAGTGCCAGCCAGGAGACCTGCTCAGTTATCGCCCGGGATCCTCGGACGGACGCCCGCGCAGGCCTTGACCGCAGGATCGCGAAGTACTGGCGCCGGCTGAACTGGCGTGTCTGGTCGCCCCGGTTGCCGGCCCGGGTCGGGCCAGTGACTCAGTCGTCTGGGCAGATGATGAAGAGCGGGTAGGCGAGTCGGCGGGGTTGGTCGCCGATTTCGTTGAGCGCGGCGCGGATGTCGTGCAGGTGGCCGGTGGTCATCTGGAGCGGGGGTTCGTGGGGCTGGTAGGTGGTGCGGACCGGGTAGTCGATGCCTGGTTCGGTGGTCATCTCGATGTGGCAGCCCAGGACATGGGTGACCGGTCTGCCTTCGCTGAACTTGATCAGGCGGTCGATGGTGTGAGCGTAGGCGGACCAGTCCTGGACGTAGAGCCGGCCGGGGTAGACGGTGTCGCCGGTGAGCAGGAACCCCGTCCACGGGTCGTAGAACGTGACCGCTGCCTCGTGGTGCCCGGGGGTGGCCAGGCACTCGAGCACGCGGCCTCCCAGGTCGACTCGCGCCACGGCGTTGGGGTCGTGGTCGAATCCGAAGTGCCTCCAGGCCGTGGTGAGCTCTGCGTCGACCACTGTGGTCTGAGGGCGGTCGGCGAACTGGGGGTCGCCCGCGGTGTGATCGCCGTGGGCGTGGGTGTGCAGTACCAGCAGGTGGTAGTTCCGCCGGGGGTGGCGGGCGAGCCAGTCGTCGACGAGCTCGTCAACCACTCGGCGCAGGGGGAAGAACTCGGCGGACGTGGTGGCTCCGGTGTCGATCAGCACTGCTTGTGTGGTGCCGAACAGCAGGAACAGGAACGGTGCCTCGTAGTCGATCGCCATGTTCTGCCGCAGGATGACGGTGTGCTCGTCGTAGGCGTAGACCTGGATGTCCGGGTCCGTGTTGTGCTTGGACGACGGTGAGCCGTGGATCCAGCGGACGTCAATCTCGCGAAGCCGGTGAACCGGGCGGTCGCAATCCATGAAGGGGTTGCCTGCGGACATGACGTCTCCTGAGTGCGTCGTCTTGGCAGACCGGGTACGGCGCACATCTCGTCCGGGGCCGGCACTTGAGAGCCTCCGCCGCGAAGCTACCACGAGGTCGATCGACGCCTCCGTCCGGTCGCTCCACCCCCTGGCACACACCGGCACAGTGCGTTCCGGTGAGCGACCGAAACGGCCCTGCAGCCCAACCCGGACATGCCGTCCTGTTCCGCGGCGAGGTGCCTGCGGGCGTCCCGGGCGTCCCGGGCGTCCCCGTCATGGCCGGCGGGGTGGCACAGGCGGCTCCGGCGGCCCTGCTTTCGGCTCTGGGCACCAGGGCGGCGGCGGTACGTGATCGTGTCCTGGTAAGTGCCTCACCCACCGGCACTCGAGTGAGGCCGGCCCGCGGCCGGCGCGGCCGCGGGGAGTCCGTCACCGTGCCGGGGGTTCGTCACCATCGTCCGTGGTGATCCACGAGGGCGCCATCGGACGCCTCCGGACGTGGGACCTCCCCGGTGCCCACGCGGTCCGCCGGGCGGATTCCGCAGGGGAGAGCGGGGCTGCTCCTAGTATCCGTGCGGCCGGCGGTGTGGATCCGCCTGCTGCACCCGGGCGGCGAAGTTCGAACCGGAGAGGTTCACGTGGTACCGGTCGCGGACGTAGTTGATCGTGGCGCACATGTCCGCGACCACGTCGTACGGGGTGGTCGCGGTGCCCTCCTGGTGGCAGGCGGCGAAGGTGGTGGGGATGCACTGGGTGGCGCCCCGCGAGCAGTTCTGCGGGTGGCCGTCTGGTGCCCTGCGCCCCCCGCGTTGACGTCGTTGAGGTTGACCCGCCACCGCGGGTCGTTGTTGGCGGACTCGCGCTCGGTGATGGTGACCAGCGCCGTACCGGGGGTCTACGCCGGTCAGTTCGCACGCCTCCCGCGTAGCGCCGCATCGCGTCCGGCCCGGACCCGTCGTGTGGATCGTCGTAGGTGACCTGGTTCAGGCCGAGCCGTCCGCTCCCCACCGGGGCCGCGGGGCGGTCAACGGTGAAGTGGGCGTGTTCGCCGAGTGCGCTCAGGGAGGCGTAGCCGGGGACGCCGTCGGCCTCGGCATCCGAGTGGCCCAAGGCGAGCTGTTCCCTGCGGTAGGCCGTCCTGGTCCGTTCGCCGAAGAATCCGGTGTGGGGCCGCCGGGGATGGGGTGGCCCTCGTCGATCAGGGCCTGTTGCACGGTGCGCCTACGCCCTGCCCGCCCTGCCCGCCCTGATCAACGGACTGAGCCGCGACATCGACGCCGTCACCGCCGGACTCTCCGCCCCCTGGAGCTCCGGCCAGGTCGAAGGGCAGGCCAAAAGAACGAAACTACTCAAACGGCAGGGATTCGGGCGAGCCAACCTCGACTTCCTCCGCAAAAACGCGTACTCCTCACGCCCTGAGGCTGCCCCATCAGGACAAGACGGCCCCTTGATAACAGAAAAGGCGGCGCGGCGAAGCCGACTCAATAGCGGTGGTTGGGCCAGTGCGGGTCCTCCCAGCGGGCGGGGCCGGTGAGTCCGATGAGTCGTATGCGGTGAAGCAGTTCCTCGGGAGCGTCCTGGGCCTGAAGCCGCGCTGGGGCGTGACGGACCAACCAGGCCGCGAGCTCGGTGCGCAGGTCATCTGCGTTATCCCAAGCGTCCCATGGGAGTTGATCGCCCAGAAGGTCGTACTCCCAGTGGGCAGCAGCTTCGGTCAGGTGCCGGTCGGCAACGCGGTCTTCGAGTGCCTCCCAGGTGTTGAGCCACGGGCTGAGCGTGGCAGATGCCTCAGCGCACAGCGCGAGGACCTCATACACGGGAACGGCGGGATCCGATTCGGCGAGGGTGTGAGCCCACCAGGCACGCAGGAACTCCCAGACCGCCGCGCTCTGGTGCGCAGGCCACTGCCTCCAGCGGCCGCGAATGAACGAACGTCCGACCTCGTCCATGCCGAACATGGGCTCCACGAGGCCACTGACCAGCGCCCTGGCGAATTGAGGCAGGATACGGCGCAGCACCGCGCCGTGGTCGTTCCAGTCGGGAGCATTCCAGGTGCGACGCAGAAGGTCCGGGTCGAGCACCACGTCCGGGACCTTCAATTGCGCAAGTTCTTCTTCGCTGCCCCAGTGGCAGTCACACTGGGTCTCGTCGCTGCGGGCGGTCATTCCGCGAAAGGTGACGTCCAAACAGTCCAGAGCACGGTCGAGTCGGAGCCGTGCGGGAGTGTCGTCGGGGTTCATCGTGTCGGCACAGCCTCAGGGGGACTCCGGGTGGCTTCCGCCAACCGAAGATCACAACCCTACCGGGTCCCATCAGCCATCGTCACGGCAGTTACCCAGTTTCCCAGCCGCGTGCGATGGCCGGGCAACCAGTCACAAGATCAGCGACAGAGCCGAATCACGTCACCGTCGACACGGGGTCCACGCGGCCGGGGAGGCGCGGGCGGTGCCGGAACTCCCTGCCTTGCCGACCTATCCGCTCTCCCGAAGGTGCTCCCGGGCCTGAAGGCGGGGGCGGCCGCGGCGGTGCCGGCTGGTCGGTGATCTTCTTAAGCGCTCCGCGTGACGACACGTCCGGGCGCCTGGAACCTCCGAACAGCCCGACAGCGACCTGCGACTGATCCTGAGACTCATCGGGGCCGACATAGGTAAGGACGTCGTTGTGATGCCCGGTGACAACCCATCCGTCCACGTCCTCGAGGTCGATCACCCCAAAGTCTCCGGCCGAAGATCCGGCATGAGCCGGGCCGAACCTCGGGGAGGCGGTCCACGTCCTCCGCGAACAGCCCTCCGCGCGGGGCGGGCGCATCCAGTCGGGCAGTGCGCGCGGCGGGGCCGTCCTACTCGGCCGGCAGACGGAGCATCGGTTCGAAGGCCGCGTCCTCCTCGCCCTCGACCGAAGGGAGGAAGCCGTCCGGGACGGTGCGGGCGGCCGTGGTGAGGAGGCGGGCCAGGACCTCGGGCTCGGTGGCCGGGGGGAGGCGGAGGGCGGCGAGGAGGCGGTCGCGGACCTCGGGGTGGTCCGGGTTGTCCTCAAGATGGTCGGCGTTGAGTGCGGGGGGACGGAAGCCGGCCAGGGCGTCGTGCCAGGAGGGGAGGACGATGGCCAGGGTCAGGGCCTCGGCGAGGGACTCCGCGATGAGGGAAGCCTGGCCCTCGGAGTCGGTGTAGAGGACGGGGCGGACGCGGTCGGAGCCGGCCGGGCCGCAGAGGTAGTGGGTGCCTCCCGCGTTGCAGCCGGCCACAGGCTCCACCGGGAGACCGGCCGGCAGGGCGATCGACTCGATGGGGTCGGTCCGCGTGAGGTCGAACTCGCCGTCGCAGGCGAGGTACGCCTCGACCTCGGGGTCGGCGGCGATCCGGCGGAGCAGGGCCTCGTCGGAGAGGGCGGCCGGGTTGAGGCCGTGGGCGGCTTCGGGGGTCAGGGGGTGACCCGCGAGGACGTGGCGGACGGTGTCGAGTGGGACGGGCCGCCCGTAGTCCTCCTCGAAGTGCGCCTGGACGGCCTCGGGGGAGCGGTCGGTGAGGAGGCGGAAGAGGTGCCCGGAGCCGTCCGGGTCCGGGCTGTCCGAGGGGAACTCGATGCCCGAGCCGGTGCGCCAGGCGCTGCCGCCGGTCTCCCACCACAGGCAGGCGGTGACCCGCGGGGCGCCGAGGCCCTCGTCGACGAAGGCCGGGTCGTCCAGGAGCGGGCGCAGCGCGGCGGGCACCTCGTCGATGACACCAGGCCAGACCTGTCCGTCGTCCGTGGCGTACGGGCTCATCTCCGACTCGTGGTCGAAGCCGCGGATGAGCACACCGGCCGGGGTGAAGAGGACGGAGAAGTCGTCGCCCGAGCCGTTGTCCATCAGGGCCGCCTCGGTCCCAGGCCCCCAGGTGGTGGAGAAGGAGTAGCGGGAGAACCTCGGGTCGCGGCAGATCGCCTGGTCCAGCACGGCCAGCGCGCGCAGGTGCGCGCGGAGCTCGGCGGGGTCCGGGAGGAGGGCGGCGGTCGTGTGCACGGTGTCCATGGGCTCATGTAAGCAGCCGGCACTGACATCCAGGGCGGCGGTTCGGTCACACCTGCTCCCTCACTCAGGGAACGAAAAGGCCGGCTCACGCAGGCGGGGTAAGCACAGCACACTGCGGGGCATTGCTCCACAGATGCGGCATCGGTTCGCACAAGGACGCCCTCGCGCAACGGCGTTCCACTGGCGACGAAGGTCCAAGACTTGCCCCTCTCAGCCATCCGCTCAGCGTCGGCCTTGAACAGCACCGTCACGCCCTGTCCAGCCAGTGCTCCCACAATCGCGACGACGTCCGCCGGCACTCTCCCCTCCCGAAGTGCTTCGAACGCGCCATCGGACGAACATACTCACTCCGGGCCGGACCCTGGACACCGCCCGCATGACCCAAAGTGACCGATCGGCGCGCTCTGAGCTGGAATACGCGACACCTCAACATGCGAGCTCACCAGTCCCGAGCCCGCTTATGGGCGGAGTGGCCGCTCGAGGCGTTACACCTTGAGGCGCGCGAGGTTCGGGAGAAGCAAGCAACGCCCGCCGTGGGCGGGGGTTCGGGGGGCGTACGGGGCGGCGGTCAGGACTGCGAGCGCCGGTGCTCGTTCCAGGCCTGCGCGGCGAGTTGCGTGGGCGTCGCCCAGCGGTCTTCGCTCTGCTCGGCGATCGAGTCCCAGATGCGTTGCTGGACGCGGGCCAGGGCGTCGAGGCCTGCAGTCGGGCGAGCTTCCACGCCGGGTGAGCAGCGGCGGCGCTCTACGCCTGCTCGGCGGTGTGGCCGTGGGCGATGAGCCAGAGCAGCCACAGCGCCGGCTCGATCCAGGCGGCTCCGAGGGAGGCCCATCCCCAATTACGGGGCCGCACCGGCTGCCCGATCGCGTCCGCGCGTCCCGACACCCGGCCCCCGAGATGGCGCTGTCGCTGGCGCCGGACCGCATCGTCCCCACCCGCACAACGCAGCTCCGCACCACTGCGCGTTCCGGAAGACCCCCGGGTGACCACGGAGTCGCCCGCCACCGGTGCCGATCTGCCGTGGGGGTGCCGCGAACGGATCCTGCCCACCGGCCGGCAGTTGCGGGATGGATCCCGCCTCTCCGCATCCACGCCCACACCGACCGTGCGGACGCGATCTGAAACCGGTGCCGCCAGGCTGTCGGCGTCATGGAGAACCCCTTCCCGACAGGGGGTGTCGGTAGGGCCACCCCCTGTCCGGTGTCCAGGCCCAGCGACGAAGAGCGCTGAGATCGGCAGAATTCACGTCGACGAACCAACGAGGAACCCACCACACGGATCCCAGGGGGACAGCCATGAACGAAACCGTCGCCAGGCGTCTGACGGGTCTTGCCGGCATCGCCACTGCGGCCGCCTTCATCGTCGAAGTACCTCTGTACTTCATCTACTCCGGTTCACCGCCGGACTCGAACGTCCTCGCCAGGCTGCTGATCGGAATCCTCGCCCTGGCGTTCCTGATCGTCTTCGTGACGGCCTTCCGTGAACTGGTGAAAGGGGCGAATCCCGCCTACGAATGGGTCGGCACGATAGCCCTCGCCAGCGGACTGGTCTACGCGACGATCACGCTGGTCTCCAGCGGTCTGGAAGCCGGCGCCGTTATCGCCGCCGACCACCCGATCGACCCGACCATCACGGTCAGCGGCACCTACATCCTCTACGGGGCGATCGGCCGCCTCATGCTCGCGCTGTTTCTGACCGCCGTGGGCTACGGAATCTCCCGCACGCACCTGCTGCCGCGTTGGACCGACCGCTCTGCCTTCATCCTGGCAGGGGTCAACCTGGTCTTCGTACCGTCCCTGTTCTTCGGTAACACCCCCGCACACTTCTACGCGGCGAACGGCTGGGGCACTACCGCCCTGATGGGTGCGATCTTCAGCTACTGGATGCTCGCTCTGGGCATCTGCATCTACCGCAGTGCCACGCGACTTGCGCCCGCCGACTCACCGGCTCTGCGGCACTGACGCCGCTTGCGCAGAAGATGGTCACGGTGCCATGTACGCACCAGGTGGGCATCCCTGCGTCCCCGCGAAGCCCGGCGTCCTCCTTCGAGCCGGGCTCGGCCCCTTCTCGCGCTCGGGGCCGCCCGGGACGCCTACGCGGTCGGGTGACTCGAAACGCGGGATTGGGGAACCGGAAGAGATGCCCTGCCCCACAAGGGGAGGGCCGGGTCTCCGGACGCCCGGCTCCCTCACCGGAAGAAGGACCATGATGGCGCACGAGGACGACGGTGGGCACGCCGTGCCGAACACCCCCGGCATGCGCTCCGACGGCGACGGCGTCACACGCCGCCGTCCGCTTGGCGAGCGGCACGTCGAGGAGACGGTCGAGGTCGCGGTGCCGGTCCGCACGGCCTACAACCAGTGGACGCAGTTCAAGACGTTTCCGCGCTTCTCGACCGTGGTGCGCGACGTCGAGCAGATCAGGCCTACCGTCACGGCGTGGACCATCGGCTACGGCCCCCTGCGTCACCGTTTCGCGGTCGAGATCGTGGAACAGGACCCTGACGCCTACCTGGCCTGGCGCGGCCTGGAGCAGCACCCCACCCACCAGGGCGAGGTCGAGTTCAGGCCGACGGAGTCCGGTGGCACCGCGATCACGGTCCGGATGCTCCTCCAACCGCGCGGGGCCGCGAAGGTCCTCACCCGCTCGTCCAGGGTCGTGGGGATGACCGCGCGACTGGTGCGCGAGGAACTGGTCAGCTTCAAGCACTTCATCGAAGGGCTCGGTCAGGAGGGCGGTGCCTGGCGCGGGACCATCCGCAACGGCCGGGTTCAGCACGACACCTCGGAACCGCCCAGGAGCCGTGTCGCCCAGTGGCCCGTCGGCTGACCCGCGTACCGCACACGGCAAGAGAAAGGCCAAGCGATGCAGAACCCGACCGGTGAGGAGCCGGAGACATCCCTCTCCGTGACACCGCCGAAGAAGTGGGCGGCCGGGGTTCCCGCCGTCGTACACGCGCTGGAGTACTCCCTGGAGCAGACCTCCCCGCGCAAGACAGGGGTCGACCTGCTCACCATGAACCAGGTGGGCGGGATCGACTGCCCCGGCTGCGCGTGGGCGGACCCCGCTCCGGGCCGGCGCCATCGCAATGAGTACTGCGAGAACGGCGCCAAGCACATCAACGACGACGCCACGACGCGCCGGATCACCGCCGACTTCTTCCGCGAGCACAGCGTGTCCGATCTGGCCGCTCGCTCCGACATGTGGCTCAACCAGCAGGGTCGGCTCACCGAGCCGATGATCAAGCGGCCCGGGTCGGACCGCTACGAGCCCATTGGCTGGAACGACGCCCTGGGCGTCCTGGCGCAGGAACTGAAGGGGCTGGACTCGCCCGACGAGGCGGTCTTCTACACCTCCGGCCGGGCCAGCAACGAGGCCGCCTTCGTCTTCCAGCTCTTCGCCCGCGCCTACGGCACCAACAACCTGCCCGACTGCAGCAACATGTGCCACGAGTCCAGCGGCTTCGCCCTGAACGAGACGCTGGGCGTCGGCAAGGGCACGGTGAGTCTCGACGACCTCCACCACGCGGACCTGATCTTCCTGGTGGGGCAGAACCCGGGCAGCAATCACCCGCGGCAGCTTTCGGCCCTGGAGGAGGCCAAGCGCAACGGCGGCCGCATCGTGGCGGTGAACCCGTTGCCGGAGGCGGGGCTGCGACGCTTCAAGAACCCGCAGAAGCCGCGTGGGGTCGTGGGGCGGGGCACCCAGATCGCCGACCGCTTCCTGCACATCAAGCCGGGCGGGGACCTCGCCCTGTTCCAGGCACTGAACCGGCTGTTGCTGGAGGCGGAGGACGCGCGTCCCGGCACCGTCCTGGACCACGACTTCATCGACGCCCACACCTCCGGATTCGAGGAGTTCGCCCGGCACGCCCGCACCGTCGACTGGGACGACGTGCGCGCGGCGACGGGACTGACTCGCGAGGAGATCGAGAAGGTCCGCGACGAGGTCCTGCGAAGCGAACGCGTCATCGTGTGCTGGGCGATGGGCATCACCCAGCACAAGCACGGCGTACCCACCATCCGGGAGATCGTCAACTTCCTGATGCTGCGCGGCAATCTGGGGCGCGCCGGCACGGGCGCCTGCCCGGTGCGCGGCCACAGCAACGTCCAGGGCGACCGCACCATGGGCATCTGGGAGCAGATGCCGGACACCTTCCTGGACGCCCTTCAGAAGGAGTTCGGCTTCGATCCGCCGCGCCCGCACGGCTTGGACTCGGTGAACTCGATCAAGGCGATGCTGGAGGGCCGCGTCAAGGTCTTCCTCGCCCTGGCCGGGAACTTCGTGCGCGCGGCGCCCGACAGCGAGGTCACCGAGAAGGCGATGCGTTCGTGCCGGCTGACCGCCCACATCTCCACCAAGCTCAACCGCTCGCACACCGTCTGCGGCGACACCGCCCTGATCCTGCCGACGCTGGGGCGCACCGAGCGTGATGTCCAGGCCGACGGCGAGCAGTTCGTCACCGTCGAGAACTCCATGAGCCAGGTGCACACCTCCCAGGGACGACTCGAACCGGCCTCGCGCATGCTGCTGAGCGAGGTCGCCATCCTGTGCCGGCTCGCCCGGCTGAGCCTCGGCGGCGAGGTGGACATCCCCTGGGCCAAGTTCGAGGGCGACTACAACACCATCCGCGACAGCATCTCCCGGATCGTGCCGGGCTTCCACGACTTCAACGCCCGGGTCACCCGTCCGGGAGGCTTCGAGTTGCCCAACCCGGTCAACGAGGGCGTGTTCAGGACCGAGACCGGCAAGGCCCGGTTCACCTGCAACGAGCGAGTGGTCCCCCGGGCCCCCGAGGGTCACCTGCTGCTGCAGACCTTGCGCTCGCACGACCAGTGGAACACCGTCCCGTACACCAACAACGACCGCTACCGCGGCATCCACGGCAGCCGCCACGTGATCCTCGTCAACCCGGCCGACCTGTCCGAACTCGGCCTCGCCCAGGGCGATCGCGTAGACCTGGTGAGCGTCTGGGAGGACGGCACCGAGCGCCGGGCCGAGAACTTCGAGGTCGTGTCCTACCCCGCGGCCAAGGGTTCGGCCGCCGCCTACTACCCGGAGACGAACGTCCTGGTGCCGCTCGACAGCGTCGCCGACGTAAGCAACCAGCCCACGTCGAAGGGCATCGTCGTCCGCCTCGAACCCACAGGCGACCGATCCCGGCCGGCACCCGTCTGACCGAAACCGACGACGCCGCGGGGGCCCGCTGACAGCAGCGGGTCGCCGCCACCCGTCCAGGCGATTTCGTCTGGAACGGGTGGGGGGTGCCCCTATGTCTTTGGTCAAGGTGGCCGGGTTGGTGTCGGGTGGGGTCTGGCAGTGTGGCTGTCGTGAGTGATGACGCGCCTGTCCGGGAGCCGGGTGGTGAGGGCATTCGTCCGTGCGACTTCTGTGGTCACCCGGTCGTGATCGACTCGATCGACGAGCGTGACTGCCCTGTGTGCGGCGAGGGTGCTGAGGATCAGCCCGATGTGGCCGGCCGGGGTTCGTAGAAGGTTCCGTCGCGGAGCATGGCGAAGAGGACGTCGGCCCGGCGGCGGGCGAGGCAGAGCAGGGCCTGCGTGTGGTGCTTGCCCTGGGCGATCTTCCTGTCGTAGTAGGCGCGGGATGCAGGGTCGCCCAGGGCGGCGAATGCGGAGAGGAAGAAGGCGCGTTCGAGCTGCTTGTTTCCTCTCCGGGAGGGCTGTTCGCCGCGGATCGAGGAGCCGGAGCTGCGGGTGGCCGGGGCGAGTCCTGCGTAGGCGGCGAGGTGGCCTGCGGTGGGGAATGTGCTGCCGTCGCCGACCTCGATCAGGATGCGGGCTCCGGTCCTGACGCCGACTCCCGGCATCGACGTCAGGACCTTCGAAAGAGGGTGAGCCTCCAGGAGTTCCTCGATCCGCCGGGCCAGCAGCTTGCGCTGGTCAAGAACGGCGGTCAGCGAGGCGGCCAGGCTTGGGACGATCAGTGCGGCGGCCTCGGTCCCCGGGACAGTCACGGTCTGCTCGTCCAACGCGGCGAAGATGTCCTCGACCAGCCGCTCGGCCATCCGCGGTGCCTTCGGCCGCAGCAGGGTGACCAGCCGTCGTCGGCCGGCCTTGCGGATCTGGGCCGGGGATCCGAACCGTTCCAGCAGCGTGAGGACGGCCGGGTGCTGCAACCGCGGGCCCAGGACCCGTTCCAGCGAGGGGTGGATCTGGGTGAGCAGGCCGTGGAGGCGGTTGGCGACCCGTGTTGCCTCGCCGGCCAGGTCGTCGTCGAAGCCCACGAGCATCTCCAGTTCGGCGATCGTCTCGTCCTCGCCGTCGATGGCCCGCAGGGTGTGGGGCATCGCGCGGGCGGCGTCGGCGATGATGAACGCGTCCCTCGCGTCGGTCTTGGCTTCGCCGGGGTAGAGGTCGGCGATCCGCCGCATCGTCAGCCCGGGCAGGTAGGCGACCGGGCAGCCCATGTCGCGGGACACGGCCAGCGGCAGGGCGCCGATCGAGGCCGGCTGGTTGACCACGACCAATACCGTTCCGTGCTTGGCCTGGAGCTTCGCGAACAACTCGCGGAGCTTGGGCTCGGTGTTGGGCAGGCGCTTGTCGAGCGCCTTCTTCCCGGCCGGGGTCACGGCGGTGGCGTGGTGTTCGCCCTTGCCGACGTCCAGTCCGAGGAAGACGTCGATGTCGCCGGTGTCGATCACGTGCAGGCCCCTCCATCACGCTTTCGTCCGGCCTTGCCAGGGCACCGAGCTGCCACATCCACGTTACGGAGAGCTCTCCCGGCGTGGGTGAAGCCGGTGCTCAAGCCCCTCATCAGCGGTCCGTCGATGCCTCCGGACCCGGTGACACCACCCCCCGGATCATGAACAACAAGGGGGGGAAGTCATGCCGGATCCGAAGGCCGGAGGCCCCATTGCGGAGCCACGAAGACGGTAACGGGGGGGTGGGCTTGTGCTACTCCGGGGCGTCCTGTCACTTCGGTCGGTGGATCCTTCGGGTCCTGCTCGCCGCCTGAGTCTCAGGACACGTAACCGTCACCACCGACGATGACGGCGACAACGGGTCAAGACGACGCGCTTGAGACGTCGTCCTGTGAGCTGGCCAGGCGGGACGTCGCGCGTAACCCTTGGCTGGGGTGTGCCCGTACGCGAGATGCTCGCTTCGGCCCTCCCGGCGGGAAAGGCCAAGGGCACCGCCGTGTCCGGCCCGCGTGGAACGCCCGTCCTGCGAGGACCTCGCGGGCATGCGTGTGAGTGTGCGACGGTGGGGAGACAACGAGACCGACCGGCCCCCTTGGGGGCCAGTCTTTCGGAGGAGTCGGGCGTTGCCCCCATCCCGGGCACCTGGCCCCCTGCCATCGTCGTTCACCCTCGGGGTGTTTCGCCTGTGGGCTCATTGACCCCCGGAAGGGGGCGCGCCCAGCATGAACATCACCACCATCGACGGCACGAACGCGACCATCACGGTGCGCGGTGACGTCGACTTCGACTCCCTGCCCCCGCTGCGTGCCACGGCCGACGCGCTGCCCGCACACGTGACCGGCCTGCTGTGGGACCTGAACCACACGTTCTTCATGGACGTCGCCGGCCTGTACCTCCTCTTCGCCCCCGCCCCGCTCGGCCGCCCGGACCGCCGCATAACCGCCACGGGGCTGCGCCCGCAGCCGCTCCGGCTGCTGCGCCTGGCCGCGGAGACGAACCCGGCCACCTTCCCCCTCGACCGCCTGCTCTGCGACACGCCGGCAGCCTGTGAGGGCGCCGAACGCACGTGATGACCCCGCCCTGTTGAACGGCTGAGTGTCGTGTGACTGCGCATGGTCGATCGGGCGTGGCTGCCGGGGGCGGGGTGCGGTGTCATCGTCGGGCTTCGAAGCGACGCGGGAGCCGGTCGGCAAACGCCTCACCGCCCGGCTGGCCCTAACCGCCGCCCCGACCCACGAGGGCGCCCGGTAGACACCGACCCCGTTCGAAGGGCGGGGCTGGCCCGGGAAACCGGCGTTCGCATTCAGCAACTGCCACCGCGAGATGCTTTCAGCGCCTGCGACGACCAGCCTCAGTGAGCACGCTCAGAGACTTGGACCCTGGCGGCAGGGTGACGATCACCGCGGTTGGCTCCCTGGCTCGGCCGGACTCACGGTTCAGCCTCTCGCCGTCAGCCGGAGCCGGCGAACGCGAGGGGAACGGATGGCCCACACCTGCACCCGAGGAATGCCCGGCTGTCCTGTGACCGCTCATTGCTGACGATGCGGCCGCGCGGGCGTGCCGCTTTGGCCGCCCGAGCGCGCGGCACTGGCCTGCTGCCGTGGGGCGGGGGCAGAGATGTCCGGCGGGTGCGGGGATCGTGCCTACCCGCCACGGGCTGATAGGCGGATGCCTCCGGCTGGCCGGCCCCGACGGTGGCCGGGGGCATCCGCATGTCGGCGCATTCCTTACGGAGCTTCATCCTTGGTGTCGGCCAGCAGGTGGCCCTCGACCTGCTTCGGCTCTCCGGCACGGACAACCGAGTGGACCTACCGCCGCCGCGGGGTCGCCCTGCAAGCTCTCTTCGCCGACCGCCGGCTCACCGCGCATGGGTGCTGTACCCGTCGACACCAGGCCGGCGACCGTACATGAGCGGCTGACCGGCTGAACGGCAGTCGAGCGGCTGGCGGGAAGGTGCGAGCTAGCTGTCTCTGCTCGGACACCGTCGCGGTTCCTTGCGGGACTCGGACGGCCGGGAAACCCTTCTCGCGGGCACTGTTTCTGGGCCTTGTGGGGGCAGACGGGGCGCGTGGGGACGTGCTTTGGTGGTCGAGTTCGCCTCTGGCCGCCCCTGGCGATTCGCCGGGTGAGGTTGTCGGATTGCCCCGCTCCGGTAGCTTCTCATCCGATGCTTACACTGAGCGCTCATGTGATTACGTCATGCAGTCTAGGGTGGGTGGATGCGGAACGCCGGGCCCGGGCCTGGGTGTTGCGGCACAACCTCGTCGCCGGCGGGGAGGAGACGCGGCGGCTGGCGCGGATGGGGCACGGTCGCATGGCCGGTTGGCTGGCCCCCGAGGCAAGCCCGGCGGAGCAGGGGCTGCTGGCACAGTGGGGTGCCTTCATCGCAGCGGTCGACGACGAATTCGATCGGCACGGCCAGTCACCGCAGCGGGTCCGGACCGTGCTGGACCAGCTGCTCGACGTGCTCGCGGACGGCGACGGGACCACATATCCGGCTTCGGCAATGCCTGCGGTGCACGCACTCGCCGACTTGTGGCAGCGTACCCGGATCGCGGCCCGGCCAGGGTGGAGGCAGCGTTTCCTCGCGCTGTACCAAGACTTCGCCGAGGCCACCTGTACCGAGGTGCGGCTGCGTGCCGCCGGTGAACGGCTCGGGCTGGAGGACTACCTGGCGTTGCGCCGGCGCACGATCACTGTGCTGCCGACTCTCGCCGTGGTGGAGCGGGCCCTGCCCGCGGCCGGTGAGCTGGATGGGTTGCGGGACGCGGCGGCGGACATTGTGGCCTGGACGAACGACCTGCGCTCGGCGCCGCGGGAACTGCGGGAGGGTACGGAGAACCTCGTCGGTGTGCTGGCCCGCCATCACCGGTGCAGCCGTTCCAGGGCAGCGTTACTGGCGCGGAACATGCTGGCCGAGCGCATGGACGACTTCGACCGCGCGGCGCACGGCGACCGGACGGCGCCGATCCGCCGAGTGCGGGACGGATCCCTTGCCTGGCAGCGGGAAACCCACCGCAACCCGACAGGAGCGGGCCTGACTGCCGACCACCACGAGCGGGGGGTGCGCGGGCTCGCCCAGCACCTGGCCGTCGCCGTAGACGCCGACGGCAGCGTGGACGACCGGTGCGGCAGCCGCGTGCTGGAATCCGCACTGCTGATGGCCCTGCTGCGCGCCCTGGGTGTTGAACCGGGCGAGCAGGACCGGCTCACCGAGTACCTGAAGAGGCGCCGGCCCGGCGCGAGCCGGCTGGACGCCCTGCTGATCGACGCCTGCCTGGACCCGGCAGGCATGACCGCCCGTGCCCTGGAGGCGGCTGCCGATCTGCCGATGGCGGTGAACCACGGAACGTCGGGCCGCGGGCGACTCAAAGCCGTCATGCTGGCCACGGTGCTGCACCTGCTGTGCGGTTCGCCCCTGGACTTCGAGGACGCTCCCGCACCGGCCGGACCGGAGGGCATCACCACGTTCACCGACGTGCACGTGTTGTCGACCCGGATCATCCACGCCCACGCCTGCGGCCGCCCGCACGCGGTCACCGACACCGAACGCGACCGCCTGCTGTCGCTGATGTCCCTGAGTCGCAACAGGGTGCTGTGGGAGGCCAGCGCCACCACCCACCTGCTCGGCCTGCACGCGTTGCGCACCTTCAGGCCCGAAGCCCAGGTCCTCGACGACGGCGTGCTGCGGCTGTGCCTGGCCATCAACGCCGACGGCGGTGTGCCGTTCCTGGACAGCCAGGACCTGTGGCTGACCGCTGTGGCGGGCCTCGCCTTCACCGGTGAGGACACCTTGGCGCCGTTCGTGGCCCGGATGGCCGATCTCGTGGCGGCCTGGCAGGCCCCGGACGGGGGCTGGCCGTTTGCCACCGGCATGCAGCAGACGGACGTGGACACCACCACCCGCTGCATGGAGTTCCTTCACGCAGCCGACCCCACCCGCCACCATGAGGCGCTTCAGCGGGCGACCAGGTACCTGACCGACATCGCCGGCCCCGACGGTGCCTTCCCCACCTGGGTGCGCGGCGACGCACCGGATCTGGACATGACCGCCGGCGCCATCCTCGCCCTGGCTCCCAACGCTCTCCAGCACGAGCGGCTCCTTACCGGTGCACTCGAGTTCGTTCTCGACGCGCAGCGTGCCGACGGCACCTTCGAGCGCAGCTGGACGGTCAGCGAGTCCAGCGCCATCCTGCGCGCACTGGACGCACTGCACGCCATCCCGCCAGCCTGCTCGGAACTCGCTGCCCGGATCGCCGCCGCGACCTCCCGCTCAGTGGCGCGCCTGGTCAAGACGCAGCACCTCGACGGCGGCTTCGGGCAGCTCCCCGACGACCCCAGCGACGTCCTGTCCACCGCCCAGGCCGTCTCCGTCCTGGCACGGCACGGCGACCCGCTCTCCGCCGGCCGGCCCATCACCTACCTGCTTGCGCAGCAGGACGCTGACGGCGGTTTCACCTCGCCACCCGACCAGGTCGGCCCGCGGCCGCTGCCGTTCGACTACCCGGTGCTCACCGACATCCACACCCTGTCCGCTCTGCGCAGTGCCCGGATCCCCGCCATCCCGGCAAGCCGCACGCCCAGCGCATCCAAGGTGAACTGGTCGGCTCTGCAAACGGGCCTGCGCGGTGTGCTGCTCACACCGGAGCAGGCCGCCTACGAACACGCCCGGCTCCTGGTCAACCAGCGTTTCGACGACATCCGCCCCCAGGCCATCGCCTACCCGGCCGACGCCCACGACGTCGTCGAATGCGTGAACTTCGCCCGGACGAGCCGGGTTCCGCTGGCGCTGCGCTCGGGCGGGCACAGCTACGCCGGATACTCCACCGGCCCCGGACTCGTGCTCGACACCAGCTCCCTCAGCACCACCGCCGTCGGCGGCGGGCGGGCGCTGTTCGGAGCCGGCGTCAAGGGCGGGCAGGCCCACCTGGCACTGGCCGCAGCAGGAGCCGGACTTCCGCTCGGCCGCTGCCCCACCATCGGCCTCGCTGGGGTCACCCTCGGCGGCGGACTGAGCGCATTCACCCGAGCGTGGGGCCTGGCCTGCGACCGCCTGACCGAAATCGAGTTCGTCACCGCCGACGGCCACATCCGCCGCGTGCACCCCGACTCCCCGTCTCCGGACGACGACCTGTTCTGGGCCCTGTGCGGGGGAGGCGGAGGCAACTTCGGGGTCGTCACGCAACTGCAGTTCGCCACCGAGGACATCCGCGACCTCAGCTACACCCGGTTCATGCTCACCTGGCCCGTCACGACGACGGCGGCCGTGATCCAGGGCTGGACGGCCTGGAACGCCGACCCGACCACACCCCGTACGGTGTGCAGCGCTTTTGAGTGACTCAGTGACTCCGGCCTGCCCTCCCTGCCCACCGTGACCGGCACCTTCATCGGCACACCCGGCGACCTCGATCCGGTCCTCAACCGGCTGGCCGCCGCGGTGGGCCGGTCCGAGACCGGCCGGGTGCTCGTCCCCTGCGACTACACACGGGCCGCCAGCGAAGCCGACCGCTGGGGCGGTGGCACCTGGGGACCCCGAGTCGCTTTCGCCGCCAAGTCGCACATCGTGCGCGAACCTCTCAGCCTGGCGACAGCGGCCGACATGGCCGCCGGACTCGAGCTGTTGCACCATTTCACCGGAGTAGGTGGGGCCAGTGGCCTGCTCATCGACGCCCTCGGCGGCGCGGTCAACGACCGGCCCCCGGGCGCGACCGCCTTCCCGCACCGATCGGCCGTCGGCGTGGTCCAGTACCACTCCTACTGGCACCAGCTCACCGACCGCGCGCACGTCGACCGCAGACTCACGTGGCTGCGCGACATCCACGCCACCATGCAGCCTCACCTCGGGACCGGCGGTTACACCAACGGAATGGATCCCGAACTCACCGACTGGGCGATGGCCTACCACGGCGCGAACTACCCCAGAATGCAACGCGTCAAGGCCGCCTGCGACCCCGAGCAGCTCTTCGCCTTCCCCCAAGCAGTCACTCCCGAACCGACGGGGTGCTGAGCTTGTCTTTCAACCTCTGAGGACGTCGCGCTCGATGATCCTCTCGGGGCGTCTGGTTGTTTTCCCGTCATTGATAGCCTGCGTCACCATGATGCGTGCTTGGATCCTGCCAGTACTGCTTGTGCTCAGCGGCTCAGCCGTCGCGACCGGGCAGATCTTCGACGGGAGCCCCGGCACAGCCGCAGCACTCCTGCTGGCGTTCCTGGCGCTCGCCGGCGTGAACTCACCCCTGATCTTCCCGAGGCCGATCAGTGCGCACGAGGCGCAACGCCAGAGCGCGGTCGACGGCCGCCCGGTCGTTTTCTGGCGGCCGGGCTGCAAGTACTGCATACGACTGCGCATCCGGCTGGGCCGCAGCGCCCACCAGCTGCACTGGGTCAACATCTGGCGCGACCCGGCAGCAGCCGCAGCGGTGAGAGCAGCCAACGACGGCAACGAGACCGTGCCGACCGTCGTCGTGGCAGGCCAGCCACACACCAACCCCGATCCCGAATGGGTGCGCGAACAGCTCTCCCCTTCCACGTGATCAGAACGACGACCTACCAGGGAGGCGCCCGCAGGCCCAGGCGCACCGAGGTTGGAAGACAAGCCAAGGGCTGTCCCGTAAATGATCTGCAAGTGGGGAGCTGTCCCTCGCTCCGAGCGGACACGAGCTGTCCTCGCGCTGGAGCCATACCCTGATTGATCGTTGACGAGGATCGTCACCTGTGGGTTTGCTGGGCCCATGTCCCGCCTTCGCATCGAAAAGGTGGACGGCGATGCCACGGTCCACGACTGGCAGCACGTCCACAACCTCGTCATCCCAACGCACTACCGGTCTCTTGAAGAGGTGCGGGAGCGTTCTGGGCACAACGTCATGGAAGTTGCCTATCTCGACGACACCCTCATCGGCTGCACGACAGTGCGCCCGCCCACGAATGAGACGGCGGCGGCAACCTCATCGCCCGTGTCCTGCCCGACCACCGCGGCCAGGGCTTTGGTTCAGAGTTGTATGCGCGTGGCCTCGCGCAGGCGAAGGATCTCGGAGCCGAGGTCATCGAGACCGTGGTGTTGGCATCGAACAAGCACGGTCTCCGCTTCGCACAGCAGCGCGGGTTCGTCGTGTTCGACGAGTACGTTTTGCCAGGTGAGACGATCCCGTGGCTCGATCTCCGGTTGGAGGGATCAGTCACGGTGGAATGATCTCGCTGTGGCTGGTGTGATCACGGCGTCGAAGGCGTCTTGGACAGCACTGTTTACCGGGCTGAGCCCACGCTGTCTCGGCAAGTCGGTGAACATGGTGCGCCGCGAGATCGCTGACAAGGCGCGGCGAGGACGTCCATGGAGCCTGCCGTTGGGGGGCCGGGTCCTGGCGGTCACGGCATGCTGACGCGCAAACGTGACGCTGCGCCAGCTCGCCCCGCTGGCCGAGCGGTCGAAGAACTCCCGCTACTCGACTACTCGACCAACCATCAGGTCGTCGTCGATGCCGACAGTCGTCTCGTCGTCGTGGTCGGACGGCCGCTGCAGGGGGGTGTGGACCGGGTGCGCACGCTCGGCGGCCCCGTCATGGCGCCAGTCCTGGGCTCAGTCGTGGGTTCAGTCATGGGGGAGGCTGACCCCTGGTTGCTCCTGTGTATAGGTGCGTGAACCACGATCTGCAGCGGCCGCGCCGACTTCGGCACGGTCATGATCGAGACCGCGCGTGAGGGCGCGCCCAGCGTGATCGGCAGATGTGAGCACGACGCGGGCGGCCGGCCGGACGATGTGGTCGTTGGACGGGGTCGCGGAACTGAGTGAGGCCGGGCCGGGTGTCGAGCAAAGGGCGGCGGCGGTCGGCGGTTCGCGGCTGGGTCGGATGGGCCCTTCCAAGGCCGGCCGCTGACACCGGAGGGGCACACGGGCGTACTGCTGTCCTGCTGGCGGGTTGCGGAGGGGGGAAGAGTCCCGGGAACCGGTTCGCTCTTGCAGGCGACGGTCCGATGGCGGCGGTGGTGGGGGGTCATCGTCGGTTGCGCCAGGTGCCGTAGAGGCCGGCGGCTGCGCCGACGATGGCGGAGAAGCCGATGTTGCCGACGGTGTAGTAGACGCCGGCGCAGGTGCCCAGAAGTGCGAGCAGGACGGTGCCGTCGAGGATGGCGTAGCCGGGCTTGGCCGGGACGGGTGCGGGCGTGCGGGGCTCGTTGGAGGGTGGCGTGTCGGGTGCGGGGAGGGTGGCGTCGGTGTCGTCCATGCCTTAAGCAGAGCGCGTGCCGGGGGCTGGCAACAGGGTCCTGATCGCCTTCGCATGGACCCGTTCGTTGCAGGTCAACAGCGGGATCGACGGGTGCGGAGCTGAACGCCGCGGGGCGTTCCCGATCGTTCTCCCCGATTCCACGGATGTTCGGCATGGGCCTGCTCTAGCGTGAGGGGACGCAACAGAGGGGGACGGGCTCGTGGCAGAGGGTGGCTCCGAGTTGGTGGGCAACGGCGGCGATGAGGCCGTCATGGCGTACTGGGAGGCACTGCACGATTTCGCGGATCAACTGAACGCCTTTCACATCTCCTGCGGTGCGCCGTCCTACCGGGACATCGCCAAGGCGTCACGTGAGCCGAAGCTGAGTCAGGCCGGTATCACCGAGTTCCTCAAGGGCAGACGTCTGCCTCAGCTGAAGGCTTTGCTGGAGTTCGTCCGGGTGGTGAGTCTCGAGCCGCACGTCGGCACCGACGACGCCGCATCCTTGGATGCCGTGCGGGCTGAGTGGCGCTCACGCTGGACGCATGTCAGAAGCCTTCAGCGACAGGCCCAGGATCCCCTGGGACATTTGAAGACGACGGTGAAAGCCACCCTCGACCAAGCCGAGAAGGAGGCAGAGGCACTCCGCCGCGCCGCGCGGGGCGAAGCCGCCCGGATCCGTGCGGATGCCGAGGCCGCCGCCGACCGGCTGACCGCCTCGGCGAAGCAGCAGGCCGACGAACTCCTGGAGCACGCCAGGGAGCAAGCCGAACGCCTGCGAACCGACCGCGAGACGACGGAGCCCGCCCAAGCGGCCTCCACCCGACTACTTCGTGTCCGTCGCAGGTTGCCACGCCGTAGTGCCACCGTGGCGGCCGCCGTGGTGCTGGCCGTCTCCGCGAGCGTGGTGGGTGTGGTGGTCTTCTACGACAAGGGGACCGGTTCGTGCCGTTCGGCTTCGAACACCACGCATGCCTTGTCCGTGTCGGCGGAATACCTCGGCTTCCAACCGCTCGTTGCGGCGGCGAGAGAACAGGCGGGGCGCGTGCCAGACGGCTTTCCCACTACCACCGGCTGGCATCTGCCGACGGGAGAATCCGCGTCGAAGCCGACTCCCGACTCGCAATCCACGTCGTCCCCCGCCTCGACCGGGTCTTCCGCCTCCGCCTCACCCACGCCCCCGACGGGCCGTCCCTCCGCCAGAAACACACCCTCCGCGCAGGGCTGTCGATAAGTGCCGGCCCTGCTGCTCGTCGAGCCGCGGAGGTCGGTTCGCTCGCCTGCAAAGGCAGCCACCCACCCGGCGGCGCAGCCTGGCGACAATGCATGCACCGCGGCCACGGCAAACGGCCTGCCTGCCGCAGTTCGCCCAACTGCACGGGCGATCTTGTGGTGGTCCGGTGGCCCGGATGCTGCGTCGGTGGGGTGCCGGGGCGGTTGCCCAGGTACTTGCGGGTGGTGCCTCCGGTCAGCTCAGCCAGTGGTCCGGGGATCGGGGCGAGCGAGTCATCCGACTTCGGGCGTTCGGTCTTGGGCAGCCTCAAGTGCAGCTTTGCCAACGCCTGCTTGCCGGGGGCCTCTTCCGACTCGGAGCCTCTATACCGGGGCGGCGGGAGGGCGCCAGCCGCGCGTGTGCATTCCCGTATTCCCGTCCGATCACACTGGCCTCGAGCCCGGCGCGCGCAGCATCGATGGCGGCCTGGCTCAACTCCTGCAGGGCCTGCCGCGATTCCCACTCCAGGTGCCGGCTCGCCGCGCGGGTCCTCGCACTCGCTGCGCCCGGCTCCGAGGCCGTCCGCCGAACGCCCCACGGGGGTTGAACCGCGCTTCACGGTTCCTGCGCGGCCTGGATGCCCGGTGCAGCGACGGCTGGCCTGGCTTGACTTGCCCTCGCTTGACTTGACTTGGCAAGGCCCTGGTCGCGACAGTCCCTCGCCAACGAGGGCCAGGCGGATCGGCGCGGACGCCGTGCACGGTGCCGTCGAGCATGACTCGAGACCTGACCGGTGGAGGAGGATCCGCTGGTCAGGTCTCGGGTCACGCTCGACGGGAGGGCTGGTTCACCTGCCGGCGGTGTCTCGCGTCTCGGAGAGCCAGGTGCGGTAGCTGCGCAGTGCGCGCCGCTGCTGGCGCTGTTCTGAGATGAGGGCGACTGCCGGATGGGTGTGGGGGGTGATCCGTCGGTTGCGGGCGATGCGGCGCATCTGGTGGCGGACTTGGGCCATGCCGGCGGCGGAGGCGAGGGCCTTGTCGGACCAGGTGACCGGTCGCAGTCGGTGGTCGGCTTCGCGGCCGTCGCGCCAGCGGTCGGGCAGGTCGGGGGTGACGGCGAGGGCGGTACCCATGCCGATGATCGCGACGCCGCTTTCGAGGACCTTCTCGGCGGTCTCGCGGCGCGTGATGCCGCCGGTGAGCATCAGGGGGAGTGGGCTGGTCCTGACCAGATCCCTGGCCAGGTCGAGGAAGTACGCCTCGCGTGCCTGGGTGCGTGAGTCGGCGGGCCGGCCGGACATCGCAGGACTTTCGTAGCTGCCGCCGGACAGTTCGACCAGGTCGACGCCGAGCGGTGCGAGCATCTCGATCACCTGACGTGCGTCGTCGGCGTCGAAGCCGCCGCGCTGGAAGTCGGCGGAGTTGAGCTTCACCGCGACCGTGAAGGACGGGGAAACGGTGGCACGGACGGCGCGGACGATGTCCAGCAGCATCCGGGCCCGGTTCTCCAGCGAGCCGCCCCACGCGTCGGTGCGTGTGTTGACCAGCGGGGACAGGAACTGCGACAGCAGGTAGCCGTGCGCGGCGTGGATCTCGACGCCGTCGAATCCGGCCTCCTCGGCGCGGCGGGCCGTGATCGCGTACCGGGTCACGGTGGCCTGGATCTGCTCTTCGGTCATGGCGACGGGACGGCCGAACCGGCTGCTGTGCCTGCCGAGCGAGACGGCGACGTCGGACGGGCCCCACGCGACGCCGGGCATGTCGGCCTGGACTTGACGGCCGGGGTGGTTGATCTGCATCCAGATCACCCCACCGCCGCTCTTCCCGGCCCTGGCCCATTCCGTGAACGGCTCCAGCGGCGCGTGCTCGTCGAGCACCACCCCTCCGGGGCCGGTCAGCGCCTCGGCGTGCACCATGACGTTGCCGGTGATCAGCAGCCCGGTACCGCCGGAGGCCCAACGCCGGTACAGCGACAGCAGTCGTTGGTCGGGGAGCTGGCCCTCGCCGGCCATGTTCTCCTCCATGGCCGCCTTCGCTATCCGGTTGCGCAGAACCTGCCCGGAGCGCAGGGGCAGCGGCGAAAAGAGCTCGCTGGACATCCGAGTTCCCCTCTTCCATTTCGATCGTTTACGATGTATGCACCGTTTACATTAGGCGCCCGATGTTAGCGCTGCAAACATGAGGGAGTGTGAGCTGTGTCGCAAGCGGCTGCGTACCATCACGGCGATCTGCGGGCCGCCTGTCTGCGTGCCGCACGGGAGCTGCTCGAGGAGGATGGCAGCGCCGGGCTGTCACTGAGGGCGGTGGCGCGGCGAGCCGGGGTGTCGGCGACGGCTCCCTACCGCCACTACGCGGACCGGGACGCGCTCGTCTCCGCGGTCGCGGCGGAGGGTTACCGCGAGCTGGCCGCATCCCTCGCCTCGGCGCACCCGTCCCCCTCGACCCCCGACGACCTGGCCGCGGTCGCCGTCGTCTACGTGCAGTTCGCACTCGGGCATCCCGCCCTCTTCAGGGCGATGTTCGCCGAACCGTGCGACCCGAGCGGCGAGGAGCGGGTGGCCGCGACCGCGGTGATCACGGAATACGTCCGGGGTATCGTTCGTGCCGCCTTCCCCGGCTCGGACGCGGAAGTTCTCTCGACCACGGTGTGGGCCCTGGTCCACGGCCTGGCGTTCCTGCACCTCGACGGCAAACTCGACACCTCCACCCCCGAAGTGGTCGCCGCCCAGGTACGCAACGCCGTGCGCGCACTGTTCACGGTGTCCCCGGCGCTGTCGCCCGCGGCAGCCGACCGGGCGGGTGACGGTTCAGGTCAGCGGTAGTTGTGGGCGCACGGCTCGCGGCGAGCGCTTCTCAAGCTGACCTGCGCCATCGGCTGGGGCGGCCGGTACGAGAAGTGCTGAGCCATGTCACTCATGGCAGTTGGCATCCGGCCTTCGGGGTGCGTCCCACCTCCGACGAGGAGGCTGTGGAGGCGGCCAGAGCACTTACGCGGGCGCCTGCGGAGCCCGAGGCGCGTCCTCGTCGACCTCGCCGAACTCGCGGTCGAGGTAACCAGCCAGATCGTGGCCGTAGCAGATGACGTTGGACGGTCTGCTGCCGGACATCACCGGATGGACGGGGAAGGAAGTCGAGGGCGGTGTCGCCCTGGCTGCCGAGCTGTCGCGGTGGCCCGGTGGCCGCGCGCTGAACGACGCCGGCGCCGGTGAGCCGCGTACAACGGGCGCGGGGATCGTCTGCCGCTTCCACTACTTGGGCGACGCACCCTGACCACCGGCCCGCCCACCGAGATTGATGGGGAGGTGGCGCGGTGCGTGAGGGGCGAGGCCGGGGGAACGATGCATGGCGCGCAGCCCATGAATATGCCCCGTCCGGCTTCGAAATAACTCCCGCTTTGTGTGCTTGTCGGCCTGATGTAAGGGCATCTGATGGCCAGGAGGTTGATAACTATGGTTCCCCTGCTTCTGGTTCTTCTGCTGGCTCTGATCCTCTTCGGTGCGGGTTTCGCGCTGAAGGCGCTGTGGTGGATCGCGGTGATCGTGCTCATCGTGTGGCTGCTCGGATTCGTCGTCCGCACGGCGGACAGTGGTGGCCGCAAGGGCCGCTGGTACCGCTGGTAGACGACAGCCACACCAGGCGCGAGGAATGCGTCACGCGCGAGCTATGAGTGGGGCCCGGCCGACATGGCCGGGCCCCACTGGCGTGAAAGAGAGCCATCTGTGCGGCCGTTGGGAGTGATCGGGCTTATCGGACGGACCGTAGGGTACGTGGGTCATGCACGGGCCCCGCAGACCCAGCAGTGGAACCCTGCTCCTCCTGTCTGCGGGGCCGGTGCGTATCGGGCTTGCATCTGGCTCCGCCAGGCGGCTGGCCACGTAATTCGGCCGCCAGGGCACGGCTGGGGGCTCGGAGACGGCAACTCGCTCAGTGGCAGCCGCACCGCCTTCCTCATCTGACGCGGCCGGTGACCGCGCCATGTGACGCACGGGGGCGGTCAGATGCCGCCAGATCTGACGGGAAGGTCACGAGCCGGGCGACGACCCTGCTGAACCTGTCGGATTCGGCGAAGGCGATGGGTGCCTCCAAGGCGCTGAGGTCGCCGCGCCGGGAACTGCGTGATGTCCGGTAGTGGAGGGGCGGGTGCGGACGTCGGCGGGCGACGCCCACATCGCCGCAGCGACCTGGTCGCCCTGGAGGCCGCCGACGACATCGCCGCCGCGCCGGTGGCCGTGATTCGCCTGTCGGCCCGCGTCCCGTTCGGCTTCCGCGCCAACTGGATAGCCGGCCCCGCCGGCGCCGGGGGACCGAGCCGCCGACCGCGCCCGCACGGGCCGTTCGTACCCGACGGGAGCGGGCACAGGTTGTCGGGTGCGGCAGGCTTGGTCCTTCCTAACGTTGGTGATCGAAAGGGAAGGAGGCCGGGATTGCTGGATCGGCTGAACCAGGCCATGGAGCACATCGAGGAGCACCTCGACCAGCACATCGAGGTGTCCGCGCTGGCCCGGATCACGGTTACGTCTGAGTACCACTTCCGGCGGCTGTTCTCGTCACTGGCGGGAATGCCTCTGTCGGCGTACATCCGGCGCCGGCGGCTCACCGTGGCGGGGGCCGAAGTGCTCGCCAGGGAACGGACCTTGCTGGAGATCGCGATCCGCTGCGGCTACACCTCGGGGGAGGCCTTCGCCCGGGCGTTCCGTGCCGTGCACGGTGTCGGTCCCGGAGAGGCCAGGCGTACCGGCTCGGCTCTGAACTCGCAGCCCCGGCTGTCCTTCCGCCTCATCGTCGAAGGGAACAGCACCATGCGGTACCGCATCGTTGAGAAGGAAGCATTTCGGATCGTCGGCAAGAAGGCCCGCGTCCCGCTCATCTATCACGGCGTCAACCCGCACATCGCCGAGCACATCCGAAGCATCTCTCCGCAGACGATGCTGCGGATCGCCGGCCTTTCGGACCAGGATCCGCAGGGCGTGGTGTCGGCGACCGTGCGCCTGTCGGACGCCATCGAGGAGGGCAGCGAACTCGACTACTACCACGCCGTGGTGACCCACTTCCGAGAGGTGCCCGACGAACTCGACGTGCTGGACTGCCCGCCGGGCACCTGGGCGGTGTTCGAGAACACCGGGCCGTTCCCGGAAGCGCTGCAGCGGATGTGGGGTGACGTGGCCGCCCAGTGGATCCCGTCCAACCCGTACGAGTACCGCCCGGGCCCGGAGATCCTGCGCACCCGGCCGGCCCAGGGCGACCCGACGCAGTCCGACGCGGAGTTGTGGATACCGGTTACCCGCACCACGGTCTGAGCCGGGTGCCAAGTGACGTTTCGGGGGCGAGGCGCCCGACCCCGGAACGTCGATTCCCGGCTCAGAGCGATCTTCGTACATCCCCAGGGTGCCGGCTCGAGCGGTAGGGCTTGGCGTCATGTTCGGCGTAGGCCAAGACGACAGGCACAGGGAATGCGCTTTGGGCGCAGGGTTGGGTGCATTCAGGGCGGCGCGGGTGTGCCTGGTGCGTACGGTGCCGGAAGCGGGTGCAAGCGGCGCAAGTCCCGGCGGCGCGGGGGACACTGCCGCAGGCGCGGCCCGTATGCAAGCCGCTGAAGCCTTGAATGCCTCCCGCGACCAGAGGAGGGGAGTACAGGGCCTCCCTGCTGGTCCCAGGCTTTGCCTCCGGGCCCGGGTTAGTCCTCCGCTCGTGTGCGTAGGCCGGACCGCGCGCAGTTTGGCCCACCGTGCGTTTCGGGTGGGTGATCTCTGGCCGGAGACCGTGACGTGGGCCTGTGGGATGGGTGTTGGCTATCCGTGATCCGGAATCTGGTCACCGCGACGGCCGTCGTGGCCGTGTTGGTGTCCGGGCTTGTTGGTCCGGTGTCGGCGTCGGCCGTGTCGCCTCCCGTCGTACGTCCTTGTGCCGCGAAGTGGCGGGCCAGCATCGCGGTGGCGGTGCGCCGGCCTCGGTGGAATGAGGGGGCGATGGCCACGACACCTTCGCCGGTCGTCCGGCACCTGAACCGGGACCAGTTGGGCACCTCGTGCGTCGTGGCGGTCGGGAGGGGCGTCGGGTCGGTCTACCGCGAGTGCGGCGGTGGTCACCTATGGCAGGTCGTTCCTGGCGGTCAGGTACCTTGCCTGAGGCCCTCGGCCGAGGCACGGCCCCCTGGGGGCGCCTTACGAGAGAAGTGATGTTGCGGCGTATGCGCTTGAATCACGGTGGGAGCGAGCACAGGGACCAGCGGCGCGTTCTCATCGTTGCCTACGACGACGCGCAGATCCTCGATATCGCCTGTCCCAGCGGTGCCTTGGACATCGCCAACCGGTACGGCGCGCAGCCGCCGTACTCCATCGAATTGGGTACCCTCGGCCGCCGGCCGGCCCGGAGCTCGGCGGGGATTCTGCTGGGAGCCGGGCGGGGTCTGGAGGCGGTTGTGGGGCCGTTGGACACGCTGATCGTCGTGGGCGGCATCGGCTGCGAAGACGCGGCGGCGGACGAGCGGTTACTGGGCCAGGTGCGCCGGCTGGCCGCACACAGCCGGCGTGTAGCCTCGGTCTGCACCGGCGCCTATGTACTGGCCGCCGCAGGACTGCTCGACCACAGACGGGTGACGACCCACTGGGGATGGGCGGACCGGCTCGCCGAGCGCCACCCGGCCGTGGCCGTGGACGCCGCTCCCCTCTACATCCGCGACGGCAACGTCTACACCTCGGCCGGAGTCACCAGCGCCCTCGACCTGACCCTGGCCCTGATCGAGGACGACCATGGTCCAACCCTCGCGCGGACCGTCGCCCGCGAAATGGTCACTCATCTGCACCGGCCCCCAGACCAGGCCCAGATATCGATGTTCCTTGCAGCGCCACCGCCGGAGGACCGGCTGGTGAGGGACCTGATGGGCCATATCGTCGGCCACCTGGCCGAGGACCTCACCCCCGCGGCCCTGGCGGCCCGTGCGGGGATCAGCCCCCGGCACCTGACCCGTCTGTTCACCGCGACTCTCGGAACGACTCCGGCGCGGGCCGTGCGTGCGGCGCGCACCGAGGCGGCGGCGCACCTCGTGCACTCCAGCGCCCTGTCCATGGCGGCGATCGCCAGGCGCTGCGGTTTCGGGTCGGCGGAGACGCTGCGGCAGGCGTTCCTCGACCATTACGGGGTCACGGGGGACATCCTTCGCAGGATGCCGGACATGCCACCCCCACGTGTCGCGCCGAGGCAGAAGACTCCTGGCCCATGAGCCATTCCACTACACGCAGAAACATCCTCCGCGGGACCGTGGCCACCGCCGCGCTCGCGGCCACGGCCGCAGCTGCCCCGACCGAAGCGGCGTACGCGGCCCCGCATGGCGGCGGAACGGGCCCGAACATCGGCATCCTGCTGTACGACGGCTACAGCCTGCTGGACCCCACCGGTCCGGCCGAGGTCCTGTCCCGGCTGCCCGACGCCACCGTGACCATGATCGCCGAGAAACGCGGAGCCGTCCGCACGGACACGGCAGACGTGGCCGTGGTCGCAGACCGTTCCATCGCCGAGATCGACCGTCTCGACGTCCTCCTGGTGCCGGGTGCGGGCAACCGCGGCACCACCGGGGCGATGAGCAATGAGGCGCTCCTGCGCTGGATCCGGGAGATGCACCGCCACACCCGGTGGACCACCTCCGTCTGCACCGGCAGCATCGTCCTTGCCGCGGCAGGACTGCTGGACGGGCGGGAGGCGACGACCTACTGGGCCTCTGCCGACTACCTCCAGTCCACGTTCGATGTCACCTATCTGCCGCAGCGCTATGTACGCTCCGGAAAGATCATCACTGCGGCCGGAGTAACGGCCGGAGTGGACATGGCCCTGTACCTCGCGTCCGTCATCGCGGACGACGACACGGCCAAGGCGATCCAGCTCGCCCTCGAATATGACCCCCACCCCCCTTCGCTTCCGGCAACGCTTCAGACGCCAGTCCTCAACTGAAACAGCGTGCACTGCAGTTGCTCGCTGCGTCACAGGTATAGGGGACGGACGCTTGTGCGCATGAGCCTATGAATGGGAGTTCCCGGAGTACGGGCTAGACGCCCGGGTGTTGGTGCACGCCGAGTTCCTCGGCCATGCGGTGGATCACGGGCTCCGGCTCGGCGGTCCGGTACATCCGGACCGCACGCTCACGCAACTCCAGCGGCTACTTCCTCGGTGCAGGCATGGTCTGGGCTCCTCCCGTGACACCCGTCTGACCCTCTGTCACCCCTTCCCGCATCTCGGGGATACCTCAGATCTATTCATGCCATTGGATCCCGACGCGGCACCCGACCCCGGCCTCCTGGCTGTCTGCCACCCCGCGGCGGGCGTAAGTCATTCTGGGTGCCGACCGTGTTCGTGCCGCGCCGCTTCTCCGTTCCGTGTCCCGGTCCGTGTGCGCCCATCCGCTCTGTCTCCCGGCTCGACGCCCCGAGCCGGGAAGCCGATAACTTCACTGAGCCGGGCCGCGATTGGTGTCGTGCCCGCGTCGGGGAGAAGACGCGGTATGTGCCGTCGTCTGGTTGCTATCTGATACGTGGCGAGCCAACTCGGTGGCCAGGCGTTGCATCACCGTGCGGTTGGCGCGGCGCATCACCGTTCGCACGACTGGGGCCAGCAGCCGCTCGGCGAGAGGGGCCTGCAACCAGGTGTACGTGAACGAAATGCGGGTCCCACCGCCCCGCAGCGGCTCGATGGCGTAAGTGCCGTGGGCCAGTCGTCGGCCGGCCGCGCTGACGTTGCGTTCGACGATGCGCCGGGGCACCTCGGCCTCGACGACCTCGATGGTGACGTCGCTCTTCGCGCCGCCCAGGGTGGCAGTGACCGTGGCGCACGAACCGATGCCGCGAACAGGGCCGCTGTAGCGCCAGTCGGTCAGGTAATGGTTTGTGAACCGCTCGTGGTGAGCCATGACATCAAGGAAGTCGTAGACCTGCTCGGGCGTCTGACGTACGTCGATCGACACGCTGACAGACTTCATGTACCACACGGTACATGCAGCGTGTACCAATTGGTACACTCCCTGTGTGGTGACTGCGGACGACTCGCATCCCGAAGACGAGGCAGGGCGAGACACGGACAGGGGCCGCCGCGCGCAACTGGTGGATGCGGCTGTCGACCATGTCGCGAAGCACGGCATCGCGGACCTGAGTCTCCGTCGCCTGGGCGCCGCGATCGGTGTCAGCCACCGCATGCTGATCCACTACTTCGGCTCCAAGGAACAGCTGTTCGTCGAGATCGTCCGGACCTCGGAGAGGCGCCAGCGCGATCTGTTGTCCCGGCTCCGTCTGGAGCCCGGTCTCTCGCCCGCCGATGTCGCGCGGCTGCTGTGGCAGAAACTGGCTGACCCCCAACTCGAAGGTCAGGAGCGGCTTTTCTTCGAGATCTGCGGGCAGGCGCTGCGGGGCCGCCCCGAGGCTGTCGCCATCCTTGAAGGGCTCGTGGCGGACTGGCTGGAGCCGCTCGTGGCGGCCGAGGTCGACGCGGGCGCGAGCCCTGTCACGGCCCGGAACCGCGCCAGGCTGGGACTCGCCACCGTCCGAGGACTGCTGCTCGACCTGCTCGCCACCGGCGACCGTACCGGCGTCGACGCGGCAATGGAGGAGTTCCTCCAGCTGTACTACGGACCGGAGTGACGGAGGCAGCGATCAGGCCACGCCCCCGGGCCAGACGACACGCCACCGTTCGAACGACGTCCCCAGAGGGACACGTACACCTCGACCTGGTTCACGGCTCGCTGTCGAATGAGTGACACGCGCTGGACCCGCAGCATCGGAATAGTGACGCTGCCCCGCGTCGGAGCGTGAGCTGGTCAGCAGGCCCTGCTCTTCGCAGTACCGCAGTGAGCGCGGACTCACGCCCGTGCGCTTGGACACTCGCCTGTCCGCGTCCCTGAGAGTTTACGCCCGCCTGCTCCAGGTTCAGACCGCCGTCGAGTCGTGGACGCTCGCGGACAATCCCACGGCCGCAGGGTTGTCCTCCGGGGCCCACGGCTGAGCACGTTCGTCTGTACACGCCTGAGCACGACGCCGACGAGCCCCGTCCCACCAGCCGTTCTCGAGACGAGAGACGGAGGCTGTCGCAGCCCAGCCCAGCCCAGCCCAGCACCGCCGCCGCCCGACGGGCACCGAGCGCATCGCCTTCCGCCTCAACGGCGGCGGCGAACAACGCTTGGTGGTCCATCGACAACACCTCGGTTCCGGCGGAAACCTGGCGGTGAGGCACCGCCAGGCGCGGGCCCACCGGCTTCCTCCGCGACACGACGGCCACGGCGGGTGCATCCTCCTCCGCCACCACCTCCAGATACTGCTCCAGGCCGATCACCCGGCGCCGGAGCACCCCTTCCGCCTCCACCAGATCGGCCGGGACCCGCTCCAAGTCGGCCTCGAGGTCCTCCACGAACGCTGACACCGGACCGCTGCCGATGATCACCCGGTTCCCCACCGGAAGCGTCGACTTCCCCGCCCAAGTGGCCGATCCGGGCGCGCTCGGGCACTTTCACCGCCTGGCAGGCGTGACCTCCGCATCGCTGCGCAGGGTCCGCTCCTCTGCGTCGGCCAGCCAGAAGAAGACCGGCGGCAGGCCGAGCTCGATCACCGCCAGTGCGATCTGAAACCACTGCGGCCAGCCATGCACGGCGAGCGAGAGCAGTCGGCCCGCGCCACCCAGCAGGAAAACGCCGGCCAGCCACCGCACCACTCCAGCCGGGATCGGGCGCTGCCGCACGACCCAGAGCCAAGCCAGCCCGTAGCCGGCGAACGCGGCGCCCATGAACCGGCCCCAGCTGTCGACCGTCGCACCGGCGGAGGCGGCACCGGGGATCGCCGCGTTGCCGAGTGCCACGTGGAAGAGGCCGATCGCCACACAGGTCCAGCCCATCAGCTGTGCGAGTAGACGCAGAGTCCTGGCCATGATTCCTCCAAGCCGTCCTGAAGGACGCTTAGTTGACACGGGTCTACTACGATGGGCGCACTAGTAGACTCATGTCAACTAAGCTGCGTGTCATGCCTCCGCGCCGACGACTCAGCCCCGCCGACCGCCGCGCCCAGCTCCTCACCGTCGGCGCACGGCTCTTCGCCGCACACCCCTACGCCGATGTGCTGATGGACGAAGTCGCCGAACAGGCCGGTGTCTCCCGGGCCCTGCTCTACCGTCACTTCCCCAGCAAGCACGCCCTCTTCGCAGCCGTCTACCAGCAGGCAGCGGACCAACTGCTCGCCGGAACGCAGCTCGTCCCCAACGCCCCCCTGGCGGAGCAGCTCATCCACGGCATGGACGTCCACCTCGACTACTTCGTGGCGAACCGCAACGCCGTCCTCGCGGCGAACCGGGTCCTCGCTGGCGACCCGGTGATCCAGACGATCATGACGAACGAGCTGGACGCGCTCCGTGCCCGACTGCTGGCCGTACTCCCGCTCGCGGACGAGAGCGCCCGCGAGGCAGTGTCCGATGTCCTGAAGAGCTGGCTTGTCTTCGTCCGGGTCCTCTGCGTCGACTGGCTTGCCCACGGGACCTGTACCCGCACTCAGCTGCGCGACGTCTGCATCGGCGCGGTTCTCGGCGCCCTCCGGCCGCTGCTCGCCGAAGACCCCGCCCCCGACTGGCCGCCACAAGGATCCGGCGCGGCTGCCCAGGGCTGGCCGCCCCACAACACGTAGAGAGCCCGAGGCGCCGCCGGCAGGTCGGGCTCGAAGATCTGGATGGGGGAGGCCGACGCACAAGGGTCCCTCCCTTCCCTTCCCTTGGCTTGTGCTTCACACCTGTCCGGAAGCACGGCCATGCGGGTGACGTCAGTCACCGCGGAGCAGGTCGCCCACCACCTGAACGCCGACGGCTAGGGCATGGTGACTCACGTTCCCAAAACCCAGGACGAGCCGGGGCGGTGTGGTTGCCCCCGACGTACGGCACGTGCTCATGCCGTACAGACCGATCGACCGCTCCCGGGCAGCGGTGACGACCGCCCGTTCGTCGGCGTCCGGGCCCAGATGCGCGACCGCATGGAAACCCGCGGCCAGACCGGTCACCGCCACCCCCGGGGCGTGTGCGGCCAACGCCTCCACCAGGGTGGTGCGGCGGGCCGCGTAGCGGCTACGCATCCGACGCAGGTGCCGGTCGTAGCGGCCGGACTGGATGAGTGTCGCCAGGGCGAGCTGGTCAAGTGTCGGGGAGCCGCGGTCGCCGAGGTGCTTGTGCTCCGCGACCAAGGCGTCGAGGCCTGGCGGGCACAGCAGCCAGCCGAGTCGCACCGCCGGCGCCAGAGACTTGCTGACCGTCCCGCTGGAGATGACACGGTCGGGAGCGAGACCCTGCAGGGTGCCGACCGGATCCCGGTCGTAGCGGAACTCCGCGTCGTAGTCGTCCTCGATGATCACGGCGTCCCGGCGCACCGCCCAGTCGACCAGCGCCAGCCGACGCTCGGGAGCCAGCACGACCCCCGTGGGCCACTGGTGCGCCGGGGTGACCACCACCGCGCGGGCGTCGGTCGCGGCGAGTGCCTCGACGTCGATGCCCCGGTCGTCCACCGGAACCGGAACCGACGCCATTCCCGCCGATGCCGCAGCGGAACGCGTCGTCGCGGGCGAACCCGGATCCTCATATGCGACCGTACGTACCCCCGAGCGGGCCAGGGCGTGCAGCGCGAGACCGAGGCCCTGGGCATATCCGGAGCAGACCACCATCCGCTCCGGATCAGCCACGCAGGCACGCACCCGCCGCAGATAGCCCGCCAGGACCTCGCGCAGCACCGCGCTGCCCCGGGCGTCCCCGTAGGCGAGCGCCGAGACGGAGCAGGAGCGGGCGGACTCGCGCATGGCCCACAGCCAGTCGGTCATGGGGAAGGACCGCAGGTCGGGCACGCCCCACTGGAAGTCCGCCAGCAGCGCCGGCTGCATCGTGGTGCGCTTGGCCGGCGGCTGCGGTACGGGTGTGTGCGCAGCGACCCTGGTGCCCGAGCCGGCACGGGTCACAAGGTAGCCCTCGGCCTGGAGCTGGGCGTAACACTCCTGCACCAGACCGCGGGACACACCGAGACCGCGCGCGAGAGAGCGGGAGGACGGGAGCCGCTCACCACTGTGCAGTCGGCCGGCCCGGATCGCTTCCCGTAATCGACGCTCCACCTGCGCGCGGAGCGGCTCAGGGCTCTCCCGATCGATCACCAGCAACAGATCCGGCGATGAACCGGCCCACTCAACAGGCATGGAATTGGAGCTTACTGAGGGGCCGGTCCGATTCCTAGGTTCACCTCATGACCTCATCCGTCGATGCACAACACCGAGCAGCCGAGGCACGGCCACGGTTGCTGACCCGCGCGCTGCTGATGCGTTTCGTCACGGTCGTGGGAGCCTCGGCCAGCTTCTTCCTGCTGCTGTCCGTCGTCCCGATGTACGCCCAGAGCGTGCCGGGCCGGGGCAGCGACGGGGCGGGCCTGGTCACCGGCGCGCTGATGCTGGCGACGGTCACCGGCGAGCTGATGGCCCCGTGGCTGGCGGCACGCTGTGGCTATCGCGTGGCGTTGGGCGCGGGGTTGCTGTTGTTGGGTGCTCCAGCGCTGGTCCTGACGGTCTCGCAGAGCATGGTGTGGATCGTCGCGGTGTGTCTCGTCCGCGGTCTCGGCTTCGCGTTCACCGTCGTGGCGGGCGGGGCACTGACGGTGTCGCTGATCCCGCCCGAGCGCCGCGGCGAGGGTCTGGCCATGACCGGCATCGTGGCCGGTGTGCCCTCACTCGTGGGGCTGCCGCTCGGGACGTGGCTGGCCTCGCACACTGGATACGGGCCGGTCTGCACAGTGGCGGCCCTGCTCGCGCTGGTCTCCATCGTCGTCGTACCGGGCCTGCCCGACCGGGAGGCGGCGACGGGCCCGCCCCTGGGCGTGTTCGCGGGGGCCCGTTCCGGGGCGATCGCCCGGCCCACCGCCGTTTTCGCGGCGACGGCGCTCGGCGCGGGCATCACCGTCACGTTCCTGCCGCTGGCCGTGGCGTCGCGCAATGCCGACGTGGTCGCAGCGGCGCTGTTCATGCAGCCGGCCGCCGCGACACTCTCCCGGTGGTTCGCCGGCCGGCACGGCGACAGGCACGGACCCGCCGGGCTGGTCCTGCCGGGGCTGCTCACCTCGGCCGTCGGCATCCTGGGCGTCGCCCTCACGGACGTCCCCGTCACGGTGATCTTGGGCGTGACCGTGTTCGGGATCGGCTTCGGCATCACCCAGAACGCGACGATCACGCTGATGTACTCCCGGGTCCCGGCCTCCGGGTACGGGACCGTGAGTGCCCTGTGGAATGTCGCCTACGACGCGGGCATGGGCATCGGCGCGGTCGGTTTCGGCGCGGTGGCGGGCCTGACCGGTTACCCCGGCGCCTTCGTCCTGACCGGCGCCCTCATGCTGACCGCCCTCGTCCCAGCCTGGTGGGACAGGGCGGCCGTGGGCAGACACCAGGCAACGGGGACCGCGGACCCGGCGGCACCGCGAGAGGAGAAGAAGAAGCAGTGATGAGCTATCGAAAGGAGGTGAAAGTGACTGCGGTACTCGAACTGCGCCAAGCACGAGTGTCTGATCACCACGTGATCGTCGGGTGCGTGCAGCAGTGGTGGAACGACTCCCGCACCCCTGATCAGGCTCACGAACTTTCGCTGCTGCTTCCCAGGCTGTTTCTGCAGTTCTTCTCCCGCACCAGTCTGGTATTGGAGGACGATGAGGGGATCAGAGCGTTCCTCATCGGCTTCCACGCCGCAGACAACGAGGAGGAAGCCTATATCCACTTCGTGGGGGTCGATCCCTCGCTGCGCGGGCAGGGCCTGGCCCGCAGGCTCTACACGGCATTTCTCCGACACGCTGCCGAGGCGGGCCGCCGCCATGTGCGTGCAATCACCTCGCCAGGCAATACCGGTTCGATTTCCTTTCACCAGGCCATGGGATTCACTGTCGAGCCGGGTGATCGCGATATCGACGGAGTGCCCGTGCGCATCGACTACGACGGCCCGGGACAAGATCGAGTCTGCTTTTACAGAAATATCCTGTCCCAAGACGAAAACGTTCGGCCATGAGCCTTGGCCTTGTGCTGTCCTGCGAACCGCTCCCCATGCTCGTTCTGCTCCCTGTCGCAGGTGACGGGTGGGGCCGTGGCCTTCGGGACACCAGCCGTCCGCACGCTGGTCACCGCTGTAGCGGCCGGACCCGAGCGCCTTCGGATCAACGCGGGACTCGGGGCCGCGCAAGGCTCGCGCAGATAACGGCTCCCGCAGTCGCCGGCGGCCTGATGCTGCTCGTGGGACCCGGGTGGTCCTCCCTGCTCACCGGCACGCTGTTCATCGCATCCGCCACCACTCTCGGCGGCCTGCGGCCAGACCTCCCCCTCCGGCGGGACGGCGGGCCTCCTCCTCACCCTGGGCCCGATGATCGCCGTACGCCGTTCGGACGGAGACACCGCCTGGGTCGTCATCGCAGAAGTCGGCACGGTGGGGACGGTCGTCGGCAACTACGCCGCGTCCCGGCTGCCCATACGCCATCCCCTGGCCGGCGTCGCCGTGGGCGCCGCTGTCTTCGCGTTCCCGCTGACCGCGTTCGCCCTTGTCCTACGGATCCCGATCGTCACAGCTGCCTACCTCGGCGGGATGTTCGGAGTCGGCCTTCACGGCCCGCTGCGTGAAACCACCATGCAACGCCGCATCCCGCAAGAAGCCCTCGGGCGCGTGGGCTCGTTCGACACGCTGATCTCCCTCGCCGCCCGACCGCTCGGTCTCGCCATCGCCGCCCCTGTCTCGGCGACCATCGAGACCACGACTCCACTACGTGTCCCGGGTGTGCCCGCTGCGGCCTGCCAGGAATGGAGGAACCCCGGTTGCCCAAAAGCCCTTTCGGAGAGACGCGGCAAGATCCAGAGGGAGCGGCCCCTACAACATGGGTGCCGTCGGCAGGGCCTCGCGCATACGGTCGAGGAGCGCCCGGGCCGCGGGACTCGCAGGGCCGATGGCCGGCCAAGCGAGGACGATACGGGCGCGGATCCTGGGCTGGATGATCGGCAGCGTACACAAAGGTCCCGCACGGCCCGGGCCCTCCCCGTCGAGGGGCACTACGGCGACGCCCAGCCCCCGGGCGGCGAGCTGTGCCAGTACGTGGGGGGCTGCCGCCTCGAAAGCGACCCGGGGCCGGAATCCCGCCCGGGCGCAAGAGCGTTCCAGCACCGCCCGGACTCCGGTGCCGCGCGGTAGGCAGATCAGCGGACGGTCCCGCAGGGCGACCAATGGGATGCCGGCGGGGTCGACGGAGGTAAGGAGCGGGTCGCCTGGTGCGACGGCGGCACCGAGCGGGGCGTCGAGGACAGTTCGGCACGAGAGGCCGGGCGGGGGTTCTTCTCCGGTGGGTCCGAAGAGGGCGATGTCGATCTCGCCGGCCAGGAGCCCGGCCTGCATCCGCTCCGAGGTGTCCTCGGTCAGCGCGATCTCCAGGGCGGGATGGGTGTCGTGGAAGTCCGCCAGGAACGAGGCGACGTCGAAGGCGTGGCTGGTGGCACCGGGGACCAGTCCGAGCGTGACCCGGCCGCGCAACAGTCCAGCGTGCTCGTCGACGGTGTGTCGCACCGCGTCCGCGGCGGCCAGCGCGGCTCGCGCGTACGGCAGGACCGACCGGCCCACCTCGGTCGGCGTCACCGCGCGGTTGGACCGCTCGAGGAGAGGCTGTCCAAGTTCCTTCTCGAGCTGGCGGATCTGGGCGCTGAGTCCGGGCTGGGAGAGGTGCAGCCGGGCAGCGGCGCGGGTGAAGCCACCCTCCTCGACAACGGTGACGAAGTAGCGCAGCTGGCGGAGCTCCATAACCTGTGATTCTAGATCGCAGCACATTCATCTATTGGACACATGGCCCATGACGACCACAGGGTGGATCACATGGAGAAGGCATCCCGAGAGTGCAGTAACGCCGAGATCAAGACCTTCATCGCGGCGGAACGCCAGGAGCTGGCCACTCTGCTCGACGGCCTGGGGCCCGCCCAGTGGGACGAGCCGAGTCTCTGCACGGAATGGCGGATACGGGAGGTCGCTGCCCACATGTCGATGGGATTCCGCTACTCCCTGCCCGCGACCATCGGCGAGTTGGCCAGGGCCCGGGGAAACCTGCACCGCATGGCCGACCGCCTCGCGCGCAGGGACGCGGCGGCCCATTCCACCGTAGAACTCGCCGCGTTCTTGCGGGAGGGCGCCCGCCATCCCTGGACGCCGCCGATCGGTGGTCTCCAAGCCGCCCTCGGTCACGACGTGGTACACGGCCTGGACATCACCGTCGCCCTCGGCCTGAACCGGCGTGTCCCCGAAGACCGACTGCGAGTCCTGCTCGACGGAATCCGGCCCAGCGGTCTGAAATTCTTCGGCGCCGACATCGGCGGAGTGCAGCTGCGTGCCGAAGACCTGGACTGGTCGTACGGATCAGGCGTTCCCGTGCACGGCGACGCCCAGGACCTCCTCCTGGTCGCCTTCGGCCGCAGGCTGCCACCCGGTCGGCTGCGGGGCGAGGCGAGCAGCCGCTTCACCACCGCCTGAACGCCGCCCCATGCGTTTCCGACCCGCCGCTGACCGTCCTTACCCAGGTCGGCTCCGCCGGACGGGCCGTGTCCGACGTGACACGCAATTCGAACAAGCGATCTAATGTCGATATGGACGTGACCGGCTTCCCCGACGACCTCGTGCAGACGCAAGCCGCCTGGAACGCCACCTACCAAGCACTCGCCGCACCCCGCCCCCGCGACACCACCGCCCTGCGCCGCCGCCTGCAGCTCCTGTCCGTACGGCTGTGGTGGCACCCCTACTGGGAGACCGTCCCCTCGGTGCCGGCGGCACGGTTCGAGCTGCGCCACCTCGCCCGCGCCCACGGAGCCGTCCAGGTCGCGTGACCGGTCGTCCCGGTCGACCGGGAGCACGAGGGTTGCGCTGGGGATTGCGCCTGTCTGTTGCGCTAGGTGTTGCGCGGCCCGTGGGACCGTCTCCGTGTCCGCGCAGTCACCACGCCGTTTCGCCGTGGTCGGATCGCTGACATTGCCGTTGCGGCTGCTCTGCCCAAGTCCCTTGGCCTACCGGGATGCCCGTGTCGTCCCGCAGCGAGCAGGCCGGCGACGGTCAGGGAGCCGGTAACCGCTCCGATGATCGTGTCCGTGGTGACGCGGACCTACTGTTGAAGAGGCAGTGTCCCGACTTCCCACTATTCAGTGCGGCGGGCCCGCCTGGCTCTAGGCTGCGACGATGGCACGCGCAACCGACACACCCCAGAGCTTCCCTGATGCTGCGGAACCGGCCCGGGTGAACGACTACGACAGTTTCGCCGAGGCGTATGCGGCGGAGAACGAGAACAACCTCGTGAACGCGTACTACGAACGGCCCGCGATGTTAGCCCTCGCCGGAGACGTGGCCGGCCACCGAGTTCTGGACGCCGGCTGCGGCTCGGGCCCACTGACCGCCGCACTGCGCGACCGCGGCGCGGTCGCCACCGGGATCGACGCCAGCGCCGGAATGCTCGCACTGGCCAGGCAGAGGCTCGGTGATGACGTAGCCCTGCACCTGGCCGACCTGGGTGAGCGCCTGCCGTTCAAGGACGGCGCGTTCGACGACGTCGTCGCGTCCCTGGTCCTGCACTACCTGGAGAACTGGGGGCGGACGCTGGCCGAGTTCCGGCGAGTACTCAGGCCCGGCGGCCGGCTGATCATGTCCGTGGATCACCCGGTCACGGCGTACACGTTCCGGGACCCTCGGCCCGACTACTTCGCGACCACGAGCTACACATTCGACTGGATGCTCGGCGGGCAGTCCACTCCGATGCGACTCTGGCGAAAGCCGTTGCACGCAATGATCGACGCTTTCACGACCGCGGGCTTCGGCCTGTCCGCCATCAGCGAGCCGCAGCCTGACCCAGCCGCCCGGGCACTGTTCCCCGACGGCTTCGACGACCTTTCGACCAAGCCCTGCTTCCTGTTCTTCGTCGTCGAGGCGCTGCCGTCGGTCACTGGCCCGGAGTAGCGAGTCGAGGCCGCTGGAGACGTCGAGGTCGCCCAGGCGAGATGACGTCAGGTGCCAGCGGCTGTCCAAGACCGCAGTCAGTTCCCGGAAGGTCCCACGAACTCTCGGATCAGCTTGCCGACCCAGGCTGGCTCGTCGAGATGGACCATGTGTCCGGCCGACTCCAGCCGGACCACGCCGACGCGATCCGGCAACGCCGTGAGCTCCCGTCCGATGCCGCGCACCAGCGCCTCGGTCAACTCCTGGATGTGCTGGGGGAGGTGGTCGAGGTCCGGCGTACGCGCGCCTGAGACGAGCAGCACCGGTACGCACAGTCCGCGAACCTCGGCGAACAGGTCATAGCCCTCCAGCGGGGCCATCAGTGCGGGCAGTTCACCTGGAAGAGGACGCCCTTCGGCGCGCCGTGCACGCGCCGCCTCGCTCTCCGCGTCCCATCCGAAGCGCTCGGCCGTCGCCCGCGCCCGCGCCTCGACCTGCCCGGGATCTGTCAACGCCGGAGCACCGGCATAGAGAGCGATCTGCTCGGCTCGACGCTCCCGTACCTCCTGGGGTGTCAGCCCGGGGTACAGCGTGGAGACCCCGCCGCCGAAGCCGTCCAGGTCCACCACGCCGGCACAGTCCCGCGACGCCGCGTACCGCACGGCGATCATGCCGCCCAGGGAGTGCCCGACCAGCCAGGGCCTACGCAGCCCCAGCGCGCGGACCACGGCGTCCACGTCGGCCAGGTGGTCTTCCCATTCGTACGAGGACACCGATGCCGAACGTCCGTGACCGCGCAGATCCATGGCGACAAGCCGCAGGCCGCTCAGGTGGGGCCGAACGGGGTCCCAGTCAAGCGCCGTGCGGTTTGCGCCGTGCAGCAGCACTACATCAGGCCCTTCCCCGCCGTGGTCGAGGACAGCGATACCGTCGATCCGCGTCTCCATCGTCATGCGGTGATCTCCTTCGCGATCCGCTCGATCTCGGCGGGCGTGCCCGCCATGATGGTGCGCAGGTGCTCCGTGACCAGTTCCACCGGCCAGTCCCACCACGCCGCTCGGAGCAGCCGCTCGATGTCGGCGTCCTCGTAGCGGCGGCGGATCGGGCGGGCGGGGTTGCCGCCGACCACGGTGTACGGCTCGACGTCGGCGGTGACCACCGCGCGGGCCGCGACGATCGCGCCGTCGCCGATCCGCACGCCCGGCATGATCAGCGCCTGGTATCCGATCCAGACGTCGTTGCCGATCACGGTGTCGCCCCGGCTGGGCATGCCTGTGACCAGATCGATGGTCCGTTCCGTCCAGCTGCCGCCGAACATGGTGAACGGGAAGGTGGAGACGCCCAGAGTGGGGTGGGCGGCGCCCGCCATCAGGAAGCGGGTTCCGGCGGCGATCGCGCAGTATTTGCCGATCACCAGCCGCTCGGGCCCGTAGCCGTAGAGCACGTTGCGGCGTTCGAACTCCGTCGCGCCGTCGGGGTCGTCGTAGTAGGTGTACTCGCCGACCTCGATCCGCGAGTCGGTGACCAGCGGGCGGAGCAGGACCACCCGGTCCTGCCCGGGCAGCGGGTGCAGGGCCGCGGGGTTCGGGATCGACGCGGTCATGACTGGAGTCCTTCCTTCACCGCAACAACTAACGCGACCTGTGTCGCATTAGTATCCTGACGGTACAGCTACCCGCGCGCAAGCCTTAAAGCGACAGGAGTCGACTTTGCCTCATGATCCGAAGGTCGCGAAGGCAGGCACCAGGCCCGGCGGGCGAAGTGCCCGGGTCCGCACCGACGTGGTCACCGCAACGCTGGCCGAGCTCACCGAGAAGGGGTACGACCAGCTCACGGTCGAGGCGATCTGCCATCGCGCCGGAGTCCACAAAGCCACCGTGTACCGGCGCTGGGGCGGCATCGACGGCCTGATCGCCGACGCGCTCGCGGTCTCCGCCGACCAACCCTGGCCGATCCCCGACACCGGGAACGTAGACGAGGACATCCAACTGCTGGCCCGCGAGGTGTACACCACCTTTACCGACCCCGAACTGCGCACCACCCCGACCGCCTTGATCGGCGCGGCCCTCCGCTCCGCCGTCGGCGCGGCGGCACTGAGCGCCTTCTTCACCGCCCGCCACCAGCAGGCCGCCGAAGTCGTGACTCGCGCCGTGAAACGGGGCCAACTCCCCGCGGGCGTCGACCCGGTGGAACTGGTCCGGGCGGCCACGGCCCCGCTCTACCACCGACTCTTCATCACCGGCGAGCCCCTCGACGAACGGGCCGCCCACCGTGCGGCCGTCGCCGCCCTGTACGCCGCCCGCGCCGGCCTGTTCGACGCGGCAGCATCCTGATCTTCTTCATCAGGATCCGGAAGGAGTCCAGCTTGGCGGGACCGCCCTGCCGATACTGCATGGTGCCGGCCCTGTGGCGCGCTTGAACGCCACCTGACCAGGCAGATAGGCGACCAGCACCTCAAGAGCCCCCGGTCACGGACTACGTCGACGCGCGATGACCAGACAGGCGATGAGGACGAGGTCAGTGCCTCAGGCTCGCGAGAACCGCCTTCGCGGCGTTCTCGCCCGAGGTCGCCGCGTCGGCGAGCGAAGGCATGTCGAGCTGGTAGTCGCCGGCCAGGTGGACCGGCCCGAGGGGATCGCGCAGCGTCGGCAGCGATGCGCGCCTCCCGGGAGCCCAGAAGGGCACCACACGGCGATGCCGCCGCACGATCCCCTCCCCGAGCTTCCCTTCGAGCTGGGGGTAGACCGAAATCAGGTCCTCGGCGAACCGGGCGACGATCTCCTCGTCGGACAGCTCGAACAAGTCGTCGGCCACAGCACCGCCGGCGAAGCAGGCCAGCGCACCTCCGGGTTTCCGTGCGCCGCCCCTTCCGAGCGGCGGCGGCGTGGTTGAACACCGCCTGGAACGAAAGCTGCGGTGTGGACACGCCGAGTAGTTCGTCCCAGGGCCGAGGCCCTTCCTCCTCGGTGAAGAACCGAACATGACGTACCGGCCGTAGCGGATGTCATCGAACGCGTTGCGGTACCTCTGCGGGAGTTCCGGAAGGATCTGCAGCGCGACGTCACTGAGAACCGCTATGACGGCGCGCTTGGCCGCGCACCCGCGCCGGGCGGTCCGCGTCGAAGTAGTTCACGACGACCCCGTCCGCGTCCGGCTGCACGGACCGGACCGGTGAGCGGAGTCGGAGGCGTTCGCCGAGATCGTCGGCGAGGATGTCGGTGAGCATCTGATTGCCCCCTACCGGCAGGGCGAAGTTGGGCACCTTAGCCGGGTCCGTCATGGCAACCCCTATGGACGTCACAAGCTGCGTCGCCGCCGTTTCCCCGGGCTCGCATCCCATCCATTGGCCCGACCACGATCGGACCATGTCACGAGCCACCTGGGAACGGACGCCGCGCAGCAGGTCCGATGCGACGCGCCTGTCGAGTTTGGTGCGCACCCGTTTCGCGATGCGGCTGTCCGACTCGAGGAACGGAACGGCCGAGAGGATACGGGCGCCGACCATCGCCATGGCGACCTGGTCCATGAAACTCATCCGCGTGCGGAACATGAGCGCGAAGAGGTCGGAGGTGTCGACCAACTGCCCGTTGAGGGCCAGTGCGACACCCTTGCCCGCCAGCGACCCCATCTCGATGCCGTGGTGGTGGAGGGCGTCGATCAACGGCCCGGTCCCCTCGGTGAACTGCGTCCCGACGTTGATCCAGTAGTCGCCTCTGCGGACCGTCTCGACTCGTCCGCCGGCCCGGTCCGCAGCCTCGAGCACGATGACGTCGGCCTCGCCGGCGAGCGTCGTCGCCGCCATCAGCCCGGCCATCCCCGCGCCGATGACGACGACGTCGCAGGCTTCCTCGCGTACAGGCCTCGCCGCGCTCGCCGCACCCGACTCGGGCTCCGCGTTCGTCATCCTTCTCGCTCCTCACTTCGGCATTCCGAACGGCTGTGACACCGGGCTCGACGGGTCGGCTGGGCGCGTGCGCGCATCGCCTTCCGGTGCACCCGTCGACAGTCCAAGAACAAGAAACCGATCTCGAATCTGGTTCGAGTTCACCTGTTCCCTCAGCTCGCTCGCGCGTCCTCCGGGAGGGCCGCCATCACAGCGGTCGGGCCCGGCTCTCGCCTGATGCCGTGCGCTCGGCGGAACCGCACGCGAGGGCGAGCAGTTGTCGCCAGTCGACCGGGGTCGCTGGTGGCGGTCCGCCCGGGCGGTCGCGGGGCAGTAGCACTCGCAGCGCGCCGGGCCGCACCGAGCACACGACCGGTGTGCGCAGCGACAGCGCTTCCCCGTCCACCGCGACCGGGATCTGCGCCTCCTCCCCGCCCGCCGGGATCTGAGGTGCCCCGGCCGTCACCTCGACCCGACGCGCGGTCGTCACGGTGAGCCCCGACGCCTGCGCGCCCCGTACGGCCAGCTCCGCCGCCTGTGCCGCGTTCTCCACCCTGATCCCGATCACACCCAGCTCACCGTCATCGAGCACGGGCCGGCGCCCGCCACTGCCCAGCTCGTCAGGGGAGGCGTACGGGTTGTTGCTGATCAACAGCGCCTGCTGGTCCGCGAGCCGGGTGCCGTCCACCCGCGCGTCGAGCCGTCCCGCGCCCTCCCCGGCCAACAGGTCCGGCATCAGCTTCAGGGCGGTGCCCGTCTTGTCGTCGCGGTACTCGGGACTCTGCACGATGTCCGCGTACACGCCGAAGGACACCGTGTTGACGAAGGGGCGGCCGGATACGTCGCCGAGGTCGACCCGGATCTCCTCACCGTCGGTCAGGGCGTCGAGGCAGCGGGCCGGGTCGGCGCGGTCGAGGCCGAGATCCATGGCGAAGTGGTTGCGGGTGCCCGCCGAGATCACGAGGAACGGCAGTCCGTGTTCGGCGGCGACCGCCGCGACCAGTGCCTGAGTGCCGTCGCCGCCGGCGACACCGAGCAGGTCGGCACCGTCTTCCACGGCCTCGCGGGCCAGTTCGGCCACGTCGACCGGGGCCGACGGGTCCAGCAGGACCACCCGTGCGCCCAGTCGCTCCGCCCGCTCCACGAGGCCGAAGCGTGCGACCTTGCCACCCCCCGACTTCGGATTCATGATCAGGACCGCCCGCTTCGGCCGACGTGCCCGCGTGGGCCGCTGCGACCGGCGCGGCCGCGCTCGGTGCAGCGCCGCGCGACCGCACGTCACCGCCGCCGCCCAGCACAGGCTGGAGATCAACGCGATGAGCCACAGACCGCTTCGCGCGAAGAACACCAGCACGCCGACCGGCGCCGCGACGGCCACGAAGGCGCCGAGCAGCCGCACCAGACCGCGCCGGGCCACGAACCACCAGAGGCCGGCGGCGCAGACCACCAGCCCGAGGACCCCGGCCGCGGCCACGAGCAGTCCACCCCCGCCCAGCGCGAACAGCAGCACCGCCACGGCGGCGATCGCCGCCAGCACGGCGCACCGCGCGAGTAGCCGGGCGGCCCGCTCGGCCCGCGACCGCGCTCTTCGTGTCCTGTCGATGGCGTTCTCCTGAAGGGGTTCTGATCCGTTCCCGTCTCACCAGCGTGCCGCAGCGCCTCTGGACGGGTGCGTCCCGGACGCCTGTATGGGTGAGCCGGTCAGTCGAGCGCGTCGATTCCCGGCGCGAAGGTGATGAGCAGCGGCAGCAGCGGGGCCAGTGCCGCCACGGTGGCGATGCGAGTGCGTTGTCGTGGCCTGAGTGTCGGCGGGGGAGTGAGGAGACGGTTCACCCGGTCGTGGAGCAGGCGGCGGCCGGTTGCGTGGGAGAAGACTCCGCGGTGCTGGTTCAGCTCTATGAGGGCCAGCGCGGTGGTGACATGTCCGCACTGCCTCGCGGCGGTGTCGTCGGCGGCCAACTCCACCAGCCGATGGGTCTGTTCGCAGAATGGGTGAACAGCGGCACCTTCGGGAAAGCGCCGGCCAGGGCGGCGGACAGCTGTAGCAGCCAGTCGTGGCGGGCGCGGGCGTGACCGCGCTCGTGCGTGAGGACGGCGTCCAGTTGGCGATCGGTGAGCCGATACAGCGCGCCCGTGGTGACGACCAGCCGGGACGGGCTGCCGGGCATCCACCAGGCGTCCGGGTACTCCTCCTCCAGGACCAGCAGGGGGCCGCGGCCCGCGGGGAGGACTGCGGGCAGCTCGGGCGCCCGCTCCCGCAGTCGGGCACGGGCCGCGCCCCGGGTCCGGCGGACCGCCCTGAGCTGCGCGACCAGCACGGCCGCTGTCCAAGCGGCCCCCGCCGCCGGCAGCAAGGTGAGGGCCATGGCCCAGGCGGGGGCGGAGGACAGCTGGTAGGCGGCCATGACACCGGGCGGCGCGGAGCCGAAGAGGTGGTCGCGGACCGTACGGAATCCCGCGGCCATACCCAGCACCAGCGCGGTCAGGCAGCTCAGCAGGGCGGTGGCGACCAGGCACTGTCACACCCACAGGCCGAGCACGGGTCCATGCTCCGGCCAGGTCGCCCGGTTCAACGCCCGAGCGACCGGTACGGCAGCCGCCAGGCCGAGAGCGCAGAGCAGGAGCAGGCAACCGGTCATGCCGTGATTCCGGTGACCGGTGGGCGTGGGCGGCCGGCGGCGGCCACCGTTTCCAAGTGGTGCTCGTGTCTTGTGTCCATGTTCCTCGCGTGCGCCGGTCCCCGTCGTCATGGCGGTGAGCCGCGCCCCTGTCGTCCTGTTGGCCGCGTCGCCCGTGTGCGCGGCGTGATCCACGTGAGCGGCTCGACAGGGTGCATGCAGTGAATTCGAATTCGAATCGTATTCTAGTCTAGCTATCGGTCGACTACGTCCAAGTCCCTGGAGGCATCGCTTGAGATCGGGTGAGAACCGGCCCACCACCGGGTGGGGCCGGCACAGCGCCGCGTACGGGATCTCGTACCTGCGGGCGGTCGCCGCCGTCGATGTGCTAGGCGCGGTGTGGGTGTCCCTGGGGGACGACATCCGGCGGCACAGTACCGAGGAGCTGTTCACGCCGTACCTGGTCACACCCGGTTTCGCGGCCGGCGCCTTCGCGTTCTTCCTGGCGGTGACCCTGCGCAGGCGCAAGCGGGCCGCGTGGATCCTCAACCTCGCACTGTCCGGGTCCCTCGCGGCCGTCTTCGCGGGAGTGGTGGCACTCGCCCCGGAGTGCCGCAGTCATCCGCAGAACTGGATCTCGCTGGCGCTGACGGCGCTGTTCGCGGGCGCCTTGCTGCACGGACGGCGCGAGTTCTACGCCAAGGGCGACCGGTCGAACCCGAGACGGGCCTTCCTCACCGCGGTCGGCGGTCTCCTGGTCACCTCGCTCCTGGCCGCGCTCCTGGTGAAGGCCGCCGACGAGGCGTCCGAGCCCTCGACCTTCGCCGAACGCTGGAGTTACGGCTTGATGCGCGCGGTCTCCATGGAGCCGGCGCGGGGCGAGTTCCCCGGCATCTCGACCCCCGCCTGGGCCGACGCGCTGATCAACATGGCGAGCGCGGCGCTGTTCGCAGCCGTGCTGTGGGCGGCGTTCCGCTCGGTGCGGGCCACGGACCCGATCACCGCCGACGACGAGGAACATCTGCGGGCCCTGCTGGCGCGGCACGGCGAGACCGACCCGCTCGGCTACTTCGCGCTGCGTCGGGACAAGAGCGTCGCCTTCTCTCCCACCGGCAAGGCAGCGGTGACCTACCGGGTGGTCGGCGGGGTCTCGCTGGCCTCGGCCGATCCGCTGGGCGATCCCGAAGCCTGGCCGGGTGCGATCGAGCGGTGGCTGACCGAGGCGCGCGAGCACGGCTGGACGCCCGCGGTGATGGGGGCGAGCGAACTGGGCGGCACCGTGTACGCCCGGCACGGACTGGACGCACTGGAACTTGGCGACGAAGCCGTCGTGGAGATCGCGGACTTCCGCCTGGAGGGCCGTGCCATGCGCGGGGTGCGCCAGGCGTACCACCGGGTCCGCAGAGCCGTGCTCGCGCACTGCCGGGAACGGCTCGCCGACTTCCAGGTTCCGCAGCACGCCACGGTCGTCACCGAGGCGCTGCCGCGCAACGCGGGAGGGAAACTCCTCAAGGACAAGCTGCTCGACCAGGTGCGGTGAGGCGACCAAGCTGCGTTAGCCGTGCGCCGGCGCGCCCGCCGGTCGCCCGGTGCGCGCTGCTCGCGTCACCGCGTCCCTTCGAAGGCGTAGGTCTCCAGGTAAGCGGTGACGAGGCGGCGCGCCTCGTCGATCGTGGCGTCGTCCCCGGCCGGCGAGCGCCGGAACGCGATGTCGAAGAGACGGGTGCCGATCTCGAAGGCGAGGAGCAGTGCGAGCAGGGGCGTGTCGGCCGCTACCAAGTGCTGCTCGACGAGGTGGTGCCAGAGCCGTTCCGCCTGGGCCTCGTCGAAGGCGCGCACCATCTCGTCGAGCGTGGTGTGACGGCCCGCGAACCACAGCTCGGTGCAACTGCGGTGACGGCGGAGGTAGTCGAGGAGCAGGTCGATCATGATGTCGACGGCCTCGCGCAGCGTCTGCGCCCTCGGTTCGGCGAGCATGGCGTCGATGAGCCCGTCCAGCTCGCTCAGGTGTCGCTGCAGCAGTTCGGCGTCAACCTGGTACCGGTCGGCGAAGTAGTGGTACATCGAGGCGGCCGGGATGCTGGCTCGCTCGCCGATCGCCTTCAGCGTGGCGGCCTCGTAGCCCTTCTCGGCGAGCAGGGCCTCGGCGGCGTCGAGGATGGCCTTCCTGCGCTCCATCCCGCGACGCTGGGCCGCCGGGCGAGCCGGAACCCGGCTTGTCGCATTTTTACCGAACACGATTCGAGATCGTATCAGTTTCGTGGCGGCCCTTATTGCCCGAACGTATTGACACGCCTTGAACCCCCACTGAACTCGAAGTTGAATTGATATCGACTTCAATGAGTCGAACGGAGAAGCCGATGCCCCACAGGGCGGAATCCGTGGCCGATGAAACGCGCGGGACAGGCCGCGATTTGCTGGTGCCGGTGGCCTTCGCCACGGCGCCGGCCTCGCAAGCGGCACGCGTCTGCGGGGCGGCCATGACAGGTGTGCCGGAGAGTGAGCCCGCGCGCACCTGTGCGCCCGGCGAAGATGCCGGACTGGTTCCGCCTCGACCGCACCGAGGGCCAGGAGCACGCGCTGTACGTCGCGGCGAAGACATCGGCGCGTTCGGGCTCGCGATCGTGACCGGCCTGTACCTGGCGTTGTTCGGACAACCGATCACCACGCCCTGGGCCATTTTCTACGTCGGGATGAATGCTCTGGCCCTTGCGCCTGTGGGCCCTCGACGAACGCCGACACGCGGTATGTGTCGCCGTCGCGACGGTCAGCGCACAGCGGCCACCCCGCTTCGGTGTCCGGTCCGGGAGTAACGGCTCGGGCTCGCCCGGTTCCGAGCGCAAAGTGGAACTTCTACTCCCGGATACAAGGACGTGGAGCGGACGGCGCTGCGACCGCCAGCGGAAGCTCGTCTGCCCAACCGACCGTCGATGACGTGTTATCCGCGACATCTACCCCGCAGAGGAGGAGGTGCTCCTCGGTAAGCAGTCATCGGTCGTGATCTCTCAAAGGAGCGGTGCGGCTTCCTCGGTGTCCGTGGCTCGCCGGCGACTGGCGGGCACCGCATCTGGCTGTCAGCTCCTCTCCACAGCCGGGAGCCGGCTGTGGAGAGGAGCGCGTGTCAGGAGGACTCGGAGGGCGAGGCCAGTGACTCGAGGTGCTTGCGCCAGGCCGCTCTCACGCTGGGCGGGATCTTCGTGGTCAGGCCGCCCTCTTTGGTGAAGGCGAGGCCTTCGCTGTAGGCGCCGCCACCGCAACCGTCAGGCTGGCGGGTCAGTTTGACGTCGGTGGACGCATCGATCCTGGGATGGTTGCTCCCCTTGGGAGTGACGCGGAAGCGGACTGTGCCGAGGTGCTCATCCACGTCGTCGGGAAGGCGCAGGCTGATCCGGGTGATGTCCTCCTGTGCCAAGTGGCCCTTGCCGCATCTGCCTCCTGCGCAGAGTTCGTAGGAGGCGCCGGCCAGGTCGGTGTAGCCCCGCTGGAGGAACATCACGCCGATCTGCGAGGTGACGCCGACTCCGGCGCAGGGCTTGGAGCTGCTGCACGCCGACGCGGTCATCGCCACGACGGACACGGCGGCGAGGACTGTGAGTCTCACCGTTCGTTTCACCACTTCTTGACCCCTCCGGGAAGCGCCTTTTCTGCCAGAGCGATGTCCGTGAAGAACACCGTGCACTTGCCGTCCCAGCCGTCGCTGCACTCGCCGTCGTCGCTCACCGAGTCACAGCCGGCACCTGAGATGGTGCCCGGTACGTCACCGGTCCGTGTGGTGCCTGGTCGAGGAGCACGTTCTGGGAGAAGCCCTCGGGCAGCGCGGTCACCTTGAGCGTCTCGCCCTCACCCAGTGCGTACGAGGCGGTGTCGCCGTCCACGTGGGGGGTCGGCAGGGTGTCCTGCCAGCCGAGTCCGAAGGTCTTGCCGTCGTCCGACACTGAGGCCAGATCGGTGTCACCGCCGTCGGAGACGGCGATACGTGCCGCCGCGGTCTCGGGCGTGAGGTCGGCGCCGGTGTCGGACAGCGTGGTGTCGATGTCCTTCCACTTGCCGTCCTGCTTCACCCGGATCTGCGCGGCGAACGCCTCGGTCGTCAGGGTGCCGTCGGGGTTGGCGTAGGTGGTGCTCGTCTCGGTCCGCTCCGCATTCATGCCGGGTATAGGGGCGTCCGGCTTGGGGAGTCTCACAAAGATCACTGACAGCTGGGTGGGTTGACGAACCGGCACAGTCGAGGCGTTTGTGGCAGCTAGGGCCTTCGGCTCAACTCCCTTTCGCGACAAGCGACCTGACGTGATGTCCGGATTGCTCACCAATCGGGAGCCGGAATCCACCGAGAAGCAGCATTTAGCGTCACCGCGGTCCTCGAGAGAGGACTCTGCGCGCCTCTCGCCAGATGTAATGAAAACGTGACGTAGATGGGGCGCTGTAGTGAAAGCCGCAGGTCAGCCTGCACTCGGTCCCGCCGTAGTCCGCGGCACGCCAGGCGGAGGCGAGCCCGCGGAGCCGCAACGGGATTCGTCCTCCGGTGCATTGCTCATTGGCGGCGCGAGCCCCGCTACCATCTCCCGGCCGGGCAGGCCGAGTTCTCAGTCGCCGGCTCCGCTTCAGGCCGCAACCACATGCCTCACCGCCCTGGACGACGGTCCGGCCCCCTACCCGTCCATGCCGAGGCAGGCCCGAGGACTGGTGCCGGCTCCACGCGATCGGACGGTACGTCAGATGGTCGCTCGCATGGTTCGAGGTCGAGGCCCGGCTGGTGGCGGAAAACAGCTGTAGCTGAGTTAAGGTTCTGCTCTTTGGACAAGTGCATGACAGAGGAACAAATGAAGCTGTTGGGGAAGCGCCGGCTGTGGTCGGGGAGACCGCGCCGCTGCGCCAGGGGGGTTTGTGCCGCCGCGAGTGTGCTGCTGATGTCGTCGCTGATCTCCCTTTCGGGGACGACCGGCGCGTCGGATGCGCATGCCGCGCCGATGAAGGTGGCACCGAAGCACGGTGGCGATGAGGCGAGCGCCTTGCGCGCTGCCGCCAGGCAGAAGCACCGGGTCGAAGTGGTCGCCGACCGCACCGAGACGACCACTACGTGGGCGAACGCCAACGGCACGCTCACGATGGAGCAGCACGCCGGTCCGGTGCGCTACCGCAGTGGGTCGGGCTGGACGGACGTCGACGCGTCCTTGGTCCGCGCCGCGGACGGCACCGTACGCGCCAAGGCTCACCCGCTGGGGCTCCGGCTCGCCGGGAAGTCCGACGGGCCGGCGCCGCTGATCACGCTGGGATCGGGGAAGCAGTCCGTCACTCTGGGCTGGGACGGGACGCTGCCGAAGCCGGCGATCCGGGAGAACGTCGCGACCTACCCCGATGCCCTGCCGCACGCGGACATCGTGGTGGAGTCGACCCGTACCGGGGTGGAGCAGTCGTTGGTCCTCAAGGACCGGACCGCCGCCGCGGACGGCACCTTCACCATGCCGTTGCGCGCACCTGGCCTGACCGCACGGGCCACGCTGGACGGCGGGGTGAGCTTCGTCGACAACAAGACCGGGCTTCCCGCCGGCCTCATACCCGCACCGACCATGTGGGACGCGCGCGTTGACGACCGCTCCGGTGAGCACCTTCATCGCGCACCGGTCAAGGTCAAGGTCGAGCAGAAGGGCTCGGGTGTAGCCCTGCGATTCTCGGCCGACCCGGCCTTCCTCAAGGACCCGGACACGGTGTATCCGGTGACGGTCGACCCTGCCCTGAAACTGGCCGACGTCTTCGACACGTTCGTCCAGCAAGGCTATGGGACGGACCAGTCGGCGGCGACCGAACTGAAGCTCGGCAACAACGGCTCCAGCCAGGTGGCCCGTTCCTTCCTGCACTTCCCGGAGCAGCCGTACGAGGGCAAGCACATCCTGTCGGCCGCTCTGAACCTGTACGAGACGCACTCCTGGTCGTGCACGGCGCGTTCCTGGGAGGTGTGGGACACGGCCCAAGCCTCGACCAGCAGCCGTTGGACCAACCAGCCCAAGTGGAACAAGAAATGGGCCTCGTCCACCGCGACCAAGGGATACTCCTCGGCGTGTGCCGCGGGATATGACTCGGTCGACATCACCAGCCTGGTACAAGCGTGGTCGGACAACGGCCATGTGAGCGACGCGCTGGGCATCCGGGCCACGGACGAGAGCGACCCGTACGGCTGGAAGCGGTTCAATTCCTCCGAGGCGGTGTCCAACGACCCGTATCTGTCGGTGACTTACAACACCCGGCCGGCCGCCCCCGCCGCTCTCACCGCCGCCCCCGGCGGTGGCACGGGGACCAGCGCCTACGTCACCACGACCACCCCGACCCTGTCCTACTTGACCTCGGACGCCGACAAGAACACGCTCACCCCCTCCTGGGAGATCGCGGAGGGGACGACCACCGTTCTGAGCAGCACCGGGGCCAAGGTCTCGGCCGGGGCGGCGGCGAGTCTCCAGGTCCCCTCGGGCAAGCTCGTCAACGGCCATACCTACAAGTTCCGCGGTCAGACAGGTGACGGCACCGACACCTCCGACTGGTCGGCGTGGACCTCCTTCACGGTCGATGTGTCGAAGGCGCCTCCGGCGCGGGCCGACGCTCCGCAAAGCCTGCAGACCGGCGCCACTCAGACCCTGACCCCCATCCTCTCGGGCATGATCACCGCGGCCTCCGGCGGCCAGGTCACGACGGACTTCGTCCTCAAGGACTCCTCCGGCGCCGTCGTTGGCAACAACCCCTTGGTCACGACGTCGGCCGAAAGCGGCAAGCGTGCCGCCGCGCAGGTGCCCGACGGCCTGCTGACCGACGGGGCCTCCTACACCTGGCAGATGCGGGCCTGCACCGAAGGCGGCTGCTCGGCCTACTCCGCGCCGGTGTCCTTCACCGTCAAGCTTCCCGCAGCCCCTGCCGCGCCCACGACGTCCACGATCACCATCGGCCGGGACGCGTTCACCGACATGTCGGTGTCGGACGCACCCGTTCAGGACGCCACCCTGAAGGTCGGCGCCGACGGCACCGCCCACTGGCGCAGCTACCTGAAGGCCGACCTGTCGGCGATACCCGCCGGTGCCCGCGTGACCTCCGCCGCCCTGCGCCTCACCGCGGCCGGCTGCCTGGGTGCCTGTGAGTCCCATGGCCTCGAACTCCATCCCATGAACGACGACTGGTCGAACTCGGCCACGGCGGCCGATCTCCAGACGTCCGAGTCCGCCAACGCCTACGTCACCGGCCCGGCGGACCCGGCGGCCCTCGACGTGACCGATGTCGTGGAAGGCTGGCTGGAGAACCCCGAGTCCAACCACGGCGTCGCCCTCCGCGCGGACGACGAGTCCTCGCCCACCACCACCGGGGTGTCCTACCACTCCTCTCGTGACACCGGCCCCGCCGCCGACGGGCCGCAGCTCACCGTCACCTACACCTCGGCCACGGCTCCCGGCACCCCCACCCAGGCACGGGCGGTGGCCGGCGACGGCGGACTGCTCGTGTCCTGGAACCCGCCCGAGGACACGGGCTACAACGGCAGCGACCTCAGCTACACCGTCACCGTCAAGGACAGCGGCGTGACCCAGGTCGCCCAACAGCAGACACAGGACAGCCAGGTCGTTGTCACCGGACTGCCGAACGGCGCGCCCTACACGGTGGAGGTGACGGCCACCAATGACTACGGCACAGGTCGTGCCGCGCTGTCCCCGGTGGTCACCACCGCGGCGGTGGCCAACGGCACCACCGCCTATCAGCAGATCGCCCAGGAGTACCTGGACGCCCGCAACGGCCTGATCAGCGGCCGGTACACCTCCGCGGACGCCGCTGTCGCGGCCTCGGCCCACGGCCCGGGCTTCACCGCTCTGCTGCACAGCCAGGAGCCGGGTCTCCTCGACCAGCACACCACCGACGCCGGTCACGGCATCACGTACACGACGCTGACCGCGGCCCTGCAGACGCCGCTGGCGGCCGGCAACGGGACGAACGCCGTCGTCCTCCACGCCGTCCACACCGGAACCACCGTCACCCACGACGGCTCAGGGGACTCCGAGCCCCTGGCCGAGCTGACGAACGACGCGTTCGTCTTCGACAACTCCTCCGGGAAGCCGGTCCTCACCCAGCAGTTGGACGACAAGGACCTGCAGACCTACCTGCCGCCGACCGCGGGCGCGGCCACGTACGTGACCGCCGACGATCCCGACTCCACCGTCATGGACGACGCCGCGGACGCGTCGCCCACCGCCTCCGACGGCGACGGCTACGCGGTCGCCCAGCCGTCGACCATCACTCCGATGCGGACCAGCGTCAGCCGCTCCGGCGCGGCGGACTGGGCCTACCGCCACCGCAACGACAAGGACGAGTTCGGGGAGGACTGCACCAACTTCGTCTCCAAGGCGCTCAATCGCGGCGGCGGGATGGGGATGAACTCGGGCTGGTACCGGAGCGACTACAACTGGTGGCGCAACTACCTCAACCAGACGTACTCGTGGGCGGCCGCCAACCACTTCTTCCACTTCCTCAACCTGGAGCACAGCGCTTCGTGGCGCTCCTACGACAACCAGGCGACCCCCGGCGACGTCGTCTTCTTCGACTACAACAAGAAGTCGAAGGACCCCATCAGCCACGCCGCCATGGTGGTCAAGAACAGCGGAGGAAAGGTCTACATCGCCCAGCACAGCAGCCCCCACCGCTACGACACCCTGGCCGCCGCACGGTCCAGGCACCATGGTGCCACGGTGTGGATCGCCCATATCTCCCCGACCTGGTAGGCATCATGCGCATTGTGCGGAACCTCCTGCTACTGGCCGTGGCCCTGACGGCGGCCGGCTGCTCGGGGGGTGACAAGCCCCACCCGATGTACACGGCGTCGCGGACGCCTGCCGTGCGGGTCACCTTCGGCAGTTCGCCGGTGTCCAGCGATCCGCCGCCGCCCGAGCAGGTGCGGCTGCTGATCCGCTGCTTCGTGCAGCGGATCGAAGCCCGTGACCGCGCCGCCCTGGCCCAGCTCGCCCCGGCCTCCGAGGCGGACGCCGCGAAAGAAGCGGACCGGATCGTCAAGAGCTACGGCAAGGCCGCTCACGGCAGCGTCGTGGCTCACATCGGCGACGAGGACCCGAAGGACAGCCGCGGCGGCTACCTGGAGTTCACGGACACACACCAGCGTGTGACGGTCGAGCTCGAACGGGTGAAGAACACCTGGTGGATCGATCTGTTCGCAGCCAAGGCGTACCACTGATCCTCCGCTGATCCGCCCCGCACGCTCCGGACTACCTGCACGGAGCGTGCGGGGCTTTCGCATGCGAGCACCCGGCGCGGCACGCATAGTAAGACCGCCTACGTGGTGAGGCGGACGAGTCGCTTGTAGCAGCGCAGGGCGGCTGCCAGGCCGAGAAGGGCCAGGTAGTTGCGGGGATCGCGCTCGTAGCGGGGACTCAAGCGCCGGTAGCCGGACAGTCGGGACATCGTGCGCTCGATGACCCGGCGGCGGCTCAGTCGTTCGCTGGACTCGATGCCTTTGCGGGCGATCCGGACGCCAATGCGTCTGCCGCGCAGCCATTTCCGCAGGTTGGCGCGGTCGTAGGCTTTGTCCACGTGGAGGCGCTGGGGTTTGAAGTGACGGCCGCGGTGGGGGTCGTGTCTCGTTTGGTGACCCTCGACCATGGGCTTCAGTCCTTCGCTGTCGTGTGTGTTGCCGGCCGAGACGCCGACGAGGAGAGGCAGGACGCCCAGTGCGGTGTCGAGACGGCCGTGCGGGCACGGCGGGACCTGCTGTCGCAGCGCGTCGAGGGCCTGGTGCCGGGTCGCGGGACGGCACCGGCCGTTCGTGGCCGCCGCCCAGCAGTCGCC
>NZ_JBITEB010000010.1:0-299183 GCF_044454765.1 Streptomyces sp. NPDC051452
CGATCCCCGTAACTACCTGGCATTTCTCGGGCTTGCCGCCGCCCTGTGCTGCTACAAACGACTAGTCCGCCTCACCACGTAGGACACGGTCTAAGTGCGCTGGTAGGGCTGATTGGTGTAGGAGCTGGTGCCGGCGCCACCTTTGGCGGTGTCGTGTATCAGCAACGACATGGCACCCGGGAGGCAAGGGCCGCGCGGCTGCGGGGCGAAGCTGCTGCTGCAGCAGAAAAGATTCTGTCTGAGTTGTTGGCTATGCAACACAGCCTGCGACTGGGCGCATACGGGGCCGCCGAAGAGGAGCGACGCGCCTACCGGAGGACCTTGCAGCATCACCATGCAACGATCCAGTTGCACTCGCAGTGGCTGCCCGATGCCGAACTCAGGTCCCGACTCACTGTCAACGCTCTTTACACGCAGGTCGGGCCGGTCGGCGATTCCCGTGGCGACGTCGAGCGTCGCGGGCACGGGATGGCTCTGTGTGCGGACAGTATTGCCTGCCTCGGTGCCTTCCTACGCTCTGAAGCTCTTCCCGTGCGCGATGCATACGTCGATCAGATACTTGCCCGCTGGCCTGAGGGGCGGGAGCTACACACGTTCATCGTCTCAGGTCCACCCGTGGAGGCTGATGAGACTCCCGACTCTGCTACTTAGCGCGACTTAAAGGTAACGCTCCCTACATTGGTGTGCCGCAGGATGCTTGACCAACGATCGCGACAGAGCCAGGCGGGCTCCGGCACGCTCGTATGGGGCACCTGTGGGGCAGTGCAACAACGCCAGGTGTGAAGGCGCAGATGAGCGCCTGAGTGCCGCGCCGTCTGTAAATCTGCCGGCTCAGCCTTCGCAGGTTCGAATCCTGGCGCCGCCACACGGAGCCGAGAGCCCCGTGAGCTACGCACGCAGGTCACGGGACTCTCGTCGCTGTGCGGACCGTCACCCGGCCCTCCGTGCGTTAGCCGCCGTGCCTACGCCATCGGTAGAAGATCCGCTCGCCGGGCTCGTTGGTCAGAACAACCCGCTGCCCAATCACCACCCAGAGGTCAACACCGTCGTTCTCTGGACAGGCTGCGTTGGGTCGCCCGTGATGATGAGTGTTCGCCTGATTAACGGTGTGCCCTCCTGCGACGATGTGAGTATGCCGAAGCCTGGAACGCCTCTCCCAGCTGCGCTCATCCCCGACTGCACCAAACCGGAAGCCCACCAAGCGGCCTACAGAAGCGCCAAGACCAACGACGCGATCTTTGTGTGCATCGCTCGCCAAGGCCAGCGCTGGCAGGTGGAGCTTGACGCCATGGCCGGCAGCGGGCCCACCATCCCGGACCAGGCAGTGGCAGTCCTGCAGTCCGCGATTGAAGCACTGGTGGTCGCTGGCATGGTGACGCAGGGCAACATCGCGCCTGACTACATCTCCATGCGGGCGATCGAGAGCGAGGCGAAAGCGCGCGAAATCGCGGCTGCGTTCCATGCGGCTCTGCACGGACTCCGGCAGCTCTACACCGCCGTCCCGAGCCAGCGCAGAAGGGCCTAGCCTTCGAGGTCCGAGGCACTTCGAGGCGAGGCGGGCGCTACCTTGGAGACATCCTGGAGATGATCTTGCATCAGGGCCCCCGAGGTGCCAACGGAGACCGACGCTCCCCAACACCCTGACCTGCATATTTGACCCGAAGTACAGGTAGACGATCTTCCAGGGCCTAATTCGGGACGAAGAGGTCGCGGGTTCAAATCCCGCCACCTCGACAGCCCTAACAGCAGGTGAGGCACCCAGGAACGTTCCTCGGTGCCTCACCTGTTTTCGCCGGTGCCGGTCACCGACATCACCACGGCAGGGGCTGAGGGCGACGGTGCCACCACCATCCGTGTGCCGAGGCCGCGTCCTCCGCAGGCGGCAGTTCCTTGCGGAGCAAGCCGCCGGTGTCGTCGACCGTCAGCTCGGCGAAGAGGGCGTCCAAGGGCTCGAGGGCGTTCTGCAGCAGGACGGCCACGTTCTGGGGCAGCTGGACGCGCACCCGCTCCAGCTTGTCGCGTGCCGCGAGGCGCTCGGCGTAGAGCTCGGGTGGATACCAGCCGGAGGGGGCCCAGGCGGCTTCCATCTGACGGACGAGTTTCTCCCACGCCCCCAGAGAACTTGTCGCCGTCCAGAACGGCGTCCCCGGGGTGCGCGCCTCATCGGGGTGCATGCGGTGCAGATGCGCGGCGAAACCGTCACCAAGCGGAGTTGCGATCTTCAGTTCACGGACCACTTCGGGGATGCGGGCGACCGTGACATGCGGGAGCCGGTCGACGGATGCCTCGACCCTGTCGATCGTGTAGTGGGGTTCGTCGTCGTCGGACTCGTACAGACGTGCTCGTGTGACGAGCCCGCTCTCCGTGGTCAGCCAGTACGCGCTCGGCGGGGCCTCCTCGGCGGGGAAGAGGACCAGGGCACCTGCCGCCCGGGCGAAGGCGGAGGCCAACTCGCGCTCACTGGGCTGCGGCTGCACGGACTCTTGGGCGTAGATGTCCAGAGACGTGGAGACGTCACCAAGGACGGTCACCTTCTCGCACAGCACCAGGGCATCCCAGTTGCGCAGGTCCTGGTCGGTGTCCTCGTCGGCGACGTCCACCTCCTGAACGTCCAGATGCAGGCACTGCGCAAGTGCGGCCCTGACGGTACCCAGGTGCAGTGGCTCCACGGTGAGGAGGTTGTACGTCATGGCGAGTAGGTCCCGTAGTAGATGTAGAGGGCCTTCCAAGTCCCGTACCACGGCCGCTCGACCCCATCGTTCCTCGGCGCGGCGCCGCTCGTCGCCCCCCCCTCGCCGAGGGGCAGTTCAAAGGGCCCTCGACCAAGTGTCAAGGACCCTCAGGTGTCGGACCCCCGGCGTCCGGCCGGAGTGGCTCAGCTCTTTTGTGGTGTCGGCAGCACCGCCGTCAGGATCTCCTGGACCCGGTCCGCGATGTCCTTGCGGTCGTCGAGGACCCAGGAGATGTGCTGGGCGCCGAAGAAGGCCGAGACGAGGACGCGGGCGGTGGACTCGGGGGAGGTGGGGGCGGGGAGCTGGCCCTGTCGCTGGGCCTGGCGGAGCCATGCCGTGAGGGACTCGGTGTAGCCGAGGTACGGCATCGGCATCTCGATGCCGATCTGGGAGCGCTCGATCTGCAGCCGGGCGCCCGCCTGGACCGTGGTGTCGTCGCGGAAGGCGACGGCGGTCCGCACCAGCAGTTCGGCCACCGCCTCCAGCGGCGCCAGCCCGGTCTCCTCCACCTCCTGCCCGATGACCCCGAGCAGGTGGTAGAACTCCTCGGCCACCGCCTGGGCGAGCGCCTCCTTGTTGGCGAAGTGGAAGTACACCGCGCCCTTGGTCACGCCGGCCAGTTCGGCCACGTCCTGCACGGTCACCGCGGGGAAGCCCTTCGTGGCGAAGGCCTCCGCCGCCGCGTCGAGCACCTGGGCGCGGGTGCGCACGGCGCGTTCCTGTTTCAGCCCCGTGTTCCGGTGGCGGGGAGCGATGGCCCGTTCGGGCCGGGACCTCGGGGCGCTGCGTTCCGCGGCCATGGGCGTCCATCCCTTGCTGAGACTCTTGATCTTCGCTTGAAATATACCTTCGGGAATGTATTGTAAGGGGCGGCTCGATGAGCTCAAGCGTCGTGCCGGTGTTGCTGTCTGCGTGAGTACATTCACTGGGGGTTCAGACCATGCATCAGCCTGTCGCCACACCCGTCACCAGATCCGTCGACCCGGGCACCGCCCGGGTCGAGATCTGCCGTCCCCGGCATCTAGCCCCGGCTCCGGCGGCTCCCGCGCTCCCCGGTCACCGGCAGCTCAGCTATCTCCACGCCGTCCCGCGGCACATGGTGCACCGCGCGGCGATCGCCGAGGTCTTCCTCACCGACACCGTCCGCACCGGCGAGCACAGCTTCCTGGTCGCCGCGCAGTGGCCCCGCGACCACGCCCTCTACTCCCCGGGCAGCGACGGGACCAGCGACCCGCTGCTGTTCATGGAGACGATCCGGCAGGCTCTGGTCTACCTCGCGCACGCCTACCACGACGTGCCTCTCGGCCACCGCTTCATCGGCTTCGGCTCCGAGTTCGAGATAACCGACCCGGCCGCCCTGCACATCGGCGGCGAACCCGTCCCGGTGGTCCTCGAAGCACAGTGGGTCTGGGTCGGCAACCGTCCGCCGCACCGTTACGGCATGCGCCTGGAGGTCGTCCTCACGGTGGGCGGACGGCCCTGCGGCCACGGTGCGCTGCAGGTCGCCGCCGTGGACGACAAGCGGTACTCGATGCTGCGCGGCCGGGGGGCCGAGCCGCGTGCTGTCGCCGCGACCGATCCGCGGCCGCGCCCGTTGCAGCGGGCGCACCCGGCGGCGGTGGGCCGGCTGCGCGCCAAGGACTGCGTGCTGGTGCGCGAACGCGCCGACGGGCCCTGGCAGTTGCTCATCGACGTGGAGCACCCGATCTTCTTCGACCACCCCAGCGACCACGTGCCGCTGATGGTCACCCTGGAGGGTTTCCGCCAGCTCGGCCATCTGCTGCTGCACCCCGGCGACACACCCCGGGACGCCGGACACACCCTGCTCGGCATGGACGTCGACTGCCTGGCCTTCGGCGAACTGGACGCCCCCATCGACCTGGTGGTGCGCGAGCGCGAGGTCGACGCCGGTTCCGGCACGACCCGCCTGACCCTGGACGCCGTACAGGGCGACGTCCGGCTCGCCAGCTGCCGGTCGAGCTGGGGAGCCGCCGGCCAGGCCGCGACCGCCGCTCGCCGGGCGGCCGTTCACGCGACCGCCGCTCACCGGGCCACCGTTCCCCGGACCGCCTGAGGCCCCTCCCCCACCGCGTCCCACAACTCGTGCACACGCTCGGCCAGTCCGCGCCGCTCCAGGTCGGGCGCCGTGCAGTAGGCGCCCACCAGGATCACCGTGGCGAGGTCGGCGAGGGCGGCGGCCGGCGTCGCCCCCTCCAGCGCCTGTCCCGCCTCCGCGCCGTCCACCGCGCCCTCCACCATCTCGGTGGCCAGCGCGCGCAGATCCGCCAGGATCTTGGGCGGCTCGGGCCCCGCGGGCGCCTCCTCCAGCACCAGCCGCAACGCCGCGTTGAACCGCACGTCGGACTCGACGCGTTCGGCCAGGCCCCGGCACAGCGCGCGCAGCCGCTCGCGCACCGGGAGGTCCGTGGCCGTGTGCCGGGCGAGGATCTCGCCCACCACCTCGTCGAGGTGTTCGGTGAGCGCGCGGGCCAGGTGCTCCTTGGAGGCGAAGTGGCCGTACAGGGCACCCTTGGTCAGTCCGGTGCGGGCCGCCACGTGCTGGAGGTTGGCGCGCGGGTAACCGTGCCGGACGAACTCGACCGCGGCGGCGTCGAGGACCAGTTCATGGGTGCGCAGCGAGCGTGCCTGCTTCGCCATCGTGCGTCCCTTCGATCGTGCGAGAGGTGGGCGGGGGCGGCCGGGGCTCCCAAATAATACCTTCTTGAACGCACTTTTTTGGTACGTGATTCCGACAAGGAGCAGAAAGCATGCCTTCCATCAGCGCCCTGGGCACGGTGGCCGAACGCGCCGCGGCCGCCGACCGAGACCGCCGTCTGGCCGGGGAGGTCGTGGCCGAACTGACCTCCGCCGGGCTGCCGCGGTACTTCGTCCCGCGCCGGTGGGGCGGCGCCGAGGGCGGTTTCGCGTCCCTGCTCGCAAAGGTGGCGGCGGTGGGCGAGGCCTGCGCCTCGGCCGCGTGGGTCGGGATGCTCTGGGCCACGCACGGGCGCTATGCGGCGCTGCTGCCCGAGGAGGGCCGGCGGGAGCTGTGGGGCGGCTCGCCCGACGTGCGGATCTCGGCCGCGCTGATGCCGCCCGCCGGATCGGCCCGGCCGGCCGACGGCGGCTGGCGGGTGACGGGGTCCTGGGCGTGCGTCAGCGGGATCGACAGTGCCCAGTGGGTGCTGGTGGCCGCGCCGGAGCCGCCCGAGGACGGTGGTCGGGTGCGCGTGTTCGCCGTACCCACCGGGGCCGTGGAGGTGGCCGACACCTGGGACGCCACCGGGCTGCGCGGCACCGGCAGCCACACCGCCGTCGTGCGGGACGCCTTTGTCCCGCACCACCGCTCCTTCGCCCAGGCGGAGTTGATGCGCGGCGGCGACGCACCGGACCTGGCCCGCTGCCACACCGTCCCGGCCCAGCTGGTCGGCGGCCCGCTGTTCTGCGCCCCGGCGCTGGGCGCGGCCCGCCGTGCGCTCGCCGTGTGGTCCCGGTGGGCGGCGGGGAAGACACCCGGCGGCGGGAGCCCGCACCGTGACAGCGCGGCGGTGCGCGAGACGTTCGCACTGGCGTCGGCGCACATCGACGCGGCCGGGCTGCTGCTGGAGCGGGCCGCCCACCGCGCCGACACCGCCCCACTCACCCCGGCCCTGGTCGCCGGCAACCAGCGGGACGCCGCCGTGGCCGCCGAGCTGCTCACCGACGCGGTGGACCGGCTCTTCCGCACCGGCGGCGCGCATGTGCGCGAGGGCGGCGGCGAGCTGAACCGGCTGTGGCGCGACGTGCACACGGTCGCCTCGCACGCCGTGCTGCGCCTGGAGCCGGTGGCGGCCGCCTACGCCTCGGCCGTGCTCGACGCCGACGCCGTGGCCCGCTCCAGCACCGCCTCCCGCTCCCGGTAGAAGCCGATCTTCCAGTCGAGGTAGCGCAGCGTGGAGTCGAACTCCCCGGACCGGGCGCGCAGCGCCTCGCGGTGCGCCTCCAGGAGTTCGCGGCGGGCGGCGATCGTCGAGTCGCCCGCCCGGTACAGCTCGACGTAGTGGTTCATGTCGGCCGGGGACATCCCGGTGCTGCGCAGGTGGTTGAGGAACTCGAGCCAGCGCAGGTGGACCGGGCTGTAGGCGCGGCCGCCGTACGGGTCCTCCTGGGCGCCCTCGATCAGCCCCTGCTCCTCGTACCAGCGCAGTGTCCGGGCGTCGAGGCCGCTGATCCGGACCACCTCCTCCAGGGAGTAGGTCTCGGCGTGGGTGGTGACATAGGCGGTGGGGCGGTTGTCGTGCGTGGCCCGGGTCGTGGCCATGGTGGAACCTCCGTGTCAGTGGCGCCAGGACGTGGCGGCGCGGTGCGTGGTCAGGGCGGGGCGGTGCCAGGTGGTGCGGGTCCGGTCGGGCGCGGGCTCCTCCGCGGCAGGCGTCCGCCGGGCCAGTTCCATCAGTACGGCGGTGGCCGCGGCCAATTCCTCCGGGGTGGGGGCGCCGCGCAGCACGCGCAGGACGGGACCGCCGGTGTCGTCGCTCATACCGGCTGGTTCCCGTGCTTGCGGGACGGCAGATCGCGGTGCTTGGCGCGGAGCATGGCCAGCGAGCGGATCAGCACGGCCCGGGTCTCGCGCGGGTCGATGACGTCGTCGACGAGGCCGCGCTCGGCCGCGTAGTAGGGGTGCATCAGCTCCGACCGGTACTCCGCGATGCGCCGCGCCCGGACCGCCTCGGGGTCCTCGGCGGCGGCGATCTCCCGGCGGAAGACGACGTTCGCCGCGCCTTCGGCACCCATGACGGCGATCTCGTTGGTGGGCCAGGCCAGTGCCAGGTCGGCCCCGATGGAGCGGGAGTCCATCACGATGTAGGCGCCGCCGTAGGCCTTGCGCAGCACCAGGGAGATCCGGGGGACGGTCGCGTTGCAGTACGCGTACAGCAGCTTGGCGCCGTGCCGGATGATGCCGGCGTGTTCCTGGCCGACGCCGGGCAGGAAGCCCGGCACGTCGACGAGGGTCACCAGCGGGATGTTGAACGCGTCGCAGAACTGCACGAACCGCGCGCCCTTCTCGGACGCGGCGATGTCCAGCACCCCGGCCGTCGTCGCGGGCTGGTTGGCGACCACGCCGACGACATGGCCGTCGAGGCGGCCCAGGGCGCACACCAGGTTGGCCGCCCAGGTGGGCTGCACCTCGAAGTACTCCCCGTCGTCGACGATCTCCCCGAGCACCCGGTGCATGTCGTACGCCCGGTTCGGCTCGGCCGGCACCAGGTCGAGCAGGGCCTCGCAGCGCCGCCCGGGATCGTCCGACGGCGTCTCGTAGGGCGGCAGTTCGCGGTTGTTGGACGGCAGCAGCGACAGCAGATGGCGTACGTCCGCCAGGCAGCTCGCCTCGTCGTCGTAGGCCGCGGCGGCCACTCCGGAGACCGAGGCGTGTACGTCGGCGCCGCCGAGCCCGTCGTGGCCCACCTGCTCGCCGGTCACCGCCTGGACCACGTCCGGGCCGGTGATGAACATCTGCGAGATGCCGCGCACCATGAAGACGAAGTCGGTCAGGGCGGGCGAGTAGGCGGCGCCGCCCGCGCACGGGCCGAGCATCACGCTGATCTGCGGCAACACGCCGGAGGCCGCCACGTTGCGGGTGAAGATGCCGCCGTAACCGGCGAGCGCCGAGACGCCCTCCTGGATGCGGGCGCCGGCCCCGTCGTTCAGGCTGACCAGCGGCGCCCCGGCGGCCAGCGCCAGATCCATCACCTTGTGGATCTTGGCGGCGTGCGCCTCGCCGAGGGCTCCGCCGAAGATGCGGAAGTCGTGGGCGTAGACGAAGACGGTACGGCCGTCGACGGTGCCCCAGCCGGTCACCACGCCGTCCGTGTACGGCCGCCTGGCCTCCAGGCCAAAGCCGGTGGCCCGGTGCCGGCGCAGCGGCTCGATCTCGGTGAACGAGCCGCTGTCCAGCAGGAGTTCGACGCGCTCACGGGCGGTCAGCTTGCCGCGTGCGTGCTGCTGGGCGCTCGCGCCGGGTGCGGGGCCCTCGTGCGCGACCTCGCGGATCAGCTCCAGTTCGGCGAGCCGGGAGCGGGCGGTCTCCGGCTCGGGTGGGGCGTGCGGGACGGTGCGTTCCTCCATGACGGTCATGCGTCCATCATGGAGCACTTACATTCCTTCGTGAAGGTATTTTAATTTCACTTTGCCTGAGCGGTGCGGGGCAACGGCAACCGGCACCGGCACCGAGGGCGGGCGCGCGAAGGCCCCGGTCCCGGGAACGATCCCGGGCCGGGGCCTTCGTACGGTGGCCGAGCGGTCGGCGAGGGAGGACTGGCACCGCCCGGCCGTACAGGGGCGTATCGGACGCCCCTGAGTCTTCTCACCCCTGGGCCTTGTCACCGGCCTTCCTGGCGAGCCGGGGCAGCAGCAGGGCCGTGACCGCGGCCGTCGTCAGCAGCATCACCACGCTGATCACGAAGCTGGTGTCGAAGCCCCGCTGGAAGTGCGAGGTGTCCGCGATCAGCGCGCCGAAGGCCGCCACCGCGATGCAACTTCCGACCTGTCGACTGGTGTTGAGGACCGCGGCCGCCGTGCCCGCCCGCTCGCCGTCGATGTTCTCCAGGATCGCCGCCGTCAGCGACGGCACCGCGAGCCCGCCGCCCAGGCCGATCGGGACCAGCAGCAGCACCGGGATCAGGTACGAGGTGTGGGAGGTGACCGTGAGCATCAGCAGCGAGCCTGCGGTCATGACCAGCTGGCCGATGGTCATGGGCACCCACGCGCCCTTGCGTGCGGCCAGCTTGACGCCCGCCATGTTCACGATGGAGATCAGCGCGCACATCGGGATGAACATCGCGCCGGTGCTGACCGGGGAGGCCCCGCGCACCTGCTGGAAGTACATGCCGAGCAGGAAGATGGCGCCGTAGAAGACCGCGTTGATGGTGAAGCCGGCCGCCAGGCAGACCAGCACCGTGCGGGACTTGAAGATGCTCAGCGGCACCATCGGGCGTTCGCGCCGTGACTGCGTCACCACGAACACCGCCGCGGCCACGACCGCCAGGGCCAGCGTGCCGAGCACGTCCGCACTGCCCCAGCCCTGACGGCCGCCCTCGATCACCGCGTAGGTCAGACCGGCCAGGGTGGCCACCACCGACAGCTGTCCGAGGAGGTCGACCGGGGCCGCGCGGCGCGGCGAGGGGGTGATCCGGGTCAGCATGGCGAGACCGAGCGCGCCCACCGGGAGGTTCAGGTAGAACACCGCTCGCCAGCTCAGTCCGCTGGTGAGCATGCCGCCGACCACCGGGCCGACGGCGACCGCGACGGAACCGGCGGCCGTCCAGATCGCGATGGCCCGCGCCCGCTTGCCCGGGTCGGAGTAGGTCTGCCGGATCAGCGCGAGCGAGGCCGGCACCATCAGCGCGGCGGCACCGCCCTGCACCATCCGGGCGCCGATCAGCGTGCCCAGGTTGGGCGCGATCCCGCAGGCCAGGGAGGCCACGGTGAAGGACGCGAGGCCCCAGGCGTAGGCCCGGCTGGCACCGATCCGGTCCGAGAAGGTACCGGCCGACAGCATGAAGGCCGCGAACATGAGGGTGTAGCCGTCGACGATCCACTGCAGGTCGGCCATCGAGCCGCCCAGGCTGTGGGAGATGGCCGGCAGGGCCACGTTGACGACCGAGCCGTCGAGGGAGATGACGAAGAAGGCGAGCAGGGCCGCCGCGAGGACGGTGGTGGGGGAACTGCCTCGCGGGGCGGACGGATCGCCGGCCGGTACGACCGGGAGCCGGTCGGTCCGCGCGGACCGGGTCAGGATGGCCATGGGAACTCTCCTTGGAAGCGGCCGAGTTGGTGGGGGGAGGAGCGGGGTGCGAGCCGGGGCGGGCGGGGTGCGGAGGGCGGTCAGGCGTCGGCCGGCGCGGCGCGGCGGCGGCTGAGTTCGGCGAACTCGGGGTTCGTGCCGAGCACTCCGCCCTCGCCCCAGCGGTTCTGCGGAATCTCCTGGATGTAGACGGTGATCTTGTCGAGGGGTGCGCCGATGACGCGGTGCACGGTGGCGGTCAGTTCCTCGATCAGCTCCTGGCACTTCTCGTCGGTCTGGTTCGGCCAGGTGGTCATGGAGAGGATGGGCATGGCGAAGCTCCTTGGGGCGGGGGCGTCCGGGGCGCGCGAGGGCGCGAGGCGCGCGGGGCACGGGATGCGTGGATACGAGGGTCACGAGCGGGCGGGACCGCGCGGGCGTACGGGGCCGTACGGCGGCACGGGCGGCGGCACGGGCGGCGGGGTCCGCGCCGGGATGGTGTGCGGCGCGTGGGTCGAGGGGGCGGGCCGGGGCCTACAGGCCGGCCGAGGCGCCGCCGTCGAGGGTGATCGCGGCGCCCGCGACATGGCGGGCGGCGGGGGAGAGCAGGAAGGCGGCGAGCCGGGCGACATCGGCCGGGGCCGCGAGGGTGCCGAGCGGGGTCTGGGCGGCGACCTGGGCGCTGACCTCCTCGGCGGTGGCACCGGTGCGGTCGCCGATCGCCTTGGCGATCTCGTCCCACAGCGGAGTGCGCACGGCACCGGGGTCGAGCACGTTGACCCGGACTCCGCGGCGGCCGAGGTCCTTGGAGACTGCCTTGGCGAAGGCGGCGAGGGCGGCGTTGACCGCGCTGTTCACCGGGAAGAGTGGGTCGGGGTCCTTGCGGAAGACCCCGCTGACCAGCACGACCGAGCCGCCGCCGGCCTCGGCCAGCGGGCCGGACAGTGCCCGGGTGAGCCGGACCGCGCCCATCAGCTTGGCGTCGAAGGTGGTCTGCCACATCTCGTCGGTCGTCTCGTCGAGCGGGGCCAGCGGGCCGTCGCCCGCCGTGTGCACCAGCCCGTCGACCCGGCCCAGCTCCGCGAGCAGCGCGGTGACGGTGGCGTCCACCGAGGCGGTGGAGTTGATGTCCGTCTCGTACGCGACCAGCCGGCCGGAACCGCCGGTGCGGGCGTCCACCTCCGCGCGGGTCCGCTCCAGCCGGGCGGCGTCGCGGCCGAGCAGGGCGACGGTGGCGTCGGAGCGGGCCAGCTCCTCCACCACGGCGGAACCCATGCCGCCGGTGGCACCGCTGACGACGATGACGGGTGTGAGGGGGGAGACGGTGTCCACGGCTGCCTCGATTCCCGGGGCTCCGCCCCAAGTTGACGTGGTGTCAGGTCACGTCGAGCGACTGGGACCGAGCCGGTCCGGCCTGACGATGAAGAAGGTAGCGGGGTTCGGGAGCGCGCGCAACCATCTAGTTGGTTTTCAACGTCGGCGACTCCCCGAACAGTGCCGACCACTCCCCCGGACGACCGCGAGGAAGCCCGGATGAAAGCCCGGAAAGGAGCCCAGACGAGAGCCCGGAAGGGAGCCCGCATGGGCACCCGGAAGGGAGCCGGGAGAGAGCCCGGGAGCTCGGATGGGTGCCCGCTAGAGAGCCCGGAAAAGCCGAAAGGGAGCCCGGGAGGAACCCGAACTCCCTTGCGCGCGCGGCGATCCGGCGATACGACGACCCCTCAGACGGATCCCTGCAGCACGTTGTCGATGATCGAGTGCCCGTGCGCCACGACGCTGGCCCGCAACAATGCCCAGCCCGACTCGGTGTCGCCGTCAGGACCCAGCATCAGCCGGCGCTGCTGCGGCACGATGAACGGCCAGGACGCGATGCCGATGAGGGCGAGGAGGACCCGGGCCGCCACGGTGGGGTCGTCGACACCGAGGGCGAGGCTGAGCGCGGCCGTCTTGTGGACGTAGTACGCCTCGCGCTCCTTCTCGTCCGGGATCGGCTTGTCCCGGTAGTGCAGCCCCTCCCAGGCCAGCAGCCGCACCAGGTCGGAACGGCGGTGGTAGTCGAAGACCTCCCCGACGTACGAGCGCAGCCCCTCCTCCGTGGTGGGGATGGGGACGGCCGCGGACATATGGGCGTACACCTTGGCCATCACGGCGGCGAACAGGGCTTCCTTGTTGCCGAAGTAGGCGTAGATCCGCTGCTTGTTGACGCCGGAGCGCTCCGCGATGCGGTCCACGCGCGCACCCGCGAGACCGTGTTCGGAGAACTCCGCCTCGGCGGCCTCCAGGAGCTTGGCGCGGGTCTGCTGTCCCTTGGGTGTCTCAGCCATGGGAGGAGCCTAGTCGACAGGGAAACCAACTGGATAGTTCAGAAAAACCAACTAGATGGTTGCGCACGGCCCAGGGTGTCCCCTACGGTCTTCACATCGGCCCCGCCCCCCGGAAGTACCGAGGCGGATGAGGCGGCAGGCCCTGTACGTCAGCTGTTCCTGTTGGACGCTCCTCCCGTTCAGCGGCCCCCTTCGGGCGCGCCGCCCCATCAAGGAGAAACGCATGTCAGCCACAGCCACTCCCCGGACCCTGCTGCTCGTCGGTGACCGTTTTGCCGGATTCGCCGTTCAGCAGGACGTCCTCACCGTCTCGAAGTTCATCGAGGAGATGCGCCTCGGGGTGTACTCCTGGGACTCCCGGCCGATCCGGGTGCGGGCCGCCCAGGGCGTCACCGCCGACGAGTGGGAACTCGTCCGCGGCGAGGCCCTGCTCCTCGGCCTCGCCACGCGGCTCGACTTCGACTTCCGGGCGCCGGACCTGGCCGGCCGCGGCGAGGCCCACAAGCACCGAAGCTGCAACACCCTCATAGCCGATCTCAGACGGGACGGCGAGGACCTGTTCTCCGCCACGCTGCGGGTCCACAACGACAACGAGCTGCTCATCGACCACCAGACCGGCGAGCACGTCCAGGGCATGGTCGCCGTCGAGGCCGCCCGGCAGATGTTCCTCGCGGTCAGCGAGCGCTACCACGCCTCCCGCTACCTGGACCGGTCGTACTACTACGTCATCGAGTCGCTCAACACCGGCTTCGAGAACTTCCTCTTCCCGCTCGACGCCACGATCGTCTACCACACGGTCCGCGCCGAGCTGGACAACCCGGACCGGCTCTCCTTCGAGGCGGAGATCTCCCTCCACCAGGCCGGCCGCCGCGCCTCGATCACCACCGTGACCTACACGGCCTTCGACTCGCCGGTCATCGAGGCCAAGGAGCACCGCAGGGGCCGGTCGGCCGTCGAGCACGCGGTACGCGCGGCATCGCCCGCGGCCCCCGCACCCGCCGCGGCCGCCGCGGCCGCCGCCCGGCAGCCGGCGCTGGTCGGCGCCTGAGCCCCCGAGGCCGTACGGCACCCCTCCACCGCACCACGGGCGCCCCGCTTCGGCCCGCGGCCGTGACGCGCCCCTTCGCCGCCCGCACCCGGCCGTGACGCGCCCTTTCGAGGCCCGCACCCGGCCGTGACGCGCCCTTTCGCGGCCCGCACCGCCGTCACCCGCGCCCACCTCGCCGTGACGCACGGCTTCGACACGCCAATCCCGCACTCAGACACCCTCAGACACCCGATGGAGACAGTCATGTCCGCTTCCGCTTCCGCCGCCCTCATCACCGCCACCGAGCTGTTCGCCAAGCCCGATCAGATCGACGCCGTCGCCGAGGCCTGGCAGCGTCACAACGACGCGTCCGGCTTCGCGGGCCGCGTCCTCTACCGCGGCCTGGAGAGCAACTCCGTGCTGGAACTGGCCCCGCTGGAGGGCTTCGAGCGGATGGAGGAGCTGCGCGCCGACTGGTGGAAGCTGTGGGAGGCCGTCGGCCCGCTCGGCGAGGGCGACTTCCGCCGCCAGTTCCTTCAGTTCGTCGAGGCCCCCAAGCCGGCGGCCGGCGCCCTGCCCGACACCCGGTACGTGCAGATGCGGCACGTCGAGGTGGTGCCGCGCGTCTACCGGCAGTACCGCGCCTGGCGCGACGAGACCATCTTCGACGTCGTGCGCACCTCGGAGGAGGTCAAGAGCTTCCAGGCGTTCCACTCGCTGGCCAGCACCGAGCCCGGCGTGATGTTCGTGTCCGGCTTCGACGCGGACCCGGCGAAGTACATGGAGGCCTTCACCTCCCCGCGCTACCAGCAGATCGTCCGCGAAGCCGGCGACACCTACATCACCGGAGGCGACAACGGCCTGTACACCCGCATCTACGAGCGCGTCACCGCCGTCTGACCGCGCCGCCCACCCACGGCCGGCCACGGAACCCCCTGTCACCGCGCAAGGCGTCCCGCGGCCGGCCGTTCACGTACGGCCCCGCCCGCCCCCATCGCCCCCGCACCGGCTTGCGACCGGCGAAGGAGCAGAAGGAGCAGAAGGAGAACCCGACATGACCCTCTCACCCGTGGCCCCGGCACCCGTCGCGGCGACCCCGATGACCCGGACCTACGACCTGAGCGTCACCACGCAGGGCCCGCTGTACCCGCCGAGCGAGATCGTGGACGAGAACGGCGACTTCGTCGTCATCGGCCGCGTCAACCGCGCCGGCGCCGACGGCGCCACCGTCTCCGAGTGGGGCGGCGCCGTGGTCTCCCCCGACAGCCCGCTGCCGCCGCTCGGGCAGAACCTCCCCTACGACGTCGTCCGCGAGCTGGACCTCGCCGACCCCACCGGACCGGACGCCCAGGTCCAGCTCTACACCCTGCCCCTCCCCCTTCCCTGCAACAACTACCCGATGCTCTTCGCCCCGGAGCAGCGCGCCGACGCGCACGACGTGCGGCGCCCGAGCTATCCGCTGCACGGCGCCCCCATCCCGGACCTGCGCGAGGAGGACGGCCCGAAGGTGCGGGAGCCGATCACGCTCGGCCAGTGGATCAAGGCGCGCGGCCAGCTGGAGGTGCATGTGCCGGCGCACCGGCGCGGCGCGGACTTCTCGTTCGCCTTCACCGGCCTGATCCCGGACAGCCTCTACACGGTCATGTCGCTGCGCGAGCACGACCTCGACCCGGCGGGCCCGACGCGCCCCGGCCCGCTCGGCGTCCCCAACGCGTTCATCAGCGACGGCAACGGCATGGCCCACTACCGGGCGACGCTGCCCAACCCCTTCCCGGCCCCGGGCACCCCGGGCGCGAACCGGGTGATCAACGTGGTCGTGCTGTGGATGAGCTACCAGCAGAACTACGGCGGCGCCATCGGCCACTTCGGTCTCGGCGGCGACATCCACGCGCAGCTGAAGCTACCGGCCCACGGCTTCGACGAGTTCACGACGCTGCTCGCCACCTGACGCCGTAGGAACGGCAGTCGACGCCACCACCGCCACGACATCCGGGAGTGACCATGAACACCGCGATCGGCATCATCGCCACCGGCTCCTACCTGCCCGCCACGGTCGTCGACAACACGACGGTCGGCGAGGCGGCCGGGGTGAGCGCCGAATGGATCGAACGCAAGACCGGCATACGACGGCGGCACCGCGCCGCCCCCCACGAGGCCACCTCGGACCTCGCCGCCCACGCGGCCCGCCACGCCCTGGAACAGGCGGGCCTGGCGCCCGACGAGATCGCGTACGTCGTCGTCGCGACCTCCACCCCCGACCACCCCCAGCCCGCCACGGCGGCCATCGTCACGGACCTCATCGGAGCCCGCCGGGCCGCGGCCTTCGACGTCAACTCGGTGTGCAGCGGCTTCATGTTCGCGCTGACGGCCGCGGACCGCATGCTGCGCTCCGACGCGGCCGACGCGGCGGCCGGTGGACAGTCGCCCGGGCAGGGGCCGTACGCCCTGGTGATCGGCGCGGACGTCTACTCGCGCATCCTGGACCCGGCCGACCGCAAGACGGCCATCCTGTTCGGTGACGGCGCGGGTGCCGTGGTGCTCGGCCCGGTGCCGGCGGGCGCGGGCGGCATCACCACCAGCCTCGCCACGCGCGGCGACCAGCACCGGCTGATCAGCGTGCCGGCCGGTGGGAGCAGGCGACCGGCGTCGCAGGACACGCTGGCGGAGGGCGCGCACTGGTTCACCATGGACGGGCGCGGTGTCCGCGGGTTCGTGCACGAGAACCTGCCGGGCGCGATCCACACCCTGCTGGACAAGGCGGGGGTGCCCGCCCGAGCGGTGCGCCACTTCGTCCCGCACCAGGCGAACGGCGTGATGCTGGCCGAGGTCTGGCCCGCGCTCGGCCTGGACACGGCCCGGATGCATCTGGCCCTGGCCCACCATGGCAACACCGGCGCGGCCTCGGTCCCGATCACCCTCGATCTGGCGCACCGCCGTGGGCTGTTCGCCGAGGGCGACGTGACCGTCCTGTCGGCCTTCGGCGGCGGCATGTCGGTGGGTTCGGCGCTGCTGCGCTGGGCCCCGACCCGGCACGCCCGCCCGGCCCGGGTCCGCGACGAGACGCTCGTCCCGGCGACAGCGGCGCGGGTGCCCGCGCTGGCCGGGGTGCGATAGCGGGGCCCGGCGCCGGCCGGCCGGACGGCGCGGCGACGAGCGCGCGCGAGCAACCCCCGGACAGGACCAAGTACCGGAGAACCAAGCACCGGAGAGAAGAACGCGATCCTCACCAGCACCCACACCCGCATCCGCACCCGATCCCAGGAGTCGCAGTGACGATCACCATGGAGACCACCGCCCAGCGGACCACCCCCGGCGCCCCCTATCCCGGACCCCGCCTCTACGCCCTCGCCGGTGGCGGCATCGCCTCCGTCCGGCGCGACGGCAGCTGGTACCTGCTCGACACCGCGCCGGAGGCGACGGCACCCGTCCTGCGCCTGGCGGGCGACGCCGACGACGCGGCGCTGGAGCCGCACATCTGCCGGGGCATCGACTGATCCCGCACAGGCGTCGGGGGACGGCGGGCCACAGCCCGGACCGTCCCCCGACGCATGTGTACGGCGCCCCGCACTCAGCTCGACGGCAGCGCGCACTGCCCGGAGCAGTCCTCGCAGTGCTCGTCGCGGCCCATGGACCAGCAGGCGAGCGCACACCCGGACACGGCGGCCTCCGCCCGCCGCGCACGCCGGTCGACATACCCCCGTACGGCGGGGTCGTCGCCGACGAGCCGGGGGTGGCCGACGCAGTCGAGCATGGGGAAGTCCGAGGGATGGTCGCCGTAGGCGTAGCAGTCGAGCGGGTTGACGCCGGGGTGCTCGGCGAGCATCCGCAGCACCGCCGCCCGCTTGCCCTCGCCGATCACGGGTTCGGGCACCTCGCCGGTGTAGCGGCCGTCGGCCACGTCCGGGGTGGTGCACAGGATGTGCCGGGCGCCGATGTGCGCGGCGATGGGCTCCAGGCAGGGCGGGAAGGAGCCGGAGACGAGCACGATCTCGGCGCCGGCGGCACGGTGCCGGTCCAGCTCGGCCACGGTGGTCGCGATGAAGAACCCGGGGTCCGTCGCGAGGGCGAGGGAGAACCACTCCCGGCCGAGAGCGGTCATCTCGGCGGCGCTCTCACCGGCGTACGAGCGGTAGTACTGGCGGTTGACGACCTCGCGGGGTGTGCCCGAGGCGGCCCGCCCCCTGAGGTCACCCTGGATGGACCGGTAGCGCTCCTCGCCCGCGTCCCCGTGCCGCCGGACCAGCTGGAAGCGCAGGAACTCGAACATGCTCTTGCGGTCGATCAGGGTCTCGTCGACGTCGCAGAAGACCAGATACGCGGGTCGGTGCCCGCCACCGGCCGGAACCTCGGCGCGCACGTCTGCCATCACTGTCATGCTCTCAACCTCCCCCTGGATGCCCGGTACGGCACCGGGCACGAAAAAATTCGTTCTGGAAGGTATCATTAATTCGTTCGCTCCACGAGCCCCTTGAGCGCGATGTCGAGGGCCAGGACGTTCACCCGGGGCTCGCCCATGAAGCCGAGGGTGCGGCCCTCGGTGTGGTCCTCGACCAGCTTTTCCACCTGTGCGAGCGGCAGGTTGTTCCTCGCGGCCACGCGGTGGACCTGGAGGGCTGCGTAGGCCGGGGAGATGTCCGGGTCCAGGCCGGAGCCGGAGGAGGTCACCGCGTCCGCGGGTACCTGCGACGGCTTGACCGTGTAGCCGGGAACGGAGTTGTCCCTGACGACGGCGGCCTTGGCGTCCCGCACCTGCTCGACCAGCACCTTGTTGTCGGCGGACAGGTTGGTGGCGCCGGACAGGATCAGCTTGTACCGCGTGTTGACGCTGTTGGAGCCGAGGCCGTTCGACGGGCGGCCCTGGAACCACCTCAGGTCCGCGTCCGGCGTCTGCCGGCCCTTCTTCGGCGGCAGGTTGTAGGACTGCCCGATCAGGGACGAGCCGACGACCCTGCCGTCCGCCCTGACCTCGGAGCCGTTCGCCTGGTGGCCGAACAACCCCTGCGCGACGCCGGTCACGAGGAGCGGGTAGAGGACGCCGGTCACCAGGGTCAGCACGAGGAGGGCGCGCAGGCCCGCTCCGAGCAACCGGGCGGTGTTAATGACGGAGTTGTTCATGGTGATCAGCACGCCTTTGAAAGGTCACAGCCCGGGGATGAGGGAGATGAGCAGGTCGATGAGCTTGATGCCGACGAAGGGCGCGATCAGGCCGCCGATGCCGTAGATCCCGAGGTTGCGGCGGAGCATCCTGTCCGCGCTCATCGGCCGGTAGCGCACGCCTCGCAGGGACAGCGGCACCAGCGCGATGATGATCAGCGCGTTGAAGACGACCGCGGAGAGGATCGCGGAGTCCGGCGAGGACAGGCGCATGATGTTCAGCTTGTCCAGGCCCGGGTAGACCGCCGCGAACAGCGCCGGGATGATCGCGAAGTACTTCGCGACGTCGTTGGCGATGGAGAACGTCGTCAACGCACCCCGGGTGATGAGCAGTTGCTTGCCGATCTCGACGATCTCGATCAGCTTGGTCGGGTCGGAGTCGAGGTCGACCATGTTGCCGGCCTCCTTGGCGGCCGACGTTCCGGTGTTCATCGCCACGCCCACGTCCGCCTGGGCCAGCGCGGGCGCGTCGTTGGTGCCGTCGCCGGTCATCGCGACCAGCTTGCCGCCCGCCTGTTCCCGCTTGATCAGGGCCATCTTGTCCTCGGGAGTGGCCTCGGCGAGGAAGTCGTCGACGCCCGCCTCCTCGGCGATCGCCTTCGCGGTCAGCGGGTTGTCACCCGTGATCATGACCGTCTTGATGCCCATGCGGCGCAGTTCCTCGAACCGTTCGCGCATGCCCTCCTTGACGACGTCCTTGAGGTGGATGACGCCCAGCACGCGGGCACCGTCGGCGTCCTCGACCGCGACGAGCAGCGGAGTGCCGCCGGCCTCGGCGATCCGGTCGGTCAACGCCGCCGCTTCCGGGGCGACTTCGCCGCCCTGGTCCCGCACCCACGCGATGACCGAGGCCGAAGCGCCCTTGCGGACCTTGCGGCCGTCGACGTCGACGCCCGACATACGGGTCTGGGCGGTGAAGGCGATCCACTCGGCGTCGACCAGCTCACCCTGGTGGCGCTCGCGCAGCCCGTACCTCTCCTTCGCCAGGACGACGACGGAACGGCCCTCGGGGGTCTCGTCGGCCAGTGAGGACAACTGGGCCGCGTCGGCGAGGTCCGCCTCGCGGACGCCGCCGACCGGCACGAAAGCGGCGGCCCGGCGGTTGCCGAGGGTGATGGTGCCGGTCTTGTCCAGCAGCAGGGTGGAGACGTCACCGGCGGCCTCGACCGCGCGGCCCGACATGGCCAGCACGTTGCGCTGCACCAGCCGGTCCATGCCCGCGATGCCGATCGCGGAGAGCAGGGCGCCGATCGTGGTCGGGATCAGACAGACCAGCAGGGCGACCAGCACGATCATCGTCAGCCGGGTGCCGGCGTAGTCGGCGAGGGGCGGCAGCGTGGCGCAGGCCAGCAGGAAGACGATCGTCAGCGAGGCCAGCAGGATGTTCAGGGCTATCTCGTTCGGCGTCTTCTGCCGGGCCGCGCCCTCGACCAGGCTGATCATGCGGTCGATGAAGGTCTCCCCCGGCCTCGTCGTGATCCTGACGACGATCCGGTCGGAGAGCACCTTCGTCCCGCCGGTGACGGCGCTGCGGTCGCCGCCGGACTCGCGGATGACCGGGGCGGACTCGCCCGTGATGGCCGACTCGTCCACCGAGGCGACGCCATCGACGACATCACCGTCACCGGGGATGACGTCCCCGGCCTCGCAGACCACCAGGTCGCCGATGGTCAGCGCGGTGCCCGGGACCTGCTCCTCGGAGCCATCCTCGATCAGTCGACGGGCGACCGTGTCGGTCTTGGCCTTGCGCAGGGTGTCGGCCTGCGCCTTGCCGCGGCCCTCGGCGACCGCTTCCGCGAGGTTGGCGAAGACCACGGTCAGCCACAGCCAGGCGCTGATGGCCCAGCCGAACCAGTCGCCCGGGTCCTTGAAGGAGAAGACGGTGGTCAGGACCGAGCCGATCCACACCACGAACATCACGGGCGTCTTGACCATGACCCGCGGGTCGAGCTTGCGGACGGCGTCCGGCAGCGACCTGACCAGTTGCCCGGGATCGAAGAGGCCCGCGCCGACCCGGCCCTCGGCGGTCTTGTGTCCGGTCGGCGCGTCCGGATGGGGCGCGAGAGTGGGAGTGGACATGGAGTCCTCGTGCTTCCGGGTGTCGATGGTCATGACGCCAGCCCCTCGGCCAGCGGGCCCAGCGCCAGGGCCGGGAAGTACGTCAGACCGGTGATGATCAGGACCGTGCCCACCAGCAGACCGGTGAACAGCGGCTTCTCGGTGCGCAGGGTGCCCGCGGTGACCGGGACGGGCTGCTGCCCGGCGAGCGAGCCGGCCAGCGCCAGGACGAAGACCATGGGCAGGAACCGGCCCAGCAGCATCGCCAGTGCGGTCATGGTGTTGAACCAGTCGGTGTTCGCGTTCAGCCCGGCGAAGGCAGAGCCGTTGTTGTTCGCCGCGGACGTGAAGGCGTACAGCACTTCGGAGAAGCCGTGCGCGCCCGGGTTCAGCATCGAATGGGGCGGGGTCGGCAGGGCCATGGAGGCCGCCGTGAAGACCAGGACCAGCGCCGGGGTGATCAGGATGTAGCAGGCGGCCAGCTTCATCTCCCGGCCGCCGATCTTCCGGCCCAGGTACTCGGGCGTCCGGCCGACCATCAGGCCGGCGATGAACACCGCGATGACCGCGAGGATCAGCATGCCGTACAGGCCGGAGCCGGTGCCGCCGGGCGCGATCTCGCCCAGCATCATGCCCAGCATGGTGATGCCGCCGCCCAGTCCGGTGAAGGAGGAGTGGAAGGAGTCGACGGCACCGGTCGAGGTGAGCGTGGTCGCCACCGCGAAGATCGACGAGCCGCCGACGCCGAAGCGGACCTCCTTGCCCTCCATCGCGCCGCCCGCGGCCTGGAGGGCGGGACCGTGGTGGGCGAACTCGGTCCACATCATCAGGACGGTGAAGCCCAGCCAGATGGTGGCCATCGTGGCGAGGATCGCGTACCCCTGGCGCACCGAGCCGACCAGCACGCCGAAGGTGCGGGTCAGGGAGAACGGGATCACCAGGATCAGGAAGATCTCGAAGAGGTTGGTGAAGGGCGTGGGGTTCTCGAAGGGGTGCGCGGAGTTGGCGTTGAAGTAGCCGCCGCCGTTGGTGCCCAGCTCCTTGATCGCTTCCTGAGAGGCGACCGCGCCGCCGTTCCACTGCTGCGAGCCGCCCATGAACTGGCCGACCTCGTGGATGCCGGAGAAGTTCTGGATCGCCCCGCAGGCCACCAGGACCACCGCGGCGACGGCGGCGGCCGGCACCAGGATCCGCAGGGTGCCGCGGACCAGGTCGGACCAGAAGTTGCCCAGCTGACCGGTGCGCGAGCGCGCGAACCCGCGCACCAGCGCGATGGCCACCGCGATGCCCACGGCCGCCGAGACGAAGTTCTGCACGGCCAGACCCGCGGTCTGCACGACGTGCCCCATGGTCTGCTCGCCGTAGTACGACTGCCAGTTGGTGTTCGTCACGAACGAGACGGCCGTGTTGAACGACTGTGCCGGGCCGACCGAGGAGAAGCCCATCGAGCCGGGCAGCACCCCCTGGAGGCGCTGGAGCAGGTAGAGGAAGAGGACGCTGACCGCCGAGAAGGCGAGGACACCGCGCAGATAGGCGGGCCACGTCATCCCGGCGTCGGGGTCGGCGCCGATGGCCTTGTAGATCCACTTCTCCGCCCGCAGGTGCTTGTCGGTGGAGTAGACCCGGGCCATGTAGTTGCCGAGCGGTACGTGGACGAGCGCCAGCGCGCCGATCAGGGCCAGCAGCTGGAGCGTGCCGGCGAGTTCGGGACCCATTCCTGACTCAGAACCTCTCCGGGAAGATCAGGGCGAGGACGAGATAGCCCAGCAGGGCGACGGCCACGACCAGGCCGACGATGTTCTCGGCGGTCACAGCCTCGTCACCCCCTTGGCGACAAGGGCCACCAGCGCGAAACCCGCGAGCACGGTGACGACGAAGGCCAGATCGGCCATCGTGAACTCCTGGAGGTGAGGTTCGGTTTGCTACGGACAGGTCGAGCAAACGCCCCTCTGGCCGGATCCGGTCGCCCGTTGACACCTCTCTTACGGCGGCTCCCGGCGCCTTGACGGGTCTCTTACGGCTTCGGCGCCGAGCGCCCGGGAGCGGGGGTGCGCATCCGGTTCGCCGCCCTCAGGCGTCCGGTCCCCGGAGGCAGGCCACCGCGTGCACCAGGGCGCTGACGAGGAGGGTCGCGGCCAGGCTGCCCAGCGTGACCAGCCCCACCCCGATCGCGAACAGGCCGGTGGAGTCGTCCGACCAGTCGGCCCAGGCGGCCGTGGAAAGCCCGGCCGTGGTCCCGAGCACGGCACCGGCGAAACACCGCCGGAAGGCCGCCCAGCACACCGGCACCGCCAGCGTCACCACCAGCCCGGCCACCTGCCACGCCGCGTAGGGGCCGGTCGTCGAGCCGTCGGAGCGCACGCCCAGCCAGGCGGCCCACAGCCCGACCGCCACCCCGGCCTGCAAGAGGATCGACGGCACCTGCCGCAGGGCACTTGTCAGCAGGCCACGGCGCATCGGTTCCTGGTTCATGTGCCCCAGCGTTTCCGGGCGGGCCGGTTCCGGACAGAGCATGCGTACTCAGCCGCGTCCGGGTACCCGGACGGACGGCGGCCGCGGGGATCTAGGCTTCGTCCTGTACGAGATCCGCTGCGTATGTGCGGTCTGTGGAGTCGTGGAGCCATGGTGGAGTCATGAGGGACGTCCCGTCGAACTTCTGGTCGATCTATCAGCACGGCTTCGCGCGAGTCGCCGCGTGCACGGGCCACACCGCCATTGCCGACCCGCGGGCCAACGCCGAGGCGGTCCTGCGCCACGCGCGCCGGTGCGCGGACGAGGGCGTCGCCGTGGCGGTCTTCCCCGAGCTGGGCCTGTCCGGTTACGCGATCGACGACCTGCTGCTGCAGGACGCGCTGCTCGACGACGTCGAGGCGGCGCTCGCCGACGTGGTCGCCGGCTCCGCCGACCTGCTGCCCGTGCTGGTGGTCGGTGCCCCGCTGCGGCACCGCCAGCAGCTCTACAACTGCGCGGTGATCGTGCACCGGGGCCGGGTCCTCGGTGTCGTCCCCAAGTCGTACCCGCCGAACTACCGGGAGTTCTACGAGCGCCGGCAGATCACCGGCGGCGACGCCGAGCGCGGCGGCACGATCCGGATCGGCGGCGAGCTCGTGCCCTTCGGCGTGGACCTGCTGTTCGAGGCGGCGGACGTCCCCGGTCTGGTGGTGCACGCCGAGGTCTGCGAGGACATGTGGGTGCCGGTGCCGCCGAGCGCCGAGGCGGCCCTCGCGGGCGCGACCGTGCTGCTCAACCTCTCGGGCAGCCCGATCACCGTCGGCCGCGCCGAGGACCGGCGGCTGCTGTGCCGCTCGGCGTCCTCGCGCTGTCTCGCCGCGTACGTCTACGCGGCGGCCGGGCTCGGCGAGTCGACGACCGACCTGTCCTGGGACGGCCAGACCATGATCTACGAGAACGGGCTGCTGCTCGCCGAGACCGACCGCTTCCCGCTCGACGAGCAGTACGCGGTCGCCGACGTGGACCTGGACCTGCTGCGCCAGGAGCGCCAGCGGATGGGCACGTTCGGCGAGAACCGCCGTACCCACGCCGCCCGCACCGGCGACTTCCGCACGGTGCCGTTCGAGCTCGGCCCGCCCACCGCCGACCTGGGGCTGCGCCGCCGCGTCGAGCGGTTCCCGTTCGTGCCCGCCGACCCCGAGCGGCTCGCCCTGGACTGCTACGAGGCCTACAACATCCAGGTCGCCGGGTTGCAGCAGCGGCTCGCGGCGATCGGCGGCCCGAAGGTGGTCATCGGGGTGTCCGGCGGCCTGGACTCCACGCACGCGCTGATCGTCGCCGCCCGGGCGATGGACCGGGCCGGCCGGCCGCGCAGCGACATCCTGGCGTTCACGCTGCCCGGCTTCGCCACCAGCGACCACACCAAGGACAACGCCCACAAGCTGATGCGCGCCCTCGGCGTCACCGCGTCCGAGCTGGACATCACGCCGACGGCACGGCTGATGCTGAAGGAGATCGGCCACCCGTTCGCCTCCGGCGAGCCCGTCTACGACATCACCTTCGAGAACGTCCAGGCCGGCCTGCGCACCGACTACCTGTTCCGGCTTGCCAACCAGCGCGGCGGCATCGTGCTCGGCACCGGTGACCTCTCGGAGCTGGCGCTCGGCTGGTCGACGTACGGCGTCGGCGACCAGATGAGCCACTACAACGTCAACGCCGGCGTGCCCAAGACGCTGATCCAGCACCTGATCCGGTGGGTCGTCAGCAGCGAGCAGTTCGACGCGGAGACCGGCGAGATCCTCACCGCGATCCTGGACACCGAGATCAGCCCGGAGCTGGTGCCGGGCGAGGAGATGCAGTCCACCGAGTCCCGTATCGGGCCGTACGCGCTGCACGACTTCACCCTCTTCCACGTCCTGCGCTACGGCTTCCGCCCGTCGAAGATCGCCTTCCTGGCCTGGCACGCCTGGCACGACCCGGACGCCGGCGCCTGGCCGCCCGGCTTCCCGAAGGCGAAGCGGGTCGCCTACGACCTGGCGGAGATCCGGCGGTGGCTGGAGGTGTTCATCCGCCGCTTCTTCGCGTTCTCCCAGTTCAAGCGCTCGGCCATGCCGAACGGGCCGAAGGTGTCGGCGGGTGGTTCGCTGTCGCCGCGCGGTGACTGGCGGGCCCCCTCCGACGGCAACGCGAACGCCTGGCTGCGCGACCTCGAACGGTTCGACTTCGAAGGCCTCGACGGCGCGCGGGCCGGGGACCGGCCGGTCACGGACACGTCCTCGCGGGTCCCAGCGCCCGAATGACGCGCGCGAGGTCGTCCGGGGCGGCGGCCAGACGTACCCGGGTGCCGGCGTCGTCGAGCTCGGCGACGTGCCAGCCGCGCGGGACGGTGTCGCCGTCGCCGGCCCGGGCGGGCCGCACGCTCGTCACGGTGAGCCGCTCGACCGGGATGCGCCGGGCCGCGAACCGGCCCGGACCGGGGTGCGGTGTCACCGCGGGGCCGCCGTCCCCGAGGACGACGTGGGTGCCGAAGCCGTACGGGTTGTAGTCGGTGTGCTCCAGGAAGCGGGCGGCCACGAACACGTCGCCGCCGGCTGCCGGGGGCGGGGGCGCCGTCCCCGGGTCCTCGGGCGGGCGGCCGCGGGTCGCCCGCCAGGCCCGGACGAACAGCCCCGCGGAGACCAGCGCGCCGGCGGTCCACCACAGGACGGTCCGCGCGGAGCCGAACGGCGTCACGGGGTGGCGGTAGCAGAGCGGCAGCAGCCATGCCCCGGTGCCGGCGAACGCGAGCGCGTACGGCAGCGCCGACGGCACGACCTCGCCGGCGGGCCGCCGGCGCCCACGCAGCCGTAGCAGCACCTGCGCCCCGCAGTAGCCCGCGCCCAGGACCGGCAGCGCCGCGCTCACGGCCACGCTGCCTCCGGTGGTCACGTGCTCGTGCCAGACGTAGTGCGCACCGGCGACCTTCATCACCGCACCGCGCCAGACGGTCAGTTCGACCGGGTCGCCGGCCTCGAACGCCTCGGCGGCCTCGGACGACACGTCCAGCCGCGCGAGCGGCCGGCCGTCGGTGAAGTACAACCGGCTGCGCTGCCTCGGCGGACGGGCCTCGGTCCGCGCGACGACGGCCGGCGCGGTCCACCGGCAGTCCTCGGACGCGTTCACCGGCGCCCGGGCCGGGCAGGGGGGAGCCGCCCGCCACGCCCGCTCGTACGCCGTGGCGTCCGGCACGAACGACGCCGTCACCCCGCCCACCACGAGCAGCAGCACACCAAGCCCCAGCCAGCGCAACCAACCGCTGCCGACGGTGGCATCCGTGACGACTCCGACGCGGCCCGGGCCGGGGATGCCGTACCGGCGGTGCAGTCGGCGCAGCGCGGCCAGCCGCGCGGCGAAGTCCCGGTCACCGCGCGAACCGGTCGCCGGCTGGGGCAACGACCGCCTGCGCCCGTCCCGCAGCACCAGTACGACCCGGCGGCTCCGCCCGCCCCGGCCCAGGTTCCGCTCACGGACGCGCAGTTCGGCGATGTCCCGCCACGGCACACCACGCAGACGCCACAGGGCCCGCCGGCGCACCCCGGACGCGTCCGCGATCACCAGTCCCCTGACCCGGTACAGCGCCCCGACCCCCGGTGCCGCCACGAACAGGCCGACGATCACCCACCCGTCCACCACGCGGCCCGTACACACGACCCGGGCCCCGGCCGACAGCGCACCCGCCGCGCCGATCCCGACCAGGCACCACAACACGGCCTGCCGGCGGGGACGGCAGACGACTTCCGGGTTGTTCATGCGCGCGATTGTGCCGCCGCCCGCGTCCGCTTTCCTGTGCGGGATCCGGCAGTCCGGGAGGGTCGCTCACTGCCGTGTCGTGACGCGCGCTCAGGTGTTCCAGGTCTCGTCGTACGGGTCGCGCGGCACCGGGACCGGTCTCGCCGCGGTGACCCTCAGATAGGGGACGGGGCCGTTGTTGACGGGGTCGTGGGCTAGCCGGGGCGTGTAGGTGCCCGTCACCTCCAGCCAGGCGTCCGGGCGCAGGACGGGGGGCAGCTCGCCGGTCAGGGCGATCTTCACCGGCTGGGCGTCGGCGGCACAGCAGTTGAGGGCCATGCGGACCAGATAGGGGGCGCCGGAGTGGTCCAGGGCGAGGAAGCCGGTGACGCGGACGGGGCGGCCGTGCAGGGAGCGACCGTGGTCGTAGGCCGCCCGGGAGGCGTAGTCGACGACGGAGAGCGGGACCGGATCGCCGGCGGGCAGCGCGGCGTAGGCGTACGGCTTCTGCAGCGCCGTACCGGTGCGCAGGGCGCTGTAGGAGCCGAGGGCCGGCGGGGCGATCAGGATGAGGGCGAGAAGCGGCAGCAACAGCAGCCAGGAGACGCGGGGTTCGGGATGGGCGTGGGCCTGCTCCGTGGTGCCGTCGTGCCGCGGGGCGCCGTCGCGGGCCGATCCGGGCGTCTCGGCGTGCGGTCGGGCGCGGTCACCGGCGGCCTTGGCGCGCTTGCGTTCGTACCAGGCCGTCGCCAGCGCCGCCACGATCAGGACCGCGCCGGAGGCCAGCAGCATGGGGCGCAGGCCCGACTTCACGTAGCGCAGGTAGAGGTCGGTGCTGCCCGCGTGCAGCAGGGCGCCGCCGAGCAGGAACAGGACGGCCGCCTGGGCCTGGCGGTTCACAGCAGCACCGCCCCGGTCAGCACTGCACCGGTGACGGCCAGCGCGAAGGTGGCGGGGGCGAAGCGGAGCGCGAAGGCACGGCCGAAGGTGCCGGCCTGCATCGCGAACAGCTTCAGGTCGATCATCGGGCCCACCACCAGGAACACCAGCTTGGCCGTCGGGGAGAACTGGGTGAGGGAGGCCGCGACGAACGCGTCCGCCTCCGAGCAGATCGACAGCAGGACGGCCAGCACGGCGAGGGCGAGCACGGAGAGCAAGGGGTTGTCGGCGGCCGTGCGCAGCCAGGCCGCCGGAGCCACCGCCTTCAGCGTGGCCGCCGCCATCGCGCCGACGACCAGGAAGCCGCCGGCGTGCATGATGTCGTGGCGGACCGAGTTCCAGAACGTCTCCCCCTTGGTCGCGCCCTCGTGTGCGCCGTGTGCCGGCAGGCGCAGCCAGTCCGTGCGGCCCAGCCGCTGCCACAGCCATCCCATCGCGCACGCCACCAGCAGGCTCGCGAGGAACCGGGCCAGGACCATCTCCGGGTGCCGGGGGAAGGCGACGGCGGTGGCGGTGAGCACGATCGGGTTGATCGCCGGTGCCGAGAGCAGGAAGGCGAGGGCGGCGGCGGGGGTCACGCCCCGGCGGACCAGGGCGCCCGCCACCGGCACGGACGCGCACTCGCAGCCCGGCAGCACCGCGCCCGCGACGCCGGCCACGGGGACGGCCAGGGCTGGGCGGCGCGGGAGGGCGCGGGCGAAGAAGGACGGGGGGACGAACACCGCGATCGCCGCGGAGAGCAGCACCCCGAGGACCAGGAAGGGCAGCGCCTGCACGGTGACCGCGACGAACACCGTCGTCCAGCTCTGCATCAGCGGGGTGCCGAGGGCGCCCCGGATCGGCGACTGGGCCAGCACCACCAGGACCAGCGTCGCGGTCAGCACCAATGGGGAGCTGAGCCGCCGGCCCTCCCGGTCCGAACGGCCCTCCCGGTCCGCGCGGCCGCCGCTGGGCCGTTCGCCATCGGGCCGTTCGCCGTTGGGGCGCGCCGGGGCGGGCGGCGGGACGCCGGGCGGGGCGTCTTCGGTGATGGCCACGAGCGGATACCTCCGGCTGGTTCTCTGCCTCCCCCTGGATACGCGGGCCCGGGCACGGGTGTTCATCGCTTCGCTGGAACCACCGTTCTCCTTGGTGCAGTCTTTCCCCTCGTGGCGAGCGTTCCGTATCAAGGGGGGCCGGGGTCCCCTCCGGCGCACATGGTGGTGTGCGGTGAGGACGGTCTCGCGCATCGGCTGGCCGCCGAGTTGCGCGGGGTCTACGGCGAGCGGGTGACCCTCGTGGTGCCGCCGAACGAACGGACGGCCAGACCACCCGTGGTGGGGCGGGCCCGGGCGGCGTCGGCGGCGCTGTTCGACCGGGTGGTCAACGCCGCGGTCGGCTCCGTCGGCCGCGGCGGGGGCGGTGCGCCCACCCCCGGCGTGGGCGGCGCGGCGGACCCGCGCCGGGACGGGGACCTGGTGTGGGAGGCCACCGAGCCCACCGAGGCCGTGCTCGCCGAGGCCGGGGTGGAGCGGGCGACCGCGCTGGCCCTCGTCTACGACGACGACGAGACCAACATCCGCGCCGCCCTGATCGCCCGCCGGCTCAACCCCGGCCTACGGCTGGTGCTCCGGCTCTACAACCGGCGGCTGGGCCAGCACATCGAGGAACTCCTGGACCAGGTGGCCACACTGGCCGACCGGGACGGCGCCGGCGCGGACGCCTCCACCACCGTGCTCTCCGACGCGGACACCGCCGCGCCCGCCCTGGCCGCCACCGCGGTCGCCGGCACCAGCAAGGTCGTCCAGACCGAGGGGCTGCTGCTGCGCGCCGTGGAGCGGCCGCCGGCCGGGAGCGGGCCGGCGGCGCCCGCCGGGCTGTGCACCCTCGCGCTGCTCTCCGCGCCCGGGACGGACCCCGCGAGCGACGGGCCCGCGGGCAACGGCTCCGACGGCAACGGCGAGCAGGAACCGCGGCTGCTCCCGGACGACGAGGAGGTACGGCGGGCCGGCGGGCGGGCGGCGATCGTGCTGGAGCAGGTGTCGTCGGCGGGCGGCCCCGAGTCGGCGGCGCCCGCCCGCGGGGTGGGAGGCGTACCCCTCGCCTCGCTGTTCTCCCGGCGGCTGCGCTGGTCGCTGGCGGGCAGCGTGGGATGTGTGATCGCGCTCGCCGTCGCGCTGTGGCTGGTCACCGGCACCCATCCACTGAAGGCTTTCTATCTGACGCTGCTGGACCTGTTCGCCATCGACGACCCGGCCATCGGGCAGTCGCTGGGCCGGCAGATCCTGCAACTGCTGTCGGGGCTGGTCGGGTTGCTGCTGCTGCCCGTCCTGCTGGCGGCCGTCCTGGAGGCGCTCGGCACCTTCCGGACCGCCTCCGCCCTGCGCAGACCACCGCGCGGGCTCGGCGGACACGTGGTGCTGCTGGGACTCGGGAAGATCGGCACCCGGGTGCTGACCCGGCTGCGCGAACTGGGCGTTCCCGTGGTGTGCGTGGAAGCCGATCCGGAGGCGCGGGGCCTCGCGGTCGCACGCCGGCTGCGGGTGCCGGTGGTCCTCGGAGACGTCACCCAGGAGGGTGTGCTGGAGTCCGCGAAGATCCACCGGGCCCACGCGCTGCTCGCGGTGACCAGCTCCGACACCACCAACCTGGAGGCGGCGCTGTACGCCCGGACCGTGCGGCCCGACCTGCGCGTGGTGCTGCGGCTGTACGACGACGACTTCGCCACCGCCGTGTACCGGACGCTCAGGGCCGCCTACCCGCTGGCGCTGACCCGCAGCCGCAGCGTGACGCACCTGGCCGCACCGGCGTTCGCCGGTGCGATGCTCGGACGGCAGGTGATGGGGGCGATCGCCGTGGAGCGCAGGGTGCTGCTGTTCGCCGCCGTCGACGTGGCGGGGCATCCGCAGCTGGAGGGCCGCACCGTGCGGGAGGCGTTCCGGGCCGGGTCCTGGCGGGTGCTGGCGCTGGAGGGACGGACCGACACGGCCCCCGGTCATGTGCTGACGAGGGGGGACCGCGTCGTCGTCGCCGCCACCCGCAGGGGGCTCGCCGAGCTGCGGTGACCTCAGGCGGGCAGGTGCCGCCGGGCGAACTCCAGCTCCAGTCTCACCTGCTTGATCCGCTCGTCCACCACCAGCGAGCCGTGCCCGGCGTCGTACCGGTACACCTCGTGCGGCGCGCCGCGCGTCTGGAGGCGCTTGACGTAGTTGTCGACCTGACGGATCGGGCAGCGCGGGTCGTTGACGCCCGCCGAGAGGTAGACCGGGGCCTTGACCTGGTCGACGTAGGTCAGCGGGGAGGAGGCCTCGAAGCGTTCGGGGACCTCCTCCGGGGTGCCGCCCAGCAGGGTGCGGTCCATGGCCTTCAGGGCCTCCATCTCGTCGTGGTACGCCGTGACGTAGTCCGCGACCGGCACCACCGCGATGCCCACCGCCCAGGCCTCCGGCTGGGTGCCGAGGCCGAGCAGGGTGAGATAGCCGCCCCAGGAGGCGCCGGTGAGGACCAGCCGCTCGGGGTCGGCGAGGCCGCTGGAGACGGCCCACTCGCGCACCGCCGCCACGTCCTCCAGCTCGATCAGGCCGACGCGGTGCTTGAGGGCGTCCGTCCAGGCGCGGCCGTAGCCGGTGGAGCCGCGGTAGTTGACGCGGATCACCGCGTAGCCGTGGTCGACCCAGGCGGCCGGGCCGGCGGCGAAGGAGTCGCTGTCGTGCCAGGTCGGGCCGCCGTGCAGATCGAAGACCGTGGGCAGGGGGCCGGTGGCGCCGGCCGGCTTCTGGACCAGGGCGTGGATGCGGCCGCCGGGGCCCTCCACCCACACGTCCTCGACCGCCACCGACGGCGGGCAGGTCAGGCCGGGCGGGGACAGGACGACTCCGCCGGTCGTCGACCGCACCGCCGGCGGTTCGGCGGCCGACGACCACAGGTACTCCACGCTGCCGTCGGTGCGGGCCGTCGCGCCGGAGACCGTGCCGGGCGGGGTGGGGATGCGGGTGAGCCGGTGGGTGGCCAGGTCGAGGCGGAAGAGCTCGCTGCGGGCCTCGAAGCCGTGCTCGACGAGCAGGGCCGAGCCGTCCGGGTACCACTCGGCGCCGACGTCTCCGGGCAGGTCCAGGGCGAGGTCCGTCTCCGTGCCCGCTGCCACGTCCCACACCAGCGGCTCCCAGCGGCCCCGGCGCTGGTGGCCGATGAGCAGACGGGTGTCGCCCTCGACGGGGGCGAACCCGAGCACCTCCAGGCCCAGCTCCTCGCTGCCGCCCTTGGTGTCGTCCAGCTCGGCGACCGTCGAGCCGTCCGGGCGCAGCACGCGCAGCGCCGCGTGCATGGCGTCGCCGTGCTCGGTGTGTTCGAGGGCGATCAGGGAGCCGTCGTAGGAGAGGTCGCCGACGTTCGCGGACTCGCGGTGCCGGTAGATCTCGACCGGGTCCTCACCCGTGCGCGCGAGGTGGACGGTCGAGCCCTCCTCGTCCGTGGAGCGGCCGACGACCGCCGTGCGGCCGTCGCGGGCCAGGGCCAGGCCGGCCGGGTAGGAGGGAGCGAGGCCGGGCACCGCCGGTTCGTCCGCACCGCCGGTGAAGGGCTGGCGGCGCCAGATACCGAACTCGTCGCCGTCCTTGTCGTCGAACCACCAGATCCAGGCGCCGTCCGGGGTGAGCACCCCGTCCGTCGTGCCGTTCGGCCGGTCCGTCACCTGGCGCTGGGCGCCGGTGGCACGGTCCCAGGCGTACAGCTCGTACGTGCCCGTCGCGTTCGACACGAACAGGGAGCGGTCCGGTGCGTCGTCCGCCCAGTCGGGCAGTGACACCCGCGGCGCCCGGAAGCGCTTCTCCCAATCCGGCATGTCCGGTGTGTCCGGCGTACTGCTCTCACTCATGGCCCCAGTCATGCGCCCATAGTGCCTGGCCGCGCCGACAATCGGGGGACGGGTGTGCGCAGCCTGTGGATAACTTCGCGGCCACGGGCGCCGGGGCCGGCCTCGGCGCCGTCCCCCGAAGGGGGCCGACAACCGCCCCGCGGGCCGGGCCGGGGCGCGGGCGCCGTACCGTGGAGGGCGTGTACCGGTTTCTGCTGACACCCCGCTGGTGGGGCATCAACGTCTTCGTGCTGCTCGCCATCCCGTTCTGCGTCTTCATGGGGTCCTGGCAGCTGAGCCGGTTCGAGGGGCGGGTGCAGGAACACCGCGCCGCGACCGAGCAGGCCGCCTCCGACGGACACGAGAGGGCGCGGCCGCTGGACGGCATGCTGCCCGTCGACAAGAGCACATCGGGGCGGCGGGTCACCGCGAGCGGCCACTACGGCAGGCAGCTGCTCGTGCCGGGCCGGGAGCTGGACGACAGGCGCGGCTTCTACGTGCTCACCCTGCTGCGCACCGACTCCGGCAAGGCCCTGCCCGTGGTCCGGGGCTGGCTGCCCGGTACGGCGGACGCGGCCAAGGCCCCCGCGCCGCCCGCCGGTGAGGTCACCGTCACCGGCGCGCTGCAGGCCTCCGAGACCCCGGGGGACAACGGGGTCGGCGCGCAGGGCGGACTCGCCGCCGGGCAGACGTCGGCGATCAGCTCGGCGTCGCTGGTGAACCTGGTGCCGTACAAGCTGTACGACGCCTGGATCACCCTGGACCGGGCCGACTCGGGGATGAAGGCGGTGCCCGCGACCGCACCGGACGGGACGGGGCTGGACCTGAAGGCGTTCCAGAACCTCGGTTACACCGGGGAGTGGTTCGTCTTCGCCGGGTTCGTGGTCTTCATGTGGTTCCGGCTGCTGCGGCGCGAGGTGGAGTTCCAGCGGGACGCCGCGCTCGGCCTGGTCCCGGACGAGGCGGAGCGGGCACCGGCCATCAGCGGCTGACAGCACCGGCCGTCGGCGGCCGACCGACCGCGGGGGCCGCACGCGCGGTTCCCGCGGCCGGGACCAGGCCTCGCGCCGGCGGTACGTCACGCGCCGGGGAGTACTCCCGTGTAGTACACCGTCCCCGCGCACTCCTTGGGTACGACCGTGGACGCCGTCGGGGAGCCCGGCTGGGCCGCGTGGGTGATCAGGACGTCGCCGTCGGCCGTACCGTCCTCGGTGAGCAGCTGGGTGCCGGTGCCGGAGGTCGCGCCGCCGGTGCCCGTGGCGCCGGAGGCACCGGTGTCCCCGGTGGGCGTCGGGTCGGGGGTCGGGTCGCCGGGGTCCGGGCCGCCGGTGCTGCCGCCACCGGTGGTGGGACAGGTCTCCGAGGGCACGAAGGCGAACTTCTCCTCGTAGGCCGAACCCGGCTGCAGGACCAGTGCCGAGACCTCCAGGGAGGGATCGGGCAGGTTGGTCGCCGCGTCCCCCGCCGTGTGCCGGACCCGGGTGATCTTGGCCGGGTCGGCGGCGCCCTGCGCGGTGGCGCCGATGGTGCCCGCGCCGCTGACGGTACAGGCGTCGGCGGAGACGTTGGCGACCCGGAAGGTGCCGTAGACGATGCCCGCCGAGTCGGGGGCGTCGGCCGTCCCGGTGGCGGAGCCCAGCTGGGCGGCCGTGCACAGCGGAGCGCCCGTGGCCAGGGTCGACGTGGGGTCGGCGGCGCCGCCGGTGGAGCCGGGACCGCCGCCCCTGGTGCCCTTGTCGTCGGGCTTGCCGGTCTCCTTGCCGGGCTGGACGTCCGTGCTGCCGGTCTCCCGCGGGCCGGCCGACGGGCTGCCCGTGGCCTTGTCGTGGCCGCCGCCGCCGTGTGCCTGGGAGGACTGGCCGGCGATGGCGGTGTTGGGGTCGGTGCCGCCACCGGCGGAGACGTGGACGAGGGCCGGGATCGCCGTACCGATGAACAGGGCCGCGGCGGCCATGCCGACGGCGGCCTGCCGCTTGCGGGCCCGCCGGGCGGGGACGGCCCGGCGCAGCCGGTCGAGGGTGTCGCCGCTCGGCGCGATGTCGTCCACCGCGGAGTGCAGCATGCGCCGCAGGACCTGTTCGTCCGAGTCGAACCCGTCGAGGTCGGGGCCGGGCCCCTCGGGGCCCTTGGCATCGGGGCCGTGGTTCACAGTTCCGTTCCCAGCGTGCGATTGCGTGTGCTCTTGCTCGTGCGGCTTCGCCGGCGCGTGCCGGCCGGGGTCCTCGTGGCTCCGATCGCGGTGGCGTGCGTCGGAATCACCCTCTCGGCGCGCCCGCTCATGCCAGAGCCGCCATGGTGACCCGCAGGGCGGCGATGCCCCGCGAGCCGTACGCCTTCACCGACCCCAGGGAGATGCCGAGGCTCTCGGCGACCTGCGCCTCGGTCATGTCCGCGAAGTAGCGCAGCACGAGGACCTCGCGCTGGCGGCGCTGCAGCCCCTTCATCGCCTGGATGAGGTCGCGCCGCTCCAGCTGGTCGTAGGCGCCCTCCTCCGCGCTCGCCATGTCCGGCATCGGCTTGGAGAGCAGCTTCAGGCCGAGGATGCGGCGGCGCAGCGTGGAGCGGGAGAGGTTGACGACCGTCTGGCGGAGGTAGGCCAGCGTCTTCTCGGGGTCGCGGACGCGCTTGCGGGCCGAGTGGACGCGGATGAACGCCTCCTGCACGACGTCCTCGCAGGAGGCGGTGTCGTCCAGGAGGAGCGCCGCGAGGCCCAGCAGCGAACGGTAGTGCGCCCGGTAGGTCTCGGTGAGGTGGTCGACGGTGGTGCCGGCGGCCGCCGCCTCGGCCTCCTCGGCGCCGTCACGCTGACTGGGTATGCGGGCGGGCCGCGCTGCGGGCATGGGCGCGATCACCGGCATGCCGCCGGACGCGCGGGGCCGGAGCACCGCGCGGGGCGGCCGCAGAGCCGTGCCGCGGGCCGTTGGGAGTTCGAGAACCTCTGCCACGCCAGTTGGACACGCTTCCCCCCGCCAGGGTTGTACGTGCCGGGCGTCACAAGTGCGACAACCGACGGTGCCTCAAGTGCCGTCATGCGCCCCGCTCTTCCGCTATATCCCATTTTGAACGGGCGTCCCCACGCCCTGATCACGGCGTCCCCACGCCAGGATCATCACGTCCCCCAGGTCCCGTAAAGGGTGACCGCAAAGACGCTCCCCGCCGTGCGCGCGGTTGCGCAGGGCGGGGAGGAAATCCTCTGCTGTCACAGGGCCCGGTTCAAGTGGTCCGGACCATGCTCCTGGACACATTTCTTACGGAGATCCTACAAAGCGGGTCCACGGCGGGATAGTGGATCGGTGCGGTCGGGGCCGACCACCACGGTCAGGACCACTCCGCCGCGATCAGCTCCGCGATCTGCGCGGTGTTCAGGGCGGCCCCCTTGCGCAGGTTGTCGCCGCACACGAAGAGTTCGAGCGCCGTCGGGTCGTCCAGCGCCCGCCGCACCCGGCCGACCCAGGTCGGGTCGGTGCCCACCACGTCGGCCGGGGTGGGGAACTCGCCGGCGGCCGGGTTGTCGCACAGCACCACGCCGGGCGCGGTGGCGATGATCTCGCGGGCGCCGTCGACGGTCACGTCGCCCTGGAAGCGGGCGTGGACGGTCAGCGAATGCGTGGTGACCACCGGCACCTGGACACAGGTCACGGCGACCGGCAGCGCCGGCAGTCCGAGGATCTTGCGGGACTCGTCCCGCACCTTCATCTCCTCCGACGACCAGCCGTCCTCCCGGAGCGATCCCGCCCAGGGGACGACGTTCAGTACGACCGGCTCGGGGAAGGGACCGGTGTCGTCGCCGACGGCCCGCCGCACATCGCCGGGCTTGGTCCCCAGGTCCGTGCCGGCGACCAGCGCCAGCTGGGACCTGAGCGTCTCCACTCCGGCCCGCCCGGCCCCGCTCACCGCCTGATACGACGACACCACCAGCTCGCGCAGCCCGAACTCGGCGTGCAGCGCGCCCAGGGCGACGATCATCGTCAGGGTCGTGCAGTCGGGATTGGCGACGATCCCGCGCGGGCGGGTCCGTACCGCGTGCGCGTTGACCTCGGGCACCACGAGCGGCACCTCGGGGTCGAGCCGGAAGACGGCCGAGTTGTCGACGACGACGGCACCGCTCTCGGCGGCGAGCGGCGCCCACTCGGCGGCGACCTCGTCGGGGACGTCGAACAGGGCGATGTCCACCCCGGCGAACGCCTCCCGCGTCAGGGCCACCACCTCGACCTCCTCGCCGCGCACGGCGAGCTTGCGGCCGACCGAGCGGGGCGAGGCGATCAGACGGATCTCGCCCCAGATGTCCGCCCGCTGGGACAGGATCTGGAGCATGACCGCGCCGACGGCCCCGGTCGCTCCCACGACCGCGAGCGTCGGCTTGCGGGTCGGTGCCATCAGCGGCCCGTGCCTCCGTAGACGACGGCCTCGTCGGTGTCGGAGTCGAGCCCGAAGGCGCTGTGCACGGCGCGGACGGCCTCCGGCACGTCGTCCTTGCGGGTGACGACCGAGATGCGGATCTCGGACGTCGAGATCAGCTCGATGTTCACGCCCGCGTCGGACAGCGCCTCGAAGAAGGAGGCGGTGACACCCGGGTTGGTCTTCATTCCGGCGCCGACCAGGGAGATCTTGCCGATCTGGTCGTCGTAGCGCAGCGAGTCGAAGCCGATGCCGGGCCGGTTGCGCTCCAGCGCGTCGATGGCCTTGCGGCCCTCGGTCTTCGGCAGCGTGAAGGAGATGTCCGTCAGGCCCGTGGAGGCGGCGGACACGTTCTGCACGACCATGTCGATGTTGATCTGGGCGTCGGCGATGGTCCGGAAGATCGCGGCGGCCTCGCCCGGCTTGTCCGGCACGCCGACGACCGTGATCTTGGCCTCGGAGGTGTCGTGTGCGACACCGGAGATGATGGCCTGCTCCACCTTCTGGTCCCCAATCGGCTCACTGCTGACCCACGTGCCCTGAAGTCCGCTGAAGCTGGACCGGACGTGGATCGGGATGTTGTAGCGGCGGGCGTACTCCACACAGCGGTGGAGCAGCACCTTGGAGCCGGACGCCGCGAGCTCCAGCATGTCCTCGAAGGAGATCCAGTCGATCTTCTTCGCCTTCTTCACCACGCGCGGGTCGGCGGTGAACACGCCGTCCACGTCGGTGTAGATCTCGCAGACCTCGGCGTCGAGGGCGGCGGCGAGCGCCACGGCCGTCGTGTCGGACCCACCGCGCCCCAGCGTGGTGATGTCCTTCTTGTCCTGGCTGACGCCCTGGAAGCCGGCGACGATGGCGATGTTGCCCTTGTCCAGGGAGTCGCGGATCCGGCCCGGCGTGACGTCGATGATCCGGGCTTTGTTGTGGACCGAGTCGGTGATGACGCCTGCCTGGCTGCCGGTGAACGACTGCGCCTCGTGGCCCAGGTTCTTGATCGCCATCGCCAGCAGGGCCATGGAGATACGCTCTCCGGCGGTCAGCAGCATGTCGAACTCCCGGCCGGCAGGCATCGGTGACACCTGCTCGGCGAGATCGATCAGCTCGTCCGTCGTGTCGCCCATCGCGGAAACGACGACGACAACCTGGTTGCCGTTCTTCTTCGCTTCCACGATCCGCTTGGCGACGCGCTTGATGCCCTCGGCATCGGCTACGGAGGAGCCTCCGTACTTCTGCACGACAAGGCCCACTTGCGCTCCTCGCTCGGTTCGTTTGTGTCGGCTCAGTCTATCGAGCGTCCGAATTCCACCACCCTGCTCCCGCATGGTGAGACATGCGGTGAACGGGGCGGAGGGATCTCGTCCGCTCGAATTCGGAACCTGCCCCGCGAGAGCCGCCCCACGCCGAACGTGCCCCGGCTCACAGTGCCCGGGGCCGCGCACCGACCGGAGCCGGGCCCGCACGGGCCGGCCGAGTCGCTACTTGCCCTGCCGGATGCCCAACGGGTCGCCGATCTCCTGCGCCATCACCCGGCCCGCCTCGAACTCCAGGGTCTCGTCCCCGAGGTCCGCCTGGTCGGTGTCGAGGCCGTCCAGCTCCTCCAGGGGCTGGTTGAGGCGGACGTGGATCAGCACGGACTGCAGGGCGCGCAGGACCGCGGAGGCGGTGGGTCCCCAGTTGGAGAAGTAGGAGAACTGCCACCACCACAGGGCCTCGGTGGTGCGGCCCGCGCGGTAGTGGACCATGCCGTGACGCAGCTCGGTGATGATGTCGGCGAGGTCGTCCGAGATCCGGGCCGGCACGGGGGCCTTGCGGGGCTCGTAGGGGTCGAAGACCTCCGAGTAGACGTCGACGGGGTCCAGCAGCCGGGCGAGGTTCTCGCGAAGGTCGTCCACGTCCGGCTCCGGGCCCGGATCGGGCTCGTAACGGTCGTCGGGGACGATGTCCTCGTGGGCGCCGAGCCGGCCTCCGGCCAGCAGGAGCTGGGAGACCTCCAGAAGGAGGAAGGGGACCGCCGATTCGGGTTCGTCGCCCTTCGCCACCTCGGTGACGGCCACCAGGAAGCTCTCGACCTGGTCCGCGATCTGGACCACGAAGTCGTCCGGGTTCTGCGTCGTGTCGTGCAGCGTGGCGTCAGACATCTAGGAGTCGTCTCCCCTCGAAGGCGCGGCCGAGGGTGACCTCGTCCGCGTATTCCAGGTCGCCGCCCACCGGGAGGCCGCTGGCCAGGCGGGTGACCTTCAGGCCCATGGGCTTGATCATGCGAGCGAGGTACGTGGCCGTGGCCTCGCCCTCCAGGTTGGGGTCGGTGGCCAGGATCAGCTCCGTGACCGTCCCGTCGGCCAGTCTCGCGAGGAGCTCTCTGATCCGCAGGTCGTCGGGGCCCACACCCTCGATGGGGCTGATCGCCCCGCCGAGGACGTGGTAGCGGCCGCGGAACTCACGGGTGCGCTCGACGGCGACGACGTCCTTGGGCTCCTCGACCACACAGATCACCGACGGGTCGCGGCGGCTGTCCCGGCAGATGTTGCACAGCTCCTCCTGCGCCACGTTGCCGCAGACCGCGCAGAACCGGACCTTCGCCTTGACCTCCAGGAGCGCCTGCGCGAGCCGCTTCACATCCGTCGGCTCCGCCTGCAGGACGTGGAAGGCGATCCGCTGCGCGCTCTTGGGACCGACGCCGGGCAGCCGCCCCAACTCGTCGATGAGGTCCTGGACCACGCCTTCGTACAACGGATTGCCCTTCCTGGAGACCTTTCGGTACGTACCGTAGTTGGCTGCCGCCTTCCCTAGGAAGGCGGCGGGGGTGTCCCGCCGATGGCGAACACCGAAACGGTCGGCGCCTGAAGGAGGTCAGAAGGGCAGACCCGGGATGCCGGTGCCGCCGCCCAGCCCCTGGGCCAGGGGGCCCAGCTTCTGCTGCTGCAGCGCCTGCGCGTTCTCGTTGGCCGCCTGTACGGCCGCCACGATCAGGTCGGCGAGGGTCTCGGTGTCCTCCGGGTCCACCGCCTTCGGGTCGATCTTGAGCCCGCGCAGCTCACCGGAACCGGTGACGGTGGCCCGCACCAGGCCGCCGCCCGCCTGCCCGTCGACCTCCGTGTTCGCCAGTTCCTCCTGCGCCCGCTGCAGGTCCTGCTGCATCTTCTGGGCCTGCTGGAGCAGCTGCTGCATGTTGGGCTGGCCACCACCGGGGATCACGATCAGCTCCTTGCCGTCTTCACCGCTGTTCTCTCCGCTGTGCACGAGCCTACGTGGTCCACGCGGCCATCGCCCCGCCACTCTTTCGAGTGAGAACCATGGCAGTCCTATACCTGATCAAGGCCCTCTTACGGGCGGAAAAGCCAGGAAAGTTCCTTCTCGGCCACCCATTGGGCGGTAGGAAGGGGGCCGCGCGTCGGCATGGAATGTCACGCAACGCGACCGGTCGTGATCAGTAGGGAGTGCCGGGTGGGTCAGCCGGAGATGCAGCCCGAGGGTCCTCCTCAGGACGGGCGGGGCGAGGGGGCGGCCGGGCTGCGGCCGGGCGATCTGCCCGGGCGGGCCTTCCCGCTCGGGGACTGGGGGGAGCCGGCCGAGCGGCTCGACGAGCTGTACCGCTGGGTGGAGCGCGGGGCGCTGCAGACGACGTCCTGGTACCTGCGCGACCGGGTGTGGAAGCGGCGCGGCGCCCGGGTACTGCGGGCCGGCACGGCGGCGGGCGCCGTGGCCGGGGCCGCGCTGCCCCTGATGGACCTCACCGGGGCGGTCCGGGGGGTGGCGCCCTGGGGCTGTCTGGCACTGCTGCTCGGGGCCGCCTGCGTCGGCGTCGACCGCTTCTTCGGGATCACCTCCGGCTGGATGCGGGACGTGGCGACCGCACAGGCGGTGCAGCGGCGGCTACAGGCGTTGCAGTTCGACTGGGCCTCGGAGAGCGTGCGGGAGGTTCTGGGGCCGGCGGACGGCACGGCGAGCGAGGCGGCGGAGCGGTGCCTGAGTGTGCTGCGGCGCTTCTCCGAGGAGGTCACGGAGCTGGTGCGGACGGAGACGACCGACTGGATGGTGGAGTTCCGCACCGGCTCGGCCCCACTCGGCATCCAGACGGCGGTGGCGTCCGTGCCGCGCCAGGAGCACGGCGGGCCGGGCGGCCGGCTGCCCCTGCCCCCGGCGAACGGCTCCCGCCCGAACATGCCCCGACAGCGCCCCCCGGAGCCCCGCTAGGGCCTGGGCCCGCCTCGGGGTGCGCCAGGGCCCCGCCAACCGGTCACCATCTGCCGTAGGTCAGGCTTTCCGCGCCGCCGCGCTTCGCCCGTTTCAGCCGGCCGCCCGGCAGCAGCGTGACCTCGGTGGCCGCGCCGGGAGAGCAGGCGGAGGCGGGCCCACCGGCGGTGACGGTGGACGGCCCGAACTCCAGCGGGCCACCGGCGGCGGGCCGCTCGGTGAGTTCGGCCTCGAAGACACAGTGGTACGTCCCGCCACCTCCGGTCGGCCCGTCCGCGACCAGCTTGAGCACGGGGTCGCCGACCTCGCCCTGCCGGATGGTCAGCTCGCGGGTGTCGGAGCCGGCGTCGTCGACCGTGGTCCGCCAGCTGCCCAGATAGGCCGCCGGCACCGCGCCTGGGGACGGTGACGTCTCCACCGGGCCGGGTGCCCCCGACTTGGCTCCGGTCGGCGGTGGGGAGGCGGGGGCGGTGGCGGGTGCGGTGCCGGCCGGGCCGGTGCCCTGGTCGCCGGTGACGCCGTTCTTCATCAGCGCGTACACCGTGCCGCCCGCGCCGAGCGCCACGACTAGCGCGATCACGATGAGCAGCGCGGTGGACCGGCCGTCGCGCCGCTCCGGCTCGTCCCCCGCCCCGGCCTTCGGCCCGTACGGCGCAGTGGCACCGAGCGCCCCGTCCACGCCCCAGCCGTACCCGGCCTGTCGGGGGTGCTGGCGCGGATGCCCGTACGCCCCGGCCATGACGGGCGACGCGCTCGCCGGCACGGACGGCGGGAACCCCCCGTCGCCCACGGCACCGTGCTCACTCGCGCCGTCCCCGAGCGGATCCGCAGCGCCCCCCGCCGAAGCACCCGGACCCCGCGGATCCGCAGGACCCTCAGAGCTCTCGGAGTCCTCGGAGCCCTCGGGACCGTCCGGGCCCTCCGGATCCTCCGCCTCCAGCAACCGCACCGCGTGCCGTCCCAGCTGCGCCACCAGCGACCCCGGCAGCCACGGGTCCCGGGACCGTCCCCCGGACACCGTGTCGTCCGCCCCCGTCCGCTCCAGGATCACGTCCAGCGTGGGCCGGGCCCCGGGATCCTTGCGAAGGCAGTCCCGCACCAGGTCGGCGATCCCCTCCGGCACCCCCGACAGATCCGGCTCCTCCTGGGCGATCCGGAACATCAGCGCGTGCACACCGCTGTCGGCCGGCCCGAAGGGCAGCGACCCGGTCGCCGCATAGGTCAGCACGGACCCCAGACAGAACACGTCGCACGCCGGCGTGATCCGGTCCCCCCGCACCTGCTCGGGCGCCATGAACCCGGGCGAACCGACCAGCGACCCGGTCCGGGTGAGGCCCTCGCCACCCGGGGACGTCTCCTCCAGCGCCCGCGCGATCCCGAAGTCGATCACCCGCGGCCCGTCGATGGTGATCAGCACGTTCGACGGCTTGAGATCCCGGTGCACGATCCCCGCCGCGTGGATGTCCTTGAGCGCGAGCGCGAGCCCCGCCGCCAGGATGCGCACCGACCGCTCGGGCAGTGCCCCGTGGTCGTGCCCCACCACCTGCTGCAGGCTCGGCCCGGCGACGTACCCGGTCGCCACCCACGGCACCGGCGCCTCGGTGTCCGCGTCCAGCACGGGCGCGGTCCAGTACCCGCCGACCCGGCGCGCCGCCCGCACCTCCTGGCGGAACCGCGCCCGGAACTCCTCGCGCGCGGCCAGTTCCTCGCGGACCACCTTCACGGCGGCGGTGCGTCCCCGGTCCGACCGGGCCAGATAGACGTTGCCCATGCCGCCCGCGCCCAGCCGCGCCAGCAGCCGGTAGCCCCCGACGCGGCCGTCGGCTCCGCCCGGGAGGAACCCCGCCTGATCCCCGGGTCCCCGCTTCTCCATCCCGCGCCGCCTTCCCCCCGTAGGTGTGCAACGGCCCGAGAATAGTGCGGCCGTACGAGCGGGACGGGCGGGCCGGTGTCCACGGTCGCGAAACGGGCCCGGCGGCCGCCGAGGGGTGAGCGGCGTCGACAATCTGTCGCGGAAACCCCCTGTCCAGGGAACAAGACGCCGATGTCGCTTCCGCATGGCGGACATTTACGCTCGCGGGCATGACCCCTCAGCCCCACCCCGACGCCGGCGCCGCAGTGAAGGCCGCGGACCGCGCGCACGTCTTCCACTCCTGGTCCGCCCAGGACCTCATCGACCCGCTCGCCGTCGCCGGCGCCGAGGGGTCGTACTTCTGGGACTACGACGGCACGCGCTACCTGGACTTCACCAGCGGACTCGTCTACACCAACATCGGCTACCAGCACCCCAAGGTCGTCGCGGCGATCCAGGAGCAGGCCGCGACGATGACGACCTTCGCGCCCGCGTTCGCCGTCGAGGCGCGCTCGGAGGCGGCCAGGCTGATCGCCGAGCGGACCCCCGGCGACCTGGACAAGATCTTCTTCACCAACGGCGGCGCCGACGCCGTCGAGCACGCCACGCGCATGGCCCGGCTGCACACGGGCCGCCCGAAGGTGCTCTCCGCCTACCGCTCCTACCACGGCGGCACCCAGCAGGCCGTCAACCTCACCGGTGACCCGCGCCGCTGGGCCTCCGACAGCGGCAGCGCCGGTGTCGTGCACTTCTGGGCGCCCTTCCTCTACCGCTCCCGCTTCTACTCCGAGACCGAGGAGCAGGAGAGCGCGCGAGCCCTGGAGCACCTCGAGACGACGATCGCCTTCGAGGGCCCCGCGACGATCGCCGCGATCATCCTGGAGACCATCCCCGGCACCGCCGGGATCATGGTCCCGCCGCCCGGGTATCTGGCCGGGGTGCGCGAGCTGTGCGACAAGTACGGGATCGTCTTCGTGCTGGACGAGGTGATGGCCGGGTTCGGCCGGACCGGCGAGTGGTTCGCGGCCGACCTGTTCGACGTCACCCCCGACCTCCTGACCTTCGCCAAGGGCGTGAACTCGGGCTATGTGCCGCTCGGCGGTGTCGCGATCTCCGCCGAGATCGCCGAGACCTTCGGCAAGCGCCCCTACCCCGGCGGCCTGACCTACTCCGGCCACCCGCTGGCCTGCGCCGCCGCCGTCGCCACGATCAACGTGATGGCGCAGGAGGGCGTGGTCGAGAACGCCAAGCGGCTCGGCGAGACGGTCGTCGGCCCCGGCCTCGCCGACCTGGCGGCGCGCCACCCGAGCGTCGGCGAGGTGCGCGGGACCGGCATGTTCTGGGCGCTGGAGCTGGTGAAGAGCCGGGAGACCCGTGAGCCGCTGGTGCCCTACAACGCGGCCGGCGAGGCGAACGCCCCCATGGCCGCCTTCGCCGCCGCCGCCAAGCGGCACGGGCTGTGGCCGTTCGTGAACATGAACCGCACCCATGTGGTGCCGCCGTGCAACGCCGACGAGGCGGAGCTGAAGGAGGGCCTGGCCGCCCTCGACGCCGCGCTCGGCGTCGCCGACGAGTACACGGTGTAACCAGCGGTACACGGCCGCGCGCCGCCGTCCCCGCGAGCGTAGCTCGGCTGCCGAGGGGACGATCCGAACGCGTAAGGTGACGTGCTCGTAAGACATACATACTCGCGTCATCAGCGAGTACGTACGAGTACCCGCGAGTACGTCACCCGGACGCTGAGGAGAGGCCCGGACGATGCCCGGCAACTTCGCCGTGACGCGCAGCACCCTGCGCCGGCAGATCGCGGACGCGCTGCGTGACGAGGTACTGGCCGGGCGGCTGCGGCCGGGCCGGGCGTTCACCGTCAAGGAGATCGCCGACCAGTTCGGCGTCTCGGCCACCCCCGTCCGCGAGGCGCTGGTCGACCTGTCCGCGCAGGGCATCCTGGAGGCCGACCAGCACCGCGGGTTCCGCGTGCCCGAGTACTCCGTCGCCGACTACCGGAACATGATCGAAGCCCGCGGCCTGGTCACCGAGGGTATGTTCCAGACCCTCGTCCGCGGTCATCCCGCCTTCCGCACCGCGCCGGACGACCCGCGCACCGCCGCCGCGCTGGCCACCGTGCGCCGCCGTGGCGAGGAGGCCCAGCGTGCCGCGGCGGCCGGTGACCTCACCATCCTCATCGGCTACGACCTGCGGTTCTGGCGTGAGTTGAGTGCCCTGTTCGGCAACCCCTACCTCGCCGACTTCCTGGACCGGCTGCGTGTGCAGTCCTGGGTCTGCGCGGTCCAGCACCTGCTGCGCCTGCCCGACCTGCGCGGCCGGCTGTGGGCCGGACACAACGAGCTGGTCGACGCGCTGGCCCGGCGCGAGGCCGAGACGGCCCGGCGGCTCGTGGCCGCCGCCAACGCCCACTCGCTGGCCATGCTGGAACAGCTGGCCGACGGGTAGGTGTCGGCTGGGGCCGCGGGGGAGCGGCACCGGGGCCACAGCGACTACCCTTCCCTGACCACCTGCTGCCGTGCGTGACCGTACGCCTGCCGATGCGAGGAGTCCTCTTTTGGCCTGTGACCTGTGGCTGGTACCGCTCGTCGACGTGTTGTGCCATACCCCGGACAACCCGTTCGCCGAGGAACTCGCGCAATACAACAAGGCGCTGGGCGAGGCCGGGCTCCCGCCGGTGCCGGTGTACCAGTACATGCCCGGGCTGTCCGGCGACGTCGCGCCGGTGGCCGGCTTCGACTACGACGCCCTGCACTTCCTGCGCCGGGTCTATCTGCTCCAGGTCTGCGGCCTTCCGGTGACCCCGGTGGACGAACTGGGCGGTGACTACGAGCAGTTGCTGGAGATGTTCGAGACCACGGCGCAGCAGTCCCACCTGGTGTGGCACTACGACCACGCGGGCGCCTATGTCCCCGTGGACTTCCCGCATCCGCTGTCGAACGACGAACTCCTGGCGGGCGGCGGCCCCTTGGGCTCCGCACAGACGCTGCTCAGGGAGCTCCAGTACGTCGCCCCGGCGATCGGCATCGACCCGGCCAACCCCCCGGCGCCCCCCGAGCCGCCCGCCGCGCCGACCGAGCTGGAGGAACCGGCCGTGCCGGCGCCCTACGACCCGAGCCCCTTCGCCCGCGAACGGCATGTGTGGCTGGGCCTGCACGCGGCGGCCACCCGCTCCCTGGCCCAGGGCTCGATGATCGTGTTCAGCTGAACACTCCCTCCCCCGGGCGACCACGCGAGCATCACGCGGGCCCTCGCGGGATCGACCCGCAGTCGATAACCGATCACCTGCTCCGCGAGACACGAGGGCCGCCGGGGTTCGCCCCGGCGGCCCTAGTGCGTCGCGTCACCGGCGTCAGAACACCGGCGTGCCGTCCTGCGTCAGCTTCCAGTTCGTGACCGCGAAGTCCGCCGGGTCGAGGGACTTCTTCGCGGTGACGTAGTCGATCATCAACTGGCGGATCTCGTTCGTCGAGCTGTAGGCGGTCTCGGCCGCCGCGATGTGCGGGTAGCCCGAACCACCGTTGGCCCGGTAGTTGTTGACGGCGACGACGAAGACCTGGTCGTCGGCGACCGGGGCCCCGTCGTAGGTGAGGTTCTTGATCCGGGAGCCCTCGGCCTGGGCGATGTCGATGTCGTACGAGACACCCGCCGCCGTGTCGTACATGTAGTCCCAGAAGTTGTTGGCGTTCGTGAGGGTGGCGGTGTCCACCTTCGTGCCGGCCGGGACCTGGTGGTAGTACTTCGCCGCGTACTCCAGGTAGTCCTTGAGCTGCGCGCCCGTCAGCTTCTTGCCGTACAGGGTGTTGTCGTAGATGTAGAGCCCGGCGATGTCCTTGATGGTGACGCTGCCCTGGGGGATGTCGGCCGTGCGGCTGAAGGGCGCCGCGACCGAGATCAGCGGTAGTGCCGCGTCGGCCGCGGACAGGCCCGACTTCACGCTGTCCGCCTGGACCTTGTGGATGAAGTCCATGATCGGCACGTCCTTCCAGCAGGACTCCGCCGCCGAGAGGTCGGCCGTGCAGGTGCCGACGGCCGTGTTGACGTACTTCACGACCAGGTCGTGGTCGGCCCGCAACAGCTCCTTGATCTCCGGGTCCTCCGCCACGCCGTTCGGGTTCAGGGTCTGGGCCCTCTTGCCCGTCACCTTCCACTGGCCGTGGTGGAGTTCGAGGTCGAAGTCGAAGACGCTCAGCCGGTAGCCCCAGCAGTACGGCTCGGAGAGCAGGACGTCCTCGCCGGTCTCGGCGTTCTTCACGGTGTAGGAGGGGACCTCGACGTGGGTGTGGCCGACCAGGATGGCGTCGATCCCCGGTACCTGCTCGGCGACGAGGTTGGAGGCGTTCTCCACGTACGGCAGCTCGTCGCCGTAGGAGGAGGAGCCGTCCAGGCCGGAGTGGTCGGTCAGGAAGACGACATCGCAGCCGAGGGCGCGCAGCCGGGGCACGTACTTCCTCGCCTGCTCCACCAGGCCGGGGAAGACCATCCTGCCGCTGACGTTGTCCTTGTCCCACAGGGCGATGCCGGGGTTGGTCAGGCCGAGGATGCCGACCTTGATGTCGGGCGCGCCGGGCACCCGGATCCGCTTGACGGTGTAGGGCTGGAAGGCGGGCCGGAGCGTCTTGGCGTCCAGCGCGTTCGCGCCGAGCAGCGGGAAGTGGCACTGCTCCTCGAACTTGCGCAGCACCTCGATGCCGTAGTTGAACTCGTGGTTGCCGAGGGCGGCGGCGTCGTAGCGCATGTGGTTCATGGCGACGGCCATCGGGTGCCGGGGGCCGTGCTTGCCGCCGGTGCCGGTGATCGGGTCGACGCGCGCGAAGTAGTAGGCGAGCGAGGTGCCCTGGATGATGTCGCCGGCGTCGACGAGCAGGACCCGGTGCTCGCCCTTGGCCGCGCGCTGCTGCTTGATGAGCGTGGCGACCCGGGCCACGCCCACGGAGTTGCCGGCCTTGTCGCTGTAGGCCTTGTCCGAGTAGTAGTCCCAGTCGAAGACGTGGCTGTGCAGGTCGGTGGTGCCGAGGACGGAGAACGACCAGGTGCGCGGCGCCTTTTCGCGGCGGTGCCCGCCCTCGGCGGCCTGCGCGGTGCCGGCGCCGACGCTCCCGGCGGCGGCCACCGCCGCACCGGTGACGGCCGACTTCTTCACGAACTCCCGGCGGTTCATGGGACTGAGGGTCATTCAAGGCTCCTGCGGCTGGAGTTGGCGGTGAGCGGCGGCGGTACGGTGCGGTGCGGAGGCTACCCGCGTAGATGCTGCTCGCGCCCACCAGCCCCGAGAACCAGGAAATGGCCATGTCCAGGTCAAGGATGAGTCAGGTCGCCGGTTGTCGGGAACAGCGGGCGAACGGCAGGTGTCACAAGCGGCCGACGAGAAGAAGACTTCGAAGGTGAGTGGTGATGGCGTCCCTCGTCTACTTCAAGAAGGAGTCCGAGGACGGCGTGGTCGTCCGCTACTCCTTCGGTGAGGACCCGGCGGCGATGACGCGGCTGCTGACGATGAACACCTACACCCGGACTGCCCAGCCGGACGACGGCGACCTCGACTACACGTTCCTCAAGGCATCCCGGAAGATCAATGCCGTGTACGACGAGCGGGCACGATGGCCGGAGCGGGGGATGAGCGTGAGCTGAGCCGTCAGGGGCGCCCGATGAGCCGGATCTCCGGCGGCCACAGCACCCCGCTCGCCATCAGCAGCGAGGACCCCAGGTGGACCGGGCACACGAGCAGCGGCGGCAGGCGGTACCGGGCGATCTCGAAGACCGCGGGGTCGGAGCAGTCCGTACCCCCGGCATCGGCCCCCTCGCCGCCGTAGGGCCCCCGGCACCGCAGGTCCCGGTGGACGCTCATACCTCGATTGTCCACCGAGTCTGATGAGGGAGCACGTCGCCCTCGGGCGCGACGAACTCCCGTCCCGTTCGGCGCGGTGGACGAGGGGACGGCCGGTCGGGTTCACCGCACCGGCCGTCCCATCGGATCCCCGGGTCTCGGGGAAGGGACGCTCAGATGAACGAGTTGATCTCGATCGTCTCGTCCCGGCCCGGGCCCACGCCGATCGCGGAGATCGGGGCGCCGGACATCTCCTCCAGCGCCTTGACGTAGTTCTGGGCGTTCTTCGGCAGGTCGGAGAAGGACTTCGCCTTGGTGATGTCCTCGGACCAGCCCGGCAGGGTCTCGTAGACCGGCTTCGCGTGGTGGAAGTCGGTCTGGGAGTACGGCAGCTCCTCGACCCGCTTGCCGTCGATCTCGTACGCCACGCAGACCGGGATCTGCTCCCAGCCGGTCAGGACGTCCAGCTTGGTGAGGAAGAAGTCGGTCAGGCCGTTGACGCGGGTCGCGTAACGGGCGATGACCGCGTCGAACCAGCCGCAGCGGCGGTCGCGGCCGGTGGTCACGCCCCGCTCGCCGCCGATGCGGCGCAGCGCCTCGCCGTCCTCGTCGAACAGCTCCGTGGGGAACGGGCCGGCTCCCACCCGGGTCGTGTAGGCCTTGAGGATGCCGATCACCCGGCTGATCTTCGTCGGGCCCACGCCGGCGCCGGTGCAGGCGCCGCCCGCGGTCGGGTTGGAGGAGGTGACGAAGGGGTACGTGCCGTGGTCGATGTCGAGGAGCGTGCCCTGGCCGCCCTCGAACAGCACGACCTTGTCCTCCTCCAGCGCCTGGTTGAGGACCAGGACGGTGTCGGCGACGTACGTCTTGATCTGCTCGGCGTAGCCCAGCAGTTCCTCGACGACCTGGCCCACGGCGATCGCGCGCCGGTTGTAGAGCTTGGTCAGCATCTGGTTCTTGACGTCGAGGGCCGCCTCCACCTTCTGGGTGAGGATCGACTCGTCGTAGAGGTCCTGGACCCGGATGCCCACGCGGTTGATCTTGTCCGCGTAGGTCGGGCCGATGCCGCGGCCGGTCGTGCCGATCTTGCGCTTGCCGAGGAAGCGTTCCGTCACCTTGTCGACGGTCACGTTGTACGGCGTGATGATGTGCGCGTTACCGCTGATCAGGAGCTTGGACGTGTCGACGCCACGCTCGTTCAGACCGCTCAGCTCGGAGAGCAGGACCGACGGGTCGACGACGACACCGTTACCGATGACCGGCGTACAGCCGGGAGAGAGGATTCCGGAAGGGAGAAGGTGGAGCGCGTACTTCTGGTCGCCCACGACGACCGTGTGGCCGGCATTGTTGCCGCCCTGGTAGCGCACTACATAGTCCACGGAGCCACCGAGTAGGTCGGTCGCCTTCCCCTTGCCTTCGTCACCCCACTGAGCACCGAGCAGCACAAGTGCGGGCACGCGCGTACACCCCTTCCGGGCGGGGCATGTCCAAGGTCGGGGGCCCCGGCGTAAGGTTCACCGCCGCGTACCACCGCGACCGTCTTCGGTCGCACCAACCGTCGGACCGGATGCCCCGGAATAGACGAAGCCCCTGGCGCAATAGCGCAAGGGGCTCTTGCACAAAGATGCTACCCGAGGAAGCGAGGCAGGACCGAGGTGGCGACTTCCGCGACGTCCGATCAGCTGCTGGTGATCATCGATTCGGCGGCCCGGCAGATGGACGGGGAGTCCGTGAGGATCGCGAAAGACGTGCTCAGCGCGGGTGCGGCGACCAAGCTGTGTCTGCCCGAGGGGCCGGAGGAATTCGCCCGCGCACTGGGCCGGAGGGGGTCCAGGCGCCCGGTGCTGATCGGCGACGACCGGGCTCTGGTGCGTGCGGTGACCTTGCTGCACCGGCGGCGGGAGCTGGCCGGATGCGCGCTGTCGGTGGTCCCGGTGGGCGAGACGGCGCTGGCCGAGTCCCTCGGCGTGCCGGCGGGCACGGTGGCCGCGGCGCGGGCGGTGCTGGACGGGGCCGTGCGACGCCTGGACCTGCTGGTCGACGACAGCGACGGAGTGGTGCTGGGGGCGCTGGGCATCCCGCCGGCGCCGGTGCGGGAGCCCGTGGCCGCCGCCGAGCCGGTGGGGGTCTCCGCGGGGCGGCCCTGGCTGCGCACGACGTACCGCTCGCTGGTGCGCACCCTGGCCGTCTCCCGCCCCGCCCGGCTGCCCGCCATCCCCTCGCCGGGCCCCGCCCGGCTGCGGGTGGAGGTCGACGGCGAGACGGTCGTGGACCTGGACCAGCCGGTCGAGGCGATCTCGGTCGTCCCGGGTTCGGGCGGGTTGTTCACGGTGGAGGTGCGGCCCCTGTCGGTGGGCGCGGAGGCGACCGCGCTGCTCGTCTCCGGCCGCACGGTGACGGTCGCGGGCGCGGACTTCCGCTACCGGGCGGACGCGGCGGTCTCGGGTCCCGTGCGCAGGCGGACGTGGACCGCGCGCGAGGAGGCCTGGGGGCTCACCCTGCCCGACGTCCACGCCTAAAGGTCTGGTGACAAATATTTAACACCGTCGACCCCTTCCCGATCCGGTACTTCGTCCACCATCCTGCTCCATCAGGACCCACGGACGGGACACGGAAGGGGCCACCCGATGGCAGTGGACGAGGGCGTCGCCCCGGCGACGGGCACCGCGGACGACGGAACGGTTCATCGACTGAAACCCAACGCCGTAGGCCTGCTCGGCGTGGTGTTCATGGCGGTCGCCACCGCCGCGCCGATCACGGCGATGACCGGCAACGTGCCGTTCATGGTGTCCTCCGGCAACGGCGTCGGGGCACCGGCGAGTTATCTCGTGGCAATGGTCGTCCTGGCAATCTTTTCCGTCGGTTTCACCTCGATGGCGAAGCACATCACGTCCACCGGCGCCTTCTACGGCTTCATCTCCTACGGCCTGGGACGCACCGTGGGACTGGCCTCCGGCCTGCTCGCCACCTTCGCCTACGTGGTCTTCGAGCCGGCGTTGATCGGCATCTTCTCCACCTTCGGGACGACCACGCTGAGCGACCAGACGGGCCTGGACGTGCCCTGGTGGGCCTTCGCGGCCCTGATGCTCGCCGTCAACGCCACCGGCACCTGGTTCGGGGTCAGCGTCGCGGAGAAGCTGCTGGTGGTGCTGCTGGCGACCGAGGTCACCGTGCTGGCGGCCATGGCGGTGTCCGTGGCCCTCCACGGCGGCGGGCCGCACGGCTTCACCTTCGCGCCCGTCGATCCCGTCAACGCCTTCAAGGGCACCTCCGCCGGGCTCGGACTGTTCTTCGCCTTCTGGTCCTGGGTCGGCTTCGAGTCGACGGCCATGTACGGCGAGGAGTCCCGCGACCCGAAGCGGATCATCCCCAAGGCGACGATGATCAGCGTGCTCGGCGTGGGCGTCTTCTACGTCCTGGTCTCCTGGATGGCCATCACCGGCAACGGCGAGGCGGAGGCCGTCAAGGCCGCCTCGTCCGCCGACCCGCTCTCGCTGTTCTTCGGTCCCACCGAGCGCTACGTCGGTCACTGGGCGGTCGACGTCATGCAGTGGCTGATGATCACCGGCTCGCTGGCCTGCGGGATGGCCTTCCACAACTGCGCCGCCCGCTATCTGTACGCCCTGGGCCGGGAGGGCGTGCTGACCTCCCTGAAGAACACCGTCGGCCGCACCCACGCCCGGCACGGCTCCCCGCACATCGCGGGCCTGGCGCAGACCGTGGTGAGCGCGGTGCTGGTCGGCGGGTTCTGGATCGCCGGCAAGGACCCGTACACCGGCACCTACGTCCTGCTCGCCATCCTCGGCACCATGGCGATCCTCGTCGTCCAGGCCGTGTGCTCCTTCGCGGTCCTCGCGTACTTCCGCTCCCACCACCCCGAGAGCCGCCACTGGTTCCGCACCTTCACCGCGCCCCTGCTGGGCGGCGTCGCGATGCTCGCGGTGGTCGTGCTGCTGGTGTCCAACATGGGGGCGGCGGCCGGCCCGGAGTCCGGCTCGCTGGTGCTGAAGGCGACGCCGTGGCTGGTGGCGCTGGTCGCGGCGACCGGCGTCGGCTGCGCCCAGTACCTCAAGCGGCGCTCCCCCGAGCGCTACGCGCTGCTGGGCCGGACGGTGCTGGAGGAGACGAAGGAACGCTGAGCGGGGCCCCGGGAGGGGTCAGCGCACCTCGACGTCGAGTCCGCTCAGTCCCCGGATCACGAACTGGGGCTTGCGGGCCGGCTCGGCCACCAGGGCCAGCGTGGGCGCCTGCCGGAGCAGGGCCGTCATCGAGGCGGCCAGTTCGATGCGGGCCAGCGGGGCTCCGATGCAGTAGTGGATGCCCGCGCTGAAGGAGATGTGCGGATTGTCGGCGCGGGTGAGGTCCAGACGGCCGGGGTCGGCGAAGACGGCCGGGTCGTGGTTGGCGGAGCCGAAGAGCAGGGCGACCTCCGCGCCCCGGGGGATGGTGGTGCCGTCGATCTCGATGTCGTCGAGGACCCAGCGTTCGAAGAGCTGGAGCGGGGTGTCGTAGCGCATCAGCTCCTCCAGCGCGGAGGGGACCAGCGAGTGGTCGGCGCGCAGGGCCGCCAGCTGGGCAGGGTCGCGGAACAGGGCCCACCAGCCGTTCACGGTGGCGTTGACGGTGGCCTCGTGACCGGCGTTCAGCAGCAGGACGATCGTGGAGATCATCTCCTGTTCCGTCAGCCGGTCCCCCTCGCCGTGGGCCGCGATCAGCCCCGAGACGAGGTCCTCCCCCGGCTCCGCGCGGCGGGCCGCGATCAGCTCCCGCAGGTAGTCCGAGAACTCCAGCGACGCCCGCACCGCCCGCGCCGCCGTCTCCCGCGACGGGTTCAGCTCGTACATCCCGCAGATATCCGCCGACCAGGGGCGCAGCCGGCCCCGGTCCGCCTGCGGGATGCCCAGCATCTCCGCGATCACCGCCACCGGCAGCGGCTCCGCCACCTCGGTCAGCAGGTCACCGCCGCCCGCCCCGACCAGCTTCGCCACCAGTTCGTCGGCCAGATCGCGCACATACGGCTTCAGCCGCTCCACCGTGCGCGGGGTGAACGCCTTGGACACCAGGCGCCTGATCCGGGTGTGGTCGGGCGGCTCCAGGTCGAGCATCCCGTGGTCGTTGAGGGTGTGGAAGGGCTCGTGCTCCGGCGGGGGCGCGCTCCGGCCGAAGTCCTCGTGTGAGAACCGGTGCCGGTACGTCCGGCCCAGCCGCCGGTCGCGCAACAGGGCCGACACGTCCGCGTGGTGCGGGACCAGCCACTGGTCGGTCGGCTCGTACCGGATCACCCGGCCGCGCGCCCGCAGCTCGGCGTAGGCCGGGTAGGGGTCCGCCAGGAACGCCGGGTCCCAGGGGTCGAAAGCGAGGTCGCCAGAGCCTGCCATGCCGGGACGCTAGCGTGCCGGACCGGCGTCTGACCAGGGTGCGCGACTTCGCCGCGGCGCCGCCGGCCGGCCTGCCGGTGCCGTCAGCCGGGGGTCACCAGCCGTGCCTCGTACGCGAACACCGCCGCCTGGGTGCGGTCCCGCAGGCCGAGCTTCACCAGGATGCGGCTGACGTGGGTCTTGATCGTCGACTCCGCCACCACCAGCCGCCCGGCGATCTCCGCGTTGGACAGGCCCTGCGCGATCAGGACCAGCACCTCCGTCTCGCGTTCGGTCAGTTCCCCGTACGCCGCCCGCGCGGCCGCCGGCGTCAGGCGGGGCGTCTCGGCCAGCCGGGAGAACTCGGTGATCAGCCGCTTGGTCACCGAGGGGGCGAGGAGGGCCTCGCCGGCCGCCACCACACGCACCCCGTCGGCGAGCCGGCGGGCCGAGGCGTCCTTGAGCAGGAAGCCGGAGGCTCCGGCCCGCAGCGCCTGGTAGACGTACTCGTCCAGGTCGAACGTCGTCAGCACCAGCACCTTCGCCGCCGCGTCGGCGGCGACGATCTCCCGGGTCGCCTCGATGCCGTTCAGCTCCGGCATCCGGATGTCCATCAGCACCACGTCCGGAGCCAGCTCCCGGACCCGGTCGACCGCCTCCCGGCCGTTGACCGCCTCGCCGACGACCTCGATGTCCGGCATCGCGTTCAGCAGGACCGAGAAGCCCTCGCGGACCATCATCTGGTCGTCCGCGATCAGTACCCGGATCGTCATGCCGCGTCCTCGACCGCGGTGTGGGCCGGAACCGGCAGGAACACCGTCACCTCGTAGCCTCCGTCGGGCGCCGGGCCCGCCGTCATCTCGCCGTTCAGCATCGTGACCCGCTCGCGCATCCCGGTGATCCCGTGCCCGGCGCCGGGTGACGGCTTGATCAGGGCCGGGGCCGGCGGCGGACCGTTGACGACGCGCAGGCCCAGGCCGCCGAGCACGTACCCGATCTCCACCCGCGCCCGCGCCCCGGGAGCGTGCCGCAGCGTGTTGCTCAGCGCCTCCTGCACGATCCGGTACGCCGACAGCTCCACCCCCTGCGGCAGTTCGCGCACCGCGCCGGTCACCGCCTTCTCCGCCTCCAGCCCGGCCTCCCGCACATTGGCCAGCAGCCCGTCCAGGTCGGCCAGGGTGGGCTGGGGGGCGTCGGGCGCCTCGTAGTCCTCCGCGCGGACGACTCCGAGCACCCGGCGCAGCTCGGTCAGGGCCGCCACCGCGTTCTCCCGGATGGTGGCGAACGCCTTCTCCAGCTCCGGCGGCGGGTTCTCCACCCGGTAGGGGGCGGCCTCCGCCTGGATGGCGACCACCGACATGTGGTGGGCGACCACGTCGTGCAGCTCGCGGGCGATGGTCGTGCGCTCCTCCAGCAGCGTGCGCCGGGAACGCTCCACCTCGGTCACCGTCTGCTGGGCGGTCACCTCCCGCCGGGCCTGGGTCCGTACGTGCCGGACCGTGACGGCCAGCAGGATCAGGGCGGAGAGGAGCAGCATCTGGGCCACGTCGGTGTCGAGGTGGCCGAAGCCGAGGCTTTCGCTCACGAAGCCGTAGGCCGCGGTCACCACCCACATCCAGGCCGCCACGCGCGGGTGGGTGCGCAGCGCCACGACCGTCAGCACCGTCAGATGGGACAGGAAGCTGCCGGGCGCCCACGGCCAGTCGAAACCGGTCGCCCCGCCGACGACGGAGGTGATCGTCGTGGCGGCCAGCGAGACCCAGAAGGCGCCCACCGGACGGACCAGGGTCAGCAGCACCGGACCCAGTGCCAGCACCCCGCACAGCAGGGCGAGCGGGCCGGAGCGGCTGGTGGTGCTCACGCCGATCAGCATCGCCAGCAGGCCGAGGCCGGCCACCGTCACGTGCGGTGTCCAGGACGCCCCCTCCCGCACCCGCTCGGAGCGGCGGGCGAGCCGGCCGTCCGCCTTGGCCCGGGGGAGTGGGCGATAGGCGAAGGCGTCGTGGAACAGCTCCTGCCGCAGGCCGCGCAGGGCGTCCGCGGCGAGCCGGAACTCGGGGCTGCGCGGCCGCTCGGCTCCGCCCGCCGGTGTCGCTTGCGTGTGCGTCGTCTGGGTCACGGGGAGAACGGTAGGCCGCCCGTGGACCACGGTCGTCACCTTGGAGAACGGTCCTGGGGCGTCCCTCTCAGGTACTACGGCCGCCCCGGGCGGGACAGCGCGCCTCACCAGGCCAGTTGGGCGATCTCCTCCGCCGCCACGGCGCAGGCGTCCGCCACCGGGTCGATCAGCGGGAAGTGGCCGACGTCCGCCAGCAGGGTCAGACCGGCCGGCTCCCCCGCCTCGGCCGTGGCGTCCGCGTACGACTCGGCCACCGCCGGCGGCACGGTGAGGTCGGCGCCCCCGTGGACCAGGGTGGTCGCGATGCCCGTCGGAAGGAGCAGCACGGGATCGGCGTACGGCCGACGTGCGGCGAACGTGCCTTCGCCGCCGAGGAGTTGCAGCGCCGCGTGGCCGCAGGTGTCCAGCCGCTCCGCGACCGCGAAGTCCGCGATCGGGGCGAGGGCGACCACACCGCGCAACGGGGCCGGGCGGTCGACGCGCCAGGGGGCGTCGGCGGGCAGGACATGCCGGGCCGCCGCCCACAGGGCGAGGGCGCCGCCCGCCGAGTGGCCGGTGAGCACCGTGCGGCCCGGGTCGGCCCTCGGGACCGCCGCGCGGACCAGGCCGGGCAGGGCGTCCAGGGCGGCGGCCACGTCGTCGAAGGTGTCGGGCCAGCGGCCGGCCAGGGGGGCCGGCGCCGCCGTACCGGCCGCAAACCCCGTGTTCTGCCCGGGGACGCGGGGGTCGCCGCCGCGCCGGTACTCGACGCTGGCCACGGCGAAGCCCCGGCGGGCGAGGAACTCCGCGAAGGGGCTGATGTGCCGGCGGTCGTAGGGGGCGCGCCAGGCGCCGCCGTGCAGGACGACGACCAGCGGGACGAGCGGGTCGTCGGTGCGGGGGCCGTAGAAGTCGATCACCTGGTCGGGATGGTCGCCGTAGGCGGCGGTGGCGTCGGGCTCGACCGGGGGGTGCGAGAAGGCCGACTCCTCCTCGGCGGCGGCACGGGCCGCCGCGGCGTCGTCCGGCATGCTCCAACCTCTCAGCGGTGCCACGGGTTCCGGGGACGGCTCTCGAACCGGGGTTCCGGGCGGGGGTTCGGGATCACTCGGCGGCCGTCGGCGGGACGGTACCAGGCAGGTGACGTGCGAGGACACGGGCGGGGAGCGGCGGAGGCCGACGGGCGGCCGGGGCACGCACGCCTCGGTGCGCGCCCCGGCCCGCCCCACCGGCCGGCCCCCGCCCCGCCTCCGTTACGCCAGGACCTCCCCCAGCACCCGCGCCGCCCGCTCCACCTCGGTGAAGCTCACGTACAGCGGGGTGAAGCCGAAGCGGAGGATGTCAGGTCGCCGGAAGTCGCCGACCACGCCCCGCTCGATCAGGCGCTTCATGACCTCGCCCGCGTCCGCACAGCGCAGGGCGACCTGGCTGCCGCGCTCCTCGTGCGGCTCCGGAGTCACCGACTCGACCCGGCCCGGCTCGGTGTAGGCCGTGACGCACTTCAGGAAGAAGTCCGTCAGGGCGAGGGACTTGGCGCGGACCGCGGTGATCGAGACGCCGTCCCAGGCCTCCAGTGCCGCCTCCAGGGCCAGCATGGAGAGGATGTCCGGCGTGCCGACGCGACCGCGCGGAGCGCCCGCCGCCGGGGCGTAGGCAGGGCTCATGCCGAACGGGTCGGCGTGGGAGTTCCAGCCCGGCAGCGGGGAGTCGAAGCGGTCCTGCAACGCATCGCGCACGTACAGGAACGCCGGCGAACCGGGGCCGCCGTTCAGGTACTTGTAGGTGCAGCCGACGGCCAGGTCGACCCCGTGCTCGTCCAGGCCCACCGGCAGCGCGCCCGCGCTGTGGCACAGGTCCCAGACCGCGAGGGCGCCGTGGGCGTGGATCGAGGCCGTCAGCGAGGGCAGGTCGTGCAGCCGTCCGGTGCGGTAGTCGACGTGGTTGAGCAGCACCGCGGCCGTGCGGTCGCCCAGCGCCTCCGGCACCTCGGCGGGGGTCACCGGGCGCAGGGTGCGACCGGTCAGCCGGGCCGCCGACTCGGCGATGTAGCCGTCCGTCGGGAACGTGCTCGCGTCGACCAGGAGTTCGTCGCGGCCGTCGCCGGCCATCCGGATCGCCGCCACCAGTGCCTTGAAGATGTTGACACTCGTGGAGTCGCCCACCACGATCCGGCCCGGCCCCGCGCCGACGAGCGGGGCGATGCGGTCGCCGATCCGCTCGGGGGCGGTCCACCAGCCGCTCTCCTCCCAGGAACGGATGCGCAGTCGGCCCCACTGGCGGCGGACGACGTCCTCCAGCCGGCCCGGCACCCCGGCGGGCAGGGCGCCGAGGGAGTTGCCGTCCAGGTAGACGACGTCGTCTTGGTCGTCGAGGACGAAGCGGGAGCGGATCGCGGCCAGTTCGTCCGCGGCGTCCGCCTTCTCCGCGAGCAGTGCCAGCTCAGACATGGGACCTCGCCGTCCACAGCTCGGGGAACACGTTCTTGCGGGCCCGCTTCTCCAGCCAGGCCACGCCGGCGGACCCGCCGGTGCCGGCCTTGGCGCCCATCGCGCGGCGGGTGGCGACCAGGTGGTCGTTGCGCCAGCGCCACACCAGTTCCGCCACGTCGCTCAGCGCCTCGCCGAGACGGGCGAGTTCGGCGTCCTGGTCGCCGGAGTAGATCTGCGCCCAGACCGATTCGACGGCGTCCGAGTGTTCGTAGCGCCGGGTCACGTCACGGCGGAGCACGGACTCGGGGATCGCGTGGCCGCGGCGGCCCAGCAGCCGCAGCACCTCGTCGTACAGGCTCGGCTCGTGCAGCGCCTTCTCCAGTTCCGCGTGGGCGCGCGGGGCGCCGCGATGCGGTACGAGCATGGACGCGGACTTCTCACCGAGCAGGAACTCCAGGCGCCGGTACATCGCCGACTGGAATCCGGAGCCCTCGCCGAGGGCGCCGCGGTAGGAGTTGAACTGCGCCGGGGTGAGCTGGCCGAGTGGCTTCCAGGAGGCGTTCAGCGCCTCCAGCTCCCGTACGGACCGCTTCAGCGCGGCGACCGCGGTCGGTACGTCGTCCGAGCGCAGGGCCCGCGCGGCCGTCTCCCACTCGTGGACGACGACCGTGAACCACAGCTCCATGACCTGGGTGGTGACCAGGAAGACCATCTCTCCGGGGTCGTCGGAGAGGGTGTGCTGGAGGTGGGTGAGCACGTCCGCCTTGACGTAGTCCTCGTACGGCGTCGTGCCCGCGAAGTCGAGATGCGGGGTCTCGGGCTCAGCGGCCTCGGCAGGGGGGTGAGCCTTTTGGGACATCGCTGTCTCCTGCTGTTACTCCGGGTAGCGGTCCGCCCCTGCCGATGCCGGCACGGGGGCCCCGGTCCCCAAGCGGAATCCTCCGTAATCCCCCCGGATACGGCAAGGCCCGTCTGCTGCCAGACGGGCCACACCGGTCTCCCGTCCTGCGGGTCAGCCCAGGGTCTGGGCCGCCGTCGCGGAGGAGTCCTTCAGGAACTGCGTGCAGCGCTCGTACTCGTCCTGCTCACCGATGACCCCGGCGGCGCGGGCGAGGCCGTGCAGGGCGCGCAGGAAGCCGCGGTTCGGCTCGTGCTCCCACGGGACGGGGCCGTGCCCCTTCCAGCCGTTGCGGCGCAGGGCGTCCAGTCCGCGGTGGTAGCCCGTCCGGGCGTAGGCGTACGACTCCACGACCGCGCCGCGCTCGAACGCCTCGTCGGCCAGCTGGGCCCAGGCGAGGGAGGAGGTGGGGTACTTGGCGGCGACCTCCGCGGGGGCGGTGCCGCCGGCCAGCAGCTCACGGGGCCCCGGGTCGTCGGGAAGGTGGGTCGGGGGCGGGCCGCCGAGAAGGTTCTCGTGAATCGTCATGGGTTCAGTCTGACACCGGGCGGTCCGGCCGCTACCCCGGTACCACCCCGGGGAACCACCTAGCCGCGGCCGCCCGCCTCCAGGGGTGGTGCCGTCACGTTGCCGTGGGTCCGGCAGTCCGGGCGACGGCAGTCCTCGGCGGGCCGGTGCCGCACCAGGGTGGCCGCCAGCACCGAGCCCAGCAGCAGCACCCCCGCGCAGATCGGCATGGCCCGCCCGAACGCCGCGTCGAACGCCGCCGGCCGCCGGTACACCTGCGGGCCCATCCCGGCCAGCAACGGCAGCGCGGCCACCGCCACCAGGCCCGCCGCCCGGGCCGCCGCGTTGTTCACGCCGCTGGCCAGACCGGCCCGGGCGGTGTCGACGGAGGCGAGGACGGTGGCCGTCAGCGGGGCGACCAGGGTGACCATGCCGACGCCCATCACCAGCACGGCGGGCAGGACGTCCGTCAGGTAGTCCGCGTCCGGGCCGACCCGGAGCATCAGCAGCATCGCCGCCGCGCAGAAGAGCGGGCCGACGGTGAGCGGCAGCCGGGGGCCGGTGCGGTCGGCCAGGGCGCCCGAGCGGGACGAGAACAGCAGCATCAGGATGGTGGTGGGCAGCAGGGCCGTACCGGCGCGCAGGGGCGAGTAGCCGGCCACCACCTGGAGCTGGAGCGCGGTGAGGAAGAAGAAGCCGCCGAAGGCCGCGTACACGCACAGCGTGACCAGGTTGACCGCCGTGAACTGGCGGGAGGCGAAGATGTCGGGCGGGAGCATCGGGTCCTGGCGGTGGCGCTCGACGTACCCGAACGCCCCGGCGGCGGCCAGGCCCGCCGCCGCGGTCAGCGCCACGGCCAGGGAGCCGGAGCGGGCCTCGATGAGCGCGTAGGTCACGAGGGCGAGGGCCAGCGCGCCCAGGGCCGCGCCGAGGACGTCGAAACGGCCGTGGGAATGCGGATCGGCGGACTCCGGCACATGCCGGAGCGCGACCGGGACACACAGCACGGCCAGCGGGATGTTCAGCAGGAACACCCAGCGCCAGCCGGGCCCGGTGACCAGCCAGCCGCCCAGGAACGGGCCCACCGCCGCACCGACCCCGCCGAACCCGGACCACAGCCCCACGGCCCGGCTGCGGTCGTCCGGGTGGAACGAGGCCTGGATGAGGGCGAGGGAGCCGGGGGTCAGCAGCGCCCCGCCGATCCCCTGCAGGGCACGGGCGGCGATGAGGACACCGGAGGACGGGGCGAGGCCGCACAGCAGCGACGCGACCGCGAACCACACCACCCCGACGACGAAGATCCTGCGGCGGCCGAAGCGGTCCCCGAGCGAACCGCCGAGCAGGATCAGACCGGCCAGGGTGACCATGTACGCGTTGACCGTCCACTGCAGCGCGGCCAGGCTCGCGTTCAGGTCGGCGCCGATGCGGGGCAGCGCCACATTGACGACGGTGGAGTCGAGCAGGGCCATGGTGGAGCCGAGGACCGTGGTCAGCAGAATCCACTTGCCCTGGGACGAGGCGAGCCGGACGTCGGGCACGTTCCCAGGTATACAGCGGGCCCGGCGGCCGGAACAGCCGCCGGGCCCACCGCGGGCACCGCTTACTTGATCTTGTTGCCCGCCGAACGCAGGTGCTGCGTGGCCTCCAGGACGCGCGCGGCCATGGACGCCTCGGCCAGCTTGCCCCAGGTGCGCGGGTCGTAGGCCTTCTTGTTGCCGACCTCGCCGTCGACCTTCAGGACGCCGTCGTAGTTCTTGAACATGTGGTCGGCGACCGGACGGGTGAAGGCGTACTGGGTGTCGGTGTCCAGGTTCATCTTCACGACGCCGTTCTCCAGCGCGGTCTGGATCTCCTGCTCGCTGGAGCCGGAGCCGCCGTGGAAGACGAAGTCGAACGGGGACTCCTTGCCGAACCGGGCGGCGACGCCCTCGTTCAGCTCCTTCAGCAGCTCCGGACGCAGGACGACGTTGCCGGGCTTGTACACGCCGTGGACGTTGCCGAAGGACGCGGCCAGCAGGTAGCGGCCCTTCTCCCCCAGGCCGAGGGCCTCGGCGGTGCGGATCGCGTCGTCGACCGTCGTGTAGAGGGAGTCGTTGATCTCGTGCGAGACGCCGTCCTCCTCGCCACCGGTCGGGGTGATCTCGACCTCAAGGATGATCTTCGCGGCGCGGGCCTGCTCCAGCAGCTCCTGCGCGATCTCCAGGTTGTCGGAGAGGGTCTCGGCCGAGCCGTCCCACATGTGCGACTGGAACAGCGGGTCGAGACCGGCCTCGACGCGCTTCCTGGACAGCGCGATCAGCGGACGCACGTACCCGTCGAGCTTGTCCTTCGGGCAGTGGTCGGTGTGCAGCGCGATGTTGACCGGGTACTTCTCGGCGACGATGTGCGCGAACTCGGCGAGCGCGACCGCGCCGGTCACCATGTCCTTGTTGTACTGGCCACCGAGGAACTCGGCGCCACCGGTCGAGATCTGGACGATGCCGTCGCTCTCCGCCTCCGCGAAGCCGCGCAGGGCCGCGTTCAGGGTCTGGCTCGAGGTGACGTTGATGGCCGGGTAGGCGAACTTGCCTGCCTTCGCCCGGTCGAGCATCTCGTTGTAGACCTCGGGGGTTGCGATGGGCATGGTCCGCTCCTTGAGTGTGCGGTTGGCGATCTGCGTACTACGGCCCTGACCTAGACCTGGGGTGTGACGTCATCGTCGGCCCCATCTTTCCAGACACGGACCGATGGTCCATGCTTCGGTCAAGTCCAGACCGGTCCGGGTCGTCAGTCCAGCCCCAGTTCATCCTTCGAGAAGGCGAAACGGTACGGAACGCCCGCGCCGGCCTCGATCTTCTCGGCGGCACCGGTCGCCCGGTCCACGATGGTCGCCACGGCGACGACCTCCGCGCCCGCCTCGCGCACGGCCTCCACCGCGGTCAGCGGGGAGCCGCCGGTGGTGGAGGTGTCCTCGACGACGAGCACCCGTCGGCCCGTGATGTCGGGACCCTCCACCCGGCGCTGCAATCCGTGCGCCTTGGCGGCCTTGCGGACGACGAACGCGTCCAGCTTCCGCCCGCGCGCGGCGGCGGCGTGCAGCATCGAGGCCGCGACCGGGTCGGCGCCCATGGTGAGCCCGCCCACCGCGTCGAACTCCAGGTCGGCGGTGAGGTCCAGGAGGACCTGGCCGACGAGCGGCGCGGCCTCACCGTCGAGGGTGACGCGACGCAGGTCGACGTAGTAGTCGGCCTCCAGACCGGAGGAGAGCGTTACCTTGCCGTGCACCACGGCCTTGTCCTTGATCTGCTGCAGCAGCGCTGCGCGTGCGTCCGTCATGCCGACCAGCTTAGAGGCGCCGCCAGCTCCAGGTGGTCGTGGCCTCCAGCGGCTCCAGGGGAGTGACCAGTCGCGGGTGGGTGTTCAGACCGTTGGGCGGGCCGGTCTGCGGCTCCACGCAGACGGCCTCGGCCTGTTCGTCGTAGACGACCACCCACTCCTCGCGGCTGGCCACCTTCAACTCCAGTCGTCCGGGCCAGGTGAGGGTGACGTCGACACCGCCCGGCATGCCGAAGCAGTCGTCCCACGGGCCGGGCCTCGGGTCGACGCGGTTGCCGGTGGGCAGGTGGTCGGCGCCTCGCTCCTCCTGCCAGGCGGGCTTGAAGTCGAGGGTCGCGTCCTGGCCGTCGAGGGTGCGGTGGAACCAGGGGTGCCAGCCGATCTGCGCCGGGAAGGAGTCGTCGTACGCCTCGACGCTCATCGTCAGTGTCAGGCTGTCCTCGGCGAGCGCGACGACCTGGGTGACCCGGCCCCGGTGCGGCCAGGGGTCGGTCAGTTCACAGGTGATCACCGCCTCGTCCGCCGAGACACGCGCGGTGCGCCAGGCGCTGTCCCGCGCGGTGCCGTGGATGGCGTGCGGCGGGGAGTTGAGCGGCATCTGGCGGACGGTGACGCCGTCCAGGAAACGGCCCTCCGCGATCCGGCCGCACCAGGGCACCATGGGGAAGCAGCCGTAGCGCTCGCCCTGCCGCAGCAGCTCCAGGCCGCCGATCCGCAGCCCACCGATACGGCCGCCGTTGTCCGGCCGCACGCTCACCTCCGCGTCGCCCGCGGTCAGCGTGATGTCTTCGTTACTCACGCCACGACCCTACTGGGGCGATCAAGAGGGCGTCGGGCCACGCGTTCCGGCGCGGCCTGCGGGTGCTCCGGCGACACGAGGCACCGCACGCGAATGCGCGGGTTCCCGCGACCGCGGCAAGGTCTGGAAGCAAGACCCCTAGGGCCTGCGTCGGCGCAGGGCTCGGCTGACGACGATCGCCGAGGCCAGTGCCAGGGCCGCGGCGGGGGCCGCCCAGCGCACGGCCGCGTTGGCGCCGACCGTCTGCGGGGCGGGCACGGGGGCGTAACGGCCGCGGGGCGGGGCGTGGTCGACCTCCTCCGCGCTGCGGCCGATCATCGTCCGGCGCGCGTGCGCGGCCTCGGCGGGGGGCTCGGCGGCGCCTGGGAAGTCCTCGGTGAGACCGTCGGCCTCGGGGCCCAGCGAGGGCGGCGGCACCTCGGTGTCGAAGACGGACGACCCGGGCTCGGAGGGCGCCTTCGGCTCCGGCGCTTCCGCCGACTCCGACTCCGACTCCGACTCCGGCGGGTCTCCCGCCTCGGCCAGGGTCTCCACGAAGCGGGTCAGGAGTCTGGTCGCCGCCGTGGTGACCGCCTCCGGCGGCAGCTGGGCGAGCCGGCCGTCCGCGTGGGCCGTGCCCTCGACGGTGACGGTGCAGCCGCCGTCGGTGTCGGCGAGGCGCAGCGTCAGGGCCAGCTTGACCGAGCCGGTGCCGCGGGCCTCGGTGGCGTCGCCCTCGACGGCGTACGCCCCGTCCTCCCGGGCGGCCACTCGCACCGCTCCCCGGTAGGTGACGGAGTGTCCGCCGACGCGCAGCTTCAGCCGCCCGGCGACGGGTTCGGCACCGGCGTCCTGCTGCAGGCCGGGGACCGCCCGGGCGACGCGAGCGGGGTCGGCCAGTGCCGCTTCGAGCCGCTCGGCGGGAACCGGGACGTAGACCTGGTGCTCCATGTCCGCTGAGCCTACCCATGAGGGGCCGGAACGTACCCTCCCCGGAGCGGGCTCGTGACGGGAACCTCAGTACCGCGGATGCACCAGTGTCGACGCGGACACCCCGTCGGTCCGCGTCCGCTGCGCCGCCCGCTCGTCCGCCGCCAGGCCGGCCCGGGTCAGGGTCCGGGGGTGGCCCGGGCCCGGCCCCAGGGCGGGCGGGGTGCGGCCCGGGGCCGCCAGCAGGAAGCCCCAGTCGTACGGCGCCCGGGACGCGCCCGTGGAGCGGTCCGGGCCCGGCCCGAATCCGGAGTCGTGCCCCAGGACCCGGTAGGGCACCGCGGTGAAGCCGGCCGCGCGCAGCGTCGCGGCGACCGTCCAGAAGACGCGGGGGCGGGTGGTGACGGATCCGGCGTGCACCACGAGCCGGCCGTGCGGGGCCAGCGCGCGCCGGGCCAGGCCGTAGAACTCCTGCGAGTACAGCTTGGTACTGGCGGTGATCGCGGGGTCCGGCAGATCGGCGATCACGACGTCGTACGCCGCCGCCGGGGCGCCGCGCAGCCAGCCCAGGGCGTCCGCCGCGGTGACGTGGACGCGGGGGTCGGCGAAGGCGTGGCGGTTGGCGGCGGACAGGCCGGGGTCCCGCCGGGCCAGACGGATCAGACCGCGGTCGAGGTCGACGACGTCGACGTGGCGCACCCGGGGCTGACGCAGCGCCTCGCGGGCGGCCAGGCCGTCGCCGCCGCCGAGGACCAGGACGCGCGCGTCGGGGGCGTCGGCCAGCGCCGGCTGGACCAGGGCCTCGTGGTAGCGGTGGTCGTCGCGGCCGCCGACGCGCAGACGGCCGTCGAGGAAGAGGTCCAGAGGCCTGCCGCCGGTGCCGCCGGTCAGCACGATCTCCTGGACGCCGGTCTGCACGGCCACCCGGACGTCCTTGCCGTAGACGGCCCGCCGGGCGGCGCGTTCGAAGTCGTCGGCCAGGGCGGCGGCCGAGGCGAGGACGCCGAGGACGGTGAGGCCGACGAGGAGCAGGGTCCATTGGGCGCGGCGGTTGAGGTCGCGGCGGAAGAGGCCGAGGACGAGGGCGCCGCCCGCGACGACGTTGACCGTCCCGGTGAGCAGGGCGCCGGTCAACTGGCCCAGGAAGGGCAGCAGGAGGAAGGGGAAGGCCAGTCCGCCGACGAGGGCGCCGACGTAGTCCGCGGCGAACAGGTCGGCCACCGCGCCGCCGGCGTCCTGGCGGCGGATGCGCTGGATCAGCTCCATCAGCAGGGGGACCTCGGCGCCGATGAGCAGGCCGATGCCGAGGGAGAAGGCGACCAGGAGGCAGCGCGGGCCCTCGGCCCACACCCCGCCCCAGCCGCCGGTCCAGGCGAACACCGCGTACAGGGCCATGGCGCTGCAGCCGCCGACCAGCGCGAGGGCCGACTCGACCGCGCCGAAAGCGGCGGCCGCGTGCCAGCGCAACCGTTTGGCGCCCAGGGAGCCGATGCCCATCGCGAACACCATCACCGAGAGCACCACGGAGGCCTGGGTGACGGAGTCGCCCATCAGGTACGAGGCGAAGGCGACGAGTTCCAGTTCGTACACCAGCCCGCAGGCCGCGCAGACGAAGACGCACACCAGGACCAGGAACCGCCCGGTACCGGGCCGCACGGGCAGCCGCGCTGGGCCGGTCCAGGAGGGCGGGGCGCCCGGGGGCGCGGGGGCGTGCGGTTCGATCACTCTGCGACGTTACGTCACTCACTCGGTACGCTTCGTCACCCACACGTGTGGAAATGCCGGCAGTCGACGCGGCGCGGGTTTATGTCGCCCGAACTCGCCCTGGACGTGCTGTCCGGGCGGCCTTGATGACGCGGCCGGCCGGACGACAGGACCTAGGCCCTGTCTGACAATTCGCGTCTGCCGCGCGACGCCATGCACGCTCCCCCAGCCTTCGGCCGGGGGGACCCCCACTCGCCGCACCGGCCCCAGACCCGAGTACGTCCAGTACGAGGGCCTGGGGCCGGCACTCCCCCAGCCTCCGGCCGGGGGGACCCCCAGAGCACGCACCTGACGCCGCGCGGCCGCCCTTCGGGCGACGACGCGAATTGTCAGACAGGACCTAGCCCGGCCGCCCCACCGCCACCCGTGCCCCGACCCGGGTCCGGGTGGCCACCAACTGTCCGTCCTGCGGGTAGGCGTGCCAGGTGCGCCAGTGCACCTGGCCCTCGCACTGCTGGGCGAGCAACGCCGTGAAGGCGTGCGGGCTGCCGGGGAAGACGCCGGCGAGCCCGTGCGGATGGTCGGAGACCAGGGCGAGCAGTTCCTGGGCTCTCCCCGCGAACGAGCCGGGGGTGAGCACCTCGACGCGGGCGGCGAACTCGTACTCCCAGTCGCCGACCCGCTTGGCGACGCCCAGCGGGAGCGGGGTGCTGGAGCCGGGGATGCAGGCGACGGTTTCCGAACAGATGCCGCGTTCCTCCTCCAGCAGCACCTGGTGGGACGCGCCGAGCAGTCTCAACTGCAATCTGCTGCCCGCGAGTTCGAGGTCCAGGGTGGCCAGTGCGGGCAGCGGCTCGCGTCCCAGCGCCCAGGCGAGGTCGGCAGCCCGTGTATCGGTGTAGGAGGTGTTCAGGGTCGTGAGCATGGATCGGCTCCGCTAGCACGCAATGAGGGGGAGATCGGCCATGTCAGCCCAGCCGGCTCGGCCGGGAGGGGAGTCTGTGGGACGTCCGAGGGGCTGCGTTGGCGATTTAGAGGGAATCATGAACAGAGGCGCCCCCACAGCGTTTTTACCCAACTTCGTGCGGTTTCCATCCCTCAGAGGGCTGCACAGTTCAACTGTTCAACTACGGCGTACGCCCAGGCGCGGGATTGGACAGACGTGCGCCCGCCGGACGCCGGGTCCGACGGGCGCGCGCGGGCGGCCGGACGGCCTCGGCCGCCCCCTTGTCTCAGCTGCCCCCGCCGCAGCCGCCCCCGCCGCCGCCGCACGACGAACCGCCGCCGCAGGACGAACCCCCGCCGCAGGAGTGACCCCCGCAGGAGTGGTGACCGCCGCTGTGCCCGCCGTGGCCCCCGTGTCCGCCCGAGGACGAGCCGGAGTCGGCCGCGCCGCCCATGACCCACCAGCTGGTTCCGCTGCCGGACGAGGAGGACGACGAAGAGGACGACGAGCGATGCGGCCGGCCGCGGCCGCCCTTGCCGAGTGACACCTTGACGGACCGGTTGCGGCGGGACCGGCCCGTCGCCGCCGCGATGAGCAGGACCGCGGCCATGGCCAGGATGATGCCGATCTCCATGGCGTCACCCTCCTTTCGTTCCCCCCGAGGCGGCCCCCCATGGGCGCCTCGTCTGGTGCCGCGTCTCGCGCGGTGACCGGGAGATGCCCGGCCGCCGCGAGACGCAAAGCAGAGTTGAGGAACTCCAGAGGGTTCAACTCCACAGGGTTCTGCCGCCGCATCCGGGCGCGCACCACTCCGTCCCCGCGCATGGGTGAACGAGGCCTCCCGCTCGAAGGCCGATTGAGTGACCGGAGCGTCACGTTCCGTAAACGGACGCGCGCCGTGTGGTGCGATCCCCACGTCAAATCCGGTTGGCCGGGCTCGGACAGTGACGCCCGCCCTGGATCCATGGACGGTGGAAGGGAAGCCCATGTTGCTTCGCGCGCTGGCGGCGACTGGTGTCGCCACGTCATTGTTCGGCTCGTCGGCCCTCGGCGCCGGCACGGCTGCGCCCCCGCCGCCGGACCGGATCGTCATCGACAGCGTGGCGGCCAACGGTACCGGCTGCCCGCCGGGGACGGCCGCCGTGGCCGTCTCCCCTGACAACACCGCCTTCAGCGTCACCTACAGCAACTACCTCGCCAAGGTGGGGCCCGGCTCGGCGCCGACCGACTTCCGGAAGAACTGTCAGCTCAACCTGCGCGTGCACGTCCCCGGTGGCTTCACCTACGCGATCGTGTCCGCGGACTACCGCGGCTTCGCGTCACTGGCGCCGGGTGCGTCCGGGACCCAGCGGGCCGGCTACCACTTCCAGGGCAACGCCACCACCGTCAGGACTCATCACTTCCAGGGCGGGTTCACCGGCGACTGGCAGACGACCGACACCGTGCCCGTCGCCGCCCTGGTCTTCGCGCCCTGCGGGGAGGAGCGCAACCTCGACATCGACACGGAACTTCGGGTCGACCCCGGCACCTCGAGCCCGAGCGCCACCAGCTTCCTGGAGATGGACTCGACGGACGGCACGATCACCACCGTGTACCACGTGGCCGTGAAGCGGTGTCAGTGATCTCCTGACGCCGCGATGGGCGGCGCGTCGGGAACACGCGCTCTCGATCCGCGAAGCCGTGTTGAGGAACTCCGGAGTCTGGGCGCAGGATGACCGGCATGACCTCCACCGAGCGCCCGTATCTGAACCGTCGCCTCGCCGAGTTCGGGACGACGATCTTCGCCGAGATGTCCGCCCTCGCCGTGGCCACCGGGGCGATCAACCTGGGCCAGGGCTTTCCCGACACCGACGGTCCCGAGGAGGTGCGGGAGGCCGCCGTACGGGCGCTGCGCGACGGGCGCGGCAACCAGTACCCGCCGGGCCCGGGCATCCCCGAGCTGCGGACCGCGATCGCCGAGCACCAGCTGGGCCGGTACGGGTTGTCGTACGACCCGGACACCGAGGTGCTCGTCACGGCGGGCGCGACGGAGGCGATCGCGGCCTCGCTGCTGGCGCTGGTCGAGCCCGGGGACGAGGTCGTCGCGCTGGAGCCGTACTACGACTCCTACGCGGCGAGCATCGCGCTGGCGGGCGGCAAGCGGGTGCCGGTGACGCTGCGGCCGCGCGACGGCGGCTTCCGGCTGGACCTGGACGAGCTGCGGGCGGCGGTCACCGACCGCACCCGTCTGCTGCTCGTCAACACCCCGCACAACCCGACCGGTACGGTCCTCACCCGCCCCGAGCTGGCGGCGATCGCGCAGCTCGCGGTGGAGCGGGATCTGCTGGTGGTGACGGACGAGGTCTACGAGCACCTGGTCTTCGACGACGCCGGGCATCTGCCGCTGGCCTCGTTCCCGGGGATGCGCGAGCGCACGGTGAGCATCGGCTCGGCCGGCAAGACCTTCTCCTTCACCGGCTGGAAGGTCGGCTGGGTGACGGCCGCGCCGGAGCTGGTGAGCGCCGTCCGCTCGGTGAAGCAGTTCCTGACGTACGTCTCCTCGGGCCCCTTCCAGTACGCGGTCGCGGAGGCCCTCGCCCTGCCCGATTCCTACTTCGAGGACTTCCGCCGGTCCATGCTGCGGCGCCGGGACATCCTCGCCGAGGGGCTGAGCGCGGCGGGCTTCGAGGTCTTCAAGCCGGCCGGTACGTACTTCATCACCACCGACATCCGCCCCCTGGGCGAGAAGGACGGCTTCGCCTTCTGCCGTGCCCTGCCGGAGCGGGCGGGCGTCGTCGCCATCCCCAACGCGGTCTTCTACGACGACCGCGAGGCGGGCGCCCCCTTCGTGCGGTTCGCCTTCTGCAAGCGCGAGGAGGTGCTCCTGGAGGCGGCCCGGCGGCTGCGTTCCCTCTGACGCCGTCACCGGTCCGGCCGGGCCGCACCAGACCCATGTGGCCCGGTTGCTGTACTCGCCTCAGGTGAACGGTGGGGCACTCGGCCGAACGCCGCTCGCGTCGGCGGCCGGGCCCTTGCAAGGTGCGGTGGTGTGACTCACGCCAGCACCGTCCTCGCCCCACCCGCCGTCCCCCCGCAGCCGGCGCCCGGGAAGGTCGCCGGGCCCCGCCCCGGCGGCGCGGGCGCCCTCGCCGTGGGCCTCTTCCTTGGCGTGCGGCTCGCCGGGGCCGCCGTACTCGCCCTCGTCGGGCACGCCGCCGGCAAAGACCCCCTCATGCTGCTCGGCCGGTCCTGGGACTCGGTCTGGTACCTGGGCATCGCCGCGCACGGCTACGGCCACTCCCTGCACCTGCGCTCCACGATCGTCAGCGATCTGGCGTTCTTCCCGCTGTACCCGGCGCTGGTGCGGGCGGTCGTCGCGCTGACGCCGCTCGGCTGGATCGGTGCCGGACTGCTGGTGTCGTGGACGTCGGCCGCCGTCGCCGCCGCCGGGATCCACGCGGTCGGCTCCCGGCTGTACGGGCGCTCGGTCGGCGTCACGCTGGTGCTGCTGTGGGCCCTGCTGCCGCACTCCGTGGTGCTGTCGATGGCGTACACCGAGCCGGTGCTGACCGCGCTGGCGGCCTGGTCGCTGTACGCGGTGCTGGCCGGCAACTGGCTGTGGGCGGGCGCCCTGGCGGCACTGGCGGGGCTCGCCCGGCCGAACGGGTTCGCGGTCGCCGCCGCCGTCATGGCCGCGGCCGGCTGTGCGGCGTGGCGGCGGCGCGGCCGGGTTTCCCACAGGCTGTGGACGGGCGCGGCGCTCGCCCCGCTCGGCTGGACGGCGTACGTGCTGTGGGTCGGCCGGCGCACGGGCCGCCCGCTGGACGGCTATTTCCAGGTGCAGCGGCGCTGGGGCTCGCGCTTCGACCTCGGCCGGGGCGCGCTGGATCTCCTGCACCGCTCGCTGCTGCACGGCAGCCGGTTCGCCCTCCCGATGGCACTGGTCATCGTGGCGGTCGGGGTGCTGCTCTACGCGCTGCTGCTGGTGGAGCGCGCCCCGCTGCCACTGCTCGTGTACAGCGGGGTGCTGCTGCTGGTGGTGCTCGGCGGGTCGGGCTTCTTCGAGTCCAAGCCGCGCTTCCTGCTGCCGGCCTTCCCGCTGCTGCTGCCACTCGCCCGGGCGCTGGTGCGCACGGCGAGAGCCCGGCCCTGGCACGCGACCGTGGTGGTCGCGGCCCTGGCCGGGCTCGGCTACGGCTACGGCGCGTACCTGGTGGTGTTCGGAAGCGCGCCGCTGTGAGGGGCCCGGAAGGGGCGGGCGGGACTACTCGCCGTCGTCCTCGGGCTTCTCCGTCTCGTCGACCTCCTGCTCCAGGCCGAGCTGCTCGACGAGCCACTTGTCGAACTCGATCGCGGCCCGCACCCAGCTGACCGTGGAGGAGACGAAGTGGTTGATGTCGACGCCCGTGCCGATCAGCATCTGGGCCTCGCCGATCAGCCGGACGGTGCCGTCGTCGTGGGTGTGGGTGTACACCTTGGGCCACAGCGTGCGGCGGTTCCAGTCGTCGACGGACTCCAGCAGCTGGGTCTTCTCGTCGATCTGGTGGGGGCGGTCGTAGAAGGTCCGCACCGAGAAGACGGCCTGCTCGGCCTCCCCGCGGAACATGAAGTACGTGCGGAACTGCTCCCACGGCGCCGCGAGGTCACCCTCCTCGTCGACGACGTACTTCAGCTCCATCTGGTCGAGGAGCTGCTTCACGAGGTCCTGATCCGGGACGACGGGGCCCGCCGGTCCTTGCGGCTGCGGTTCGGGCTGGCCCCCGAAATTCGGAATCGAGGACGGGTCGATGGTCACCGTGATTTTCCCTTCGTACGGATCCCGCCATCCTCCCCCATGCGGGGAGGGGGGTGGCAAGCCCTGACGGGGCCTGTCAGCCATGGGCTGACACGATCCGGCTGGACGGGTGGGGATCCGACGCGCCGGGGCACCGGGGGGACCCGCTTCCACGCCCTCGCGGCCCCCGTCCGGGGACCGGAACGGGGGCCGCGGGCGGCGCGTCGTGCGGTTACAGCGTCTTGGCGGTCGTCGGGCCCACCAGCAGGCCCTCCTCGGAGCGGTCGACACGGACCGTGTCGCCGTCCTTGATCTCGCCGGACAGGATCTCGCGGGCGAGGCGATCGCCGATGGCGGTCTGCACCAGGCGGCGCAGCGGGCGGGCGCCGTAGGCCGGGTCCAGGCCCTCCTCGGCGAGCCAGGCCAGCGCCTTCGGGGTGACCTCCAGGGTGAGGCGCCGCTCGGCAAGCCGCTTGGCGAGCCGGTCGATCTGGAGCTTCGCGATCCGCTCCAGCTCGGGCTTGGTCAGCGCGGAGAAGACCACGAGGTCGTCGAGCCGGTTGAGGAACTCCGGCTTGAAGGAGGTCCGCACGACCTCCAGGACCTGCTCCTTCTTCTCCGCCTCGCTCGTGACCGGGTCGATCAGGAACTGGCTGCCCAGGTTGGAGGTGAGCACCAGGATGGTGTTGCGGAAGTCGACGGTGCGGCCCTGGCCGTCCGTCAGGCGCCCGTCGTCCAGCACCTGGAGCAGAATGTCGAAGACCTCGGGGTGGGCCTTCTCCACCTCGTCCAGCAGCACCACGCTGTACGGGCGCCGCCGCACGGCCTCGGTCAGCTGGCCGCCCTCCTCGTAGCCGATGTAGCCGGGCGGGGCGCCGACCAGCCGGGCCACGCTGTGCTTCTCGCCGTACTCCGACATGTCGATGCGGACCATGGCCCGCTCGTCGTCGAAGAGGAAGTCGGCGAGCGCCTTGGCCAGTTCGGTCTTGCCGACGCCCGTCGGACCGAGGAACAGGAACGATCCGGTCGGACGGTCGGGGTCGGCGATGCCGGCCCGGGAGCGCCGCACGGCGTCGCTGACCGCCCGCACGGCCTCGCCCTGGCCGATGAGCCGGCGGCCCAGCTCGTCCTCCATGCGCAGCAGCTTCTGCGTCTCGCCCTCCATCAGGCGGCCGGCCGGGATACCGGTCCAGGCGGCGACGACGTCGGCGATGTCGTCGGAGCCGACCTCCTCCTTGACCATGGTGTCCTTGGCGACCTCCTCCTCGGCCTGGGAAGCCGCCTCCAGCTCCTTCTCCAGCTCGGGGATCTCGCCGTAGAGCAGCTTGGAGGCGGAGTCGAAGTCACCGTCGCGCTGGGCCCGTTCGGCCTGGCCGCGCAGGTCGTCCAGCCGCTCCTTCAGTTCACCGACCCGGTTGAGGGACTGCTTCTCCTTCTCCCAGCGGGCGGTCAGGCCGCGCAGCTCCTCCTCCTTGTCGGCGAGGTCGCGGCGCAGCCGCTCCAGGCGTTCGCGGGAGGCCGGGTCGGTCTCCTTGCCGATCGCCAGCTCCTCCATCTTCAGCCGGTCGACCGAACGCTGGAGTTCGTCGATCTCCAGCGGCGAGGAGTCGATCTCCATGCGCAGCCGGGAGGCGGCCTCGTCGACCAGGTCGATGGCCTTGTCCGGCAGGAAGCGGGAGGTGATGTACCGGTCGGAGAGGGTGGCCGCGGCCACCAGCGCGCTGTCGGCGATCTGCACCTTGTGGTGCGCCTCGTAGCGGCCCTTGAGACCGCGCAGGATCGCGATGGAGTCCTCGACGGTCGGCTCGGCGACCAGCACCTGCTGGAAGCGGCGCTCCAGGGCCGGGTCCTTCTCGATCCGCTCGCGGTACTCGTCCAGCGTGGTCGCGCCGACCATGCGCAGTTCGCCGCGGGCCAGCATCGGCTTGAGCATGTTGCCCGCGTCCATGGCCGAGTCCCCGCCGGCGCCCGCGCCCACGACCGTGTGCAGCTCGTCGATGAAGGTGATGATCTGCCCGTCGGAGTCCTTGATCTCGGCGAGCACGGACTTCAGCCGCTCCTCGAACTCGCCGCGGTACTTGGCACCGGCCACCATCGCACCGAGGTCGAGGGACACCAGCCGCTTGTCCTTCAGCGACTCGGGCACGTCACCCTTGACGATCCGCTGGGCGAGCCCCTCGACGACGGCGGTCTTGCCGACGCCGGGCTCGCCGATCAGCACGGGGTTGTTCTTGGTGCGGCGACTGAGCACCTGCACGACCCGCCGGATCTCCTGGTCCCGCCCGATGACGGGGTCCAGGCGGCCCGCGCGGGCGGCGGCGGTGAAGTCGGTGCCGAACTTCTCCAGGGCCTTGTACTGACCCTCGGGATCGGCGGTGGTCACGCGGCGTCCTCCCCTGGCCTTGCGAAAGGCCTCCAGCAGTGTCTTGGCGTCGGCGCCCTGTTCCCCGAGCACCTCGCCGGCCGCGCCGCCCTTCGCGGCGAGGCCGATCAGCAGGTGTTCCGTGGACAGGTACTCGTCCCCGAGGTCGCTCGCGCGCTCGCCGGCGTCGGCGATCACGGCCAGCATCTCGCGGCTGGGCTGCGGGGGCGCCACGGTGGAGCCGGTCACGCTGGGCAGCCCGGCCAGGATCCGCTGGGCGCCCGCGCGCACGGCGGCCTGGTCGGCGCCGACGGCCGCGAGCAGGTCGGTGATGTTCTCGTTGTCCTGCCCCTGGAGGAGAGCCAGCAGCAGGTGGGCGGGGGTGAGGTCCGGGTGCCCCTCGGTCACGGCCCGGTTGCTTGCCGCGTTGATCGCGTCCCGGCTCCTGTTGGTCAGCTCGGCGTCCACGTGTCCGTTCTCCTCCTCGGCCTCTGTCCACTGCTGACTACACCAGCGTACACAAAGTTGAGTCTATTCCACTCAAGGTAAGGGTCAAGGCCGGGACGCCGGCTTTCGGGCTAGGTTGCGGGCATGGTGAAGCACTCCGTAGACCCGGCCGCCCCGGACGAGCCCTTCCTCGCGTTCTGGCGCGAGCGGCATCTGTGCACGCTGACCACGCTGCGGCGCGACGGCACTCCGCACGTGGTACCGGTCGGGGTGACCTACGACCCCGGGACGCGGCTGGCCCGGGTGATCACGAGCAGCACGTCCGCGAAGGCCGCCCATGTGCGCGCGGCCGGCCCCGACGGCGCCCGGGTCGCGGTGTGCCAGCTGGACGGCCGGCGCTGGGCCACGCTGGAGGGGCGGGCGCGGGTACGCACGGAACCGGAGCGGGTCGCGGAGGCGGAGCGGCGCTACGCCGAGCGCTACGAGCGCACACCGCGACCGAATCCGTCCCGGGTGGTGATCGAGATCGAGGTCGACCGGGCGCTGGGGCACGGGTGAACGGTTTCAGACACCGTGGAACCCGTCGATAGCGCGAAATGTCCCCTGAAAACTGCAGCGGCGTCACCGTGTTCAGGTCACGGTGACGCCGCTGCGGGGGGAAGCGCCTGAGCGATCTTTTACGACGGGGGAATCGCGTCAGGCACTGCGGGGGGTGGCCGAGATGGTCGTCAGATCGGGATCCGCCGGCTCGGTCAGCCGGTGGTCCCGCTGGTCCAGGTTCACAAAGATCATTCCGTACCGGATGGCGCACCGTACCGGTTGCGGTGCGCCGCGCGGTTTGCGCAGGCACCGATAGGCCCGGAGGTCCTCGTCGTCGTCGCGGGTGACGACGACGGGCTCACCGAAGACGGTCACCATCAACGAGTCACCGCTGTGGGGGATGGCGGTGACCAGGTCGATGAAGTGCCACCCCGAGCGATAGGCGGTGGCCATCTCACGCCGGAAGGATCGGTCGTCTGGTGGAGTGGTCACGTCAACTCCAGGCGCTGTCGTCCGTACCGACAGAGCTGTCACCACTCACAACCCCAGTGGTCGCCGTCAACGACCAGGCACTGTCCGCCCGGCTGTCGCCCTTCGCATTGGAGAGGCCGTTCAGCATTCCGAAGGCCACAACGGCGGAGAAGGCGGCGACAAGCACCGAGCGAAGCATTCTCTTACGCATAGTCGGCTTCGTCCTCACTTGAAGGTCCCCTCTTCCCCCGTCGGATAAGACGATGGCTCATTCAGGCACGTCATGACCACACAATCAGTGCATCATGTTCCTGCATGTTCAGGACCCTGGGGGGTGGAGACTTAGTGTCAGACCAGACCAAAGCGGGACATCCCCATGCGGTGACGGAGATGTGCGAGGCAGGTGGACGTCTCTACGCGAACGCACTGCGCACGGGACGCATCGCACGCGCGGACGCGGAATCCGCCCCGTGCCTGATGGAGTTCGGCCTGCTCCAGCCCGATCCCGACGACGCCAACTGGCTCCGCCCGGTTCCCCCGACGGTCGCCCTCGCCCAGCGGCTGGGCCCCCTGGAACGCGAGATCACCGAACGCCGGCAGCTGTCCATAGAACTCGCCGGTGTCTTCGAGCCCTTCATGGCGCTGAGCGCCCAGGCGACCACCTCCACGCATTCCATCACGGTGCTGGAGGGTCTCGACCGCATCAACACCGCGCTCGACCTGGCGACCGCACAGTGCCAGAGCGAGATGCTCACGGTCCAGCCGAGCCACCGCCACCCGGAACGCCGGCTCGTAGCGGCCCTGGAGCGCGACAAACCACTGATCGAACGCGGTGTCCGGATCCGGACCCTCTACCAGCACACCGCCAGGTACAGCCCCGAACGGCTGGCGTACGTCGACCAGTTCGCCAACGGCAAGGCCGAGTACCGCACCATCGACGAACTCGTCGAGCGCCTCATCATCTGCGACGAGACGGTCGCCTTCATCCCCATACGCGACGACCGCCAGGTCGCCCTGGAGCTGCGCCACCCCGGACTGGTCCGCTACCTGGTCAAGGTCTTCGAGTTCATGTGGAGCCGGGCGGTCCCGCTGAGCGCCGGCACCCCCTACGAGACGGCCGCCGACGGCATCACGGACATCCAGCACTCCATCGCCAAGCTGCTGGTGGAGGGCCATGTCGACGAGGCCATCGCCCGCCGGCTGGGCATGAACGTGCGCACCTGCCGCGCCCATATCGCCAAGCTCGCCCAGGCCCTGGGCAGCGGCAGCCGCGCCCAGCTCGGCTATCTCATCGCGCAGTCGGGGCTCCTGGACAAGACCACCGCCCTCCCACCGACCGACCCGGCCTAGGGCCCGGCCTCACAGGGCGGTCGGGGCGTCCTTGTCGGGGGCGGTGAGGGCGCCGGCCGGGCGACTCGGGCGGTGGCCGTCCAGGCCCACCTGGGCGATGCGTACACCCAGCTGGGTGCGGCTCGCGGCGCCCAGCGTCTCCGACAGCCGGGCGATGTGCGCCCGGCAGGTGCGCACGCTGATGCCCAGCCGCTCGGCGATCACCGCGTCCTGGTGGCCCTCCGCGAGCAGCGCGGCGATGGACTGCTCACGGTGCGAGATGCCCTCGATCCCGGTGTCGGGCAGCGCGGCGGTGAGCGGGATCGCCAGCCGCCACAGCCGCTCGAAGACCGTCACCAGGTACTCCACGAGCGCCGGGTGGCGCAGCTCCAGGGCCACCGTACGGTCGGTGTTGGCGGGGATGAAGGCCACCGTGCGGTCGAAGAGGATGAGCCGGTCGATCACCTCGTCCAGGGTGCGCGCCTCGACCGTGTCGCCCATCAGCTCCAGATAGTTGAGCAACCCCTGCCCGTGCCGGGCCACATGCGTGTACAGGTCGCGCATCCGCACGCCCCGGCCACGCAGCGCCAGCGCCCGGTGCAGCCCCTCGGTCAGCTCGGCCTCACGCCGGATGCCGCCGGGCTGCACGGTGAGCACCTCGGTGGTGCACGCCTCGGTCGCCTCGTCCATCGCGGCCTGGATGCGGGGGAGCCCGTCCAGCACCCGGATGGCACTGCCCTCGGCCGGTGCCGCCAGCGCGTTGAGCTGCCGGCCCAGGTCCGCGTACCACTCGAACGCGGCCACCGCCGAGCCCACCCGCCGCTGGCTCTCGCTGACCTCGTCGTAGACCCCGCGCAGCAGCCTGGTCATGACCTCCTGCGGGGAGGTCGGCACCAGCCAGTCCATGTCGTCGGGATCCGGGTGCAGCAGGGCCAGTTCCAGCAGACAGGGCACCGGTTCGGCGTCCGTGCGCGGCACCCGCCCCCGGCGTACGGCGCGGGAATAGACACGGTCCCCGGCCCCGCACAGCCGGTCGGCACCGTGAGGGTGTTCCTCCGCCCCGTGCCCGGCCATCGCCCATTCCACCCCCGGTGTGCTGCCACTTCCGCAGCGCAACTATGCGCGGCGCCGACCGGGTCCGCAACACGGCTCTCCTCACAAGGGTCGCCGTAAACCCCTGTTCCGACCGGTTTCCGCCAGGGCCTCGGACGTCGGCGAGACCCGGGGAGCCCGCCGGCATCGGATCACTTCAGGCCAATCGCCGCGCAGGCCGCCTTGTACTTGGCGGTGCAGATGTCGGCGACGGTGTAGATGCCGTCCTCGATGACCGTGTCCTTGATGCTGTCCTTGGTCAGGGCGCTCACCTGGACCAGCTTGGACGGGATGTTCTTGGTGGTGGGGCTGTCGACCTTGTCCTGGGTGAGGGCGTCGAACTGGATGTCCTTGCCCTGGATCTTGGCGACGGCCATCTGCGCGGCGGCCTCGGCCTCGTCCGGGTAGGACTTGTACACGCTCATGTACTGCTCGCCTGTCACCACCCGCTGGACCGCGTCGAGTTCGGCGTCCTGGCCGGTGATCGGGGGCATGTGGGTGACGCCGGCCGCCTCCAGGGCCTTGATGACGCCCCCCGCCATCCCGTCGTTGGCGGCGTAGACGCCGGCGATGTTGCCCTTGCCGATCTTGGCGATCGCCTTGGCCATGTTGGCCTGGGCGTTCTCCGGCTTCCAGTCCTTGGTGTCGTAGGAGTCGGCGATCGTCACCTTGCCGGTCAGCTCGGACAGGGCACCCTGCTTGAACTGCTTGGCGTTCGGGTCGGTGAGCGAGCCGTTCATCATGACGATCTTGTTGGAGGTGCCCGCCTGCGACCCCAGCGCCGCCAGCAGGGAACGGGCCTGCACCTCGCCGACGAGCTCGTTGTCGAAGGAGATGTAGGCGTCGATCGGACCCTCGGCGAGGCGGTCGTAGGCGATGACCGGGATGCCCGCGTCCTTCGCCTTCTTCACCCCGTCGACGACGGCGTGCGCGTCGACGGCGTCGAGCAGGATGACGTCGACCTTGTCGGCGATCATCTGCTGCAGCTGATCGGCCTGCCGGGTGGCGCTGGCGTCGGCGTTGGCGTACTCGACCTTGCCGTGCTTCCGGGTGAGTTCGGCCACCTTGTCCCTGATGATGGGGTAGTCGAACTTGCCGTAGCGGGAGTTGGCCTTCTCCGGGAGCAACAGGCCCACGGTGATGTCGTTGCCCTTGCTCGGGCTCGCGCTCGCGCTGTCCCCCGTCGCGTTCAGCACGCCGCAGCCGGCGAGCGAAAGGGTCATCGTGGACGCGGCCACGGATATGGCGATACGACGCATTCGAGGGCTCACTTCAGGTGCGTTCCGGACGTGGGTGCTGCAATACGACCCAGGTGTCTGAAAAGACAACGCGCAGGCCACACCCGGCGTCAAGCGGAATCACTTAACGAGTCCGCAACACCACGCTCAGCTGCGCCTGTGAAGATTGCGCGGAATCACCTGCAAGCACTCTTTACGGACCCTCCACGTAAAGGAAGTCCACCGGATGGGCAAAGAACGGGACAGGGAAGGGCCCGCGGACGCTGACGCCCGCGGGCCCTTCCCACGCTGTTCCGAGACCCCGGCGGAGGTCAGTCCGCGTGCTGCCGCTTGGGCCGCCACACCACCAGCGCGCTGGTCTGCTGGACCTCCTGGTAGGGGACCAGGTCCCGGCGGTAGGAGGCGTGGACGGCGGCCTCGCGCTGGCGCATCGCGGTCGCCGCGCCGTCCAGCGCCGCCTGCATCTCCGCCATGCGGGACTGCAGGGCGGCGACCTGGTTCTCCAGTTCGATGATCCGCTTGATGCCGGCCAGGTTGATGCCCTCGTCCTGTGACAACTGCTGCACCTGGCGGAGCAGTTCGATGTCACGGGCCGAGTAGCGCCGGCCCCGGCCGGGGGTGCGGTCGGGGGAGACCAGGCCCAGGCGGTCGTACTGGCGCAGCGTCTGCGGGTGGAGTCCGGACAGCTGGGCCGCCACCGAGATGACGTAGACCGGGGTCTCCTCGGTCAGTTCATACGGATTACGCCGACGGCCGTCCATCACTCTCAGGCTCCCTTCGCGGCCTCGAACAGCTCCGCCCGCGGGTCCTCGCCCGCGGTCGCCTCGCGATACGCCTCCAGCGCGTCACGAGCCTTCCCCGACAGGTCACCCGGAACACTCACCTCGACGGTGACCAGCAGATCGCCACGCGTGCCGTCCTTGCGGACCGCACCCTTGCCCCGCGCCCGCATCGTACGGCCGTTGGGGGTGCCGGGTGGCAGTTTCAGGGTGACGGGGGGTCCGCCCAGGGTCGGTACCCGCACCTCGCCGCCGAGGGCCGCCTCGGTGAACGTGACGGGCACGGTGACGGTGAGGTTGTCGCCCTTGCGCCCGAACACCGGGTGCTCGCCGACGTGCACCGCCACGTACAGATCGCCCGCCGGTCCGCCCCGCTCGCCGGGAGCGCCCTTGCCGCGCAGCCGGATGCGCTGCCCGTCGGTGACGCCGGCCGGGATGCGGACCTGCATCGTGCGGGAGGACTTGGCACGGCCACTGCCCTTGCACTCCATACAGGGGTGCTCGGCGATCAGCCCGCGGCCCTTGCAGTCCGGACAGGGGTCGGTGAGCGAGAAGCCACCGCCCGAGCCCCGGGCGACCTGCCCGGTGCCGACACAGGTCGGGCACACGCGCGGTGTGCCGTTCTTGTCGCCGGTGCCGGAACAGGCCTTGCAGGGCTGCTGAGACGTCATCCGCAGCGGGACCGTCGCCCCCTCGATCGCCTCGGTGAAGCTGAGGGTGACCTCGGTGTCGATGTCCTGGCCGCGCCGCGGCTGGGTGCGTGTCGTCCCCGCGCCACCGCGGTTGAACAGACCCCCGAAGACGTCGCCGATGCCGCCGCCGAAGCCGCCGCTCTGCGCGCCGCCGCCCGCGCCCCCGAAGAGGTCGCCCAGGTCGAAGTTGAAGGAGCCGCCGCCGGCGCCCGGCCCGGGGCGGAAGCCGCCGTTGCCGAACAGGGCGCGTGCCTCGTCGTACTCCTTGCGCTTCTTGGGGTCACCGAGCACGTCGTTCGCCTCGGAGATCTCCTTGAAGCGCTCCTCGGCCTTGACGTTGCCCTTGTTGGCGTCCGGGTGGAACTCGCGGGCGAGCTTCCGGTACGCCTTCTTGATCTCGGCCTCGGTGGCGTCCTTGGGGACGCCGAGAACCTTGTAGTAGTCCTTCTCGATGAAGTCCTTGGTACTCATCCTCGACGTCCCTCCTCTCCTGCCTCGCTGGTGATTACGTCAGCCCTCCTCCGGGCCACCGTTCTCCTTGTCGTCGGCCTTGGCCGCCTCGGTGTTCTCCTCGGCGTCCTCGGCCTTCACGGTCTGCGCGCCGGGCTGCGGTTCGGCCACGGCCACCCGCGCGGGGCGGATGGTGCGCTCGCCGATGCGGTACCCGGGCTGCAGGATCGCCACGCAGGTCGTCTCGGTGACGTCCGGCGCGTAGGAGTGCATCAGGGCCTCGTGGATCGTCGGGTCGAAGGGCTCGCCCTCCTTGCCGAACTGCTGAAGGCCCATCTTGGCCGCGACGGTCTCCAGCGACTCGGCGACGGACTTGAAACCGCCCACCAGTTCGCCGTGTTCCCGCGCGCGGCCGATGTCGTCGAGCACGGGCAGGAGTTCGGTCAGGAGGTTCGCGATGGCGATCTCCTTGACCGCGACCCGGTCACGCTCGACACGGCGGCGGTAGTTGGCGTACTCGGCCTGGAGGCGCTGGAGGTCCGCAGTGCGCTCGCCGAGCGCCGTACGCACCTGGTCCAGCTGGGCCACCAGACCCGCGTCTGCGTTTACGTCCCCGGCCGGGGCCGCCCCCTCCTCGGGAGCGGCCTTCGGCTCGGCGTCTTCGGGGGTCGCGCCGGAGGGGACGTCGGGCTTCTCCTCGAAGCCCGGGGTCTCCTCCGTCACGCGGCACCGTCCTTGCGCTCGTCGTCCACGATCTCGGCGTCGACGACGTCGTCGTCGGCCTTGGCCTCGCCGGCACCGGCCTCACCGGCACCGCCCGCGGCCTGCGCGCCCTGGGCGTCGGCGTACATGGCCTGGCCCAGCTTCTGCGAGACGGCGGCGACCTTCTCGGTGGCCGTGCGGATCCCGGCGGTGTCCTCGCCCTTGAGGGCTTCCTTCAGCTCGCCGACCGCGGCCTCGACCTCGGTCTTGATCTCACCGGGGACCTTGTCCTCGTTGTCCTTGAGGAACTTCTCGGTCTGGTAGACGAGCTGCTCGCCCTGGTTGCGGGTCTCGGCGGCCTCGCGGCGGGCGTGGTCCTCCTCCGCGTACTTCTCGGCCTCCTGGCGCATCCGGTCGACCTCGTCCTTCGGCAGCGAGGAGCCGCCGGTGACGGTCATCTTCTGCTCCTTGCCCGTGCCCAGGTCCTTGGCGGTCACGTGCATGATGCCGTTGGCGTCGATGTCGAAGGCGACCTCGATCTGCGGGACGCCACGCGGGGCCGGCGGCAGACCGGTCAGCTCGAACATGCCGAGCTTCTTGTTGTACGCCGCGATCTCGCGCTCACCCTGGTAGACCTGGATCTGCACGGACGGCTGGTTGTCCTCGGCCGTCGTGAAGATCTCGGACCGCTTGGTCGGGATCGTGGTGTTGCGCTCGATCAGCTTGGTCATGATGCCGCCCTTGGTCTCGATACCGAGGGACAGCGGGGTGACGTCGAGCAGCAGGACGTCCTTGACCTCACCCTTGAGGACACCGGCCTGGAGCGCGGCGCCGATGGCGACGACCTCGTCCGGGTTGACGCCCTTGTTGGCCTCGTTGCCGCCGGTCAGCTCCTTGACGAGCTCGGCGACGGCGGGCATACGGGTGGAGCCGCCGACGAGGACGACGTGGTCGATCTCGCCGAGCTGGATGCCGGCGTCCTTGATGACGTTGTGGAACGGCGTCTTGCAGCGCTCCAGCAGGTCGGCCGTCAGCTGCTGGAACTGGGCTCGGGTGAGCTTCTCGTCCAGGTGCAGCGGGCCCTCGGCGGACGCGGTGATGTACGGCAGGTTGATCGAGGTCTCGGTGGACGAGGACAGCTCGATCTTGGCCTTCTCGGCGGCCTCGCGGAGGCGCTGGAGGGCCATCTTGTCCTTGGACAGGTCCACGCCGTGACCGGACTGGAACTGCTTGACCAGGTAGTCGACGACGCGCTGGTCCCAGTCGTCACCACCGAGGTGGTTGTCACCGTTGGTGGCCTTCACCTCGACGACGCCGTCGCCGATCTCCAGCAGGGACACGTCGAACGTGCCGCCACCGAGGTCGAAGACGAGGATCGTCTGGTCGTCCTTGTCGAGGCCGTACGCGAGCGCCGCCGCGGTGGGCTCGTTCACGATACGCAGGACGTTCAGACCGGCGATCTCGCCGGCCTCCTTGGTCGCCTGACGCTCGGAGTCGTTGAAGTACGCCGGGACGGTGATGACCGCGTCGGTCACCTTCTCGCCCAGGTAGGACTCGGCGTCCCGCTTCAGCTTCTGCAGGATGAACGCGGAGATCTGCTGGGGGTTGAAGTCCTTCCCGTCCAGCTGGATCTTCCAGTCGGTGCCCATGTGGCGCTTCACCGAGCGGATGGTCCGGTCCACGTTCGTGACCGCCTGGCGCTTGGCGACCTCGCCGACGAGCACCTCACCGTTCTTCGCGAAGGCGACGACGGACGGCGTGGTCCTGGCACCCTCGGCGTTGGTGATGACGGTGGGCTCGCCGCCCTCCAGAACGCTGACGACGGAGTTAGTCGTGCCCAGGTCGATGCCGACCGCACGTGCCATGGTTGATTCCTCCAGCTGACTTGAGTGGAACAGACTCAAGTGTGCACGAGCGGACGCCATGGGTCAACAGACCTGAGCCAACCGGACTCAAGTCTTATCCGTTCCTTACACGCAACTGCCCCGTGACCTGCGGGGATGCCGCTCGCCGGGGTGGTTGAACCGGGAGCCGGAAGAGGGCGAGCACCACCAGTAGCGCCCCTCCCCCCACCCACAGCGCGGCCTCGCTCCCGGTCCATCCGGAGTGCACGAGCACCCCCACGACCACCGAGGCGAAGGACGCGGCGCCCAGCAGCACGACGGACGCCTGCGGGGTGAGCCCCAGTCGGCGCAGCCGGTGCGCGAGATGGTCCGGCCGCCGCCTCAGCAGCGGATGCCGGGCCGCCGTCCGGGCCAGGACCACCAGGGCGGCGTCGGCGGCGGCGACCGCGCCGAGGCAGAACACCACCGCCGCGCTCGGCCCGATCGCGTACCCCGCGCGCGTGAAGACCACGGACGACGACAGCAGGAAACCGGTGAACAGCGACCCGCAGGCGCCGAGGCCGACCCGCGCGGGGTGCCAGTTATGCATCAGGAACCCGGTGAGGGCGGCGGCGAACACGCTCAGCAGCACGGCGAGCCCGTCCATCACCTCGGCGGCCGCGCAGGCGCCCGCCCCGAACGCGGTGATCACCCCGACCGTCCCGGCCAACCCGTCGGCGTGGTCGAGCCCCCTGAAGGCGAGGGCGGAGAGCACGATCCAGGCCACGGCCGCGGCCCCGCCCAGCACCCCCGTCTCGTCGTACGGCACCACACAGGCCGCGGCGACGACCGTACCGGCGACGAACACGCGCGCGCGAAGCCGCCACACGTCCGCGACCAGCCCCAGCGCGGCGAGCGCGGCGGCGGCGACCAGCAGCCTGCCGACCCCGTCCCCGAGGGGCGCGACGCGGGTCCACTCCCCCACCCAGGCGACCAGGCAGGTGACGATCACCACGGAGAGCCCACCGAGCACCGGCAGGGGCCGCTGTCGGCGCCGGTCGAGGATGCCCAGCCGCAGCGCGGGCACCCTGAGCAGCGCCGCCAGCACGGCGGCGAGGAGGAGGGCGGCGGTTGCGGCTGCGATCCCGTAGAGCACGGCTCTAAGGTAGGGGCGAATGTAGCAATTCGGTATGAATAACACGATCGGATTGCCTGCCGGCTACGCCAGTCGTACGTATGGCCCACTCGGGGTCCACGCGTGGCCGCGCGCGCGTGGGCCGTGCGTGGACCGCTCGCGGGCCCGATCGGCGCAGGAAAGGCGACCCTCAGCGACCCAGATCACCCCGCGGGCCGCTGCATCCGGAAGGAAGATGAGGGTAGTCTCAGACGGACTGCATAAGTTACCGCTTAGTAATGTCGCTCGGTTCAATATCGAGGCCGCCCCAGGAGCCCCAATGCAACTCGCCGCGATCATCGTGTCGCTGGTCCTGATCGTGGTCGGCGCGGCACTGTTCGGCCGCGCCCTCCTGCAGATCTTCAACTTCATGCGGCTGGGCCAGCCGGTCCCGGCCGGCACGAGGACCAACGATCCCACACAGCGCACCATCACCGTGGCCAAGGAGTTCCTCGGCCACACCCGCATGAACCGCTGGGGCATCGTCGGGGTGGCGCACTGGTTCGTGGCGGTGGGCTTCTTCACCCTGCTGCTGACGATCGTCAACGCCATCGGGCAGCTGTTCCAGGCCGACTGGATCCTGCCGGTCATCGGCGACTGGGCGCCGTACAACGTCTTCGTCGAGTTCATCGGCACGATGACCGTGCTGGGCATCCTCGTCCTGATCGCCGTCCGGCAGCTGAGCAAGCCGAGCAGGCCCGGCCGCAAGTCCCGGTTCGCCGGATCCAACTTCGGCCAGGCGTACTTCGTCGAGACCGTCATCCTCATCGTCGGCGTCTGCATCTTCACGCTGCACGCCCTGGAGGGCGCCCAGCACCACGTCGACGGCTACGAGGCCTCGTTCTTCATCTCGTACCCGGTCGTCGCCTGGTTCCGCGGCATGGACGTCTCCACGCTCCAGAACCTCACCTACTTCTTCGCCGGCCTGAAGATCGCCACCTCCTTCATCTGGATGATCGTGGTCGCGCTCAAGACCGACATGGGTGTGGCGTGGCACCGGTTCCTGGCGTTCCCGAACATCTGGTTCAAGCGGAACGCGAACGGTGAGACCTCGCTGGGCGGCCTGCTGCCGATGACGTCGGGCGGCAAGCCGATCGACTTCACCGACCCCGGTGACGACGACGTGTTCGGCGTCTCCCAGGTCGAGCAGTTCTCCTGGAAGGGCCTGCTGGACTTCTCCACCTGCACCGAGTGCGGCCGCTGCCAGTCGCAGTGCCCCGCCTGGAACACCGGCAAGCCGCTCTCCCCGAAGCTGCTCATCATGTCCCTGCGGGACCACGCCCACGCCAAGGCGCCCTATCTGCTGGCCGGCGGCGGCAAGACCATGGAGGGCACGGAGAAGGCCTCCGAGGAGCAGCTCAAGGACGTCCCCGCCGCCGCGCTGGCCGAGGCCGAGCGCCCGCTGATCGGCACCGCCGAGGAGAACGGCGTCATCGACCCGGACGTGCTGTGGTCCTGCACCACCTGCGGCGCCTGCGTCGAGCAGTGCCCGGTGGACATCGAGCACGTCGACCACATCGTCGACATGCGCCGCTACCAGGTGATGATCGAGTCCGCGTTCCCGTCCGAGGCGGGCACGATGCTCAAGAACCTGGAGAAGAAGGGCAACCCCTGGGGCCTGGCGAAGAAGCAGCGCCTGGAGTGGACCAAGGAGGTCGACTTCGAGGTCCCGGTCGTCGGCAGGGACATCGAGGACCTCACCGAGGTCGAGTACCTGTACTGGGTCGGCTGCGCCGGCGCCCTGGAGGACCGCGCGAAGAAGACCACCAAGGCCTTCGCCGAACTGCTGCACATCGCGGGCGTCAAGTTCGCGATCATGGGCGGCGACGAGAAGTGCACCGGTGACTCCGCCCGCCGCCTCGGCAACGAGCCCCTCTTCCAGGAGCTCGGCATGGAGAACGTCGCCGCGCTGAACATGGCGTTCGGCGAGGACGACGAGGACGAGGGCACCAGGAAGCCCAAGTCCGTGAAGAAGATCGTCGCGACCTGCCCGCACTGCCTGAACACGCTCGGCAACGAGTACCCGCAGCTCGGCGGCGACTACGAGGTCATCCACCACACCCAGCTGCTCCAGCACCTGGTCGACGAGGGCAAGCTGGTTCCGGTCACCCCGGTCGAGGGCATCATCACCTACCACGATCCCTGCTACCTGGGCCGCCACAACAAGATCTACACGCCGCCGCGCGAGATCATCGGCAAGGTCCCGGGCCTCAGGAACGAGGAGATGCACCGCCACAAGGAGCGCGGCTTCTGCTGCGGCGCCGGCGGCGCGCGGATGTGGATGGAGGAGCGGATCGGCAAGCGCATCAACAACGAGCGCGTCGACGAGGCCCTCTCCCTCAACCCCGACATCGTCTCCACCGCCTGCCCGTTCTGCCTGGTCATGCTCACCGACTCGGTCAACGGCAAGAAGAACGACGGCAAGGCCAAGGAGTCGATCCAGGTCGTGGACGTCGCCCAGCTCCTGCTGGACTCCGTCCGGACCCCGGTCCCCGACGACGAGCCCCCCGCCGGCACCGCCGACTCGCAGAACGAGCCGGAGCCCGAGCCGGTGAAGTGACGACGGCCCACCCACGTACGGCGCCCCCTGACCCGCACAGGCAGGGGGCGCCGTCGCATGTACGGCGCGGTGTGCACGGGTGGGTCTACGCGCGTGCGTCCCCGCGCATGTCACAGACGGGACCGCCGTCTCGTCCCCAGGGCGTACGGCCAGGGTCATGGCCACCGGCGAGCACGGAGGGGGAACCGCGATGAGCAGTACCGAGGAGTTCCAGGAGCTACGGCCGCTGCTGTTCTCGATCGCCTACCGGATACTCGGCCGGGTGGGCGAGGCGGAGGACGCGGTCCAGGAGACCTGGCTGCGCTACGAGGCCTCCCCGACGCGCCCCCGGTCGGTCAAGGCGTTCCTCTCGGCCACGGTGACCCGGATCGCGATCGACGTACTGCGCTCGGCCCGGGTCCGCCGGGAGGCGTACGTCGGACCCTGGTTCCCCGAGCCGCTGCTCGCCGACCCCTACGAGGACCCGGCGCGGTCCGCGGAGCTGGCCGACTCGGTGTCGATGGCCGCCCTGTTGCTGCTCGAACGGCTCAGCCCGCTGGAGCGGGCGGTGTTCGTCCTGCGGGAGGTGTTCGACTTCGACTTTCCCGAGGTCGCGTCGGCGGTGGGCCGCTCGGAGGCGGCGTGCCGCCAGCTGGCCGTGCGGGCCCGGCGCCATATGTCCGAGGGGCGGCCCCGTTTCGAGGCGGACCGCCGGGAGCGTCAGGAACTGGCGTCGCGCTTCTTCGAGGCTCTCCGCGAGGGCGATGTCGCCGGCCTCCAGGTCCTCCTGGCCGCCGACGTCTCGATGACCGGCGACGGCGGCGGGAAGGCCCCCCAGCTGGCGCGTGCCGTCGTCGGCGCCGAGAAGGTGGCCCGGCTGCTCGCCGTCGCCTTCCCCCGGATGGCCCGGGCCGAGGTGACCCTCGAACCGCGGGAGATCAACGGCCAGCCGGGCGCGATCGTCCGGGACCGCGACGGCGCGGTCCTCAACGCCCTGACGCTCGACGTACTGGACGGCCGCATCCAGGCGATCCGCACGGTCCTCAACCCCGACAAGCTGGGCCATCTGGGCCCGGTGGGAGACGCCTGGGCGGTCGACCGCGAGATCCGCCGCAGGCCGAGCCGCCGACCGGGCCCCGGGGGACGGGGAGACGCCTAGGCCCCCTTGGGTCCCGCCTGCTGCACCACGTCGAAGGACCACAGCGTGGAGCCGGAGGCGGCGGGCCGGGGCCGCTCGCCGCCCTCGCCGCCGCCCTGGTGCGCGGACTTCATCGGCCCCTCCATCCACGCCTGGAAGGACTCCTCGTCACGCCAGCGCGTGTACACGAGGTACTGGTCGGTGCCCTCGACGGGCCGCAGCAGCTCGAACCACTCGAAGCCGTCGGAGTTCTCCACGGCGTGGGCCCGCGAGGCGAACCGCTTCTCCAGCGTCTCCCGCTGCTCGGCGGGAACGGTCAGCACGTTGATCTTCACTACGCTCATGCACCCATCCTGTCCCACCACGGTCCCCGGATCACGCGAAGGTCCGTCCCGTACCTCCCGGTCTCGTGGTCGCCACGCGGATCGGGAAGCGAACAGAGGGAGTACCGGGGGGAAGGGCCGGCGGCCTCGGGGGTTCGACCGGATTCGAAAGAAACACCGAACCCGCGTACAACCCTCCAGCCCCCGCGCAGGTCTCTTGATCGCCGACCGCCCGGTGAACCGCGGTACGACTCGCGGCGAATGCGGGCAGTCCGCACCCCATCGACTGTGGATGTCCGCCAGGCATCCCCCGCATGCCGCAGGAGAACCCGCATGCACAAGCACAGGCGTCTCGCCCTCGCGACGGCCACCGCGGCCGCGCTGACGGGCGGCCTGCTCACCTTCGCCGCCTCACCCGCGACCGCCGCCGACTCGGCCACGGTCGCCAAGGCCGACTTCAACGGCGACCACATCGGCGACGTCGCGGCGTCGGCGCCCGGCGCCTACGTCAACGGTCACAAGGACGCCGGCCAGGTCGTCGTGCTGTACGGCACGACCACCGGCGTCTCCGCCGCCAAGCGCACCACCATCAGCCAGGACACCACGGGCGTCCCCGGCACCGCCGAGGCCGGCGACGGCTTCGGCCGTGAGACGGCGTTCGGCGACTTCAACGGTGACGGCTACGACGACCTCGCCATCGGCAGCCCGAACGAGAAGGTCGGCAGCGACACCAACGGCGGCGACGTCGTGATCCTCTGGGGCTCCAAGAACGGCCTGACCGGCAAGTCCGGTCACGTGGTCGACCCGGCCGCCTCCTCGCACGACTACTGGGGCAAGGATCTCGCCGCCGGCGACTTCGACGGCGACGGCAAGACCGACCTGGTCGTCGGCAGCTCCTCCGCCACCCTCTACCTCTACAAGGGCGGCTTCAGCGGCTCCGGTACGCCGGGCAGCCTGACGACCGTCAAACCGCCCATCCAGAACGGCAGCAACGACTACCCGTTCGGCCCGCTGAGCCTGACCGCCGGTGACATCAACGGCGACGGCCGCACCGACCTCGTGGTCGACGGCTACGAGACCAAGTCGCAGTACGGCTGGAACACCAACTACTGGCTGCCCGGCTCCGCCAACGGTCTGAGCGGCTCCACCGCCAAGGCCCTCAAGCCCGGCATCATCACCGCGATCGGCGACATCAACGGCGACCACTTCGGCGACATCGTCAGCGGGGCCGGCTGGGACGCCACCCTGTCCGACGGCACCCCCGTCCCGGACGCCTCCACCGGAGGCCGGGTGAACGTCACCTACGGTTCCGCCTCCGGCCCGGCGTCCACCACCGGTATCGACCAGAACACCGGCAACGTCCCCGGCACCTCGGAGAAGGGCGACTCCTTCGGCTGGGACCTCGACCTCGGCGACGTCAACGGCGACGGCTACCAGGACCTCGTCGTGAGCACCCCGCTGGAGGACATCGACGGCGTCACCGACACCGGCGCGGTCACCGTCCTGTACGGCTCGGCGTCCGGCGTGAACACCGCGTCCGGCGCCCAGTCGTTCAACCAGAACTCCACCGGCGTCCCCGGCGGCAACGAGAAGAACGACCTCTTCGGCGTCGACGTCAAGCTCGACGACGTCACCGGCGACGGCAAGGCCGATCTGGTGATCGGCGCCAACGAGGACGCCGGCGACGGTGCCCTGACCTACCTGCCGTCCGACGGCACGAAGATCACCACTTCGGGAAGCCGCTTCATCGGCGCAGGCACCCTCGGCGTCTCCACCACGGGCACCCCGCAGGTCGGCAGCATCTTCGCCGACTGACGCCGACCGCCGACCCACCCCTGAAGCGTCCCCGGGGCGCACCCTTAGGGGATGTCACAGGTCGGCAGCAAAGCCGGGCCCGGACACCCGGGTCCGGCACACCGCCCTTCGGGACCAGGTACGTTCGAGGACGTGGCTGGATTCAGGATCGGACGCGGGGGCCGGGACAACCGCACCCCCCAAGGACAGCAGGCGCCGCAGCAGCGACCGTCGCAGGGGCGCGGGCGGCCCGGGGGCGGCCCGTCGTACGGACAGCCCGCGGGACCCTCGTACGGGCAGCCCGCCGGGCCCTCGTACGGCTACCCGCCGGCGCCGCAGCGACCGTACCCGCAGGCGGGGCAGTCGTACGGCTACCCGGGCCGGCCCGACGACGGGCCGGAGTACTTCGGCGACAACGCCGGATACGCGGGCGCGGGGCACGGCACACCGGATCCGTACGCGGCCAACAACCCGGGTCACACCCAGGCGTTCTCGGTCGGTGAAGCGGCCGACTACACCCAGGGCGCGACCTATCAGGCCGGCACGGCCGCCGCACCCTCGACACCCCTGGGCCCGCCCCTGCACTGGAAGGAACTGCTGAAGGGGATAGTCCTGTCCCCGAACCAGACCTTCCTGCGCATGCGGGACTACACGATGTGGGGCCCCGCCCTCACCGTCACCTTCCTCTACGGCCTGCTCGCCGTCTTCGGCTTCGACGGAGCCCGTGCCGACGCGATCAGCGCCACACTCTCCAACGCCGTCCCGATCGTGCTCGTGACGGCGGTCGTGATGGTGCTGGGCCTGTTCGTCCTGGGTGTGGTCACCCACTCACTCGCCCGCCAGCTCGGCGGCGACGGCGCGTGGCAGCCGACGGTGGGCCTGTCCATGCTGATCTCGGCGCTCACGGACGCGCCCCGTCTGGTCGTCGCCATGTTCGTCGGCGGTGACGCCGGATTCGTCCAGCTGCTGGGCTGGGCCACCTGGATCGGTGCGGGCTTCCTGCTGACCCTGATGGTCTCCCGCTCCCACGACCTGCCCTGGCCGAAGGCGCTGGGCGCGTCGGCGATCCAGCTGATCGCCCTGCTTTCGATCGTGAAGCTGGGCACGTTCTGACACAGCGGATCCCCCCCCGACAGACGAAAGGGCCCCCGGCGCGACCAGCCGGGGGCCCTTTCGTCTGCCCCGCCACGAGTTCCCGGGCCGGGGACGGGTCGGGGCTGGGGCTGGGGCTGTACGGGGGAAAAGGCGGGTGTCGCCGCGTGCCTGGCGTTCCTTCAAAGCCATTGTCGTCATCCTGTCCATTGCGACTCGGAATCCGGCAACAATGACGAAAGGTCGTTAGGGTGAAGCTCACCAAGCGGTTTTCCATGATCAGCGCGACGGCGACGGCAGCGATTCTCCTCAGCGCCGGCGGCGCTCAGGCACAAGGAGACGGGGGTCTCCTGTCGGTTCTGGGCAACACGCCGCTCCTGAAGCTCTCCCACTTGGTGCCGCAGACAAAGCAGGCGAAGGGCGGCACCTCGACCGACGGCGGAGCCACGAACAACAACAATAACAACAATAACAACAACGGCGGGATCGCGAACAACAACAACAATAACAACAACGGTAACGGCGCTGCGACCAATAACAACAATAACAACAACAACGTCAGCGCCCAGGCCCCGGGCGGCCTGCTGTCGCTCCTGGACAACCTGTCGCTCTTCAACCTGCAGATCTGCCCGAAGGGGCAGGAGGGGACGACCAACACCTTCAGCGGCAACCAGAACATCAACTGCAACCAGCACTGAGGCGCCGGCCCCGGCGGTAACACCGGACTCCGCCAGGGGGCGCCACGCACGCGCAGGTCCGGCGGCCGGTGACTTCCACCCACCTGGCCGCCGGATCCTGAAGTTCAGCCGTTGTTGTTGTTATTGTTGTTGTTCGCGCCCCCACCGCCGTTGTTGTTGTTATTGTTGTTGTTGTTCCCGCCACCGCCGTTGTTGTTGTTATTGTTGTTGTTGTTCGCGCCCCCGCCGTTGTTGTTGTTATTGTTGTTGTTGGCGCCTCGCCCGCCGTTGTTGTTGTTGTTGTTATTGTTGTTGTTGCCGCCTCCGCCGTTGTTGTTATTGTTGTTGTTCGCGCCCCCGCCGTTGTTGTTGTTATTGTTGTTGTTGTTCGCACCCCGCCCGCCGTTGTTGTTGTTATTGTTGTTGTTGTTCCCGCCACCGCCGTTGTTGTTGTTATTGTTGTTGTTCGCGCCCCGCCCGCCGTTGTTGTTGTTGTTATTGTTGTTGTTCGCGCCCCCGCCGTTGTTGTTGTTATTGTTGTTGTTGTTCGCGCCCCGCCCGCCGTTGTTGTTATTGTTGTTGTTGTTGTTACCCCGTCCTCCGTTGTTATTGTTGTTATTGTTGTTGTTCGCTCGGCCCTTCCGGTTGTTGTTATTGTTGTTGTTGTTGTTCGCGCGGCTCTTTCGGTTGTTGTTGTTATTGTTATTGTTGTTGTTGTTGCCGCTGGCGGCCGGCGCTGCGGCGTGAGTTCCTGTGGGCGCCGGGGTGGCGAAGGCGGCGGAGGGCGCCAGGGCACCCCCGGCAGCCAGGGCAGCCGATGCGGTCAGCAGCGCCGCACGCTTCGCGAAGTTCTGCATGATGATTCCTTTCCGGTGACTACTGAGACCGGCCGATTCGCGGCCCCAATTCGATTACGGAGGCGATCTCCGGAGCCCTGAGGCTCCCACCGCCTCACCCAGAGATCTCAAGACGCAGCGGACTGCGGAGTCTTTTCTCGGAGGCGCGGGGAACCGGGGTTTGGAACTCCTCCGCCAGCATGCGCTGTGGTCACCGGGGAAACATCGGGTGAACACCCCAAGTTCCAGCCGGCGCACCCCACGTCCCGCCCGGCATTCGGCGACGACACCCCACCAGCCGACCCGCCTTGATCGGTCTGGATCTTTTGCGCGGCTACGGCCACGGAGGGAAACTGGCAGGTGATGGACCTGCTAGAGCGAGATGCTGTGCTCCAGGACCTCGCCGGTCACCTGCAGGCGGCGGTGGGCGGCCCTGGACGTCTGGCCCTTGTGCGCGGTGAGGCCGGCATCGGTAAGACCGCCGTCGTCCACCACCTGGCCCGACTGGCCGATCCTCATATCCGGGTGCTGGTGGGCGCTTGTGACCCGCTGGCCACTCCTCGCCCCCTGGGCCCCCTGATGGATCTGGCCCCACACCTGGGCCGGGCGGCGCGGACCGCCCTGACCGGGGTGCAGGCCGGCACCTGCCGTCCCGACGAGGTCTTCGACTGTCTGCTCACCGATCTCAGCGCCTATCCCAGCCTGCTGGTCGTGGAGGACGTCCACTGGGCCGACGAGGCCACGATGGACCTGCTGCGCTACCTGGCCCGGCGCCTGCCGAGCGTCCCGGCGCTCGTCGCGGCCACCTACCGGGACGACGAGATCGGTCGGACCCACCACCTGACGACGCTGCTCGGCACCCTGGCCGGTTATCCGTGGGTGTACCGCCACGACCTGGCCCCCCTGAGTCGCCGGGCCGTGGCCCGGCTGGCCACCGGGCACGCTGTCGACGCCGAGCGGCTCTATCACGTCTCCGCCGGCAATCCGTTCATCGTCGCCGCGATCCTGGCCGCCCCCACCGAGCCCATACCGGCCACGGTGCGCGAGACCGTCGCGGGGCGGTTGTCCGGCCTGTCGGCCTCGGCGCGGCTGGTCGTGGACGTGCTGGCCGTCCTGGGGCGACGGGCCTCCTCGCCGCTGCTGGCCGGCATCCTTCCGGCTCCCGAATCAGCGCTGGTAGAGGCCGTGGCCTGCGGAATCGTACGCACCGACGGGCAGGTGACGGAGTTCCGCCACGAGCTGACCCGGCTGGCGGTGCTGGAGACCGTTCCCGCCGCCTACCGCCTTCAGGTGCACCGGCAGGTGCTGGCGGTGATGCGGTCCGGCCCGGTCGCGGCCGACGATCTCGCACTGCTGGCCGATCACTCCGAGGGCGCCGGGGACCCGGCCGCCGTACTCGAGTACGCGCCTGCGGCGGCCGCGCATGCCGCCTCGGCGGGGGCGCACCGGGAAGCCGCCGCCCAGTACTCCCGCGCCCTGCGCTACGCCGACCATCTGCCCCCCGAGCAGCGGACTGCTCTGCTGGAGGGCCACTCGCGGGCCTGTCTGCTGTCCGGCCGGGTGGAAGAGGGGATCGCTTCCGGCCGTACGGCGGTGCGGCTGCGCCGTGCGCTGGGTGACCGGCCGCACGAGGGGGAGGACCTGCGCCGGCTGTCGTACTGGCTGTGGTCGGCCGGGCGGACCGCCGAGGCCAGGCAGACCGGCCTCGAAGCGGTACGGGTGCTCGAAGGGCTGGGGCCGAGCGCGGAACTGGGCCGGGCGCATCTGAATCTCTGCCAGCTGGCCTGCCACGAACACGAGGGGCCGGTGAGGGCCGCCGCCTACGCCGAGCAGGCGGCCGCCCTGGGCGAGCGCTTCGGCGACGCGGGGGTGGTCGTCCAGGCACGCTTCCATGCCGCGGCGGCCCGCTTGCTGACCGAAGGGCACGGCTGGGAGGACTGCGAGCAGGCGCTGTCCGGTGCGATGGCGCGGGATCTGCCGGTGGACACCGGTTTCATGGCACTCGGCCTGTGCCGGCTTGCCGCGCTGCGGCGCGATGCCCGCCGGGGCGCGGCCGCCGTGAGCCGGGCGGAGACCTACTGCCTCGATCGCGACCTGCTGTCCTACCTGCTGTGCGCGCGGGCCTGGGGCTGCTGGGGCCTGCTGAACCAGGGCCTGTGGACACAGGCCGCCGATGCCGCGCAGCGGGTCCTCTCCCATCCCGGCTCGCCACCGGTCGGCAAGGCCCTGGCCCTGACGGTCCTCGGCCTGGTGCGGGCCCGCAAGGGCATGTCCCAGGTGTGGCCGCCGCTGGAGCAGGCGGCGGACCTGGTCGACGAGAGCTGCCTGCTGGACACGGGTCTGGGCTGGGAGGCCCGGGTCGAGGCGGCCTGGCTGGCCGGTGATCACGAGCGGGTGCGGGCGGAGGCCCACCACGGTCTGGCCGCGTTGGCGAAGCGCACCCATCCCTGGCTGTCCGGTCCCCTGGCCTGCTGGATCCGCCGTACCGGAGCAACGCCCCCGCGGGTGCCGGCGGCCGAACCCCACGCGCTGGAGCTGGCCGGCGACTGGGCCGGCGCGGCGGCACACTGGGACGAGCTCGGCTGCCCCTACGACGCCGCGCTGGCCCGGCTGTCCGGCGACGCGCCGGCGCTGCACCAGGCCCTCGCCGCCTTCGAGGCGCTCGGTGCCAGGCCGGCCGTGGCGCGCACCCGGGCCGTGATGCGTACGCGCGGCGTCCGCCCGATCCGGCGCGGTCCACGCGCGGCCACCCGGGCCAACCCGTACGGGCTGACCAACCGGGAGCTGGACGTCCTGAAGCTGCTGAACGAGGGCCTGTCGGACGCCGAGATCGCCGCCCGCCTCTACATCACGCCCAAGACCGCGGGGCATCACGTGGGCGCCGTACTGACCAAACTCGGCGTGCACACCCGCCACGAAGCCGCCCGCAGACTTCACCACCCCGAGCGTTGAGACGGTGAAAGGGGCCTTGCCAGGTGACGAAGACGACGAGAAGGGCAGCCGCGCGAAGTGCGGGCCTGATGGCCGCGCTCTCCTGTTTCGTGTCCCTGTGCACATGGGGCGCCCCGACATCGGCGGCGGCAACGGCATCGGCACCTGCGGGGGAGGGCGAGGCCGCGAGGTCGGCGCTTCGGTGTTATGCGACGCGTGACGACGCGAGCACGATCGTCTGTTACCGGAATTCGTGGAAGGCCGAGTTCCGGCACGGGGACGTCGAATACGTGCCCGTTCTCATCCAGGTGCCCACGCCCGCACACCCGCCGAGCGTGCGGATCGTGGACGGCCTGGACGACATTCGTCCTAGCCGTACGAGCGCCTCTACAGGGCGTCCTTCGACGGGGTGATCGGCGTACCCGCCTTGCGGCACGGAGGCAGGACGGACCACGGGAAGTTGATCCAGTCGTCCGTGCGCTTCCAGACGTACTCGCACTTCACGAGGGAGTGGGACTTCTCGTAGACCACCGCGGAGCGCACCTCGGCGACGGTGTCCAGACAGAAGTCGCGTACGAGCTTGAGCGTCTTGCCGGTGTCCGCGACGTCGTCGGTGATGAGCACCTTCTTGTCGGAGAAGTCGATGACGTTGGGGACCGGTGCCAGCATGACCGGCATGTCCAGGGTCGTCCCGACGCCGGTGTAGAACTCGACGTTCACCAGGTGGATGTTCTTGCAGTCCAGGGCATAGGCGAGGCCGCCCGCGACGAAGACCCCGCCCCGGGCGATGCTGAGCACGATGTCCGGCTCGTACCCGTCGTCGGCGATGGTCTGCGCCAGTTCGCGCACGGCGGTGCCGAAGCCCTCGTACGTCAGATTCTCCCGCACGTCGCTCATGCCGTGGCCACCCTCACACCTGGGTCCGATGGAAATTGACGTAGGACCGCGAGGCGGTCGGGCCGCGCTGCCCCTGGTACCGGGAGCCGTAGCGCTCGCTGCCGTAGGGGAACTCGGTGGGCGAGGTCAGCCGGAACATGCACAGCTGGCCGATCTTCATCCCCGGCCACAGCTTGATGGGCAGGGTGGCGAGGTTGGACAGCTCCAGGGTCACGTGTCCGCTGAAGCCGGGGTCGATGAACCCGGCGGTGGAGTGCGTGACGAGGCCCAGCCGGCCCAGCGAGCTCTTGCCCTCCAGCCGCGAGGCCAGATCGTCGGGGAGCGAGATCACTTCGTACGTCGAGGCGAGCACGAACTCGCCCGGATGCAGAATGAACGGCTCGTCCCCCTCGGGCTCCACGAGCCGCGTCAGATCCGTCTGCTCGACGGAGGGGTCGATGTGGGGGTACCGGTGGTTCTCGAACACCCGGAAATACCGGTCCAGCCGTACGTCGATGCTCGACGGCTGCACCATGGATTCGTCATAGGGATCGATCCGTACCCGGCCGGCGTCGATCTCGGCCCGGATGTCCTTGTCAGAGAGAAGCACGTAGCGAGGATACGCAAGGCGCGCGGAGCACCGACAATCGCGGCGACTCCGCGCGCCCGCCGGTATCGCGGGGCGTCACGCCCCGCTCACCGCTGGTCCCGCCGAGGGCGCCGTCAGCGCTTCTGCAGGGTGACCGGCACGGCGCTGCGGAGCCGGGCACACCGGGGGCACCTCACGAGCCGCCCGGGCCCGAGGCGCTCGGCCTGCTGCATCGGGAACGACGTGGTGCTGAAGACGTGCCCATCCGCGCAACGGACGACGGTGTGTTCCATCAAGTCCCTCAAGTCCCTTCCCCACGAGCCTCGTCGGGCTCGACCGGCCTGACGACAAAAGCCACATTACGGGATCAAAGAGACGACTCTCCAGGCGGCACTCCGGCCACGCCCGGCCCCTCTTCCACCGCCCCACCGTACGCCCCAACTCCGGCCACCCGCAGCCGGATCCCACCCCTGAAACGACCCCGGGCCCCCGGGTCGAAGCACCCGGGGTCCGCGATGATGTACAGTGAGCGAGCGTCGGAACACCGGATCTTCGGGTCCATCAATCCGAGTTACGCGGGTGTAGTTTAATGGTAGAACATCAGCTTCCCAAGCTGAGAGCGCGAGTTCGATTCTCGTCACCCGCTCCATGTGAAACCCCAGGTCAGCGGCCTGGGGTTTTTTCGTTGGGATGAACTGGAGGCGAGGCCTCAGCTCACCATCCCTGGGCGATGGCGGGCACCCGTCCTGCACGTGCTTTCGCCGTGGGCGGCGCACAAGTCCATGGCAGGAGCAGGCACTTGACTCCCTCGGAGCCTGTGTCAGAGCGGGAGGTCGCCGGGCAGCACCCGGAACGCCTTGTGGCGGCCCAACGGGCGTACGGCCCGGAAGTCTCGTCGGTCGAGGGTGAGAATCGCGTCCGTGTCGTAGTCGGCGGCAAGCGCCACGTTCACCGCGTCGGCGAGGTCGAGGTCCAGCGCGCGGTAGCGGACACGGACGGACTGGGCGGCGCCCAGGTGGTCCTCCGTGATCTCCGGCATGACGACACGACCCCGGCTCATCCAGCGCCGCAGGTCGTCCACCGCGCTGAGGGCAGCCTCCCTGCCGAGCTCGCGCGTCGCCACGTGATCCAGTTCGGCCAGCAGGAGCGGGGACATGACCAGTAGGCCCGCCGCCATGATGGCCTCGTTCGCCGCCCGGTGTTCAGGATGAGCCGAGTCCAGGGCTGCCAGAAGGCCGGACGTATCGGCGATGACAATGATCACGCGGCGGATCCAGAGTCCGAGCCGGTCTCCCGCCGGACGGCGTCGCCGACCGTGTCGCGGACCTCCGACTTGGACAGGGTGCGCCCCGGCCCTTCGAAGGTGCGCGAGAACAGCGGCTCGTCCCAGACCCTGTTCGCCATGGCGGCAAGGTGGATGCCCTGGCGGATGATCTCGGCCTCGCTTATACCTCGGCGCTTGGCGGCCTCCTTGATGATGGCCAGATCCTCGGGGTCGGCGTAGACGTTGGTGCGCTTCATGGACATGTACCAAGCGTAGTCCATGTACCAGATTGATGTATCCCGATTTTCCCGTGTCCCGTGGCCGAGGAGGAGCGGCCCAGCCGACCTCACAGGCCCTTCCGGGTGCCAGACTGTTGGTCGACCGGGCTCGGCCCCTTCTACGCGTCGAGTTCTCTCGGCGGCGATCGACGGCACACTCGTACGCGGCGTACGACACGATCTCCCCGCGGCGCAGCCGCCCGCCATCCCTGACGCCCCCGAGCTGAGCCTGTCCTGGGCGCTCGCCGAAGCCCGGATGTTCCATCTTCAAGGTGTGGGGCGGCCGGCCCGCGCGGAGAGGGCTGCGGCCAAGCAACGGGCGGAGCAGGACGCGCCCGCCTACCTGGCCGCCGAGACAGGCGAAAGGCGCGTGACCGTACCCGGGCCGGCGTGACCGTCAGTCCCCCGCCCGCTCGGCAGGCGCGGGCGGCCCCCCGGTGCCACGCTGGAGGCGGATTCCGGCCCGTGGAATGCGGAGGAGCGGTCATGGAGATCAAACCGCAAGCGGTCGTCATCCCCAAGGAGACCGACCAGTTGGAGCAGGGGAAGTACGGCCCCGTCTTTCCGAGGACTCCGGCCTGCTACGGGTTCACGATCATCGCGGACGTCAAACCGGGCAGGGCCGACGCGATCCGGGAGCACGGCCACATCCTGGCCAAGGCGCTGGAGCAGGATCCGTACCTGCTCGCGCCGTTGAAACTGCACTATCTGCGCTGGGTTCTCTTCGACGACGACACCCGCTTCATGTACCAGGGGATCTTCGACACCGACTTCGACAAATACACCGAGGACGCGGTCGCGCTTTTCAGCAGGGCGGGCGTGAGCACCGCCTTCGAGAACCTCGAGGGATTTCCCGAGGACTGGCGGACGAACCCCGAGGCGTTCGTGCGCTTCGTAAGGGAACACCACTGTCCGAGCTTCATCGAGTACGGAGAGTATCCGTATGTGACGGCGGACGAGATCAAGAAGGCTCTGCGGATCAAGAGCGCCCTGTCGGAGATGCTCGACCAGATGCAGTGAGGCTGAGCGAAATGAGCGAGGTCAGGACCGCGCGCACGTACAACCAGCGGCACGCTGCCCGGAAGTACACCCCTGGCGGGCGGCGCGTGAGCGTGTACGTCTCGTGGAGCTATCCGGCCGAGGCCGGCCGGAACGCGGCCGAGCTGGACAACCGTTTCTCCACGATGACCGAGGTCAGGCGGGCGACCTGGCCCGCGTACGAGGATGCGAAGTGGTCGGACCCCTACCGGTTCCAGCAGGGCATCGCCGGCTCCCTGGAGCTGTTCTTCTGGGCGTGGGTGCCGTTCCAGGACTTCGTCGAGGAGGTCACGGGACACCCCGTCCCGGTGTATCAACGCATCGACCAGGCCGGTTTCCTCACACCGCTCGACGAGCGGGTGCTCGACGACACCGACGTGCTGTTCGTGTTCGGGCTGGACCACGCGGTCACCGAGCAGGAGGCCCGGCCCGGGGAGATCGAGGCCCTGCGGGCGTTCCTCGCCCGGGAGGACGCCCGTCTCGTCCTGGGTCCGCATCACGATGTCGGTTCCTCGGACGACCTGAAGGTCCGCGAGATGGAGTACCGGCACCACGGCGATCCACTGGTGCCTCGGCAGCAGCGGTTCGCCACCTACGTCAGGGACCTGATGAAGGGCCTCGACGTGCCGGTGATGAACCGGTACGGACTGCGGCCGGCCACCCGCGAGGGCAATCAGATCGCCCCGCTGACCACGGTCCGGGATCTGGATCCGAAGGGCTGGCTGGAAGGGGTGACGAACTTCAACTTCCACATGCACCTGCCGCACTACGACGTGACGACCGACGACCCGGACGCGGTCCGTGTGCTGGCCAGGCAGCCCATCGACACTTCGAGGCCGCACCCGTTCACCGAGGCCGGCAACACCGAGTTCAACATGCTCCTGTGGATGCCGCCCGGCGGTGACCGCGCGGCCGACCTGCTGCTGGCGGACTCGACGATCTTCAGTTCCCTGTTCGGCGGCGACGACAGCCTGCGGAACTTCTGGCGCAACCTGGTCTCCGCGTAGGACCGGCCTGGAGGTCAACGGTGAGCGTGCACACGGACGTCGGGTTGGAACTCGAGGACATCCAGCGTGGGGTGCTCAGTCCGCGGCCGACGCCGTACGCGGCGACCTACCTCGCCTTCCGCATCGACGACCCGGGTGACGGGCGGAAGTTGATGCGGCGCGCTAGTACCGCGGTGACCTCCGCGGCGGACTCCGTCAGCCCACTCGGACAGACGTGGGTGAGCGTGGCCGTCACCTGCCGCGGCCTGGAGGTGCTGGGGGTGCCGCGCGCCTCGCTGGACACGTTCGCCTGGGAGTTCCGGCAGGGAATGGCCGCGCGCGCCGAAGCACTGGGCGATGTGGGCGACAGCGGCCCGGAGCACTGGGAAGCGCCGCTGGGCGGCCCCGCCGTGCACGTGGTGATCACGGCGGTCGCGCCCGACCCCGCCCGTCTGGAGGCGGCCGTCGACCGCGCCCGACCCGCCTACGACCGGCTTTCCGGTGTGACGGCGATATGGCGGCAGGACTGCTACGCGCTGCCCACCGAGACCGAGCACTTCGGCTACCGCGACGGAGTCAGCCATCCGGCCGTCGAAGGCAGCGGCATACCGGGATCCAACCAGCTGGAGACACCGCTGAAGGCCGGTGAGTTCGTCCTCGGCTATCCGGACGAACTCGGTGGCATCCAGACCCCGCGGCCGACCGTGCTGGGACGTAACGGCAGCTACGCCGTCTTCCGCAAGCTCCACCAGAACGTCGCCGGGTTCCGCCGCTATCTGAAGGAGAACACCAGCGGCCCCCAGGACGAGGAACTGGTCGCCGCCAAGATCATGGGACGCTGGCGCAGCGGCGCTCCCCTGGCGCTGGCACCGCAGGCCGACGACCCTGCCCTCGGCGCCGACCCGCACCGACGTAACACCTTCCTGTACGACGCCGACGACCCGTCCGGGTTCAAGACTCCCGGCGGCTGCCACATCCGCCGGGCCAACCCCCGTGACGCCGCGGTGGCGGGAGAGGTGCGGCTGCACCGCATGATCCGGCGCGGCGCCGTCTACGGTCCGCCGCTGCCGGAGGGGGTGCTGGAGGACGACGGAGCCGACCGCGGCCTGATGTTCGCGTTCATCGGCGCGCACCTGGGGCGGCAGTTCGAGTTCGTCCAGTCGCAGTGGATGAACGACGGCGTCTTCTTCGGCGCGAACAACGCCCAGGACCCCGTGACCGGAACCCGCGACGGCTCCGACGACTTCACCATCCCGCGGCGGCCGCTGCGCCGACGCCTCGCCTCACTGCCGCGCTTCGTCGTCACGCGGGGCGGCGAGTACTGCTTCCTGCCGAGCCTGACCGCCTTGCGCTGGCTCGGCGATCTGCACGACTGACAGCCCGCGGACGGACGTCCCGGCGCCGTACGCATGTGCCCCGCTGCCGAGCAGCATCCCCGCCAGCACGATCAGGAACGTGACGTTGGAGACGGCCGCCGCCGTGGGGTGCCATGACCGTGCGGTGGGTTCGGCGTAGCGGCGTATCAGCAGGCCGATGGCGAAGGGGACGAGTTGCAGCAGGGCCACGGTCCGCACCAGTGCTCCCACGTCGAGGGAGACGTTGGTGCCCGCGTCGGCGGCGGTGAGGAGGCCGTTGACGGTGGGGGCGAAGGTGACGCTGCCGATGGCGGCGAGCAGCACCTGCATCGCCGCGCCTGCGAAGACGTCACCGCTTTGGACCATGGCGAGCTTCGCTCCGAAGGGGCCGCCCAGGCCGGCGGCGAACATGGTGGCCGCTATGAAGATGACGGTGACTGCGTTGAGTACCAGGTGCAGGGTCTCCATCGGCTTCCCCTCGGGCAGCGGGGCACATGTGTACGCGCTCCTCGGCTCCCTCGCCCTCCTCGCCGGGTTCCTGCTCTCGGCCATCGCCTTCGCCGCAGGAACACTGCTGGCCACGGGGCCGGCCGTGCGGCGCACCACCATGGGCGGCGTCGTGTCCGTGCGCAACGCCGGTCCCGCACTGGCCGCGATCGGCATCGTCTTCGACGACCAGCCCGCCATCCTCGGCGCACTCGCGGCCATCCTCGTCAGCGGCCTGGCGGCAGCCCTTCCGATCGCCACGTTCCTCAGCAGCCGGCGCAAGGCCTCCACATCAGCGGAGACCGAGGCGCTGACGCAGGACCGGCGATGACTCGCTGATCCCCATCGACGGGGCAGGCCGACGAGCGCCCACCTCTACGGCAGAGGCTGCGCCTCGGCGAGGCGCCATCGTCCTCGCCTGTGGTCTGCGTCTCGTTCCTCCTCGGTTCACGGCACCTTCGGCGGTGTCTCGTCCGGCGACGGCGAGGGCGGTCGCCTCATGCCGTCGGAGGAGGTCACAGCGTTGCGGGCGGAAACGCCCGGCAGTGGTACCGCGGCCCGGAAGAAAATATCTGTGGTCGCGAAGCGAGAAACCGGCGCGGCGTCCGACAACTATTCCTGAGGCGAGAGGCGGGGCGGAATTATTTCTCCGGCAGGGCCGGTGTCGACGTGCTACTGTCGACGCCAGTTGCAGGTGTGGTTGCCAGAAGGTTTTTCCGACGGCTGATCATCACGGCGACACGGAATCCGCACAGGGTGGATTCCTGTACACCGTCTCCGAAGGGGAAACAAAATGGCTACTGGCACCGTGAAGTGGTTCAACTCCGAAAAGGGCTTCGGCTTCATCGAGCAGGACGGCGGCGGCGCCGACGTCTTCGCCCACTACTCGAACATCGCCGCCCAGGGCTTCCGCGAGCTGCAGGAAGGCCAGAAGGTGTCGTTCGACATCGCGCAGGGCCAGAAGGGCCCGACGGCCGAGAACATCGTTCCTGCCTGAAGCGCCGGCAACTGACACACGTTGCCGCCGGGGCCCGCACCTTGGGTGCGGGCCCCGGCTTGCTTTGTTTTCCGGGTGCTTCGCATCCGTCATTTCCGGCTCGTTCTCGCGATTCTCTGCGCCGCTCATTTCGCTGCGGAATTTCCTTGATACGTGCCCACGTCGAGGAAGGTTCCGCATGAACCGCACACGCACCACTCGCGCACGCACAACTCGCACATACGATCGCTTCGGGGGAAGTGCCGCGGCAGGCCGCTCCGGTGTTCCGCCCCGTTCCGGCGGTTACAAAACCCGACAGGCCCCGCAGGCCGATTTCGCGCTGCCGAAGACGGTCACCCCGGCATTGCCCGCCGTCGAGTCGTTCGCCGATCTCGACATGCCGGCGCCGTTGCTGGCCGCACTCGGCCACGAGGGCGTGACCGTACCGTTCCCGATCCAGGCGGCGACCCTGCCGAACTCCCTGGCCGGCCGTGACGTACTCGGTCGCGGTCGCACCGGGTCGGGCAAGACCCTCGCCTTCGGCCTCGCGGTACTGGCCCGTACGGCGGGCCGGCGCGCCGAGCCCCGAAGCCCCCTGGCCCTGGTGCTGGTCCCCACCCGTGAGCTGGCCCAGCAGGTCACCGACGCGCTCGCTCCCTACGCCCGCTCCATGCGCCTGCGGCTCGCCACCGTCGTCGGTGGAATGTCCATCGGCAGGCAGGCCGGGGCGTTGCGCGCGGGTGCGGAGGTGGTCGTCGCGACGCCCGGTCGGCTCAAGGACCTGATCGACCGGGGCGACTGCCGGCTCACCGACGTCGGCATCACGGTCCTCGACGAGGCCGACCAGATGACCGACATGGGCTTCATGCCCCAGGTGACCGCCCTGCTCGACCAGGTGCGCCCCGAGGGCCAGCGGTTGCTCTTCTCGGCCACTCTGGACCGCAACGTCGACCTGCTGGTCCGCCGCTATCTGACCGACCCGGTCGTCCACTCGGTCGACCCGTCGGCCGGTGCCGTCACCACGATGGAGCACCACGTCCTCCAGGTGCACGACGCGGACAAGCACCGTACGACCACGGAAATCGCGGCCCGGGACGGCCGGGTCATCATGTTCCTGGACACCAAGCACGCCGTGGACCGGCTGACCAGGCACCTGCTGGACAGCGGTGTCCGCGCCGCGGCCCTGCACGGTGGCAGGTCCCAGCCGCAACGCACCCGGACCCTGGCGCAGTTCAAGGAGGGTCACGTCACGGTGCTGGTGGCCACCAACGTCGCCGCGCGCGGCATCCACGTCGACAGCCTCGACCTGGTCGTCAACGTGGATCCGCCGAGCGACCACAAGGACTACCTGCACCGTGGCGGCCGTACGGCCCGAGCCGGCGAGTCCGGCAGCGTCGTCACCCTCGTGACCCCGGCCCAGCGCCGCGGCATGAGCCGTCTGATGGCCTCGGCCGGCATCACCCCGCAGATCACCCCGGTCCGCTCGGGTGAGGCGGAGTTGAGCCGCATCACCGGCGCCCAGGCGCCTTCCGGCGTCCCGGTGGTCATCACCGCGCCGGTCGCGGAACGCCCGCGCCGTGCGTCCTCGCCGTCCCGGGGCCGCCGGGGCCGCCCCGGTCAGGGCCGGCCCGTCGGCGCGGGGGCGCGCAGGGGACAGCCGCGGCCCGGCAACGAATCGGCCGCCTAGGCACGGCGCGGCGCCCGGACCACCGTGGTCCCGCCGGGACCGCGAGGGTCACCGACCCGAGCGACTCCCGGCTCCCCACCGGTCCAGCGCCCGCCACCCGTTCGACCAGGACGGCACGTACGAGGGCCCGGGTGACCACACCGTCGGTGAGGTCACCCGGGCTCCGGCATGCCTGGGAGAGCCCGGACCCGCGGCAGGGCGACGCGTCTCACCGGTCGAAGTAGCTGAGATCGCCCACGGTCCACGCGCTGACGTCCTTGATCGCGACTCGGTACATGCCACCCGTCTCCGGGATCCCGAGGCTGCCCTGCAGGATCCGGGCGAGATGGAAGTGCAGATGCGTGGGCGCCTCACCGCGAGCGGGCCCGTTCTCCCGCGGCCGGCCGGCGAAGATGCCGGCGAACGGGCCGAGACGGTCCGAGTCCTCCAGGACCTCCGCCACCCGCTCCCGCCACACGGCCTCAGGAGCCAGCCGACCGGTGATGACGGCACCGCCGACGACCACGGTCAGCGCCATCTGATTGCTTCGCTCGGACTCCACAGCGGCGGACAGGGCGACGAGCAGCTCATCAGGGTTCGACATGTCGGCAGAGCCTATCCAACCGGCTGTCCCCCAACCGCCCCCCGGGGGTGTGAAGCGGCCGCGAGACCGGCGGAGGACCGCCGTCCGCCCCCGGCGGTGAGGGCCGATCCGCCGCCGCATCGCCGCAACGACGGCGCCTCGCGAGAGCAATTTTCGCAGGTGACAGGTTTCTTGCTCCACAGGAAAGGTGAAATCTGCCTTTGCCGGAGTAGACATTCGCTCGCGGTGTGGCTAGGCTTCAACTCGTAGCGACGGTCGAACAAGACCCGCCAGACACGAACTGGCGGGTGGACGCAACGAACGCCATCAGGATCGCCCGCTCTGCCGGGCCGGGTAGCCCACTGATGGTGTTGAATTTCCTTCGGGGCCCTGGTGCCGTACGGCACCAGGGCCCCTCGACGCGTTGCACAGCGAGGTGACATGACAGCGGACAACCCTCTCGGTGATCGTCTGGATGACGACGACTACCCGGCCTACACGATGGGCCGGGCAGCCGAGATGCTCGGGACCACCCCGGGCTTCCTCCGAGCCATCGGTGAGGCTCGCCTGATCACTCCGCTCCGCTCGGAAGGAGGCCATCGCCGGTACTCCCGCTACCAGCTGCGGATCGCCGCTCGCGCCCGCGAGCTCGTCGACAGGGGGACGCCGATCGAGGCCGCCTGCCGCATCGTCATCCTCGAGGACCAGCTCGAGGAAGCCCAGCGGATCAACGAGGAGTACCGTCGCGGCACCGGCGAGGCGGCGGACGGTTCCGGCTCCGGCTCCGGCTCCGGCTCCGGCTGATCGTGCGGACGGGGACCGCGTCCGCCGGGTGAGGCCGGCCCGGTCACGGCAGGTTCGGGCGCCAGGACGGTGTTCGAGCGGTGGTCCACGCACCGGCAGGCACGGCCTGTGCCGTCGGTCGGCCCCAACCGGCCGCGGGAGGCTCCGCGTCGCCGGGTTCGCCGTCCTCACGGCGGGCCAAGCCGTAGATCACCGCGGTCAGCGCGGCCAGTTCATGTTCCAGGGGCACGCCCCTGACCACCCGGAACAGCGGGCCCTCGGCGGTCACTGGGGCTGGTTCCCGTGCTTGCGGCTGGGCAGCGGGACGTGCTTGGCGCGCAGCATGGCGAGCGCGCCGATGATCCGGTGCCGCGTCTCGGCCGGGTCGATGACGTCGTCGACGAGGCCGCGCTCGGCGGCGTAGTAAGGGTGCATCAGCTCGCTCCGGTACTCCTTGACCTTCTGGGCGCGCACCGCCTCGGGGTCTTCCGCGGCCGCGATCTCGCGCCGGAAGATGACGTTGGCCGCCCCCTCCGCGCCCATCACCGCGATCTCGTTGGTCGGCCAGGCGAGGGACACGTCGGCGCCGATGGAGCGGGAGTCCATCACGATGTACGCGCCGCCGTACGCCTTGCGCAGGATGACCTGGACGCGCGGCACGGTCGCGTTGCAGTAGGCGTACAGCAGCTTGGCGCCGTGCCGGATGATCCCGCCGTGCTCCTGGTCGACACCGGGCAGGAATCCCGGTACGTCGACCAGGGTGACCAGCGGGATGTTGAACGCGTCGCACAGGGCGACGAAGCGGGCGGCCTTCTCGCTGGCGTGGATGTCCAGCACCCCGGCGAGCGCCGCAGGCTGGTTGGCGACGATCCCCACCACGTGTCCGTCCATCCGGGCCAGGGCGCAGATGATGTTGGTGGCCCACAGCGGCTGGATCTCGAAGCAGTCGCCGTCGTCGACGATCTCCTCGATCACGGCGTGCATGTCGTAGGAGCGGTTGGGGTCCGCGGGCACCAGGTCGTTCAGCCTCTCGGTGAGCCGGCCCGGCGGGTCGGCCGAGGGCAGGTGCGGCGGCAGCTCACGGTTGTTGGAGGGCAGCAGGGACAGCAGGTGGCGCAGGTCCGCGAGGCACTCCTCCTCGTCGTCGTAGGCGAGGCTCGCCACCCCGGACACGGCGGCGTGCGCGTCGGCGCCGCCCAGCGCGTCGTGGCTGATCACCTCGCCGGTCACCGCCTTGACCACGTCGGGTCCGGTGATGAACATCTGAGCGGTTCCGCGCACCATGAACACGAAGTCGGTCAGCGCCGGGGAGTAGGCGGCGCCGCCCGCGCACGGGCCGAGAATCACGCTGATCTGCGGGATGACGCCGGAGTTGCGGACGTTGCGCTGGAAGATACCGCCGTATCCGGCGAGCGCGGTCACGCCCTCCTGGATTCGCGCGCCCGCCCCGTCGCACAGTCCCACGATGGGGGCACCGGCCGCCTCGGCCAGATCCATCACCTTGTGGATCTTGGCGGCGTGCGCCTCGCCGAGGGCGCCGCCGAAGACACGGAAGTCGTGGGCGTAGACGAACACGGTGCGGCCGTCGACGGTGCCCCAGCCGGTGACCACCCCGTCCGTGTAGGGCTTCTTGGCCTCCATGCCGAAACCGGCGGCCCGGTGCCGGCGCAGGGGCTCGATCTCCGTGAACGACCCTTCGTCGAAGAGCAGCCCGACGCGTTCCCGGACGGTCAGTTTGCCCTTGGCCTTCTGCGCCGCGGTCGCCTGCGGACCGGGGCCGCCGTGGGCCTCCTCCCGCAAGCGGGCGAGTTCGGTGACGCGGAGCCGCATCGAGTCCGCCGGCCGCCCGTCATCAACGATGGTCATGCCTGCCCTTCCGATGGAATACACGCCGCATGGGTGAGCCCGATACGGTGACGCTGCCGTGACGGCGAGCGTCCGTGGCGGCCCTACAGCACCGCTCGAAGCCAACTAGGGCCCGTCTTGCGGTACTTGCCGGCATCGTGGGCCCTGATTCCGCCTCGATCCCGGATCCACCGGTGCTCCAGGGTGGTCGCGGAGAGTGACCCTCGGACGCGTTGAATCGGATCCAGGCGGCGGTGTGAGATGTCGGTGACCCCAGACGAATTCCGGGCCTTCTTCGGCTCGTTCCCCACGCCCGTGTCGGTCGTGACGACCGTCGACACGGACGGCACTCCTCGCGGATTCACCTGCAGCGCCGTCACTTCCGTCTCGGTGGATCCCCCGCTGCTGCTGGTCTGCCTGGACCGCTCCGCACGCTCGCTCGGGCCGCTGCTGTCGGCGGGAGCGTTCGTGGTCAACATGCTCGCCGACGGCGCCCAGGACGTGGCGCGGGTCTTCGCGAGCAGATCGGAGCGGAAGTTCGCCGACGTACGGTGGCAGCCCTCGGCGGCCGCCGGGGGAGCGCCCGTCCTGTCGGACCTCGCGGTCGGATACGCCGAGTGCACGGTGACGCGGTCCGTGCAGGCCGGTGACCACTGGATCGTCATCGGCAGGGTGGAGGGGGCCGAGGTCTTCCCCCGGCCGCCGGTGCTGCACCAGCGCGGGGTGTTCGGCGCCTGGCGGCCGGGCGAACTCACCACGGCCACGGGGTGATCGGGGCACTCGCCACGGCCACCGGGTGATCCGGGGCGGGGGTCGCCCCAACGGCGCGACCCCCCGTGTCTCAGGCGTGGCAGTCCGGCAGCCCCCCATGATGCTCGATCATCTTTCCGAAGAGCTCTCCGATGTCCAGCGGGTCACCGGGGGCCGCGCCTCGCTCCTCCGCGTAGGCGCGGTACAGGTTCGGCACCAGCCGTTCGGCGTCCAGCAGCCCGGCGTACTCACCGAGGTCGGCCTCGCGGGCCACGTCGAGGGGGTCGAGGCCGGCCGCCACGCCTTCCCCGGCCAGCCGCTGGATCCAGCGCAGATAGCCCTCGGTCGTGTCGAGCACCTCCGGTCCGGCGACCGGGCCGTGCCCGGTGACGAGGACACGTGCACCGAAGGCGCGCAGCCGGTCCACGGCGGCCAGCGAACCGGACACCGAACCCATCGGACAGAACGGCGTCACCCCGGCCATGACGAGATCGCCGGTGAACAGCACCCGCTGCTCCGGCAGCCAGACGACCGTGTCGTTCGTGGTGTGCGCCGGCCCCAGGTGCACCAACTCGGCACGTATCCCGCCCACATGGAGGGTCAGCCGGTCCTCGTAGGTCACCGTGGGCAGCACGAGACGCACGTCCCCCCAGTCGACCTTCGGCCACAGCGAGGTCAGGTGCAGCCCGGCCGCGGCCATCTCGGTACGCGTCCGGTGCTGCGCCACGACCACGGCCTCGGGGAAGACGAAGTTGCCGAAGGCGTGGTCGCCGTGGAAGTGGGTGTTGACGACGAGCCGGGGCGGGGCCGGGGCGACGGCCGACACGGCCGTGCGCAGTCGCTCGGCGCGCTCCTGCGTCGCGGCGGTGTCGATCAGCGCGGCCTCGCCGTCGGCGACGACCAGACCGGCGTTGTTGAGACACCAGCCGCCGTCCGGCTGTACATAGGCGAACACACCGTCGGCCACCTCCTCCAGGGTGGCTGCCGAGGGGTCGTACTGTCCTGCGCTCATGGTTCTCTCCCGTGGACGTCCGGCGGCGTGGTCGTGCACGGACTGTCGCGCCTGCCTCTGGAGAGCCGGTCGAGTCCGCCTTGCCGGGCGGCCGGGGCACGGGAACTCACCTCGTCTATTGCGGGTAATATTTCTCATTTCATCGAGTCACGCCGGGCTAGTATCGACTCACCGATCAGTCGGGGGGGATTTGTGATACGAATCATGCTGGCCGAAGATATGCACATGGTGCGCGGGGCCTTGGTGGCACTTCTGAATCTTGAACCGGATTTCGAAGTGGTGGCGGAGGTCGAATACGGCGACGCGATCCTGCCGGTCGCCCTGCGGGAACGGCCCGATGTGGTCGTCGTCGACATCGATCTGCCCGGCCTCGACGGCCTCAGCGCGGCGGCCCAGTTGAGGGACCGGGTCCCGGAGTGCGGGGTCCTGATCCTGACCAGTCTGGACCGCCCGGGCACCCTGCGGCGCGCGCTGGCCGCCCGGGCCCTGGGCTATCTGCGCAAGGACGCCCCGTCCCAGGAACTGGCGGAGGCGGTACGCAAGGTCGCGGCCCACGAGCTGGCGGTGGACCGCCGGTTGATGCACGCGGCGTGGAGCCACGAGGACAACCCGCTCACCAGCCGGGAGACGGAGGTGCTGCGCTGGGCGGCGTCCGGTGCGGAGGCTACCGAGATCGCCGCCCAGGTCCATCTGTCGGTGGGTACCGTGCGCAACTACCTCACCGCGGCCGTGACCAAGCTCAACGCACGCAATCGGCTTGACGCGGTGCGGATCGCGTCGGAGGCGGGCTGGTTGTGACCGCCGGCCGGGAGGTGGCGAGCGGGCAGCTGGCGATGACGTGGAACCAGCCCTGCTCGTCCACCTCGGCGGTGAGCGCGCCGCCCAGACGGCACATCCGTTCGGCCAGGTTGTCCAGGCCCCGTCCGACCACCGGCATCCGCGGACCGCTCTCCCGTACGCCGTCGTTGGACAGCGTCAGCCGCACATGGGAGTCCTCCTCCCGCAGGCTGATGCGGCACCGGCTCGGATCGGCGTGCCGCAGCAGGTTGGTGACGCCCTCGCGGAGCACCGTGGCGAGCACGGTCTCGATCTGGCAGCCCCAACGGCCCTCCTGGGCCTTGATGTCGGCATCGATGCCGGCGGTCGCCAGCACCCGTCGTACGGCGGCGACCTCGTCCTCGAGGGACAGCTCCCGGTAGGAGTAGGCCACCGTCCGCACGTCCGACAGGGCCTGACGTGAGATGTCCAGCACTTCGCCGAGTTCCGTACGGGCCCGGTCGTTGTCCTCGACCATCCGGTACGCCAGTTCGCTCTTGAGCGTGATGGAGGCGAGGCTGTACCCGAGCAGGTCGTGCAGGTCCCGGGAGAAGCGCAGACGCTCCCGGCTGACGGCGAGGTGGGCGCGTTCGCCCTGGTTGCGATGGGCCTCGCTCAGCAGCTCCGCCAGGCACAGCAGGCCGTAGATCATCAGCCCGGTCATCGCGGTGCCGACGGTCAGGCAGGCGATGTCGAGCATCGGGAAGCCCATGAAGACGGCCAGGGCGCCCGCCGTCACCGGATAGAGAGCGAACAGGATCCACGAGAGCGGGGCATCCACGATCAGCAGGGTGCTGCCCGCCACGAACCCGCCCATGCCGCCCCAGGCGGCGCTGAAGAGCACGACCGGGGCGAAAGTGAAGAACGCCTGGAGCAGGAGCGTCCATTTGCCGTATCGGGCCCGGATTCGCCGGCCCGGTTCGGCGCAGTGGACGAATTGCAGCCCCAGGACCGCGAAGAAGGAGATCAGGCAGACCACGATGGACCGGGCCCCCGGATGGGCCGCCACCAGTCGTAACATGCCGGTCAGGCCGAACCCGCACTGGGCGAGGGCGATGACAATCACCGGAAACCACGGTGACAGGTGCCGGTTACTCGTGCCGGTTATTTCGAAAGCCGCTTCGGTTAATGCGTTCCCCCGTGCTATACCGCTCATGGGTCCTCCTCGACAGACCACGCGGACAAGCCATTCCACACGAAGCATACGGAAGTCGGCCGCCCGAACGAAGGAAATGTGGTGCGTCACTCCCCGGCGCCGCCCCTTCCCGTGGTAAAGCCGCATCTCACAGTCGAATCGGACGACAGGGATCCGTTTTCTCGTGTGGTGGCGGGGCGTCGACGGGTGGTCGTCGGCGCGGGAATCAATCCGGCCACCGCGGCAAGAACTGATCGAATATTCCCGGATCGCGCAACGGTGAAATATCGGCCCCCTCCCCGGGGAAGGCGGTGACCATGCCCGCCCCCGCGACATGGGCGATGATCGCCTGGGCCAGCAGCGGCGCCGTCGCCCGGTCCGCGGCCTGCGCCGGCGTGACGCACCGCTGGAGCATCCGCGTCGTGAGCAGCGCCTCCGGCCGGTGCAGCAGCACCCGGTGACACGCCGTCGAGGAGAACAGTTCGGCGTCGGCGCCGCGCAGGGTCAGCCTGCACCGGCAGGACAGCCGCACTCGCCGTTGCGGCGGGGGCAGGACCGGCCGGAACCGGGCCTGACGGCACACCGGGACCACCGAGAGCACCGGCCCTCGCCTGTCGTCCAGCCCGATCGAACGCACCACGAGGTGCTGCAACCGGCCCAGCGCGGTGGCGAGCACGACGGGCAGAGCCGGGATCAGATCGGTGCCGGGCGACCCCTCGAATGCCCCGCGCGGCGCGTCCACCACGTTCTCCAGGGAGATCGGTCCCAGCATCATCCGGTCGAGCGCCCTGCGTACGAGGGGGTGCGGGGACGGCAACCGCACCCGGTCGACGGCACTGCGGACCACGAGCACGCGGCCGCCCTCCACGTCCTCCAGCACGGCGTCGTCGCGCAGCGACCACAGGGACCGGGGGCGTCTTCCGTCCACGGGTGAGATTCCTTCTACCGAGACCTGTAATGGGTGACTAACTGTGCCGTCATACGGCCGTAAAGAAGGTCACCATGTCACCAGCACTTCGTTACAGCTTCAAGCACGCCTTCCGGTTGCGTGAGTTCGTCACAAGGTCTCTGTGAAGGGGTCACTACTTTCGGCGAGGACCTCGTGGAATGCTCGAGAAGCACTCAGCGACCAGGGCGGCTCCCATGACCAGGACTCGCCCCGAGGAGAGGCTCCCACATGCGAATCGAGATACTGGGTCCTGTCGAAATCCGGATGAACGGGGTGTCGATTGTTCCGAGCGCGGGAAAGCCGCGGCAGGTCCTGGCCCTGCTCGGCATCCGTGCGGGGCAGATCGTGCCGGTGACGACCCTGATGGAAGAGGTGTGGGGCGACGATCCACCGCGCAGCGCCGTCACCACGTTGCAGACGTACATACTGCAGCTGCGGCGGAAGATCGCCTCGACCCTGCCGCCGGAGCAGGCCACGACCGCCAAGGACGTCCTGAGCACCCGGTTCGGCGGCTACAGCATCGGCGTGCGCCCGGACGTCTGCGACCTGCGGGAGTTCGAGCGGCTCTCCGCGCAGGGCATGACGGCCCTGGAGGCCGGCGACGCGCGGACCGCCTCCGCCCGGCTCGGACAGGCGCTGTCCCTGTGGCGGGGCACCGCGCTCCTGGACGTGCCGATGGGCCGGGTGCTGGAGATGGAGACGCTCGGCCTCCACGAGGCGCGTATGCGAGTCCTGGAGCAGCGGATCAAGGCCGATCTGCAGCTGGGCCGGCACGCCGAGCTGCTCGCCGAGCTGCGCGTCCTGACCACCCAGCACCCGCTGCACGAGATGTTCGCGGGCAATCTGATGCTGGCCTTCTACCGGTCGGGGGCAGTCTGGCGGGCACTGGAACTCTTCCAGCAGCTGCGCAGGACACTCGACGACGAGCTGGGCATCGTGCCCTCCCCGCGGTTGCAGCAGCTGCACCAGGCGATCCTGGTCGGCGACCCGGCCCTGGACGCCCCGCAGTTCACGATGGACGCGCCACTGTCCGTGGCCGCCTGATCGGCCCGCCGCGGGTGCGGTCGCCCGGCCTGAACGGTCGCCGCCGCCGCACCCGACGACGGGCGGGTGGGCGAGTTCAGCCCAGGTGGTCGTAATCGACGACGCGGGAACGCATCAGCACCCGGTCGTCGGAGACCTCCAGCACGTCACGCACGATGCAGCTGGGCCAGATCTCCGGTTCCGGCTTGCCGCCCGGGCGGGTGCGCACCACCAGGGCGTACACCGTGGACCGCAGGGTGCCGTCGGGCTGGGGGTCGAGCACGATCTGGTTGAACCAGTGCCGCCGCTGGACCGGCTCGTCCCGGTACCGCTCCTGGAAGCGGACGAGTTCGGCGAGGATGCCCTGCCGCGTACGGGCGGGCTCGGTGCCGGGGGTGTGCTGGAAGACGCCGTCCCGCGTGAACGTCGCGGCGTACTCCTCGAACCGGCCCTCGTCCAACGCCTGCATCTGGCGTGCGTAGAACTGCTGGATCCGCGCGTACTCATGGGGCGGCACGGTCGTGCTGGTCATGGGCTTCCTCCGGTGCCAGGTCAGCGAGGGTCCCACCGTGGACCGCCCGACTCGAAGGCGGCTTGAGCGCCGCTGACGTGGGCCGCGCCGCGGCGGTGTCGAGAACTCTTCGACCGCCGCTCAAGGACTTCGGCGCAGGCTCGGTCCGTTGGAGTGAACGCAGGTGAGGGAGAGAACATGGCGGAGGCAGTCAAGCCGGTCGCACTCGTGACCGGGGCCACCAGCGGTATCGGGCTGGAGATCACCAAGCGTCTGGCCGGGCTCGGCGCCCGCGTCTACATCTGCGCCCGGCAGGAGCGGCAGCTGGCCGCCACGGTCAAGGAGCTGCAGGACCAGGGCCTCGACGTCGACGGCACCACGTGCGACGTGGCGCGGCCCGAGCAGATCCGGGCCCTGGTCAGGGCCGCGGTGGAGCGCTTCGGGCCGATCGACATCCTGGTCAACAACGCCGGCCGCAGCGGCGGCGGAGCCACCGCGGAGATCCCCGACGAGCTGTGGCTGGATGTGATCAACACCAATCTCAACAGCGTCTTCCTGGTCACCAAGGAGGTCCTCACCACGGGCGGCATGCTCGACAAGGACCGCGGCCGGATCATCAACATCGCCTCCACGGGCGGCAAGCAGGGCGTCGTGCACGCGGCCCCCTACTCCGCCTCCAAGCACGGCGTCGTGGGCTTCTCCAAGGCGCTCGGGCTCGAACTGGCCCGAACCGGGATCACCGTGAACGCGGTGTGCCCGGGCTTCGTCGAGACCCCGATGGCGGAGCGGGTGCGCGAACACTACGGCACCATCTGGGGAGTCAGCGAGCAGGAGACGCACGACCGCATCACCACGCGCGTGCCGCTGGGCCGTTACGTGGAGACGCGTGAGGTCGCCGCCATGGTCGAGTACCTGGTCGGCGACGACGCCGCCGCGGTGACGGCGCAGGCGCTCAACGTCTGCGGCGGACTCGGCAACTACTGAGCGGGACCCGGCCGCCGGCCGGCTCGGGGGTCTCTCACCGGGAGGCCCCCGCGCCGTGTGCGCCCGTCACGGCGGCCAGTCGGCGCACGTCGTCGAGCAGCCGGGCCTGGTGCACGAGCGAGGGGTCGGCCCCGGTCCGCCCGTGCAGCACGGCGTCCGCGAACGCGGTCAGCGTGTTGGCGCACTGGTCGTCCGGTTCGAGGACCAACTCCTCGGTGTGCGCGCCCCGTTCGAGCCGGATCACCGGCGCGTGGTCGGCCGGCGGGGTGAACGCGCGGTCCACCGTGATACGGCCCTCCGTGCCCAGCAGCTCGTAGCGGGAGGTGTAGGCGTGGTCCAGGCCGAAGACGAGCTGACCGACGACCCCGTCGGGCCGGTACACCAGCGCCCCTCCGGCGACGTCCACACCCGAGGCCTCCTCGTACCGCAGGGACGATCCCACGACCTGTGTCGTGGGGCCGAGGAAGTACAGCGCCGCCCGCACCGGGTAGGCGCCCACGTCGAGCCGGGCGCCGCCGCCCAGGGCCGCCTGGTAGCGGATGTCCGAGCGGTCGCGGGGCGGTATGGCGAAGGCGGCAAAGAACGCCCTCGGTTCGCCGATCGCGCCGCTCTCCAGGAGCCGGCGGACCCGTCGCTGGCGCGCGTGATGGAGGAACATGAAGTTCTCGTGGAGCACCAGCCCGGCCGCCCGCGCCCGCGCCACGAGCGCCTCGGTGACCGCGGGGTCCGCGGTGAGCGGTTTCTCCGCGAGCACGTGCTTGCCCGCCGCCAGGGCCCGCTCGACCCATTCGGCGTGCAGTGCGGTGGGCAACGGCACATAGACGGCGTCGACGTCCTCCCGGGCCAGCAGCTGCTCGTAGTGCGCCGCCGGCCGTCCGCCGAACCGGGCCGCCACCCGCCCGGCACGCTCCGGGTCGCGGCTGGCCACCCCGGTGAGCGAGAGCCGGGGAAGCCGGGCCACCGCGGGCAGCACCCGGCGCAGGGCGATGTCCGCGCAGCCCAGCAGCCCCAGCCGGACCGGCGGCCCGGCGGCGGCTGTCATGCCGAGCCCTCCAGCGCCTGCAGCGGCTCCCAGGAGCCGGGGTGCTCCCGGTACCAGGAGACGAGGTCGGCGAGTCCGACGTCGAAGGACCACCGGGGCGCGTACCCCAGCTGCTCGCGGATCTTGCTGTCGTCTATCGAGTAGCGCAGGTCGTGGCCCTTGCGGTCCTCCACGTACCGGACCAGGTCCCAGTCCGCTCCGCACAGCTCCAGCAGCCGGGCGGTGACCTCGCGGTTGGTGAGTTCCGTGCCGCCGCCCACGTTGTAGATCTCCCCGGCCGCGCCCTTGGTGAGGACCAGCTGAATGGCCTGGCAGTGGTCGTCGACGTGCAGCCATTCCCGGGAGTTTGCCCCGTCGCCGTAGAGCGGGACGGACAGGCCGCTGAGCAGGTTGGTGATGAAACGCGGCAGGAACTTCTCGGGGTGCTGGCGCGGACCGTAGTTGTTGGAGCAGCGGGTCACGCGCACGTCCAGACCGTGGGTGCGCCAGAAGGCACGGGCGATCAGGTCGCTGCCCGCCTTCGACGCCGCGTAGGGGGAGTTGGGCAGCAGCGGCTCGTTCTCGTCCCAGGATCCGGTGGCGATCGAGCCGTAGACCTCGTCGGTCGACACGTGCACGACCCGGTCCACGCCGACCTCCACGCAGGTCTCCAGAAGACACTGGGTCCCGCCGACGTTGGTGCGCACGAACTCCGCGGCGGACCGCACCGAGCGGTCGACGTGGCTCTCCGCCGCGAAGTGGACCACCATGTCGTGGCCTGGCAGCAGCAGCCGCAGCAGGTCCTGGTCGCAGACGTCCCCGCGGACGAAGAAGAGCCGGGGGTCGTCGGTCGGCAGGTTGTCCAGGCTGCCGGCATAGGTCACCTTGTCGAGCACGGTGACCTCGGCGTCCTCGTAGCCGGGGTACGTCCCGGCCAGCATGGACCGCACGTAGTGGGATCCGATGAAACCGGCCCCGCCGGTCACCAATACCTTCATGTCGCCACCTCCGCTTGGGCGTGATCACCGACGATGAGCCGCGACGGCCGGGTGCCGTCCGCGGCGCTGAGTTTGGCCCACCGTCCGATGATCGAGTGACGCAGGGCGGGCACACTGTCCACCGCCGCGCCCTCCAGCAGGATCGAGTCCGTCACACCCGCGCCGCTGACGACGCACTCACGGCCGACCGCGACGCCGGGCCCGATGGCGCTGTCCGAGATCACGCTCCCGGCGCCGACGACCAGCGGGCCGACCAGCCGGGACCGGATGACCTTGGCGCCCGCCTCGACGACGACGGACCCCTCGACGGAGGTCTCGGCGTCGATCTCGCCGTCGATCCGCGGTCCGAGCCGGGCCAGCAGCTCCCGGTTGCAGTCCAGGAGGTCCTCGGGACGGCCGGTGTCCTGCCAGTAGCCCTGGTACTTCTCGGCGAGCACCGTGCCACCGCTGTCCAGCAGGTGCTGGATCGCGTCGGTGATCTCCAGCTCGCCGCGGCCGCTCGGGCGGATGGCGGCGACCGAGCGGTGGATCGCGGCGGTGAAGAAGTACACACCGATGACCGCCAGGTCGCTCTTGGGTTCCGGCGGCTTCTCCACCAGCCGGAGGATGCGGCCGTCGGCGTCCAGTTCCGCGACACCGTATGCCCGTGGGTCGGGCACGCCGGCGACGAGCACGGTCGCGTCGCACCCGGACGCCCGGAACGTCTCGGCGGCGGCCACGATGCCGTCGGCGAGGATGTTGTCTCCCAGGTACATCACGAAGTCCTCGTCGCCGAGGAAGCCGGCGGCGATGGCGATGCAGTGGGCCAGGCCGAGCGGGGCCTGCTGCCTGATGTACGTGATCTCCAGGCCGAGGTCCGCCCCGTCGCCGATGGCCGCCCTGATCTGATCGCCGTGGTCGCCGACGATGATCCCGACCTCGCTCACCCCGGTCTCCCGGATCTTCTCCAGGCAGTGCCGGAGCACGGGCTTGTTGGCCACCGGGAGCAGTTGCTTGGCCGTCGAGTATGTGAAAGGCCGCAATCGCGAGCCTGTTCCTCCGGACAATACAAGCGCCTTCATGCCGGGAAGCCTGCGGACCGCCGCTCAAGCCCCGGTCGACACTGGCTCGCGCCGTGACCCCGAGCGTGGGAGGCCGCGCGAAGAGGCGGGGTGCTCGGCCGGCGTTCGACCGTGCCTCGAGCCGGGCGGGCGACGGTGTCCGATATGACACTGGCGCATGGTACGGCGACGCAGGCGGCCGGCGAACTCCACGACCACGGTCCGGCAGACGGCTTCTGGGACTTCGCGCGGCCGGCCGGCGGCCCGGTCGCCGGTATCGCCGAGTTTCGGCACTGGTTCACCCGGCAGGCCCGGGCCCACCGGTACGCGGTCGACCGCGTCCCCTTCTCCGCGCTGTCCGGATGGCACTTCGACGCCGACGGCGACCTGGTACACGAGTCCGGCGGGTTCTTCGCCATCTCCGGCCTGCGCGTGCGCACCGACTTCCGGCGCCCGCGCGCATGGACGCAGCCGGTGATCGTGCAGCCCGAGATCGGCCTGCTGGGCATCCTCGTCAAGCGTTTCGACGGCGTACCGCACCTGCTGATGCAGGCGAAGATGGAGCCCGGGAACGTCAACACCCTCCAGCTGTCGCCCACGGTGCAGGCCACGCGCAGCAACTACACCGGCGTGCACCGGGGCCGGCGCGTGCCCTACGTGGAGTACTTCATGGGGCCGCGCCGGGGCACGGTGCTCGCCGACTCCCTCCAGTCGGAGCAGGGCTGGTGGTTCCTGCACAAGCGGAACCGCAACATGGTGGTCGAGACGCGGGACGAGGTGCCGTTGCTGGACGGCTTCAGCTGGCTGACGCTCGCGCAGCTCGGCGAACTGCTGAGGACCGACAACCTGGTCAACATGGACTCGCGCACCGTGCTGTCCACCCTCCCCTGCGGAGAGCCCGCGCCGGGGCTGGTCGACACGGTCGCGGACCCCTACCGGCGAGCCGCCCTGCGCTCTCTCGCGCCGCGGTACGGGTCCGTGCACACGCTGCACGAGGTGCTGCGCCGGCTCACCGACAGCCGGGCCCGCCACGAGTTGGTGCAGCGCCGCGTGCCGTTGCGCGATGTCCTCGACGAGGGACCGTGGCGGCGGACGGAGACCGGCATCGCCCGGCCCGACGGACGGCACTTCGAGGTGATCGGGGTCGATGTGCGCGCCGAGCGGCGCGAGGTGGGCCGCTGGTCGCAGCCGCTCATCGCACCCGTGGCGGGACTGTCGGGGCTGTTCGTCAAGCGGATCGACGGGGTTCTCCACCTGCTGCTGGAGGCACGCGTCGAGGCGGGCACCCTGAACGTGTGCGAGTACGCGCCGAGTGTGCAGTGCTCGCCCTCCCACCAGGGGGCCGGCGAACGTCCCGAACTGCTGGACCGTCTGCTGTCGGCGCCGCGCGAGCGGATACGCTACGACGCCGTGCAGTCCGAGGAGGGCGGCCGGTTCCACCACGCGGTGACCCGCAACCTGATCGTCGAGGTCGACGACGCGTTCGCGACGGTCGAGCCGGAGGGCCACTGCTGGGTGACGCTGCACCAGGCGCAGGCACTGCTGCGGCACAGCAACTACCTCAATGTTCAGGCCCGTACGCTCATCGCCTGTCTGCAGCTCGGCCTGTTCTGAGACCACCGCCGGCCGCACCACGGTCCAGTCCGGCTCAAGGGGGGTTCGACCCCCGCGGCCTAGCGTCGCCCGTATGCGAATCCTCTTCATCTCGGGTGGCAGCCGGGGCGCGGTCTTCCCGTTGGTCCCGCTCGCCACCGCAGCGCGCAACGCCGGTCACGAGGTCTTCGTCGGCGTCACCGAGAACACCCTGCCCGCGGTGGCGAGCGCCGGCCTGCCCGGCGTCGCCCTCGCCACCGGCACGATGCCGCAGTACATGTACCAGGACCGCGAGGGGAATCCGGCCGTCGAACCGGACGACCCGGAGGAGTGGAACCTGTTCAACGGCCACGGCATGGGCCGGCTCGCGGCGGCCAGCCTGGAGGGCCTGGTCCCGCTGATCGAGCGGTGGCGGCCGGACGTCATCGTCGGCGGTTCCCTGTCCTACGCCGCCCCCATCATCGCCGCGCACTTCGGGATCCCGTTCGTGCGGCACTCGCTGAACATGGGCGAGCCGGCCAACATCGACCTCGGCGCCGCGGCCGAACTCGCCCCGGAGCTGGAGAAGTTCGGGCTGCCGGACATCCCCGGCGAGGACCTGTTCATCGACATCTGCCCGCCGAGCGTGCGCCCCGCGGACGCCATCCCGTCGCAGTCGATGCGGTACGTGCCGTACAACACGCACAAGAAGCTCGACCCGTGGATGTACACCCGGCCCCAGGTGCCTCGGGTCGTGATCTCGGCGGGCAGCCGGGTCACCCCGGACTACGAACTGCCCGCGCTGCGCGACCTGGTCGAGAAGGTCCAGCCGCTCGGCCTCGAGATGATCATCGCGGTGCCCGACGAGGTCGCGAACCTGCTCGGTCCGCTGCCCGACGGGGTGCGAGCCGGCTGGCTGCCCGTCGACGTGCTGATGCGCTCCAGCGATCTGCTGGTGCACCGCGGCGGCGGCAACACCATGCTGTCCGCGATGACCGCGGGCATCCCGCAGCTGGTCATCCCCGCCATGCCGAAGCAGGTCGGCATGACCGAGAACCTGGTCGAGTACGGCGCGGCCAAGATGCTGATCGACGGGGAGGACACCGCCGAGGCCATCGCCGAGGCATGCCAGGAGCTGCTGAAGGAGCCCTCCTACCTCAAGCGATCGCGGGACATCGCCCAGGAGATCGCGGAGCTGCCGAGCCCGGCCGAGGTGGTCGACGTCGTCGCGGCACTGGCGAAGGGCAACGCCGCGTGACGTCCCTCGACGACGTGATGGCGGGCGGTGTGGCCGGTGCGGCCCGCCGCCCGGCCTTCCTCGACGACTTCTCCGGCGGCCTGGACGCGCACGGCGTCGGCGCCCGCTGGGAACTGCGCGCGTCGGGTGCGCTGCCCGACGGCGACGCGGCGGTGACGGCCACGCCCGGCGGCCTGGTCGTGGACCCCACCGCCCGGCACCCCGAGACCGGCGAGCCGAGCTGGGCATTCGGCGCCTCGCCCGGGACCGGTGAGGACCACATGCGGTGGCGCGCCATTCCCCGCCGCACGGCGTCCTCCGGTTTCCCCGGTTTCGACGTGACCGACACACTCACCGTCCACAGCGAGATGGGGGCCGAGGCCTTCGGTGTGGCGCGGCATCCGTTCGGTGACGCCGTCGCCGATCCGGACACCGATCCGCGGCTCGCGGCGGGCGCGCTGATCGCGGCCGACGTGGAGACCCGCCTGGTCCTCAACCTCTCGCTGACCAACCGCCGCGTCTACGCCCTGTACGAGCGCTTCCCGCAGGGGCCGGACGACCCGACGGCCTTCTGCCGTGCCGTTCCGGTCGCCGACCGCGTCCCCGGCCAGGTGCACCGCCTCGCCCTGGCCTACGACCGCACGGCGGGGACCGCCCACTGGTGGGTGGACGGCGTCGAGGTGCTCACCGTCGACCGCCTCGGCAGCCACGGTCCCGACCGGGGCCGGCTGCTCCTCGGCGCGCACGGCCGGGAGGAGGCGATCGCACCCCGGCAACTGCTGACGGGGTACGCCTGCTTCACACTGCTCAACGCGGGCGGCCCGGACGGCGGGCCCCCGCTGGAACCTCTGGGCGGCAGCGCGGCCCGGCCGTCCCTCTGGGGCCAGGGCGTACGCCTGACGCTCCGCGATTTCGGCGTGTACGTCACGGACTGACCGCGGCGGCACGCACTCGGGGCCCTCCCACCGGACGTACCGGCGGGAGGGCCCCTCGTCGTGCCCGTTACGGGTCAGCGCAGGTGGTACTCCCCCGGCCGGACACGGCGGGTGCGGGTCCAGTACTCCAGCGTGGTGAACGGCCAGTTCTGCGCCGAACGGCCGGCCGCCCGGTCGAAGGTCCAGTTGCTCACCGAGGAGAACCCCCAGGCCCGCTCCGCGTTCGCCTCGTCGACCCGGGCGTTGTACTCCTCGTAGACCTCCCGGCGCGGCTCCAGCGAGCGGTGGCCGCCGGTCAGCAGCAGGCGCAGGGCGTCCAGCAGGTAGGTGGTCCCGCACTCGGAGAAGTAGAAGATGCTGCCGCCCTGGCCGGAGAGGTTGGTGTTCGGGCCGTACAGACAGAACAGGTTCGGGAAGCCGGGGATGGTCAGCCCCAGATAGGCGCGGGCGCTGCCGCCCCACATGGTGTGCAGGTCCACGCCGTCCCGGCCGGTCACCTTCATCGGCATCAGGAAGCGCGAGGCCTCGAAGCCGGTGCCGTACACCAGGACGTCCAGCTCGTGGTGGCGGCCGTCTGCCGTCCTCACACCGGTGGGCGTGATCTCCTCGATGGCGTCGGAGACCAGCGTGACGTCGTCCCGCTTGAGGGTGCGGATCCAGCTCCCGTTGTCCCGCAGCACCCGCTTGGCCCCGACCGGGTAGCGGGGCAGTACCCCGGGCAGCAGTTCGGGGGCGTCGGTCAGCTGGCTCTCCAGGGCCCGGGTGAGGGCCACCCGCATCTTCTCGTTCAGCGCGGAGACGGCGCGTTCCGTCGGCGGGTAGGCCCGGTCGACGATCCACGCCTCCAGCACCCCGCGCAGTCCCGGCGCGAAGAGCCAGAACCGGTACCAGTCCGCGTAGTACGGCACGTGCTCGAACAGCCAGCGGGCGCCGGGCGGTACCGGCTCGTGGTAGTGCGAGGTGGGCCGCAGCCAGGGCGGTGTGCGCTGGAACACCCGCAGTTCGGCCGTCTCCTCGGCGATCTCCGGGATGAACTGGAAGGCGCTCGCGCCCGTGCCGATCACTCCGACGCGCCGGCCCGCCAGCTCCACCGAGTGGTCCCAGCGGGCGGAGTGGAAGGCCGGGCCGCGGAAGGTGTCCCGCCCGGGTATCGCCGGCAGGCTCGGTCGGGACAGCTGTCCGACGGCGCTCACCAGCACGGTGCACTCGACCCGCTCGGGGCCGTCCGGGGTGTCCAGTGCCAGCGACCACCGGCCGCGTTCCTCGTCCCAGGCCGCTTCGCGCACCTCGGTGCCGAAGCGGATGTGGTCGTACAGGCCGAAGCGCTTGGCCACGTCCCGGAAGTATTCCAGCAGGACGTCCTGGGTGCAGAAGTACTCCGGCCAGTCGGTCCTGGTGGCGAACGAGTAGCTGTAGAGATGGCTGGGCACGTCGACCCGGCACCCGGGATACCGGTTGGCGAACCAGGTGCCGCCGACGTCGCTGTTCTTCTCGTAGATCTCGAACGGCACGCCGGCCTGGGCGAGCCGGTGAGCGGCCAGCAGACCGCTCATGCCGGCTCCGATGATGCCCACCCGCATGTCGCTGTCCGGTGCCAGGTCCCGCAGGTTCCAGCCGGGGGCCTTGGGGTCGGCGCCCGGCGCCGTCACCTCCTCGGCGATCAGCGGCAGCAGCTCCTCGGCGTCCTCGCCCATCGCCCAGGAGGTGATCGCGTGCAGCAGCTCCGGTCCGGGCGGGGGCGGCGCCACGCTCCCGCCGTCGCGGTGGCGGACCAGCGCGCGTAACGCCAGCTCGCGTGCCGCGGACTGCTGTTCGGGGGTGAGGCCGCCCTGCGGCAGGGTGAGCCATCCGCTGGGTCCGGAGTAGTCCCCGAGGAAGGTCACGTCCCCCGTCAGATGTGCCACCGCCATCAACAGGGCGGGTATCTCGGCGCTTTCGAGGTGGGCCCGGATGACGTCGTCCGCGGCGGTGATCGGCGCGAACTCGGAGTTGACGCCCATGGCCGCTCCTTTCCATGTCGGTACGCGGGTGTGCGCGGTGCCTGGTCAGGAGCGGACGATGTCGAACTGGCCCATCATGCCCATGGCTCCGTGGTCGATGAGGTGGCAGTGGTAGTAGTAGCGGCCCAGGTAGGGGTAGTCGAAGCCCACCTGGATGCGGGCCTTCTGGCCCGGCATGACGCTCACGATGTCCTTGAGGCCGGCCTGGCCCGGGGCGGGTGGCGTGCCGTCGATGTCGAGGACACGGAAGTCGACCAGGTGGATGTGGAAGTTGTGCGGGATCTGGTCGATGTTGCTGATCTCCCATATCTCGGTGGCACCCTGCCGGACGGTGAAGTCCACCCGGTCCATGTCGAACTGGCGACCGTTGATGAGGCCGGCACCGGTCGCCGGGTCGAGGGTCAGCGTGAAGGTCCGGGTGACCGTGGGCGTGCCGAGGGCGGGCAGCGTGGCCAGCTTGCCGGGCACCCGGCTGGTGTCCCGTGCGGTGTCGCCGACGTCGAACCGCATGATCTGGGCGGTGGTGTCCGTCGGGAACAGGGTGTTCTCCAGCACGATCCGGGTGCCGGAGGCGTATCGGGAGAAGTCCACGACGATGTCCGCCCGTTCACCCGGCGACAGCGGCAGGCTGGTCGTCGTGACGGGTGCCGGCAGCAGCCCGCGGTCGGTGCCGATCTGCTGGAACGAGTCACCGTTGGAGAGCTTGAACTCGAACGGGCGCAGGTTGGAACCGTTGACCATCCGCAGCCGGTACTTGCGGGCGCGGACCCGGAAGTAGGGCTGCGGTTTGCCGTTCACCAGGATCTGCGGGCGCGAGGTGAACAGGTGGTCGAAGTAGAGGGAGCCGTCGTCGTCGAGGCCGACGTCACGGATCATGACGGGCACGTCGTAGCCGCCGCTCGGCAGGCCCAACGCGTCCTCGTTCGCGTCGCCTATGAGGTAGAAGCCCGACATGCCGCGGTAGACGTGCTCGGCGTCGGTCATGTGGGCGTGGTCGTGGTACCAGAGGGTGGTCGCGACCTGCTGGTTCGGGTACGTGTAGGTCCGGGTGGCGCCGGGAGCGACCAGGTCCATCGGACCACCGTCGTTCTCCGGGTCCACCACGGCGCCGTGCAGATGCATCGAGGTGCCCTCGTCGATGCGGTTGGTCTGCCGGATCACCACCGTGCGGCCGGACCGGGCCCGGATGACGGGGCCGGGCAGCGTGCCCCCGTAGGTGAGGACCGTCGTGTCCTTGCCGCGGATGATCTCGGTGACGGCCTGCCGCACGTCCAGCGTGTAGTAGTCGGTCTTGCCGGAACGGCTGGTGGGCTGCAACACCTCCGGTATGGGCATCGCCGTCTGGAAGGGAGTGATCGGGCCCGCCAGGGCGGGCACGGTGCCGGCGACCGGCTCGCTGTCCGGGCGCATGGTCCGCGCGGCCAGGCCGCCGGTCACCACCAGCGCGCCGCCCGTCGCCAGCATCAGCTTGAGCAGCTCTCGTCTGTTGTTCATCGTGCGTCTCACTTCGTGCTGTGTGTTCCCCTGGGGACCCCCGTCCGCCGGCCCGCGACTGCGCGACCGGCTTCCCCTTCATGGGATTTCAGGAGGGGAACACCTCTCCCCCGTACACACTGGCGGCGGCCTCGAACTGCAGGGCCACGTGCGTGGCCGCCGAGTTGACGTCCCGCCAGAAGCGTTGCATCGGACTGTGCTCGGACTGCCCGCTGGTGCCGCCGGCGCGGAAGAGCCGGTCCACCGCGGTCACCAGCTGCTGCACCGCGAGCGAGCAGTCGCGCAGGTTGCGCGCCGTCTGCAGCGGGCTGACGGCCGCGCCCAGGTCGGCCACGGCGGACGCCCGCTCCAGCAGCAGCCGGGCGGCGTCGATCTCGCCGGACGACCGGCTGAGCGTCTGTTCGTGCGCCGCCCGGTTGACCGGTGGCCGGCCCGGGACCGAGGCGGTCCGCAGCTTCTCGCCGACGTACTGCGACCAGGAGCGCAGCGCGCCCTGGGCCGCGCCGAGCGTCGGCGTGGCGAACGACAGGCCGTTGGCCGCCTGCAACGGCACGCTGTGGCAGGCGGCGGTGGAGTCCACGGCCCGTCCCGCGAACAGGTCCTCCCGGCGGAAGGCGCGTGCCGTGGGCACGACCACCTCGTCCAGCACCAGGGTGTTGCTGCCCGTGGCCCGCATGCCGACGCTGGACCAGGAGTCCACCACGGAGTACGCGGAGCGCGGGACGGCGAACATCAGCGCCTGCGGCTCGCCTCCGGTCGCGGCCATACCGGCGACCAGGGCCCAGTCGGAGAAGTCGACCGCGCTGATGTAGGGCCACGCGCCGGAGAGCCGCCAGCCGCCGGGCACCGCGGTCGCCTTTCCGGCCGGGCTGAGCGAGCCGACGACCACGGTGTCGGGGCCGTCGGCCCAGATCTCCCGGTAGCCCTCGGCGGGCAGGAACGCCGCCATCCGGCCCAGGTTCGCGAAGAGCGAGGCACACCAGGCGGTGGCGGCGCAGGAGGCGCCGACGGTGACGACGGCCTCGCTCAGCTCCGTGAAGGTCCCCGCGTTTCCGCCCGCGTCGACCGGGACGAAGTGCCGGGCGAAACCGGCCGCGATCACCTGCTCGACCACCTCGGCGTCGAGCCGGCGGTTGGCCTCCGCCGCGGCCGCGCTCCGCTCGGCTGCCTGCGCGACGTCCTTCGCGGCGGACAGCAGACCGGTGTTCGGAAGGGTTCGCTCGGGCATCCCTGCACACTCCTTGGTCTCGCTGGTGGCGCCGACCCTGGCGAGCGGCGGTGGAAGGTGGCTCGAACCCGGCTGGAACCCGCCCCGCCCGGAGCTGGCGCGAGCCCCGCTCAAGTCGTCCTCGACCGGAATTGCCTATAACCGGACCGGTGTTGCGCGCATACCGTTGTCGGTGCGGTGGCCGCGCTCGGACGCGGACACCCCGACGACCCGGACGCAGGGAGACAGGGTGCGGTGGGCTGTGGAGGACCTGATCGGCGTATGGAGCCTGATCGCCTACGTCGACCTCGACGAGGAGGGGGGCAGCCACGAGGGCCCGCTGGGCCCCGACCCCCGGGGCCTGCTGATCTACGGCGACCACGGGCACATGTCCGTGTCGATGATGCGCGGCGACCACGCGACCGCTCCGGCGTCGGCCACGGTGTTCATGGGCTATGCCGGCACCTGGCGGCTGGTCGACGGTGTGGTCAAGCACGACGTCACCGTGAGCGCCCATCCCTTCCAGGTCGGCACCGAGCTGACGCGGGAGGCCGAACTCGACGGTGACCATCTCGTGTTGCACGGGGTCGCGGTCATCGACGGCCGACCGCGGCGCCGCAGGCTGACCTGGCGGCGGGTGCCCGCCCCCGTCCCGGCACAGCGTCCGGCCGGCACGTCCTTCGCACAACCTCGCTACTAAGGAGCACAGTCCTTGAAGGCAGTCATCGCCCAGTCGTACGCCCCCGTCGACCAGCTCGCGGTCACCGACCGGGCGGCCCCCACGCCCGGCCCCGGCCAGGTGCTGGTGCGGGTGGAGGCGGCGGGGCTCAACCCGATCGACGTCATCCTGATCACCGGCCGGCTACGCCAGGTGATGCCCGTCGAACATCCCTTCGTGCCCGGCATGGACGCGGCCGGCGTCGTGGAGGCCGTCGGTGAGGGTGTGACGCGCTTCGCGCCCGGCGACAAGGTCGTGGCGTTCACCCACGACACGACGGGCACCCTGGCCGAGCTGACGCTGGTCGCCGACGGTCCCGGGCTCGTCCACCGGCCCGATTCCGTGGACGCGGTCAGCGCGGCGGCCTTGCCGGTGTCCGGGATGACCGCGGCCGCCCTGCTGGAGGCGTCCGGTCTCACGGCCGGCCAGAGCGTGCTGATCGTCGGCGCCACCGGCGGGATCGGCACCTATCTGGTGCAGTTGGCGGCCGGCGTCGGCGCCGAGGTGATCGCCACCGCGCAGCCCTCGGCCCTCGACCACGTCCGCGGACTCGGTGCCGCGCACGCCGTCGACTACACCTCCACCGACCCCGTCGCCGAGGCGCTGCGGCTCTTCCCGGGCGGCGTCGACGTGGTCGTCGACCTCGTCAACGGCGGCCCCGCGGTGGAGAAGACGGCGGCCGCGGTCCGTCCGGGCGGCCGGCTGGTCTCCTCGATCGGCGTCCCCGAGACCCTCGAACGGGACGTGACGCCGGTGCACGTGGGAGTGGAGAACGGCATCGGCCGGCTCGAGGAGCTGGTCGCCAAGGTCGCGGCGGGCGAGCTGACCGTCCACGTCGGCGGCACGTACCCGCTCGCGGACGCCGCGCAGGCGTACGGCGACTTCGCCGCCGGCAAGCACCCCGTCGGCAAGGTCGTCATCACCGTCTGACGCCGGATCCGGCGCCGGACGACGTTTCCCGGACAGGACGGTGCCCGGCCGCGCGGCGGCCGGGCACCGCGCTCCGCCCTCCCCGGAAGGTCTGCCGTGGCTTACGACTACGACCCTGAGCTGGCCCCCTGGGCGGCCAAGTTCCCGGCCGTCGACTACCGCGATCTCGACGCGGCGCGCACGCTGCTGCGCGCGGCGACGGACAACGCCCCGGCCTACGAGCCCGAGCTACCGGTGCGGGTGACGGACCGGACCGTCCCCGGGCCGCCCGGCGCCCCCGCGGTCCCGGTGCGCCTCTACCGTCCGGCCGGGCGGACCGGGCCGCTGCCCGCGCTGCTCTATCTGCGCTGGGGCGGTTTCGTCTTCGGCGGCCTGGACTCCATCCACTCCACGGCGCTGCGGCTCGCCGACCGGGTCGGTACCCTCGTGGTGTCGGTCGGTTACCGCAACGCCCCGGAGGATCCCTATCCGGCCGCCCTGCTCGACTGCTACGCCGCCCTGGAGTGGACGGCGCGCAACGCTGTGGAACTGGGCGTCGACCCGGACCGTATCGGGGTGGGCGGCGAGAGCGCCGGCGCCGGTCTCGCGGCGGCACTGACCCTGCTGGTCCGTGACCGCGGCGGGCCACGGCTGAGCTTCCAGTGCCTCTTCCAGCCGGAGCTGGACGACCGGCTGGACACCCCCTCCGCCCGTTCGTTCACGGACACCCCCAAGCTGGACCGCGACGGGGCGCGGTCGACCTGGCGGTACTACCTGACGGGGACCGCCGAACCGGGAACCGGCGCGGTCCCGGCGCTCGCCGCCCCGGCCCGCGCCGACGATCTGCGCGGCCTTCCCCCCGCCTTCGTCATGATCTGCGAGTTCGACCCGCTGCGGGACGAGGGCATCGGGTACGCCCACCGGCTGATCCAGGCCGGTGTGCGCACCGAACTGCGTCACTATCCGGGAACCTTCCACGGTTCCGTGGCGATCGACGCGGAGATCTCCCGCCGGATGATCGCCGACCAGGTCCACGCCCTGCGTCTGGGCCTGCGCGCCTGACGGGCCGCCGTCGGCCCACCACGACACGACCACTGCCGGGGCCCGTCCCCGTTGGAGAAGGTGAGCGCGTTTCCATGGCACGCAAGAGGAGCCTGAAGCGGCTGCTGACAGCCGCCGCCCTGTGCTGCGCGGCGGTGACCGGTACCGTTCCGGCGGCGTCGGCCGCGGGCGACCGCGGAGCGGACCCGACCTCGTACCGCATCACATGGGACGACTTCCGGGGTGGTTTCTCCTCCTCGGGTCCCGACGCCCGCTGGGCCTTTCCCACGATCGGCTCCTTCGTCACGGACGACGGGAGGACATCGACCTCCGGGGACGGTCTCCACCTCGTCTCCGGCGGCGTCAATCCGGCCACGGGCGAGCCGGCCTTCACCCACACCGTGGGCCAGGAGAACAGCGACGGCTCGGGGCTGCCGGGCAACCTGGACCACGTCAAGTGGCTGGCGTTCACCAACCACACCTCGTCGGCGGGCTACCAGGGCTTCGACGCGGAGCCCGGCCGGGTGCTCTCCTGCGAGACCTGGATGTCGGGCCGGACCTACGGCACCCGAGCCCACCCGTTCGGGGGCCGGGTGACCGATCCGGACGACGACCTGCGGCTGGCCTCGGTGGGCATGCCGGTCCTCGACCCCGAGACGTCGATGATCTTCGACTTCTTCGTGACGAACAAGCGGGTCTACGCCTTCTACGAGCGGGTCCCCGACAACCGCGCGACGCTGGGGAACTACTCCGCCTTCACCTACGCGGTCCCCGTGGCGTCCACCGCGGCGGGCCGGGAGCACCACTTCAAGATCTCCTACGACCGGTCCGCCGGCGTGGTGCGCTGGGTGCTCGACGGGCGCGTGGTCTTCACGGTGGACCGCATCGGACACCGCCTGCCGTCCCGGAAGTACATGATGCTCGACAACGGCGGCACCGACATGACGGCGGCGCCGCGCCAACTCAGCTGCGGCATGGGCCTGTTCACCATCATGGACGGCGGCCGGCCCGGGACCTCCGACGCCTCGGCCCTGATCCGGCTGACCAACGCCCCGGACCACTACTACGGCCCGCGGGTCGGCGCTCCGACCCCGCAGACGTTCTACGACAACGCCAGCGCGCCCGGCAACCGGCTGTTCGGCCAGGGCGCCGGACTGGACATGAGCCGCTACGTCGTCTCCAGCGTCCCGGTGGCGGCGGCCGACGCCGATCACTGATCCGGGCATGGTGAAGGGGCGGTCCGCCTGTGCGGACCGCCCCTTCACCATTCGTGGGTCAGTGGGTGCCCTCGACGGCCGCGGCCGCGTAGGACAGGGTCGTCCTGCTGTTGTTGCCGAGCGCCTCGCGGATGTAGGCGCGGGCATCTTCGAGGGTGCTGCCGGCGCCGAGCACCTCGGTCACCGCGTCCGGGTTCAGGGCCACGGTGTGCCGGGCGGTCGCCACGGGTCCCTCGTCACCGTCGGAGAACGTCCACAGGCCGCTGTGTCCGAGCAGCAGCCTCGGCATCCGCAGCTGCTTGTAGGCGATCCACTCTCCGTCCTGGCACACCCGGAACGATCGGGTCGTGTGGGTGGAGCCGTCCGCCGTCACGGTCTCCATCTCCAGTTCCTGGACACCCGGGGACGGCTCCCCGAGCCGCACGTCGGCGACGTGCGGCAGCCGCTCGGCCCACAGGTCGGCGCGGTGGACGAAGTCGTAGGCCTCGGCCACGCCCGCGCGCAGCGGCAGGACGTCGGTGAACGAGAAGACCACCTCCGACAGCGGGTGGCCGAGGCCCGACAGCCGGGCGAGCGCGCCGAGTTCCTCGGGGCTGTTGCGGTCCAGCGCCGCCTTGATCGCGGCCAGCGTCCGGGGGCTGTCGTCCGCCGGGACGAAGTCGTGCACCAGGACGATCCGGCAGTGTCCGTCGGGCAGCTCCTGGAAGATCCACTCACCGCTCATGGAGGCGAACGGCGGCCGGCTGTGCTCCTGCCGGAAGGTGATCCGCAGCTCCTCGGGGTGCAGGGTGCGCCGTGAGATCCAGCTGGTGACCTGGTCGTTGACCACGGCCCACAGCTGGAAGCGCTCCTGTCGCGGGGTGCGCTCGAAGTGCCGTACGTACACGGTCGGCCCGAACACCGCGGGCCACAGGGTCACGTCCGCCACCAGGTCGTAGAGCGTGCGGGGAGACGCGGACACGGTCAGGGTGTGTTCGGTGCGGTGCCGGTTCGTCATGGACGGGGAACTCCTTCGGTCTGCCGGGCGGCGCGGAACGACGACGGTGCCCGCACCCGCGTCCTGCGGGTACGGGCACCGTCGGAAGAGGGGGAAGGGGATCAGGCGGTCGCGGTGACGGAACGGTTGACCAGATCGAGCAGGGCGCGCGGGGTGGCGACCTCGGTGATCTCGTCGTCCGAGAGGTCCACGCCGTAGTCCTGGGTGATGCGGGCCGCTGTCTCCATCATCGCCAGCGAGTCGTAGCCGAGGTCCTGGAACGTCATGTCGAGGATGTCGCCGCCGAGGTCGGCCGCGTCGTCCTCGCCCGCGCACGCCACGAGGACGCGGCGCAGGTCTTCGATGTCCATCGTTGCCATGGGTGGTGATTCCTCCTGCGTTGTCGCCTGTTCAGTGGGTCGGGGCGGTCACGACGAGGGCCGAGTTGAACCCCCAGCGGCCGCGGCCGAGGATCAGGACCGCCTTGACGGGCACGCTTCGTGCCTCGTGCCGGACCACGTCGAGCCCGTACTCCTCCGGCACGTCGGTGGTGTGCGCGGTCGCCGGTACGACCTGGTCGCGGATGCTCAGCAGGGCGGTGACGACGTCGACCGGGCCGCCGCCCGCGTACAGCCGGCCGGTGAGGGCCTTCGGCGCGGTCACCGGGACCGCCTTCGGTCCGAAGATCCCGGTGATGGCCTGCGCCTCGGCACGGTCCAGCTCCGGCAGACCGGCCGCGTCGGCGAACACCACGTCGATGTCGTCGGGCCGCAACCCGGCGTCGGCGAGGGCGAGTTCGGCGGCCCTGCGCAGCGTGGGCGGCCGGTCGGAGCCCGGCCGTGGGTCGAAGGTGGACGCGTAGCCGGCGATCTCGCCGTAGATCTGCGGGGCGCCGCGCCGGGCGGCCGAGTCGGCGTCCTCGACGATGAGGATGCCGCCGCCCTCTCCGGGCACGTACCCGCTCGCCCGGCGGTCGAACGGCAGGTAGGCCGTCGCCGGATCGTCCTCGGTGCTGACCCGGCCGCCGGCCAGCTGCGAGGCCCAGCCCCATGGATCGAAGGCGGAGTCGACCCCGCCGGCGAGCACCAGTTCGGTGCCGTTGCGCACGGTACGCCGGGCATGCCCGAGGGCGTCGAGCCCCCCGGCCTGCTCGGCGACGAGGGCGGCGCTCGGCCCGCGCATGCCGTTGCGGATGGAGATCTGGCCGGTGTTGACCGCGTAGAACCAGGCGAAGGACTCGTAGACGCTGACGAACTCCGGTCCCTTGCTCCACAGTTTGCGGAACTCGCGGTGGGTGAAGTCGAAGCCGCCCAGGGAGCTGGAGGTGACCACGCCCATGCTGTAGTCGGCAAGCGTGTCCGGACCGACGGCGGCGTCCGCCAGCGCCCAGTCGGCGGCGGCGAGCGCGTACCGGGTCGACACGTCGGTCTGCGGCAGCAGCCTGCTCGGCAGGTGCTCCTTGGCGTCGAAGTCCGTGATCTGGCCGGCCAGCCGGGAGGCGTAGCCCGACGTGTCGAAACGGGTGAGTTCGCCGATGCCGCTCTCGCCGTCCAGCACGGACTTCCAGTGCTGGTCGCTGCCGAGCCCGGTCGGCGCCGCGACCGCGATTCCGGTGATCACCGTGGCGCTCATGCCGATGCCCCCTTGGGACGGTGGAGGACCATGGCGCTCTGGAAGCCGCCGAAACCACTGCCGACGGTGAGGACGGTGTCCACCCGCTGTTCGCGCGCGGTCAGCGGCACGTAGTCCAGGTCGCACTCGGGATCGGGAGTGTGCAGGTTGGCCGTCGGTGGCACCACGTTGTGCTCGATGGCCAGGGCGCAGGCGGCGATCTCGATCGAGCCGATGGCGCCGAGCGAGTGCCCGACCATCGACTTGATGGAGCTCACCGGGACGTCGTAGGCGTGCGGGCCGAGGCTGCGCTTGAACGCGGCGGTCTCGTGCCGGTCGTTCTGCTTGGTGCCCGATCCGTGGGCGTTGACGTAGTCGATGCCGGTGGGGTCGATCCGGGACTCGTCGAGCGCGACCCGGATCGCCTCGGCCATCTCACGGCCGTCCGCCTTCAGGCCCGTCATGTGGTAGGCGTTGCAGCGGGTCGCGTAGCCGCCGACCTCCGCGTAGATGCGGGCGCCGCGGCGCACCGCCCGCTCGTACTCCTCCAGGACGAACATCGCGGCGCCCTCGGCCAGGACGAACCCGTTCCGGGAGCCGTCGAAGGGCCTGGACGCCCGGGCCGGATCGTCGTTGCGGGGAGTCGTCGCCTTGATCGCGTCGAAGCAGGCGACGACGATGGGCGAGATCGGCGTGTCCGCGGCACCGGCCAGCACGATGTCGGCGGAGTTCTCCCGGATGAGCTGGACGCCGTAGCCCACCGCGTCGAGTCCGGAGGTGCAGCCGTCCGACACCATGGCCGCCGGGCCCTCCGCGCCCACCGCCCAGGCGACCTCGGCGGGCATCACGCCCGGGCTCAGATAGTCGAACATGTGCGGGGACATGTAGTCCGCGTCGACGAGCCACTCGCGGCCCGCGTCCGACATGACCAGGTACTCGTTCTCCAGGCTGGTGGCGGAGGCGACCGCGCTGCCGAGGCCGACGCCGATCCGGGCCGGGTCGACGTCGTCGAAGTCCAGCCCGCTGTCGGCCACCGCGTCCCGGGTGCAGACGACGGCGAACTGGCTGGCCCGGTCCATCCGGCGGATCTCCCGGGGGCTCAGCCCCTCGGCCACCGCGTCGAAGTCCACCTCGCCCGCGACGCGGGACCGGAAGGCGCCGGCGTCGAAGGCCGAGATCGGGCGAGTGGCGGTGCGCCCTGAGGACAGCAGGTCCCAGAACTCCTTCGTTCCGGAGCCGCCCGGGGCGCGGACACCGATACCAGTGATCACTACACGTCTGGTCATCGGGCACTCCGGGCGCGAGTGGAGCCGGGGCGGTGCCGCGTGGGCCCGTGCCGCAGCCGGCCGCGGCTTCCCTCCATGCAGAACATCGCAGTTCGTTCCTTTCGCGTGACGGAGCTCGCGCTCTCCGGCGAAACCGCGCCGAAGGTCTCAGCAGGCTCGCTCCGACTGCTCGAGCCGGGCTCGAAGAAGAGTGGACGTACCGGATGGGCCGATCCCCGGGGCAGCCGTCGGGCCGCCTCCCAGGACCCGTGCGCCCGCCCGGACGCCGGGTGGTGACCACATGTCACCCCTGCCTCGGCCGACGGGAGTCGCCGTGCCACGTCCGCGCTTCCCCTCGAACGGGTAGTGGTGGGATCCTCTCGTCGTCTTGTCGTCTCGGCATGCCTCGGGAGGGCTGATGGGTCTTGCCCCGGACGGGACCGTCGTGTTGGACGCGGCCGGAATGTGCGAGGACGGGCACGGGGGGTGGGCGGCGGTCCTGAACTACGGGTCCCACCGGCGTGAGATCAGCGGCAGCGGCACCGGTACGACGTCCCACCGGATGGCGCTGACGGCGGTCGTGGAGGGTCTCGCGGTGCTGACCCGGCCGTCGCGGGTGCTGATCCGGGTGGCCGACGAGGCCCTGCACGCGAAGCGCGCCCAGCACCGCCCGCCCGACGAACCGGACCTGTGGCGGAGACTGCGTCCGCTGCTGGCCCGGCACGACGTCGCATGGGATGACACCGCCGAATGGGCGGACGACGGCGACGAGTTCGGCGAGGACGACGCGGAGGCGGTGGTGGCGCCCGGCGAGCTGGCCGCCGAACTGGCCCACCACCAGCGCCGCGGCGCGGTGCTCAGGGCCGGCGCGCGGGGCGAGCGCACCACGCTGGCCGTCGCCCTGTCGCGGTTCCTGCTCGAGCGGTGGGACGACAAGCACGCCTTCGAGGAGGCCGACGAGGTCGTCTCGACGCTGCGCTTCAGCATCGGCTGGTACGGCGACAAACCATCCGGCGAGATGGCGCCCGCCGAGGTCGTCGACGAACTGGGCGCCTTCTTCAACAGCACGCTTCCCCACAAGCAGCACGCCTCGCCCCACGAGCTGCGCACGGCACGGCGTGTGGTGACGGACCTGCTGAACTGGCTGGTCGCGAACGGTCACCTGGACGCCGACGCGGCCCGGCTCCGCCTCGCGGACATCGACATCACCGTGGACGAACGGGCCGTGCTCAAGGAGTTCGTCGACGCGTTCGGCGACGACGATCTCGTCTCCTGGCCCGACCGCTCCCGCATCGAGGACAGCGTCGACAGCCAGTACCTGACGATCACGGAAGTGACGGCGGGCTCCCTCACCTTCAAGGACTACGACAGGGGGTACGAGGAGGAGGACGACTGCCCGGTGGTGGGTCCCGTCCCCGTACGCCCCGAGATCGCCGCCCGCGCCCGGCCCGGCTGGCGAATCCTGCTGTCGGCGGTAAAGGTGAGCGGCCGGTGGAGACTCGTACAGGTGGTCAGCGGGGACGCGTGAGCCCGGTGTGAGTCGGGTTTGCTCGAAGGGATGCCGACCGCCCTGCGAGGCCCGGCAGCCGGACCGCCATGGACAACGTCGGCGCAGGTGAGGGGCGGGTGGCTGGGCGGGGAGGGGGAGATCGAGGATCATTTGCGAGGGCGACCGTCGGCAGTCGTGCGTCAGCTCCGGCGCCGGGCGGCGCCCCGCCGGTCCCCGGGCAGTTCCCCCTCCTGGAGCAGAAGTCGCCGGGTAACGGTTGAGAACGGCCGCAGCGGATGGGGCGGGGCTGGGCGCATACTGGAGGGGATGACTAAGCCTGCTGCACAGAAGCGCCATCTGGCGACCAGTCCCTTCAAGGCCCCGGACACGCGGCCCCCCAAGCACTTCGCCGTCGGCGATCAGGTCACCCACGACATGTACGGCCTCGGCCGGGTGATCGGCGTCGAGGACGGAATCGCCGCGCTCGTGGACTTCGGTTCCGCGCAGATGCGGATCCTGAGCCCGTACGCGAAGATGACCAAGCTGTAGAACCGCTGTGCCCGGTCACGGCACACCCGGCCCCTTCGGGGTGCCGTCACGAAGGAGAGACCTCTCATCGATCTGACTTCGCTGTTCTCCGCTCCGGACGGGCAGCCCCGCGCTTCCGCCGCGGCCTCGCCTCCCCCGGCGACCAACCCCTTCCAGGCCCCGGACTTCGGGGACGACGACTTCTTCGCGTTCGAGGACGCGCAGGAGACGGGCTCGGGCGGGCACGCGGGGCGTACGGCGGCGGCCTAGCCCTTCCGCGGGACCATGCGAGCGTGGTTCGGCGGTCGGGGTCGTCCGCGGTACCGCGCCGAGGCGTGCGGCCGTGTCGGCCGACTCCGTCAGTTCGGTGTCGTGGGAGTGGCCTTCTTGCGGGCCCGGTAGGCGGCAGCCTTGATCTTGTTGCCGCACGAGTCCATCCCGCACCACTGCCGGCGCGTGCCCCGCGAGCGGTCGATGTAGGTGCGGGTGCACTCCGGGTTGCCGCACTCCTTGAGCAGGGGCACGTCCGGGCCACCCAGCAGCTCGACGGCGTGGCGCGCCACGAGCGAGAGGGCCTCCTGCGGTGTCGCCTGCGTCCATCGCCCCGACGGGGTGAGCTGAGGCACCGCCGGCGAAGTCCGGGCCGCGTTGTTGAGGACGGTCAGCGCCGCCCTGTCGTACGCCTCCCCGAGCCGGCGGCAGGTGACCAGGCGGTACACCGCTTCCCGCACGGTCTTCGCCTGCTCGACGTCGGCGTCCTCGGCGGGCGAGACCGCGTCGACGATGCCCGACTCCAGGTACCAAGCGGTCAGCCTGTCCGGCGTCGCGAACATCTCGAAGCGCGCCGAGCGGCGTGCGCGGAGCGTGGCGGCGAAATCGAGGGCCGGGTTCCCGCAGACGAAGACGTGGTCCAGATTCACATCACCATTCTGACAGGTGACTGCGGGCCCCGTCAGCCGTCGCGGCGGTGATCAGAGGTTGTCCGCGTCGACGACGGCCCGCGCGAAGGCGGTGGGCGCCTCCTGCGGCAGGTTGTGGCCGATTCCCCTCAGGGTCCGGTGCTCGTACGCGCCGGTGAACCTGTCCCGGTACGAGGCCCCGTTCCCCGGGGCCGTGAAGGGGTCGCGCTCGGGGTCCAGGGTGATGGTGGGCACCGTGATGACCGGCCGCGTGGCGAGCCGCCGCTCCAGTGCGTCGTAGCGGCGCTCCCCGTCGGCGAGGCCCAGCCGCCAGCGGTAGTTGTGGATGACGACGGCCGCGTAGTCCGGGTTGTCGAACGCGGCCGCGGTGCGCTCGAACGTGGCGTCGTCGAAGTGCCACGTCGGGGAGACGGTCTCCCAGACGAGCCGGGCGAGGTCGCGGCGCAGGGTCCTGTCCTCCATGGCGAGCCGGCCTCGCTCGGTGGCGAAGTAGTACTGGTACCACCAGGTGTGCTCGGCTCGGGCCGGCAGCGGCTTCCGGTTGGCCCGCAGGTCGGTGACGAGGTAGCCGCTCACCGACACGAGGGCCGCGCAGCGCTCGGGCCAGAGCGCTGCGACGATGTCGGCGGTGCGCGAGCCCCAGTCGAAACCGGCCAGCACGGCCTTCTCGATCTTCAGGGCGTCCATCAGGGCGACGAGGTCGAGGGCGACGGCCGACTGCTGGGCGTTGCGGACCGTCCGGCCGGACAGGAAGCGTGTCGTGCCGTGGCCGCGCAGATACGGGACGATCACCCGGTAGCCCTCCCGGGCCAGCAGCGGGGCGACGTCGGCATAGCTGTGGATGTCGTACGGCCAGCCGTGCAGGCAGATGACCACGGGGCCGTGGGCGGGGCCCACTTCGGCGTAGCCGACATCCAGCAGACCTGCCCTGACCCGCTTGAGCGGCGGAAACGTGGTGTGCCCGGGGCCCGTGGTGTGTACCGGGTGGGGGGCGGCCGTCGGCGTGGCGGCATTCCGGGGAGCGGCGGACGCGGTCGATCGCCCCAGCAGACCGGTCGGCGAGGCGGCGGTCACGCCCGCGCCCAGTCCCAGCGCCTTGCTGAACCCACGCCTGTCGATCATGTCGATCCCTCCGCGCGATCACCTGCCCCGACCCCTGCGATGACCGACTGTGACATAGCCAACGTCACTCGTCAAACAGGTGACGTAAAGTTCACTCCCCTGTCTCCACGGCAGATTCGGCGCCACCCCGTCACCACTTGGTCCGGTGAGACACGCTCCGTCTACGGCCGTGAGCGGGGAGTTCAGCTCCCCCGGGGCAGGACCAGGACACGGAAGGGGCCGGTCAGGAGGGCCCTGGGGGCGTCGCCGACGGGGCGGCGCCATCCCCAGGAGCACAGCGTCTGCACCGTGTCGACGTCGCGGCGGCTCACCAGCGTGACGCCGAGTGCGGCGTCGTGGTCGTCGAGCAGCCGCCTCTGCAGCCTGCGCGCGAGATTCCAGGCGCGGTCCTGGTACTCCCTGCGCACCCGGGACGGCACGACGATCCCCGAGATCACGAAGAGCCGTCCGGAGGCTGCGCGGTGCAGCAGGCTCCGGGAGAGGTAGCCGTCGAACCCCACCCACCGAGGGCCGGCCCCGCACGCGGGGAAACCGTAGGCGTACCCGGTCAGGGCAGTGGTCTCCGCGACGAGGAGCGAGAATCCCGGCCGCCGGGCGTCGGCCGCCAGACGGCGCAGGAAGGCACCGCGGGCCTGGTTCCACGCCCACGGACTGCCGCCGGAGATCTCCGCGTACAAGTCGCCCAGGTCCCGGAGCCGGTCCTCGACCTGGCCTCGGGTCAACTGGCGTACGCGCTCGCCCTCGTGGGGCGAGGAGCCGCGTTCCGGACGCCGTGGACGCGGGGCACGGGAGACCTGGGGCATCCGACCCGGCACCCTCGCGGTCCGAAGCGGCGTGTTCGCGGTCATGGGCACGGTCATGTGCACGCCCTGCCCCGGGCACGGGAATCACCCGGCCCGGCGTCGTCGCTCGCCGAGAGCGGCAGCGGCGCCGGTCCGGTCCGGAAGCCGGCGCGGCGCCCTCGGTACTTTCAACCGTACTCCCGGGCACGGACCGTCGCGGCCGGGCGGCGAGAGGGCGGCAGACGACGGCCGTACCGGTGCGCCGCCGCGTGGCCCCGGCCGGGCAGGGGCGGTCACGCCCCGAACGCGACCCTGCCGCCCCGCTGTCAAGGCCGGGCGGCAGAGTGCGGGACGGACGCGCCGACATGCCGGCTGCTGGTCCGAACCCACACGCGGCACGGCCGCTCTCCACCACACAGGTCACCAAGGGCAAAGGACTCAAACCGCGGAGTGGCCGACGGGTGAAGTCGGCGTCGGCGGTGGGGCGAGGTGAAATCTACGGCGGCCGGCCCACATCTTCGGGCATGCCGGGGATAGGGTTGCGGAGCAACACAGACGCAGCCCAGTACGAAGGTGCCATGCCCGCCGAGTACCCTCCCGTCGCCGGCCACCTCGACGACGACGACTACCCCGCCTACACCATGGGCCGGGCCGCCGCCGTTCTCGGCACCACCCCGGCCTTCCTCCGGGCCCTCGGCGATGCCGGGCTGATCGCGCCGTTGCGCTCGGGGGGCGGTCACCGCCGCTACTCGCGCCGCCAGTTGCGCGTCGCCGCCCGGGCTCGTGAGCTCGTCGACCAGGGCACCCCCATCGAGGCGGCGTGCCGCATCATCACTCTGGAGGACGGGCTCGGCGACGCTCTGCGCCGGATCGAGGGTATGCGCCGAAAGCTGGACGAGCAGGGACTGAATATCTAGAGCCGCCGGTACAGCTATTCCAACCCCCGACACGTGGGCTCCACGCCACATCTGAAAGACATGGGGTTTTCACTGGACCTGTGTTAGCGTGATACCAGTTGCAGTTTTGGTTACCAGAGACTTGTTTCTTTGCAGAGCTTTCCGGATCTTTCCGGAGGGGTGATCATCGCGGCGACTCGGATCCGTAAAGTGCGGCATCCGGCACTGCCCCCCAAGGGAGATTCAATATGGCATCTGGCACCGTGAAGTGGTTCAACGCGGAAAAGGGCTTCGGCTTCATCGAGCAGGACGGCGGCGGCGCTGACGTGTTCGCCCACTACTCGAACATCGCCACCTCCGGCTTCCGCGAGCTTCAGGAAGGCCAGAAGGTTACCTTCGACGTCACGCAGGGCCAGAAGGGCCCGCAGGCCGAGAACATCGTTCCCGCCTGATCTGACGCGAAACAGTCGTGAGCCCAGGGCTCGCGCATCACATGGTTGGGGCCCGCGCTCTTGGGGTGCGGGCCCCAGTCCATTTTCCACTTCTCCGAATGACCGCCCAGACGCAGGTCTTCGGATTTTTATTCGGCTCATTCTTGTGAATCCTCGCGCCACTCGCGCGGTTCTCCGCCGCCGGGAGGGCTGCCGAGGAGCTGCCGCGGAGGAATTCCTCGATACGTGCCGCATCGAGGAAGGTTCCCCCATGAACCGCACCCGCTCCGCTCGTTCCGAACGCTCCGGTCGCGCTGACCGCTCCGAGCGTTTTCGGCCACAGGAGTCCCGCCGTCGAGGCCCCCGTCCGGGCACCGGACGACCCAACGGCCAGGGCACGCGTTCCGCCCCGCGCCCGCAGGAGTTCGCCCTGCCGGTCACCCTCACCGAGCCGCTGCCCGCGGTCGAGGAGTTCGCCGAGCTCGACATGCCCGATCGGCTGCTGGCCGCGCTCAGCGCCGAGGGCGTGACCGTGCCCTTCCCGATCCAGGCCGCCACGCTGCCCAACGCCCTGGCCGGCCGGGACGTCCTGGGCCGCGGCCGTACCGGCTCGGGCAAGACCCTCGCCTTCGGCCTGCCCCTGGTGGCCCGGCTGCAGGGCCAGCGCGCCCAGCCGCGCCAGCCCCTCGCCCTGGTCCTCGTGCCCACCCGGGAACTGGCCCAGCAGGTCACCGACGCGCTCACCCCTTACGCCCGCGCCCTGCGGCTGCGGCTCGCCACCGTCGTGGGCGGCATGTCGATCGGCCGCCAGGCTAGTGCGCTGCGCGGTGGCGCCGAGGTCGTCGTCGCGACCCCGGGCCGTCTCAAGGACCTCATCGAACGGGGTGACTGCCGGCTCGACCAGGTCACGATCACCGTCCTGGACGAGGCCGACCAGATGGCCGACATGGGCTTCATGCCGCAGGTGACCGCGCTGCTCGACCAGGTGGCTCCCGGCGGACAGCGCCTGCTGTTCTCGGCCACGCTGGACCGCAACGTCGACCTCCTGGTGCGCCGCTACCTCCACGACCCGGTGGTCCACTCGGTCGACCCGTCCGCGGGCGCCGTCACCACCATGGAGCACCACCTGCTGCACGTGGCCGACGCGGACAAGCACGCCACGGCCACCGAGATCGCCGCCCGCGACGGGCGGGTGATCATGTTCCTGGACACCAAGCACGCCGCGGACCGGCTGGCCAAGCACCTGCTGTCCGTCGGTGTCCGCGCCTCCGCCCTGCACGGCGGCAAGTCGCAGCCACAGCGCACCCGGACGCTCACCCAGTTCAAGGACGGCCACGTCACGGTGCTGGTGGCCACCAACGTCGCGGCCCGCGGCATCCACGTCGACGACCTCGACCTCGTCGTCAACGTCGATCCGCCCGGCGACCACAAGGACTACCTGCACCGCGGTGGCCGCACGGCCCGCGCGGGCGAGTCCGGCACGGTCGTCACCCTCGTCCTGCCGCACCAGCGGCGCGCGATGGACCGGCTGATGGCCGACGCCGGTATCACTCCGCGCAGCGCCCGGGTCCGCCCGGGCGAGGCCGAGCTGAACCGCATCACCGGCGCCCGGACGCCCTCCGGCGTCCCCGTCACCGTCACCGTCCCGGTGGCCACGCCGCCCGCCGAGCGGCGCGACCGCGCGGGTGGCGGCGGCGGTCGCGGCCGGCGCGGACGCTCCGGCACCCGCAGCCGCCGCTCCACCCCGAGGACCGACGGGTAGCTCCGGCGGTCGCAGGTTCGCTCCCCGCGGCCGAGGCCGTCTCCCGCTCGTCCCGCTCCGCCCGACGAAGAGCCGAAGTCGCCGCCGCCCCAGAGGAGAAGCCGTTGCCGCCGTTCCCGTCCCATGCCCGTCAGGTGCCGCCCATCCGCCGGATCCCGCGCGCCCAGCGGGTACCGGCCGCCGCCTACCGGGCCGGGAACGACGGCACCGGGCTGACCGCCCGTGACGCCATGCACGCCCCCGGGCCCCAGGTCGACGAGCACATGATGGTCGACGTGGCGTTGTCCGTGCTCATCGGCGCCCGCGTCCCGCACCTGCTGCTCCAGGACGCGGACGGCCGGTGCACGGGCCTGGTCACCCGGGACCAGCTCGCCGCGCACCGGGGCGGCTCCTGGTACACCGACCCGACCCGGCTGCGGGACATCCCGCTCGACCGCGGGCCGTTCACCCCGTCCACGACCGTCCTCGACGACGCGGAAGCCGCCATGCGGGTCCGGACGCTGGACGTGTCCCCCGTCGTCGACGAACAGGGTTACGCCCTGGGCGTCCTCGCTCTCACGCCCTGACCGCCGTTCGTCCCCCGAACTCCGTGCCGTCTCAGTAGCTTTGTGGAGGCATCATGCGCTGTGTCATCGCCCGATTCCCCTTCGACCTCACCAAGAACGAGGTCGAGCGGTCGATGGAGGGCGTCACGCCCGAACCCGTCACCGGCGTGTCCGTGGTCATCGGCCGCCGCACCTTCTGCGTGAAGCAGGTCGGGGAAGTCGTCACCAGGCAGGACCGCCGCGACTTCACCGCGGCCGAGATGCGCAGGGCCCTGACCCGGCTCGGCTTCACCTGCCACGACGCCCCCACCGCCACGCCGGCCCAGGAAGTGCCGACCACCGACGACTCCTGGGGCTGGTGACCCGGGCGGCCGGCTGAGCGGCGGCCCGCACCCGGGAGCCGCCCGGCTGTCAGGGGTCGCCCGGCCGGCACCGCGGGCACCACACCGTGCCACGGCCGGACCTACGGCTCCGGCACAGCCGGGTGCCGCAGCGCGGACAGTGAGGGTCGGCGTCGTCGCGGTGGCCGGTGAGCCAGGTATCGCGCGGCGGGACGCGGCCGGCGGTGACGGCCGAGCGCAGGGTGCCGCGCATCCGTGCGTACAGCCGGCGGCGGTCGGCCGGGGTGAGGTCACGCGCTCCCCGGTCGGGGCGCAGCCCGGCCCGCCACAGGATCTCGTCGGCGAGCAGATTGCCCAGCCCGGCGAGGACGGACTGGTCGGTGAGGGCGGTCTTGAGATGGCCGCGGCGCGCGGCGAGCGCCGCCTCGAACTCCTCCCGGCCCACTCCTCCCGGCCCACCGCCAGGGCGTCGGGACCTGCCGTTCCAACAGCCGGGAGACGCCCGCGTCGTCTTCGGCAAGCCAGACGCCCCGCAGCTTGCGCTGGTCGCGGTAGACCAGCCGGTGACCGCCGGACAGTGTGAACAGGACGCGGTCATACGCCTCGACCGGGTCGTCGGGCCGCCCGCAGACCAGCAGTCCCGTCATGCCGAAGTGCGGCAGCAGGGTGGGGCCGTCGCCGGTGGGGGCGAGCAGCCACTTCCCGTGCCGCTCCGGCCGGCCGAACCGCCGCCCTTCGAGCGCGGCGCGCAGTCCCCGTACGCCGGTCCCGTGCAAGTACGCCCGTGTCGCGCACGTCGACACGCCGGACGGTCCTGCCCCGCGCGCAGGAGTCGGACACCTGACAGGGAGAGGCCCACGGTGACCGCTCTCGCGGGACCGTGGGCCTCTTCGTGCGCCGGGGTCGGACAGGTCTGGTCTCAGGGCATGGTCGGTCCGACCCGGTACGCCACCGCGGTGCTACCAGTGGCGACGGCCGCCCCAGGAGGCGTCGTCGACGAAGCGGCGGTGGTCGTTGCGCAGGGTGGCCGTGTCCTCGCGGTCCCACACGGACTTGTGGCGGTCCTGGAACACGTCACTGCGGGTGTCCTCGCCGACGCCTGTGTGGACGCGGACCGTCGAGCGGCCCTCGAGACGGAAGTGACGGAACGTGTAGGTGTGCCCGTCCCGGTCGGACAGGGTCCAGTCGTCGAGGTTGACGGAGTGGCGGGAACCGTTGGTGATATCCACCCACTCCCGGTTCAGGGAGCGGTTGTCGCGCCCCTGGGCGGGAGCCTGCACGCGGCTGATGTAGACGGTGCCGTGGTGCGCGCGGGGTGAGGGGTGGTGATCGGCGGCCGCGGCCGGCAGCGCGACGGCGCCCACGGCGGCGGCCGCCACGGCGGCAACGGCGGTCATGCGACGCACAGAAGCGGAAACGGTCAAGAGAATCCTCCTACAGAGATCCGGAGCACCTCCGGACGGCGCCGCGAGCGTCGCAACGTCGCAGGCCGGCGGTGGTGCCTAGTGCGTTCGGCGGCTGGCTGGCCGCGCACCCACACTCTGCAACCCGGGCAGCCGGTATGTGGAGGAGATGTGGCTTCCATTACCGTTTCAACATCTTCCTGTTACAGATACCTGTAACGTCCATATATCCTCCGAACGTCCGCATTGACCCTGAGTCAGCCGAGTTGGCCGCTTCGGTACCGGCCTGTCCGGCCTGACCGTCAACGCGTCGCGTCCCGGAGCCGGACGTGCCGTCACCCGAAAGTGAGTAACAGCGGTAGGGGAGCCGGGTCAGGCCGCCGCCGGGCGCGGGTCCGGCCTCAGTACGGCGAACACCGCGTGGTCCGGGTCGGTCAGCCAGGCGATACGGCCGACGTCCGGCACGGTCGCCGCCGGCATGAGCACCGTCCCGCCGTTGTCCTCGACGTCGGCGACCACGGCGTCCACGTCCGCCACGGCGAAGTACGGCACCCACCGCGCGTCCTCGTGACCGGGTTGCAGCGCGGCCACGCCGCCGAAGGCGCCCTCCTGCCGGTCGCCTTCCCCGACGCTGAGCACCTGGTACGACATGCCCGGCGCCCGCATCTCCTCGGCGCGCCAGCCGAACAGGTCCCGGTAGAAAGGGATCGCCCCCTGGGGGTCGCCGACGTGCAGTTCGACCCAGACCAGCGTGTCGTCCTCGGACGCCGCCTCCAGACCCTGATGGGACTGCAGCACGGCGAACCGCGCGCCCTCGGGATCGGTGAGCTGGGCCATGGACACCGCGCCCATGGTCACGGGCTCGGCGCGCACGGTGCCGCCGAGGGCGACGGCATCACGGACGGTGGCCTGGACGTCGTCGGTCCGGAAGTACGTCATCCAGGCGGACGCGGCGCCCTGTTCGGTCAGCGGACCGAGGGCGGCCACGGTCTTGCCCTCCTTCCGGAAATAGCCGTAACCGCCCGCCTCGGGACCGGCGGACGCGAACCGCCACCCGAAGACGGCGCCGTAGAAGGCGACGGCCGCGTCCGGGTCGGGGCTGCCGAGGTCGATCCAGATGGGCGATCCGGTGCGGAATTCCGTACCGAGCATGCGCTTCCTCCTGCCAGTGGGGTCCGAAAGCCGCCGCCACTATGCCGACGGCGGGAGCGGGGCACTGGGCGCCGGACCGGACACCCGGGCGGGTTCACCCGGCCGGGGACGAACGAATCTGCGCAGGAGTGGCACATGGACTGCACACAGCCTTTCGAAAGGCTCGTTACCGTGGCTGGTCGCTCGCTTTCCCGTTCGAGCGTGACCAGGCCGTGGCCCGGCGGGCCGTCGGCGCAGTCCACTCAGGAAGACCGCGCATGGACTACTGCACCTCGTGCCGTCGGCACCTCAACGGCGCCCTGGTGTGTCCCGGGTGCGGCGCGTACGCCCCGGACATCGCCCCACCCGTCACCGTCCGTCTCAGCGACCCGCCCCGGACCGCGGACTCGACGTGGCCGGACCCGACGTGGCCGGACCCGGCGCCGCACGGCTTGGCCTACGCCGCGCCCGACGCCGGGGCGCCCGACGCCGGGGCGCCCGACGCCGGGCCGGTGGTGGCGGACGCGGAGAGCGAGGCGGTGGCCGCCGGGCCGGCCGCCGATGCCGAGGGAGCGCCCCCCGCGTCGCGGGGCCGGGCCGCACGCCGTCGGCAGCGGGCCCGCTGGAAGAAGAGCCGGCGCAGGGCCGCGGTGGCCACCGCCGTGGCGATCGTCGGGGGCGGCCTGACCGTCGCCTCGATGGAGCGCGGCTCCGCCGGCCGGGCGCAAGCGGCGACCGCGCCGGACCACCGGGCCATGGGCGGCCTGGCCGACGAACAGCCGGCCCGGTCCGACGGCCCGGCCCCGGCCGTGCCCACCGCGCACCGCACCGCCGCCCGCACGACCGCTGCCGCCGCACAGGCGCCCGCCACCGACACTGACCGACAGCGGTCCCTGTCGATCACCCCCCGTACGGCACCGCCGGCCGTCCGGCAGGTCACCACCCGTCAGGACACCGCCACACCGCCTCGTCCGGCCGGACCGAGCACCCCCCGGCCGCAGTCCGCCGCCCCGGCTCCCGTCGGCACGACGCCCGCGCGCACGAGTACGGCACCCGCGCCGGCAACGCCCGCCACCCCCGCCGCCGACGGCACCGCCTCCGGCACGACCGGGTCCGCCCCCGCACCGGCGTCGACGCCCACCTCCACGTCGTCCTCGCGCCTCTGCCTGGTCGTGGTGTGCCTGGGCTGACGGGGCGACAGCCGGGTTTCGCCGCGGAGATGGTGCGTCGGGGGGACGCGTCCGCGCGTTGCCGGTCTCCGGCAGTGTTCACTAGGGTCTTCGTGCCGGACCGGCGTCAAGGAAGCGTCGCCGGAGCGTCAGGATCACGGGGGAGCGGCAACGGCGTGTCGGAGCAGGACATACCGGAGCGGTATGTGGAGGGGTTCGCCCGTGCCCTGGCCGAGGTCGCGTCCACCGGCCGCCGGCTGACCCGTGAGGAGCTGACGGCCCGCCGGGCGCTGGGCGAGCGGGCCGCCGACGCCGGCCACGGCCTGCGCGCCCTCGTCGTCGCCCATCTCGCCGCCGCCCGCACCGCCTGGCCGCCCACGGCCGGCTCGGCCGACAGCGCGCTGGCCGCCGTACAGCAGGCCGTGGACGCGTTCGCCGAGGGCTACGAGCGCGCTCAGCGCCTGGCCGTCCGCCGGGAGGAGGCCGTGCGCCGGGAGTTCATCGACGATCTGCTCTACGGCCGCAGCGACCTGGGCAGGCTCGCCGAGCGTGCCGAACGCTTCGGTCTGCGGCTGTCTCGCGCGCACGCAGTGGCCGTGGCCGAGGGCCGAACCGGCTTCGTCGAGGGCGGTCCGGCCGCCCGCCGGGTGGAGGCGTCCGTCCTCGCCCGGTTCGACACCCGCGACATCCTGCTCACCACCAAGAACGGCCGGCTGCTGTGTGTCGCGCCCGGCGAGGACGACGAGGTCCTCGCCCACTTCGCCCGGCAGGCGGCGGCCGCGGACGACGGCCGGGTCGCGATCGGCCGCCCCCGCCCCGGCCCCGGCGGTGTCGTGCAGTCGTACGAGGAGGCCCTCGCCGCGCTGGAGATGGCCGACCGGCTCGACCTGGCCGAACCGGTGCTGCGCACCGCCGATCTGCTCGTCTACCCGGTCCTCGCCCGCGACCGGCAGGCCCTGGCGGACCTGGTGTCGCACACGCTCGGCCCGCTGACCGGGGCCCGGGGCGGTGCCGGGCCCCTGCTGCGGACCCTCACCGTGTACTTCGACTCGGGCTGCGTGGCCGCCGAGGCCGCCCGCCGGCTCGCGCTGAGCGTGCGCGCGCTCACCTACCGTCTGGAGCGCATCCGCGCCCTGACCGGCGCCGACCCGGCGGACCCGGCCCACCGCTACACGCTGCAGACGGCCGTGATCGGCGCCCGCCTGCTGAACTGGCCCAACTCGCCCCTGTGACGCCCCGGTTCGACGGCCGCCGTGAAGTCCCGGCAGCCCCCGTCATCCGTCAGAGCTCCTCGTCCTCGTCGACCGTGCGGACCGGGCGGGACCGGCCCGGTTCGGGCCGTTGGGCGAGCTCGGTGCGTACGACCAGCACGTCACCGATGAACAGGTCGTAGATCACGATGCCGATGACCCCGCCGACCAGCGGTCCGACGATCGGGATCCACCAGTAGTTGCTGAACACGCCGGACACGCTCCCCGGGAACGCCAGACTGTTCCAGCCCGCCGCGTAGGTGAACAGGCGCGGCCCGAAGTCACGGGCCGGGTTGATGGCGTAGCCCGCGTTGGCGCCGTAGGACATGCCGATGGCGGCGACGACGAGGCCCACGATCAGCGGCGCGAGGTTGGCCTTCACCGCCTGGTTGCGCAGGTCGAGGACGGCGGCGATCAGCATCAGCAGAAAGGCGGTACCGACGATCTGGTCGATCAGCGGGCCCCAGACGCCGCCGTTGAAGTAGGGGGCCGGGAAGGTGGCGAAGATGGAGAACGTGGCGTTCGTGTGCCCGTTCACCTTCGGCCCCGGCACGGCCTGGTCGAAGGCGTTGATCGCGCTGTGGTACACGAGGTAGACCAGCGCCGCTCCGGTGAGGGCGCCGACGACCTGTGCGAACCAGTACGGCAGCACCTTGGCCCAGGAGAACCCGCGGCGCACGGCCATCGCCAGGGTCACCGCAGGGTTGAGATGGGCGCCGCTGACGCCACCGGCCACATAGACGCCGAACATGACGGCGAAGGCCCAGCCCCAGGCCACCAGCAGCCAGTCACCGGCCGCCAGGAAGATGGTCGTGGGGGTCGCGGCGCGGCCCGAGCCGGGCAGGGCCGCGACAGCCATGGCCACCACGCCACAGCCGAAGGAGATGAGGACGAAGGTCCCCAGGAACTCCGCCAGGCACTCGCCCAGGAGCCCGCCCCGGCTTCTGAGCCGGGACGGTTTGACGAGCGTAGGGATTTCGACAGCCATTGAGGCCCCCATGTCAAGAGAGCAATGCGGCCAATGTCACCATATTGACCCAGAAACTCACTCCCTGCAGCGCGACGGAACGCCGTCAGCTGTCGAGGTCGTCGGCGTAGTGCCGGAACCCGTGCCGGTCCTGGTGCATGCCCCACAGGCTCCGCGCCAGCACGGCCGGGTCCCTGCGCGCGTGCCCGGGGACGATCGCTCCCGGGATCACGAGCTGGGCCACGTGGATGCCCTCCCCGGCCAGCCGTTCGTGCAGCAGATGCCCGTACGCGCTCTCCGCGGCGAACGCGATCGAGGTGCCGGCCCGGTCGGGATGGGGCACGGCCGCGGTCCCGCCGTTGACGAGGAGGATCGTCCCGCGCCCCAGCCGGCGCATCCCCGGCAGCACCTGCCGTACGGCGGCGACGGGGCCGTACACGGAGAACTCGACGGGGCCGACGAGATCGCGGTGCCCGGTCTCCAGCACGGGCCGCATGAAGTCCCGGTGCGGGACGGGGCTGTACTGCAACACCTCGACGGGCCCGAGGGTCGCCGCGGTCTCCTCCAGAGCGTTTGTCAGCTCCTGCGGCCTGCGCACGTCGGCGGTGAAACCGCGGACGGTGATCCCCTCGGCCGCGAGTCCGTCGACGAGCTCGTCCAGCCGGGTCCGGTCGCGGGCGATCAGGGCGACGTCGTACCCCTCACGCCCGAACCGGCGCGCGACGGCGGCCCCCAGCCCGGGCCCGGCCCCCACGATGGCGATGCTGCTCATACCCGCATCCGTACCGCGCGGGCCGGGACCGCACACACACCAGGTCCGCCACGGGCGACCCGGGCTACGCCGGCGCCTGCGCTCAGACCGGGTCGGCGCCCGTCGTGCCGGACCGCGTCCGTTCCGTCTGGGCGCGGGTGACGGCGTGCACGGCGAACGCGCCCGCGACGGCGGCCCCGATCACCGCCACGTCACTGGCGAGCAGCGGCCACACCTCGGTGTAGGCGCGGGCGATGATCTCGTCGGTGGAGTCCCGGTAGACGATCCCGACGCCGCTGAGCAGCCCGACGATCCACAGGCCCCACCAGACGTTGACGGAGACGGGCAGCCTACGGCCCGGCGAGCCGGTCTCGAAGGCGTCGACGACGATGCCGCGCGGAATCCAGAGGTTCACCACGGGAAAGATCCATCCCAGGTACACCCAGAAGCCGGAGTAACGGGGCGTCAGGCCCGACAGGGCGCGCGCGTTGTCCCGCAGCCGCCACAGCCACGACAGGAAGAGCAGCGCGCAGAGGAAGGCGGCGCCACCGCCGAGGGAGGTGACGAGGTGGTAGGAGTTCTCCAGGCCGTCGAGCGGCCGGTGCACCCCGCCGCCCTGGTCCGGCGGCCCCGAGGCAGGCTCCCCGGCCCTGGCGAGCCGGATCTCCCACACCGCGCGCACCACCCAGGCGAGCCCGGCGAGCAACAGTCCCCCGACAGCCAGCTGCCCGGACAGCCGGACGGGCCGCGGCCCGGGCCCCTGGGCAGATGTCTGATCCATATGTTCGGTCACCGCCTCATCCTCGCCCAGCCGGCCCCGGCGGCCATAACCTGGCCGGCTCAGGCCATCCAGAAGAAGACGGCCGTCATGCGCTTGTCCTCGAGCGTCCGGCCGGCGTAACCGGTCGCGCTGTGCACGAGGTTGGCGTTGTAGAGCAGCAGGCGGTTGTACTTGTGCGGGACGCGGACGTCCTCCTCGAAGGCGTCCGGGGCCACGAAACGGGTGCCGAGGGCCTCGACGAGGTTGTTGTGCGGGGCCTGGACGACGTTCCCCCCGAGGCGGCCGCCGGGCAGGGACTGGCGGTAGAAACTGGTGCCGCAGTCCTTGGGCACGCCCGGGTTGAGGTACAGCACGGCCGCGTACCGGCACAGGGCGCGCGAGTCGGTGTGCGGGCGTGGCTCGCTCTCGCCCTCGCCGACCACCTGGACGCAGTTGTGGTTGAGGGTGCCGCCGCCGGGCGCTCGCTGCACCCACAGCTCCCGCGCGCCGGTGGACTTGCGCACCAGCCGTTCCACGCGGGCGAGTTCGGCCGGCTCCAGGCCGGGCATGGCGCGCAGGCCCGGCCAGCTCTCGGAGGTGTACGGGTAGCCCTCGACCCAGTCGTCCTTGGCCAGACAGCGCTCCCGTACGGCGTCCACGTCGGGCAGGACGTCGTCCAGCACCCAGTAGTCGCGGCCCTTGGTGGGCTTGCGGTAGGGCAGGACGGGCAGCGCGGCCGGCGTTCTGGGAGGCTGTGGGGGCATGCGGCGAATCTAGGACGCGTGCGATCGGGCTTCTCCCGGCGGCGGGTCAACGTTTGGGCAACCGTTCGCCATGCGCACCAACTTTTGGCAAGCCGGAGTTTTTACCCGCGGAACAGAGACGGATCGCTCTCCCGTCCGTACACCTGTGCGTCCGAACCGCCCGCGCCGACATGGTGGGCGGCTCCACGACCAGGAGGCACGGTGCGCTTTTCGCGGAACGCGACGGGAACTCTCTTCGTGGGCGGTGCGATGGCCCTCACCCTCGCGGCCCTCGCATACCCGGGCATGCTCGGGCTGGACACCGTCTCCAGCTCGCAGACACGGATCATCGCGCAGACCCAGTGGGGGCCGCTCACCGAAGGCGACCGTGACTTCGTGGTCAGGGTGCGCGCCGCCGGGCTGTGGGAGTACCCGCTCGGTCAGATCGGCCTCCAGAAGGGCTCCTCCAAGGGGGTCAAGACGGCCAGCGCGCACCTGGTCGACGGACACGCGGCGCTGGACGCCTCCTGCCGCAAGATCGCGCCCATGCTGAACATCACGCTGCCCAACGTGGCGAGCCCACAACAGGAGGGGTTCGTCACCCAGTTGAAGGCGGAGAGCGGCAAGCAGTTCGACACCGACTTCGCCAACATCCTGCGGATGACGCACGGCTCGATCTTCAACACCATCGCGAAGGTCCGCTCCACCACCAAGAACTCGCTGGTGCGCGCCCTCGCCGACCAGGCCAACGACACCGTGCTCGACCACATCACGGTGATGGAGAAGACCGGTCTGGTCGACTTCGACCAGACCATCTTCAACCAGACCACCCCGCCGAAGCTGCCCTCCTCCGACCTGACCCCGCCGGCCCCGCCCGCCGGCCAGCCGGAGGTGGTCCTCACTCCGCCGCCGACCGCCACGTCCACCGCGCTGGATCTGAACGGGATCACCGGAAGCGGCGGCGGCGCGGGCGGCGGCGCCCCCGCCCCCAGCCCGAGCCCCACCGTGGGCTAGGTACGAGCTGCCGCGCCGCAAGGTACTCACCGGCTCGAGGTGCCCCGGCCGTACGTCGGCCGGGGCACCTCTCCTGCGCGGCGTCTCATCGCCTACTTCAGCGCGGTACCACCCGAGTTGTGGTAGGCGATGGTCTTGCCGATCAGGTTCCCGCCGTCGGTCTCGACCGAGGTCTGTTCCTGCTGCCCCGGACCGAACATCAGGCCCGCGACATGGGCCTTCGCCACCTGGTCCAGGTGGGCGAAGAGCCAGTCCACCTTGTCGTCCTTGTAATGGTTGAGGGTGTTGTTCTGCGCCATGTTGCCGACGGGGATCTGCCACAGGACGACCGGCTTGCCCACGGACTCGGCCATCGTCTTGTAGAACCGCATCGAGTCGGCGGCCTTCTGCCCGGTCCAGAAGGTGTCACGGCCGCCTTGGGCCGGCTGTGCGTACCAGCCCGCGTCGCGGTCCGACACGTCGCTGACCAGGAAGTCGGCGTTCCGCGCCCCGAGGTTCGCGTAGTCCTTGACGCATGCCTGGGTGTTGTTCTGCCAGTCCCAGCAGGTGAGGTGGAGCCCCACGGCGGTGTGCGGCGCGTACTTGTGCGCCATCGAGATCAGGCAGCGGGAGAGTCCGGCGGCGCTGTTCTCCTGGGATCCGCAGTCCTTCGGATTCGCGGCTGTGACCTGCGCGGCGACCTTGTGCGGACTGCCGAGCGACCGGACGTACCCCCAGAAGTCGGGTTCGAGGTCGATCATGTCGCGCGACGTGCCGATCTTCTGGAGGAAGAAACGGTAGTCGTTCATGTACCGGGTGAGCAGGTCCACCCGGTCGATGGCCTGGACCTCGCCCGGACCGTCGCCCTGGCCTGCCAGATCCCCGAGGTCGCGCAACGAGTACCACGTCCAGAGCATCTTCTGCGGACGCGGCCGGCCCTTGTACGTCGCCTTGGCCACCTCGCTGTCCCGCCAGGTCACGTAGGTGCCGGGCGCCGTGGTGCTGCCGTTCCAGCAGCCCCACCAGTTCGACCACCCGTCCTGGCAACGCGATGCCGAGTAGTAGGCCGACGAGGGCGCGGGCCGGCTGTGCACATAGGCGTATCGCGCGTCGAACGGCGCGGCGTTCGCCGAGGCGTCGGACATCGAGCCGCCGATGAGCACCGTGCTACTGCCCATGAAGCGTTTCGCCGAGCTGCCGTCCGTCGCGGGGGGCGTGCCGGCGCTTCCCGTGTTCCCGGCCGGGACGAGTTTCCACTGCTGCTCGGCGCCGCCCCGGTCGCGGTCCTGGACGACGTGTTCACCGTCGGCCTTCGAGGCGTTGTGGACCTCGACGGCCTTGCCGCTGAAGCGGTTGATCAGACGTACGTAGCCGTCCGGCGACTTCGCCAGTTTGAACTCCTGGTTGGAGCCTTTCCGGTCGCTCCACTGGACGAGGTCGGAGCCGTTGCTCTTCGACCAGTGGTAGTCGTCCAGCACCTTGCCGGAGTTCCGGTTCTGCAGCCGGTAGTAGCCGTCACCGGCGTCGATGAACCGCCACTGCTGGTTGGCTCCACCGTGACGGTTCCACTGCACCACCGCCGCCCCGTCGTTCGTGGCGGCGGCACGGCCGTCCAGCACCTTGCCGCTGTTGTGGTTGACCAGCACGTACCACGCCTTCGGATCCACGGGTTGGGCCGATGCGCTGTTGACCACGACGACGGCGCCGCTCACGACAGCCATGACGACGGCCGCCCAGACACTGCGCCGCGCGATCAGCCGTCGGCCACGATGTGCCGCTCTTCGTCTCACCGCGACGGTTGAGTCGGTCGACTTGGGTGGGCGAGGGGACATGTCTGTGCTCACTTTCAGGCGTTGCATCTGACCGGACCACCCGGCCGGGCAACACTGAGTGGTCCGGGCGGCCGGAAAGGTTGCCGCGCGCCCGAAGATCCACGAACACGCGTCCAGGAAGCGGGTTCAGCAGGTCGTACACCGTCCGAACCCAGGTACGTCTTCACCGAATGATCACTGCTACGCTTCCGGATCTCCGTCCGGGCCCACCCTCCGGATGTCCGCATGTCATTTGCATGACACTCGCAGAGCTCGCACCGAGGAGAGGTCGCCCGTGGGCACAGTCGTCGACGACGCAGCCTCCGTGGAGTTCCATGCTTTCTTCGACCGGCACTACGCCGAACTCTCCCGGCTGGCACACCTGTTGACCGGAGAGGCGGATGCCGCCGACGACCTGGCGGCGGACGCCTTGCTGGCGCTGTGGCACCGCTGGGACCGGGTGCGGGCGGCCGACCATCCGGTGGCGTACGCGCGGGGCGTGGTCGCCAACCTGGCCCGCTCCCGCATCCGCGGCGCGGTGCGCGAGCGCCGGCGGATCGCACTGTTCTGGTCGCACCGCGAGGAGCGGACCGAGAACCCGGACGTCGCGGGCGTGGTGGATGTCCAGGAGGCGCTGCGTCGGCTGCCCTTCCGCAAACGGGCGTGCGTGGTGCTCCGGCACGCGTTCGACCTCTCGGAGAAGGACACCGCGCTCGCCCTCGGCGTGTCGGTGGGTACGGTGAAGAGCCAGACGTCGAAGGGAATGGCCGAGTTGCAACGGCTGCTCGGCACCCGGCGTCCCGAGCGGAAGGTGCACGCGGCGATGGCCCGGGGCGGCGCCGAAAGCGGAGGAAGGAACCGATGAGGCAGCAGGACGTGCACGACGAGCTGCGCGCCCGGCTGCACGAGGCGGCCGGCGCCCACGAACCCGACCGCGCGCGCATGCTGGCCCGCGTGGAGCGCGGCATGGCCGCGCCGCCGTCCCGCCCCGTGGGTCACCGCGCCGCACGGCCCCTGCTGGGCTGGGTGCGGGTGGTCGGCGCGTCCGCGGCGGTCGCCGGGGTGCTCGCCGTCGGCGGGTACGCGGTGGCGTCCGCGGTGAAGAACGCGCCCCCGGAGCAGAAGCGTACGGTCGCCGTCTCCCCCACACCCAGTACCTCGCCGGACGCGACCGCGAGCCGTCCGCCCGTCCGCACCGCCACCCCGGCGCCCGGCGTGGGCACCACGCGGCCGTCCGGTGCGCCGAGTGCCGGTAGGTCCCCGAACGCCCGGGCCTCCGCCCAGCCGCCCGCGCCCCCCGGCGAACGGAGCGGCCCACTGTGGTTGGACGGCTCTGTGAACCCGCACAGCAACGACTTCTGGGCCCAGAGCGATGTCACCCTGAAGACGACCAGCCAACTCAGCGCGCTCACCGTTCAGTTGAAGGTCGCCCAGACCGGGGGTGTGGCCTCCACCGGCGCCTGGCGCTCCCTGCCCGAGGCGGACTTCACCCAGACCGTCCAGGAGCGGAGCGGCTTCCTCGTCTACTCCTGGACGCTCAAGGACGGCCGTACGGTCCCGGCGGGCCAGTGGGTCTTCGCCGGCCAGTACAACCACCAGCAGGGCGGCCGCAACGCCAAGGACGACAGCTGCACCGTCACGGCGACGGCCGACGGCCACGCGTACACCGTGGGCGGGGGATTCGCGGCGCATACGCCCGCCGGCGGGGGCTCCTAGCCAGGTCAACGAGAGGGCCTAGGCCAGCCAGACCGTGGTGTCCGGTGGCAGGGTCCGCGGGTCGGGCAGCGGGGCGCTGCTCAGCAGGGGCTCGCCCGGCGGCAGCGGTACCGGGGCGGCACCGAGGTTGGTGACACAGCGCCAGTTCTCGCGGCGGGTGAAGTCCAGGACCCCGGCCGGGGCGTGCGGCGCCCAGGTCAGCGTCTCGCCCTCCAGCAGCTTGCGGCGCAGCCGCAGCGCGGTGCGGTACAGCTCCAGCGTGGAGCCCTCCGCACCGGCCTGGGCCTCGACGGCGTACGACGCGAACGACGACGGCTGCGGCAGCCAGGCCCCGCCGGACCCGAAGCCGTACGAGGGTCCGGTCGTGGTCCACGGCAGCGGCACCCGGCAGCCGTCACGGCCCTTGCGCACGTGCCTGGTCTGCTCCCAGATGGGGTCCTGGAGGACGTCGGTGGGCAGGTCGGCCACCTCGGGCAGGCCCAGTTCCTCGCCCTGGTAGAGGTAGGCCGAGCCGGGCAGCGCCAGCATCAGCAGGGTCGCGGCCCGGGCCCGGCGCAACCCGGCCGCCGCGTCGATCCCGGGTGCGGCTCCGCCCGACAGCAGCCAGGCGCCCGGATCGGTGCCGGGCGGGAGCATCAGGCGCGAGGCGTGGCGGACGACGTCGTGGTTGGAGAGCACCCAGGTCGCCGAGGCGCCGGCGGCACGGGCCGTGGCCAGTGAGTCGGTGATGACCTGGCGGAGGTCGCCGGCATCCCAGCGGGTCTCCAGGTACTCGAAGTTGAACGCCTGGCCCAGCTCGTCGTGACGGGCGTACAGGGCGCGGCGGGCGGCGGGTACCCAGGCCTCGGCCACGGCGGCGCGCGGCGGGCTGTAGGCGTCGAGGACCCGGCGCCAGTCGCGGTAGATCTCGTGGACCTCGTTCCGGTCCCAGTAGGGGTGGCTGCCCGGCGCGACCCGCGCCAGCGACTCCTCGCCGGTGGCGCCGATGCCGCCGACGTCCCGCAGCGGTGCGGAGAGGTCCTTGGCCAGACCGTGGGCGACATCGACACGGAAGCCGTCGACGCCCCGGTCCGACCAGAAGCGCAGGGTGGTGCGGAAGTCGGCGCGGACCTCCTCGTTGTCCCAGTTGAGGTCGGGCTGTTCGGGCGCGAAGAGATGCAGGTACCACTCGCCGTCGGCGGTCCGCCGCCAGGCGCTGCCGCCGAAGACGGACGGCCAGTCGGTGGGCGGGAGTTCACCGTGCGGCCCCCGGCCGGGCCGGAAGACGTAACGGTCGCGGGCGGCGGAGCCCGGGGCCGAGGCCAGTGCCTCTTGGAACCAGGGGTGCAGGTGCGAGGTGTGGTTGGGGACGAGGTCGACGAGGACCTTCAGGCCGAGCCGGTGGGCCTCGGCGACCAGGGCCGAGAAGTCCTCCAGGGTGCCAAGGCGCGGATCGACGTCCCGGTGGTCGGCGACGTCGTAACCGCCGTCGGCGAGTTCGGACGGGTAGAACGGGCTCAGCCACAGGGCGTCGACGCCGAGCGCGGCGAGATGGTCCAGCCGCTGGGTGACCCCCCTGAGGTCGCCCAGGCCGTCACCGTCGGCGTCGGCGAAGCTGCGCGGGTAGACCTGGTAGATGACGGCCTGCCGCCACCAGTCGGGGTTCCTGGACGAAAGGTCTGCCATAGGGGGATCCCTTCGGGGGAAGGACGACAGCAGAGAATCTGTCCACCTTGCCCCGAGAGGGAACACTCGCACGTCACGGAAGGGATCACCCCGATGCGGCGCGCCGCGCTACGGCCGCTCGACCGTGTCCAGGTACAGCTTCACGTAACGGTCCACGTCCACCTGCAACGCCACGTCCACCAGCGTCTGTTCGCGGCGCCCCTCGTGGATCTCCGACTCGCCGGGGCGAGGGCGCCGGTCGACGATCGTCTGACCCCGGGACGGGCCGGGGGCGAGGGAGACCTCGACCGGCAGGAGACGGGTGGTGATGCCCTGCGGGTCGGCGACCGCGCACACCGCGCCCGCGTCGCCGAGGCCGCCCGCCTCCTCCGCCTCGGGCTCGCCGCCCTGGGTGGTCGGCCGGTGGGCGAGGAGGTCGCCGGCCAGGCGGGTGCCAGGCTCGGTGCTCGCGCGCAGCCGGTGCACCTCGGGGCCGGGCACGACCACCCGCATGAAGACGTCCAGGCCGTACATGGTGATGGGTACCCCGGCGGTCAGCAGCACCGCCGCCGCCTCCGGGTCGTGCCACACGTTGAACTCGGCGACCGGCGTGGCGTTTCCGGTGGCCACCGCGCCGCCCATGAACACGATCCGCTCGATGTTGCCGGTCACCTCGGGGTGGGTGCGCAGCAGCAGGGCGATGTTGGTCAGGGGCGCGGTCGGGATCAGCGTCACCGGGCGGGGGGACGCGAGGATCTCGCGGCGCAGCAGGGACACGGCGTCCTCGGCGGCCGGGGCCCGGGTCGGCGCGGGCAGGCCCAGGTCGCCCATGCCGTCGGAGCCGTGCACGTGCCGGGCCGAGCGGGCCGGCTCGATCAGCGGACGCTCGGCACCTCGCCCCACCGGGATGTCGGGGGCGCCCGCCCGCTCCAGCACCGTCAGGGTGTTGCGCACCACCCCGTCGACGTCCGTGTTCCCCGCCACGCACGTCACCGCCCTCAGGTCCAGGTTCGGGTGGCGTACGGCGAACAGCAGGGCCAGAGCGTCGTCGACACCCGTGTCGCAGTCGATGATCACGGGAATGGGCTGACCGGTCACAGCGGACTCCTTCCGTCGGGGCGACCTTAGATCAGGTCGCCCCGGTGCCGTCCGGGCAGCGGGCGTGTCACTCCCACAGAGCGGTGCCGCGCGCCGCCACCCGGCCGGCGATCCGGCGCAGCAGGTCGGCCACGGGCAGGGCGCCGGGGCGGCGGCCGTCCCGCAGGCGTACGGCGGCCAGCCCCGCCTCGGCCTCGCGCGCGCCGATCACCGCCTGGTAGGGCACCAGACGGGCCGCGCGGACCCGGGCGCCGAGGGTGCCCTGGCCGGGGTCGGCGAGTTCGGCCCGCAGCCCGAGCGCGACCGCCTCCCGGACCACGGCCGCCGCCCGCTCCGCCTGCTCCTCGGCGACCGGCAGGACGACCAGCTGGACGGGGGCCAGCCAGGCCGGGAACGCGCCACCGTGCACCTCGATCAGATGGGCCACGGCCCGCTCCACGCTGCCGATGACGCTGCGGTGCACCATCACCGGGCGGTGCCTGGTGCCGTCGGCGGCGATGTAGTGCAAGTCGAAGCGGGCCGGCTGGTGGAAGTCGATCTGCACGGTGGACAGGGTGGACTCCCGGCCCGCCGGGTCCGCGATCTGCACGTCGATCTTGGGGCCGTAGAAGGCGGCCTCGCCCGCCGCCTCCTCGTAGGCCACCCCGGCCTCGGCGAGGGCCTGCCGCAGCAGGGCGGTCGCCCGGCTCCACAGCTCGGCACCGGCGACGTACTTGCCGCCCTCGCCGGGCAGGGAGAGGCGGTGGCGCACGGCCTCGATGCCGAGGTCGGCGTAGGCACGGGCGATCAGCTCCAGGGCGGCGCGGGCCTCATCGACGGCCTGGTCGAGGGTGCAGAAGATGTGCGCGTCGTTGAGCTGGATGGCGCGGACGCGGGTCAGGCCGCCGAGGACGCCGGAGAGTTCGGCACGGTACATGGGGCCCAGCTCGGCGATCCGCAGGGGCAGTTCGCGGTAGCTGTGGGAGCGGGAGCGGTAGATCAGGGCGTGGTGGGGACAGAGGCTGGGGCGCAGGACCAGCTCGTCGGACTCCGCCGGGCCCGGCCGCATCGACGGATACATGTCGTCGCGGTAGTGGTCCCAGTGCCCGGAGATCTCGTACAGCTCGCGCTTGCCGAGCGCGGGCGAGTACACGTGCCGGTACCCGGCGGCGCGTTCCCTCTCCCGGACGTACTCCTCCAGGGTGTGCCGTACGACCGCGCCGTCGGGCAGCCAGTACGGCAGCCCCGCGCCCATCAGCGGGTCGGTGTCGAACAGGCCGAGCTCGCGGCCGAGGCGGCGGTGGTCGGGCAGTTGGTCGCTCATCGGGTTCCTCCGGGGGGCGGGGGGCGAGGAACCGGGTACGGACACGCCGAAGCCCCGGGGCGCTCGCCCCGGGGCTTCGGTGCTGGTCGGATGTCAGCGCGCCGGGACGGTCACCGGCGTCGTCGTGCTCGACGGACACTGCTGGGCGCGCTGCATGAACGCGAAGCTAGCAGGGGGCGGCGGCCCGGACCACGGATTAACTCCACCACGGCGCCGCGCGGCGGGGTGTGGGTTCCGGGGTGCGGGGGGGGGCGTGCGGGGCTGCGGGGGCTGAGGGGCGGGGCCCCCGGGCGCGGGGGCGCGGGATGCGGGGCCACGGGTTCCGGGGCGCGAGGCCCGGAAAGAGGGTGCGAGGCGTGTCGCGTGGTGGCGGCGCGTCGGCGGGGAGACGCGCCGGGGCGCGATGTCCGGGGCGCGTTGCGCGTGGTGCGTGTTCGCGGGGTGCGGAGACGCCGGGCCGTCACTTCTGGGCCGGGTACTGCGCCCCCGGGCGCCGGGGTGGGCGGATGCGAGGCCGCGTTGACGGGGTCCGCGAGGTGCCGGGGGGCGGCCCGGAGTCCGGGGCACAGGTCCACGAGGCCGGGGGCCACCAGGCCCAGGGCGCGGGGGCCCAGGGTGGCGCGTGGCTGCGGGGCGGCGTCGGGCGGGCCACCCGGCCGAGCCCAGGGCCCAGGCGCCCAGCGTGGCGCGTGGCGCGTGGCGCGTGGCGCGTGGCGCGTGGCGCGTGGCGCGTGGCGCGTGGCGCGTGGCGCGTGGCTGCGGGGCAGCGTCGGCCGGGCGCGGGGCCGGGCCCAGGGTGACGCGTGTCTGCGGGGCGGCGTGGTCCTGGGGCGCGGGGCCGGCCCAGGGCGGAGGGCTGGCCCAGGGGGCGGGCCGGTATCGGGGGGGCCGGGTCACCCGGACGGACCGGAGCGCTGGTGGGGCGGGCGGGGCGGTGGTGGCGTGAGAGCAGGCCTCTCACCGGCCCCCGTCACCGGCACGCAGCCCACGCAGCCCAGGAGGCACCCGCATGATCGCCGAGATACGTCCCCGTGGCCTCCTGCTCTCCCTGACAGCCGTCGGCCTGCTCGCGGTCGGCGGCTGTGCGGCGCTCGGTCTCCGGCACCCGGCGACCGCGCCGTACCCGCTCCCGACGATCGACCGGCCGAGCTCGACGCCCAAGTCGTCCGCGCGGACCGACGGCTCCACCCTCAGCGACGAACAGGCGCAGGCCGCGCTCATCACCCAGTCCGACCTGGGCGCCCCCTGGACCGCGACGCGCGGCGCGGCCACCTGGCGGGACGGGCTGCTGAAGGCGACCACCTCGGTCGCGGAGTGCCAGCGGCTGCTGGACGCCCTCTACAGCGACGAACTCCTCGGCGGCCCCGCCCGCGTCGCCGTCGGTCTCGACGACGCCGACACCGAGGCCCAGCTGCGCTACCAGATCGGCGCGCGCCGCCCGGCGGACGTGGACGCGGCCCTGGCCTGGCTGGCGACGCTGCCGGCCCACTGCGCCGAGTTCACGGCGACCACCGAGACCGGGCTCCAGGAGGACGTGCGGGTCGTGGACGCCCCGCTGCCCGAGGTCGGCGACGCCCGCCAGGGCCTGCGCGTCAGCGTCGGCGCGATGTCGCCGCAGGGCCAGGAGTACCTGCTCACGATGGACCTGGCCGCCGTCCGGGTCGGCGAGGACGCCTTCGCCCTCACCAACGCGGGCCTGGCGGACGTACCGAACGACGCGACCCAGGCCGCCGTACAGATCGGCGCACTCCGCTTGGCGGACATCCGCCGACAGGGCCGCGCACAGGTCTGACGCCCGCGCCGGGGACGCCTCGGTGTGCGCCGCGCCCCGGCCCCGGGGTCCCGCACGCGGCCCCGTTCGCGCTACAGGGGTGGTTGGGCCGGCGCCGGGCCGAGGGTGGTGGTGCCCGGGGTGGTGCGGTGGCCGAGGCCGGTGCGGTAGGCGTCCAGGGCCGCCTCGACGCGGCCCGTGCGGCGCAGCAGGTCGCCCAGGAGACGGCACAGGTCGGCCAGGTCACCGACGGCGCCCGCGCGTTCCAGCAGACTGAGCGCGCGGACGTAGTGCTCCTCGGCCGCCTCGGTGTCCCGGGTGTCCTCGGCGATGATGCCGAGCAGCCGGTGGGCCGCGGCCGCGTGGACGGCGCCGCGCTCGGAGGAGAAGTCCCCGAGCACCCCCTCCAGCAGCACCGCGGCCTCCGCGGACTTGTCCCGGCGGTGCAGCACGTCGGCCAGTTCGACCGCGGCCTGGCTGCGGTAGAGGGCGGCCCGGGTCTCCGAGAGCATGGCGAGGGCCTGTCGCAACTCGTCTTCGGCCGCCTGGAGTTCGCCGTTCTGGGCGTGGACGTAACCGCGCATCCAGTGACAGTTGGCCAGTTCGGTGCGCAGCTGGAGCCGGCGGTACAGCTCGGCGGCCTTGGCGAGGGAGGCGTCGGCCTCGGCGACCCGGCCCTCGGCGAGCAGGGTGCGGGCGACCGAGCGGTGCATCCGGGCGATCAGCGCGGGGTCGCCGGCCTGCGAGGCGAGCGCGAGGGCGAACTCGGCGGCCTGCGCGGCCCGGGCCTGCGCGCCCATGTCCATGTACGGGCCGATGACGCTGGCGTAGAGCAGCAGCAGGGCGTCGGGGTCGTGCAGTCCACCCCGGTTCAGTTCGTCCAGGGCCGACTCCAGCAGGTAGACGGCGTACCGGAGTTCACCGGCGAGGTAGTGGGAGACCGCCCGGCCGCGCACCGCGGGCACCCGCACCGGAAGCGACTCGCCGGCCAGGCGCTGCTCGGCCCGCTCGAAGCACTCGCGGGCCCTGTCCAGCTCCCCCGTCTCCAGGGCGCACTCGCCGAGACCGAGCAGCGCCGTGGCCTGCTCAGCGGCGAGTCCGTGCGCCTCCGCCTCGGCGAACAGCGCCGCGTACTGGGTGGCGGCCTCCTCGGCCCTGCCGTCGGCCAGGACGCGCTGCGCCTCGGTGAGCCGCAGCCGAAGACCGGTGGCGATGTGGGCGGGCCGGCCCACGGCGACCTCCTCGAAGGCCACGCCGAGCCGGTCCGCGATGTGCCGCAGCGCCTCGTCGGAGGCCCGCACCCGGCCGGCCTCCAGGGTGGAGATGTAGGCCGGCGTGTAGGCGGGTTCCGCCAGTTGCCGCTGGGTCAGGCCGCGCTGGGCGCGCAGTTGCTGCACCCGCCGCCCGATGACCTGCGGATCATCCCGTTCCGGCATTCCACGCGCCTCCAACTCCCTTGGTGACCCTTGCCGTTCAGCCTGCGCAGCCCTAGGTTAAACGGCGAATTAAACCCGCTTAACAGACCGCTGTCGTGTTGCGAGGTCGCCGTGCCCGGACGTACATCCGCACCCTACGGACGCCCCACCCCCCATCCGGCCACTTCACGGCATCGCGTGGACGCGGGCGCCTCCACCGCCCGGGGCGCCTCCACCGTCCGGGGCGTGGTCGCGGCCGTGATCGCCACGGCGGCCCTGGTCGTCGCGGCGAACGCCGGCCCGGCCCGCGCGGCGGATGCCGGGGCCGTCCCCTCGGCCACCCAGCACACCGGGCACCTCCGGCACGGCCCGGTCGCGCAACACGGCGTGATGCGACACGCGTTCACCCGGCACTGAGTGCGACCTGTCCGCCGCCGCGTCGCGTTCTACCGACACGGAGCGCAACAGGCTTTATTCCACGCGGCGTTCGCCGCCCCGGGGCGCCGCCGCCGGCACTAGGCTGCCTCCCGTGACCTCGCCCGCGGCCCGTACCGCCCTCGATCTGACGGCCGACTTCGCGGTCCCGGCCCTGGAGGACCTCTACCGCGATCCCGGCCCGTACCGCCCTCGATCTGACGGCCGACTTCGCGGTCCCGGCCCTGGAGGACCTCTACCGCGATCTGCACCGCCATCCGGAGCTGTCCCTGCGCGAGCACCGCACCGCCGGACGACTGGCCGGCCGGCTGCGGGACGCCGGGTTCGATACCGCCGAAGGCGTGGGCGGCACCGGTGTCGTGGGTCTGCTGCGCAACGGGGACGGACCGACCGTGCTGCTGCGGGCCGACATGGACGCCCTGCCGGTGGTGGAGGAGACCGGACTGCCGTACACCTCGGACACGGCCGGGGTGATGCACGCCTGCGGTCACGACCTGCACGTCACCTGGCTGACCGGGGCCGCCGAGGCGCTGGCCGCCGGGCGGGAGACGTGGCGGGGCACCCTGCTGGTGGTGGGGCAGCCCGCCGAGGAGACCGGGCAGGGCGCGGCCCGGATGATCGCCGACGGGCTCTACGAGCGCTTCGGCCGCCCCGACGTGCTGCTCGGCCAGCACGCGGCGCCCGGCCCGGTGGGGCTGTACCCGCACGTCCCCGGCCTGATCATGGCGGCCTCGACGGACGTGGACATCGTGGTGCACGGCCGGGGCGGACACGGCTCCCGCCCGGAGGCCACCGTGGACCCGGTGGTGACGGCCGCCTACCTCGTCACCCGGCTGCAGACCGTGGTCTCGCGGGAGATCGCCGCCGGGGAGTCCGCGGTGCTGACCGTGGGCCGTATCGAGGCGGGCACCCGGCACAACATCATCCCCGCCGAGGCCCGCGTCGCGCTGAACCTGCGGACGCGCTCCGAGGAGGTACGGCAGCGGATGCTGGCCGCGATCCGGCGCATCGCGCACGGCGAGTGCCTGGCCGCCGGCTGCCCTCGCGAGCCCGAGGTGAGCGTCGGCAACACCTTCCCGATGACGGTCAACGACGCCGCCACCGACGCCGTGGTGGCCGCCGTGCACGGCGAGGTCTTCGGCCCGGGCACGGTGTTCGACCCGGGCCCGGCGATGGGCAGCGAGGACTTCCCCGAACTGGCGCTCGGCACGATCCCGTACGCGTACTGGTTCGTGACGACCACCCCGGCCGAGGTGTGGGAGCAGGCGCCCGGGGAGACACTGTCCGAGAAGTTCTCGGCCGTACCGAGCAATCACAGCCCGCACTTCGCGCCCGATCCGGCCACGATCGCCCCGGGGGTGCGCACGTTGGTCTCGGGAGCACTCGCCTTTTTGTCAGTGGCATGACCTAGCCTTCCGGCCTAGTCTTCACCCACCCGCCGCACACGGCTCACCGGAGACTCACACGACGTCCGTGCCGTCGGCGCTCATCTCTTCATTCGTTCCGGGGGGTTCGAGTCAGCGTGCGTATGCGCACCTTCACCACCGCCACCACCTTGGCGGTCCTCTTCAGCTCGGTGGCCATCGCCGCCACTCCGGCGTTCGCCGACAGCACCAGGATCCTGCCGGTGAAGTCGGCGGGCGACATCGTGGTGGACGGCGTCCACCAGCGGGTCTACGTCAGCGACCCGGGCAACGGCAAGATCGTCGTCACCGACTACAGCGGGACGGTCGTCAAGCAGCTGACCTCGCTGCCCGGCGTCGGCGACCTCGAACTGTCCGCGGACTCGGCCACGGTGTACGCGGCCGTGCCCGGCAGCGATGCCATCGTCGCCTTCGACACGGCCACCGCGACCGAGTCCGCGCGCTACCCCGCGGGCCCGCACCCCGCGTACCTGGCGCTCATGGGCGGCAAGCTGTGGTTCGGCTACGGCACCCCTCAGTCGGGCGGCAACATCGGTTCGGTCGATCTCGCCGACCCCGGGCACAAGGTCTCCCTGGCCCAGGACCCCGAGAGCCCGTGGTTCTCCGCGCCGATGCTGGACGGCGCCCAGGGCACCCTGGTCGCGGGCATGCCCGAGCAGAGCCCGTCCGAGCTGGCCGTGTACGACGCCTCGTCCGGCACGCTCGCCCGCACCGTCCACACGAGCGTGGAGGGCAGCGGTCTGAAGGAACTGGCCGTCACACCCGACGGCCAGGACGTCGTGGTGGCCAACGCCTCGCCCTACTACCACGCCGTCTACAAGACCTCGGACCTGACGTCCGACGGGCAGTACCCGGCCAACGCCTACCCGAACGCCGTCGACATCGCCCCGGACGGCTCGGTCGCGACCGGCATCGACGGCGCGAACGAACCGGACGTGTACGTCTTCAGGCCCGGTTCGCGCACCTCGGTACGGGAGTACGACTTCCCGTCCACCGGCAGTGGCGGCAACGCCGACCTGCTCGCCGCCGGCGCCCTCGCCTGGGCCCCGGACGACTCCCGGCTGTTCGCGGTGTCGTACAACGACGACGGCGTCTACCGCCTGCGCGTCCTGACCACGCCCACCAAGGCGGCCACGCTCGTCCGGGTCGACGCCCCCGGCACCGCGACCCGCGCCAGGAAGCTCACCGTCAAGGGCAAGGTGACCTCCAAGGCGGTCTTCCCGGCCGGGGTGCGGCTCACCGTCACCCGCACCGACCTGGACTCCCCGAAGGGCAAGGCGCTCGCCTCGGTGACCACCAAGGCCGACGGCACCTTCTCCTTCACCGACACCCCGCCGGCCGGCGGCAGGGTGAAGTACGCGGTGGCCTTCGCCGGTGACGCCGACCACGCCCCGGCCTCCGGCTCGGACTCCGTCGACGTCTCGCGCGCCAAGCCGGCTCTGACGATCGACAACAACCACAAGGTCTACTCGTACGGCAAGGACGTGAAGTTCACGGCCCACCTCGGGAAGACCTACAAGAACCGCACGGTGGAGATCTGGGCCGACCCCTTCGGCTCCGACAAGCCGAACAAGCAGGTGAAGTCCGGCAAGGTCGACTCGCACGGCGCCCTGTCGGTCACCCTGGACCTCAAGCGGGACACCAAGGTCACCGCCAAGTTCACCGGCGACTCCCGCTACAAGTCCGCCTCGGCCTCCAGCACCGTGGGCGCCAGGGTCAGCGTCTCCACCTCGGTCGGCAACCACTACAAGGCCAAGTCCGCGTGGGGCCACACGTACTACTTCTTCCACAAGTCCAAGAACCCGCGCATCACCACGAAGATGCCGTACTACCCGGGCCGGCGGCAGAAGTTCGAGTTCGAGGTGTACTACCAGGGCACGTGGTACCCGGGCGACCCGGCCTACTTCGAGCTGGGCCGCGACGGCGTCTCCCGGGTGGAGATCACCGGCGACCACGGCCAGGACGTCGGCTGGCGCTTCCGGATCCGCTCGTCGTACCTGAACGGCTCCTCCGGTGACACCGTGAACTCCACGACGCACGGCGCCTGGAAGTACTTCACCTACACCCGCTGAGGCCTCAACCGACCTGGAGCTGCCGCAGCTGCCGTTGGACGTTCTCCAGCGCGCCGCTGCGCCGCCCCGGCACCCTGAGCCTCAACTCCGCGAGAACGGGCCCCAGTTCACGGGCCCGTGCCGCGTCCTCGATCCGGCCCCACTGGTGGTGCGCGCGGTCCACGGCCGACTCCACGGCGGGCGCGTCGGCCGGCTGCCCCGCGGCCAGCCGCACCTGGGCGACCGCCAGCCAGGCCCGGCAGCTGCGCACCGGGTCCCCCGCGAACATCGCGAGATCCGCACGGACCTCGGTCCAGTGCAGGGCATCCTCGGATGCGGCCCCGTACGCCCGTACGGCGGCCAGCTCGTACCCCGCGGCGAGCGCGTCGGCGTCGGTGTGCCGCCCGGCCTGCACGGCGGCGCTGAGCGCGGCGTGCGGATCCACCGGGGGCGGTCCGGCCGCCGTCCCGGCCGGCCGGGACGGCGGGCGCGGGGCGAAGCCGCCGGTGCCGGCCAGTACCAGGTCCCGCCCCGCGCTCGACTCGGCGGCCCGTGCCAGCGCCCGCTCGTGCAGCTCTGCGAGCGGCGGCCGGTGCCCGCTGCGCAACAGCGTCGCCACCGCCTTCATGTACGCCGGCTCGGCCGTGCCCCGCCGGCCGGGCGCCCGCGCGGGGGCGACGCGGCCGTAGACGGCGGTCGTGGGGCCGCAGTCGAGCCCGCGCTCGGTGACGTACCGCCAGGCATCGGCGTCCGCGTGCAGGTCGACGACGAGCGTGGTCTGCGCGGCGGACCGCAGCCGCAGCTCCTCCCGGATCCACTGCCAGGGGAGGGCGGTGTAGCGGACGGTGGCCGCGGTGGTGCGGGCCAGCGCCAGGTGCGGCAGCCGCTGGCGGCGGTCCAGGTGCAGCTGGCCGGTGAGGTACACGGTGAGCGGGCCCGGGGCGGTCGCGGCGGCCCGCAGCCGGGTGAGGACGGCCTGCGGCTCCAGCGGGTCGGCGAGTTCCACCACGTTGGCCGTGTCGGTGCCGGCCAGCACACCGGGGGCGACGGCGGCCAGCACCGGCAGCACCGCCGCCGCGTCGACCAGGCGTCCCCGGCCCAGCGGCGAGGCCGCGATCAGCAGCACGGTTCCGGGCATCGGTCCTCCCCCTGTCGGCCCCGGGCGGATCCACGGGCCCAGCGAGTCCGGCGACACGGCGAACTCGTCGGCTCCACCGCTCCGTCGGCCCTCTCGGTCCGTCGGTCCCGCCCGTCCGTCGGGCGCGTGGATCCGCTCTCCAGCCAGCACCGTAACCGCTGGCGCCGCGCATCGGTGCCTCAGGACCGCAAACGTCCCCGTTCGGGGGCTTCGCCCACCCCTTTCGTCGTCCGCCGCACGGCGAACACCGTGGTGTCGTCGTCCAGTCGGCCGCCGCTGTGCCGCAGTACACCGTCGCGGACCCGCCGCACCAGACGCCGGGGTTCGGCCCGTCGCGGGTCGGCGCCGACGGCCCGGTCGACCTCGTGGACCAGCGGGTAGAAGACGCCGGGGCCGTCGCGGGCCTCGGTGACCCCGTCGGTGACCAGCAGCAGGGTCTCGTCTGCGCCGAGCGGCACGCGGTGCACGGGCGGCAGGCCGTCCGCCAGCTCGGCGAACCCGAGCGGGACCCCGTCACCGCTGGGCAGCTCGCGCACCCCGTGCGGGCCGACCGCGAGCGGGGGCTCGTGGCCGAAGTTGACGACCTCGATCGCGTCCGTGCCGTCCTCGGGGAAGCCGATGAGCACGGCGGTGGCGAAGCGTTCCCCGTCGTACCGGCCGAGCGCGGTGGTGTGGGCGCGGTGCCGGGACATCCGGATCTCCAGGCGGGCGGCGACGGTCGCGAGGTCCGCCTCGTGATAGCCGGCCTCGCGGAAGGTGCCGAGCAGCGCGGCGGCGGTCTCCACCGCGCCGAGGCCCTTGCCCTGCACGTCCCCGACGAGGACGCGGGCGCCGTGGGGGCTGGGCTGGATGTCGTAGAAGTCGCCGCCGACCCGGGCGTCGACGTCGGCGGCCAGGTACACGCCCGCGTGTTCCAGGCCGGCCCAGCGCGGTGGCAGCGGGCGCAGCACGGTACGGCGGGTGGTCTCGGCGATGTCCTGGATGTGCAGGGTCTCCCGTTCCCGGCGCACCCGGACCACGGCGGCCAGCGTGGCCAGCAGACCACCGACGGCCACCAGGACGAAGTCGGGGAAGCCCGCCCGGTACTCGTTGGGCCAGGCGCTGTCCACGGCGACGTACGTCATCACCGACAGCAGGCTGAAGGAGGCCGTGGTCCACACCCCGCAGATCGCGGCGGCGATACCGGGCACGAGCACGATCCAGGAGATGATCCGGAACTGCTCGGCGGTGTTGAAGTCGGCCAGCGCGATGCCGACGAGCAGCAGCAGGGGCACCACCCAGGCGATGCTCCGCCCGCCGATCCGCAGCAGCCGGCCCCGGCGCCGCCGCCCGTACTCCATCCCCGTCACGGCGGGCAGCCCTCCATGTGTCTCAGCCAACCACGCGCGTCGACGGCACGCATCCGGGCACCCGGCAGGCCCCCGGCCGACTTGCCGGTCGATGCCTTCCAGGTGTGCCCTGGAAACCGGGGGCGAGGAGAGAGGAGTGCTCCCATGGCTCAAGCGGCACCCGTGCCCGGCGGATCGTCCGGGCCCGGCGGCAGGCCCGTGCCCGGCGGGACGTCCGCTACGGCACGCCGGTCGTCCGGCGCCCGCGGCCCTCTGCCCGACGTCTTCGACGCCCGCACCCACCGGATGGCCAGGATCGGTGTCCCGGTCGTGCTGGGCCTCGTCTACGGCTACGTGGTGGCGGCCAACAGCCGCTCGGGCAGCGCCATCACCGGCTGGAACCTGCTCCTCGGGTGGGTCAGCGCCCTGGTGTTCGCGGTGGTGTGCATGGCGCTGCTGGTCCAGGCCCCGAGGATGCGGCGGGAGGTGCACGCGTTGCTGTGGACGGCGTTCGTCGGCTGCGCGTTCGGCTTCGCCTACAGCCAGACCGGGGCGACGATCCTGCGGTCCGTGCTGATGTCGCTCGCCGTGTCGGCGGCCACGTTCGTGGTGTTCTTCTACCGCTACTACACGCGGGAGGACGCCTCCGGGCACCGGATCCGCTGATCCCGTCCGAGTACGCGTGGGCCCCGGCCGCAGCAGCCGGGGCCCACGCGCTCCCCTGTCCTTCCCTCCCCACCAGCCTCCCCAGCACCAGGAAACACCCGTTCGGCCCACCCCTCCACCGGAAGCGGGGTGGGCCGGGCGACACCCGTACGGCCCCGGATTCCACCCGAACGCGGGCGCCCGGCTCGCGCACCGGTGACCGGGGGCCTTGCCTGGAAACGTGTCCCCACGCCTCAGGAGCGCCCTGTCGGCCGTGCTGATCGCGCTGTCCTGTCTCCTCGTGCCGTTCGGCGCGCTGGCGGCCTGGGCGGCGTACGGCCTCGCCGACACCGACCGCTACGTCACCGCGATGGCCCCGCTCGCCGCCGACCCGGACGTGCGGGAGGCCGTCGCGGACACGGTCGGCGACGGCATCCTGCGCGCGGTGGACCAGCATCTCGACGTCCGGCCGGTGCGCGGCTCCGTCCGTCCGTTCGTGCGCGACGCCGTGCGCTCCTTCACCCAGACCGAGGCGTTCCGGATGGCCTGGGACACCGGCAACCAGGTCACCCACGACGCGGTCCTGCGGGCCCTGCGCGAGGAGGACGAGCGGGACGTCACGGTCGATCTCGCGCCCGTCACCGCGCAGGTCAAGCGGCAGCTCACCGAGGACCATGTGCCGCTCGCGCAGCGCATACCGGTGGAGCACACCGCGGTGGCCGTGCTGCCGGCGGGCGAACTCGTCGCGCTGCGCAAGGGGTTCCAGGTGCTCGAGGTCGCCGGCTTCTGGCTGCCGGTGGCCGCCGTCGTGTTCGCCGCGGCCGGGATCGGGCTGGCCGTCCGCCGCCGCCGGGCGGTCGTCGCGACCGCGCTGGGCACGGCCCTCGGCGGCGCCCTGCTCGTGCTGGCCCTGGCCGTCGGCCGCAGGATGACCCTGTCCGACCTGCCCGCCGACGTGCCGCACCCGGCCGTGGGCGCCGTCTACGACGCCCTCACCGGCACCCTGCGCACGGTCGCCTGGCTGCTGCTCGGCCTCGGTCTGGCGGTCGCCCTGGCCACCTGGCTCATCCGGCAGCTGCGCCGGGCCCGCCTCGCGCGACGCGGGCCAGCGTCGCCAGCGCCCGCCTCAGCTCAGGCTCAGGCGCCGACGCGAGCCCGAGTCTGACCGCGTCCGGCGCCCGTCCGGTGCCGACCGCGAAGGCCGTACCCGGCGTGATCGCGATCCCGTGGGCCCGCGCGGCGGCCGTGAAGGTGTCCGCCCGCCACGGCGCGGGCAGCTCCCACCAGGCGAAGCAGGCCGCCGGATCGGACCGTACGCGCAACCCGGCCAGCTCCCCGGCCAGCAGCCGCTGCCGGCGGTGCGCGTCGCGTCGCTTGGCCGCCACCAGCCGGTCCACGGTGCCGTCGGCGATCCACCGCACGGCCGCCTCCAGCGCGAACCCGCCCGCGCTCCACCCGCCGGACCGGACGGCCCGCGCCACCGCCTCGACCCGCTCGCGCGGTACGACGGTGAAGCCGACCGTCAGCCCGGGCGCGACCCGCTTGGACAACCCGTCCACGAGGTGGACGAGTCCCGGTGCGAGCGCGGCCAGCGGGGGTGCGCCGCCCGGGTGCAGAAAAGCCCAGATCCGGTCCTCGACCACGGGTATCCCCAGCCTGTGGACGGTGTCGGCCAGCTGCTCAAGCCGGCCCGCGCTCGTCGTCCGCGACGTCGGGTTGTGCAGGGTCGGCTGGAGGTACAGCGCGGACAGCGGGGCCGAGCGGTGGGCGGCGGCGACGGACCCGGGCAGCGGCCCCTCCTCGTCCGTCGCGAGCGGGACGAGCACGATGCCCAGCCGGGCCGCGATCTCCTTGACCAGCGGATACGTCAGCTCCTCCACGCCCACCCGGCCACCGGGCCGGACCAGCGAGGCGAGGGTCGCGGCGATCGCCTGGCGGGCGTTGCCGGTGAACAGGATCCGTGCCGCGCCGGACCGCAGACCGCCCTGGGCCAGCAGGGAGGCCACCGCGTCGCGGGCGGCCGGGGTGCCCGCGGCCGCGGCCGGCCGCAGCGCCTGTCCCAGCGCGTCCGGCCGCAGCAGGGGTGCGAGCGCCGCCGCCAGCAGCTCCGGCTGCCCCGGCGCGACCGGGTAGTTGAGTTCCAGGTCGACGGTCGCGCCGCCGGCCGCCTCGGCCAGGGCGCGCCCGGGCTGCCCGTCCGGCTCGGTGGCCCGCACGAACGTGCCGCGCCCGACCTCGCCCACCACCAGCCCCCGGCGGACGAGTTCGCCGTAGACCCGGCCGGCCGTCGACGACGCGATCCCGTGCCGGCGGGCGAACGCCCGCTGCGGCGGCAGTCGCTGGCCCGGCCGCAGCCGTCCGCCGCTGATGTCGTCGGCGATCCGGTCGGCGATGCGCCGGTAGTCGTCCACGCGTCCCCCCTTCCGCACCGGTGCGTCGATTGCACCGAGAGCAAAGATCTTATTGCACCGAGTAGTTGGGGCGCCTAGGGTCGCTCACATGCCTCCCGCTCTCGCATACGAGGACAAAGGCCCTGGAACGTCTACCCGGGTTCCGCTCGTCCTCGTCCACGGCCACCCCTTCGACCGCTCGATGTGGAACCCACAGCTGGCGGAGTTCGCCGCGGACCGCCGGGTGATCGCCCCCGACCTGCGCGGCTACGGCGCCTCCCCGTTCACCCCCGGCTCGGTCCCGCTCTCCCGCCACGCCCAGGACATCGCCGAACTGCTGGACCACCTGGAGGTGGACGCCTTCGTCCTCGCCGGGCTGTCCATGGGCGGTCAGATCGCCATGGAGTGCTACGGCCGCTTCGGCGACCGGGTCCGCGCACTGGTCCTCGCCGACACCTTCCCGGCCGCGGAGACCCCCGAGGGCGGACGGGCCCGCGCGGCCGTGGCCGCCCGGCTGCTCACCGAGGGCATGGCGGGCTACGCGGACGAGGTGCTGGAGAGGATGGTCGCCCCCTACGCGCACCCCGAGGTCAAGGCGCACGTCCACCGCATGATGACCGCCACCTCCCCCGAGGGCGCGGCGGCCGCCCTGCGCGGCCGGGCCGAGCGCCCCGACTACCGCGAGCTGCTGACCCGGGTGCGGGTGCCCACGCTGGTCGTCGTCGGCGCCGACGACACCTACACCCCCGTCTCCGACGCCGAGGCCATGCACGCGGCCCTGCCCGACTCCCGGCTGCGCGTCATCGAGGGCGCCGCGCACCTTCCCAACCTGGAGCGCCCGAAGGAGTTCAACCAGGCGCTGGCCGAGCTGCTGGAGCGGCTGGAGGGCTGACCGCCGGGTCGTCGAACGCGCCCGCCGCCGGCGCCGACGAGCGGGGGCGGGCTCGGGACCGACCGGCCCGCGCCTCCGGGAGGGCCGGCCCCGAGCCGCCATAATGGGCGCATGCGGCGCGAGTTCCCGATCGGCCTGACCCCTCCCGACTGGCTGGTCCGGAACCTGCGACCGGCGCGGGCACCGGTCAACCGGGCCGCCGTCGCCCGCGCCGCCCTCGGCATGAGCCTCCCCCTGGCGATCGGCCTCGCCGCGGGCCAACCGGCCTACGGCGCGCTCGCCTCCATGGGCGCCCTGTCCGGCGTCATCGGCGACACCGCCGACGCCTACCGCATGCGCATCCTCAACATCGCCGTACCGCAGCTCTTCGGCGCCTTCGGTGTGACGCTGGGCACACTGGCGTATGGGCACGGCTGGTACGCGGTCGCCACGCTCACCGGGGTCGCGCTGCTGTCCGGCATGATCTCGACGATCGGTGCCGTGGCCTCCGTCTCGGGCCTGCTCCTGCTCCTGAACTGCGTGATCGGCGCCGGCCTGCCGCTGCCGTCGCCCTGGTGGCTGGCCCCGGCCCTGATGACCGGCGGCGGTCTGCTGGTCCTGCTCCTCGCCCTGCTGGCCTGGCCGTTGCGCTCGGGCATCCCCGAGCGGGCGGCGGTCGCCGCCACCTACCGCACGGCCGCGGCCCTGCTGTCCGTCTCCGGCACGGACCGCACCGAGGAGTACGACGAGGCCCGCCGCGCCGTCACCCAGTCCCTGAACCAGTCCTACGACCTGATCCTGGCCCGGCGCGCCCGGCAGCACGGCCGCAGCCCCGAACCCACCCGGCTGCTGGCCCAGTTGAACGCGATCACGCCGGTGGTCGAGGCGGCTCCGGCGGCCCACCTCGCGGGCCGTCCGCTGCCCGCGCCCATCCCCGAGGCCCTGCGCCACCTGGCCCGAGCCGTCGAGACCGGCACCACCGGCCCGGCGGTCCTGGACCTCCCCCGGGACCTGCCCGTCCCGACGACCGAGGCGGCCCGGGCGATGGACCACGCCCTGCGGCACACCGCCGAGGTGGTCGCCGCCCCCGATGTGGACCCACGGGGCATCGACGACCGGCTGGGCCGCCCGGCGACGCTCGGCATCCGCACGGCCCGCGCCGCCCGTACGGTCGTCCTCTCGGCGAACTCCTGGCGCTACGGCCTGCGCCTGGCCGTCTGTATCGGCATCGCCCAGGCCCTCGTCTCCCTGATCCCGGTCCCGCGCTCCTACTGGGTCGCCCTGACCATCACCTTCGTCCTCAAACCGGACTTCGGCTCGGTCTTCTCCCGCGCCCTGCTGCGCGCCCTCGGCACGGTGGCCGGGCTGGTCATCGCGGCGGTGGTCCTCGCGGAGGTGCCCCTGGGCTGGTGGGACGTCCCGGCCCTGCTCGTGCTGGCCCCGCTGATCCCGGCGCTGACCCCACGGGGCTACGGCTACCAGACGGCCGCCATCACCCCGGTGATCCTCCTTCTGTCCGACCTCCTCAACCACCAGGGCACGGCCCTGTTGTTGCCCAGGCTGACCGACTCACTGCTGGGCTGCGCGGTCGCCCTGATCGCCGGCTACCTACTGTGGCCGGAGAGCTGGCACACCCGGGTCGGCGACCGTCTCGCCGACGCGGTCACGGACACGGCGGGCTATGTGGAGGCGGCGTTCGGCCCGCACACCGACCCGGCCGGCCGGGCCCGTATGCGCCGCCGCCTCTACCGGGACCTCTCCGTCGTCCGCACCGAGTTCCAGCGGGCCCTGACCGAACCGCCGCCGACCGGCCGGCGCGCTGCCGCCTGGTGGCCGCTGGTGGTCGCCGTGGAACGCATCGTGGACGCCACGACGGCGGCCAGGGTCCGCGTCCGGCACGGGGCGCCGCCGCCGTCCACGGCCGAGGTCGCGCAGGTCACCCGGCAGTTGCACGAGCTGTCAAAGGCCCTGCGGAACTCGGAGACCCTGATCGCCGTCCGCACGGACCTGGCCGGTCCCGACGGCAGTGTCCTGGAGCCGCTTCGCCAGGAAGTGGCGGCGGCCCGGTCGATCGCGTCCCCACACTGAGCGCTTCGCTAACCTTACGTGTCCGTCCTGGCCAGGGATTAACGGGCATCAACTCACGCGAAGGGTTGCGCACATGGGCATTCTCACTCTCCTGCGGAACGCATTCGGCCGCTCACGCAAGGTACGAGCCACCGAGGCGGAGGGTGCGGACCGGCTTCCCACGCAGCCCCCGACCCCGGAAGCTCCGGCCACCGAGCCGCCGGCCGCCGAAGCCGCACCGACGCAGGCCCCGGACACGGAACACCCCCGGATCCCCGAGCCGGCGGCGCCCGGCCCCCGGACCGCGGACATCCCCGAGCCCCGCCAGGCGGGCCCCGGCGAACACGACCTCGTGGCAGCGGCCTTCGACCACGTGAAGGTCCCCGCCCCCGCGAACCCGACCGCGGGCGAAACCAACCCCCCGACCACCGACCCCACCCCGCAGCCGACACCGACAGCCCAGACCAACCCGGCCACCGAGCCGGAGGCTGGGGCTGGGGTTGCGGCTGGGGCTGGGACTGAAGCCAAGCCGGGGGCGGAGACAGAGCCGGAGGCTGCGGCTGCGGCTGCGGCTGCGGCCAAGCCGGAGGCCGAGCAGGAGGCTGAGGCCGAGCAGAAGGCTGTAGCCGAGACGCGGACCGAGGCCGAGGCTGAGGCTAAGGCGCAGACCGAGCCCGAGCCCAAGGCTGAGGCGCAGACCGAGCCCGAGCCCAAGGCTGAGGCGCAGACCGAGGCCGAGCCGGAGCCCACGGCTGAGGCGCAGACCGAGGCCGAGCCCAAGGCTGAGGTGCAGACCGAGGCCGAGCCGGAGCCCACGGCTGAGGTCAAGCCCGAAGCACAGCCCAAGCCGGACGCCGAGTCCGAGGCCAAGCCGGAGGTCGAGGCGGAGGCTGCCAACGCCACCAACCCGGAGACCGAGCCCGAGGCGCAGACCGCGCCCGAGGCCAAGCCGGAGCCCGAGGCCAAGCCGGAACCCACCGCTGAAGCGAAGCCGGAAGCACAAGGCGAGCCCGAGCCGGAGCCCGAGCCGGCGCCCGAGGCGGAAGCCCACGCCGAGCCGGAGCCGGAGGCCAAGCCCGAGGCCGAAGCCAACACGGAGCCGAAGCCGGAACCGGAGGCCAAGCCCGAGCCCGTGGTAGCCGCCGCACCCGAGCCCTCCGCCCCGGAGCCCGAGGCCGCGGTCGAGCCGCTGTCGCTGACGCTGTCACTCGGGGCGGGAGGTGCGGAGCCGACGACGACGGACCCGCAGGCCGCCGACGGCGAGGACACCCCGCAGGGGCCACCGGCACCCGACGACGAGACCCGCACGGGTGGTGCGGGTGGGAACACGGACGCCGAAGGCGAAGCCGAGGCGCCCCAGGAGCCCCCCGCACCGGCCACCCCCCTCACCGAGATCAAGTCCCGCACCCCCGCCCTCACCACCGCCTACAAGGCAGCCACCACCACCCTCGAGAAGACCGACCTCACCGGCACCCGAGCGAAGCTCTACCTCGTGCTCGACCGCTCCGCGAGCATGCGCCCGTACTACAAGGACGGCTCCGCCCAGGCCCTCGCCGACCAGACCCTCGCCCTCGCCGCCCACCTGGACCCCGAGGCCACGGTCCACACCGTCTTCTTCTCCACCGAGGTCGACGGCACCACCGACCTCACCCTCGTCCCGGACCACGAGACGAGGATCGACGACACCCACGCCGGCCTCGGCCGCATGGGCCGTACCAGCTACCACGCCGCCGTGGAAGCCGTCATCACCCACTTCGACGAGCACGCGGACCCCACCACGCCCGCCCTCGTGGTCTTCCAGACCGACGGCGCCCCGGACGCGAAGACCCCCGCGACCCAGGCCCTCACCGAGGCGGCCGCGACGCACCCCACCCTTTTCTTCTCCTTCGTCGCCTTCGGCGAGCACGACAACAAGGCCTTCGACTACCTCCGCAAGCTGAAGACCGGCAACACGTCCTTCTTCCACGCGGGCCCCACCCCGCGCGAGCTGACGGACACCGAGCTGTACGAGGGCGTGCTCGCGGAGTGGCGCCCGGCACAGTGATGGTGCGTTGACGGCCGCTACCGAAGGCGACCGTCTCCGCCCCGACCAGGCCGCCCCTTCCCACAGGACGAAACGGGAAGCGGGCGGCCGACCCATCTCCGCTACCATTTGAAGGTTCGCGAAACAACCCGACCTGGGAGCAGCCCGCAATGGCTCGACACCTCATCACCAGCGCCCTTCCGTACATCAACGGGATCAAGCACCTGGGCAACATGGTGGGGTCCATGCTCCCGGCGGACGTGTACTCCCGGTACCTCCGCCAGCGCGGCCACGACGTCCTGTACATCTGTGCGACCGACGAGCACGGCACCCCCGCCGAGCTGGCCGCGAAGGAGCGGGGCCTGCCGGTGGACGAGTTCTGCGCCCAGGCGCACGACGCGCAGAAGGCGGTATACGACGGCTTCGCGCTGGCCTTCGACTACTTCGGCCGCAGCTCCTCCGCCGAGAACCGCGACATCACCCAGCACTTCGCCCGCAAGCTGAACGAGAACGGCTTCATCGAGGAGCGGGCGATCCGCCAGGTGTACTCCCCGGCCGACGGCCGCTTCCTCCCCGACCGCTACGTCGAGGGCACCTGCCCGCACTGCGGCTACGACAAGGCCCGCGGCGACCAGTGCGAGAACTGCACCCGCGTGCTGGACCCGACCGACCTGATCGACCCGCGCTCGGCGATCTCCGGCTCCACGGACCTGGAGGTCCGCGAGACCAAGCACCTCTTCCTGCTCCAGTCGAAGCTGCAGCACGAGGTCGAGGAGTGGGTGGCCCGGCACGAGGAGGACTGGCCGCAGCTCGCCTCCTCCATCGCGCGCAAGTGGCTGACCGAGGGTCTGCACGACCGCGCGATCACCCGCGACCTGGACTGGGGCGTCCCCGTCCCCGCGGACACCTGGCCGGAGCTGGCGGCCGAGGGCAAGGTCTTCTACGTCTGGTTCGACGCCCCGATCGAGTACATCGGCGCGACCAAGGAGTGGGCGGACCAGGACCCGGGGAACCGGGACTGGAAGTCCTGGTGGTACGAGGCGGACGACAGCGTCCGCTACACCGAGTTCATGGCCAAGGACAACGTCCCCTTCCACACCGTGATGTTCCCGGCCACCGAGCTGGGCGTGCGCGAGCCGTGGAAGAAGGTCGACTACGTCAAGGCCTTCAACTGGCTGACGTACTACGGCGGCAAGTTCTCCACGTCGCAGAAGCGGGGTGTCTTCACCGACCAGGCCCTGGACATCCTGCCCGCGGACTACTGGCGTTACTTCCTGATCGCCAACGCCCCCGAGTCGGACGACTCGTCCTTCACCTGGGAGCACTTCACCGCCACGGTGAACAAGGATCTGGCGGACACGCTGGGCAACTTCGTCAACCGCGTCCTGTCCTTCTCCCGCAAGCGCTTCGGCGACGAGGTCCCGGCGGGCGGCGAGCCCGGCGAGGCGGAGACCCGCCTGGGCGAGGAGATCGCCGGGCTGCTCGCGGAGTACGAGAACCAGATGGAGGCGCTCCAGTTCCGCAAGGCGGCCTCCGCCCTGCGCGCCCTGTGGTCGGCGGGCAACTCCTACCTGGAGGAGAAGGCCCCCTGGCTGGAGATCAAGACCGACAAGGACGGCGCGGCCCTCACGCTGCGCACGGCGATGAACCTGATCCACCTGTACGCGGTGGTCTCCGAGCCCCTGATCCCGGCCACCTCGGCGGCGATGCGCGGCGCGTTCGAGCTGGCGGACGACACCGCCGCCTGGGTCTCCGCCGACGAGGCCGCGGCCCTGGCCTCCGTCCCGGCCGGCACTCCCTTCACGGTCCCGCCGGTGCTGTTCGCGAAGCTCACCGACGAGGACCTGGCCACGTACAAGGAGCGCTTCGGCGGCGAGGCCTCCTGACGCCACCGGCGCAGCCGGCCGGGGATCCCCTCCGGCCGGCCCCGTCGGCCGGCAGGTCGACCCCTCGGCCGGCCGGCCCCTGCGACACCGCCCGGGGCAGCCGTGCGACAGCGGCCGGGAGTTTTTTTCGCCCGGCGTGCGCGTCCCGCGCGCGTGCGCACCGCGTCCGTTCTGGCAAAGTACCGGTGTCGTGAACCTCCCCGAACCTCATCGGCGGCTCCTCGCGGACGTCGTCTCGGCGACCGGCTCCCACCGGCTGGTCCTTGCCGGTGGATACGCCCTGCAGGCGCATGGTCTGCCGGCACGCCCACACGCCAACCTCGACTTCGCCACGGAGGGTTCCGAGGCGATGGACCGGATCGCCGCAGCCGTGACCGCCGCCCTGGAGGCACGGGGCCGGCAGGTGCGGGCCGGGGCCGTCAGCGCGCTCACGGCGCAGCTGACGGTCACGGACCCGCCGACCGGCGAGCCGTGCGCCCTGGCGCTGCACAAGGAGGTGTTCTGGCAGCCGCCGGAACTGACCGAATACGGCCCCGCGCTGTCCCTGGAGGACGCCGTCGGTACGAAGATCCGCGCCCTGTACGACCGGGGTGCGTCCGTCGACCTCATCGACGCGCGGGCCGCCGCCGCCCGCTTCCCCCTCCCCGCTCTGGAGGAACTGGGCCGCCGGCACGCCCACGACTTCTTCGACCTGCCCACTCTCCAGTCCCGCCTGACCGGCACGGACTTCTACCCCGACCGGGACTTCACCCGGTACGGCCTGGACGAGGCGGCGATCTCCGCGCTGCGCGCCTGGGCCCAGCACTGGTCGGACGACATCGCCGAGCGGCTGATGGAGGACGGCGCCTCTCCCGACCGCCCGGACGAGGAGCCGTAGACCGCACGGACCGTACACGGCCGGAAGGGCCCGGAACCGTTGTCGGTTCCGGACCCTTCGGCGCGCTGGTGGCAGCTGAACTCGCCTCGGCTACTTCGGCTGCGGCTTGCGGATGGACAGGTGCAGCTCGCGCAGGCGGGACTCGTCCAGCTCGGTCGGGGCGCCCATCATCAGGTCCTGGGCGTTGCCGTTGAGCGGGAAGGCGATCGTCTCGCGGATGTTGGGCTCGTCCGCCAGCAGCATGACGATGCGGTCCACGCCGGGGGCGATGCCGCCGTGCGGCGGGGCGCCGAAGCGGAACGCGCGCAGCATGCCCGCGAACTTCTCCTCGACGGTCTCCCGGTCGTAGCCCGCGATCTCGAAGGCCTTGAGCATGATGTCCGGCTCGTGGTTCCGGATGGCACCCGAGGACAGCTCGACGCCGTTGCAGACGATGTCGTACTGCCAGCCCAGGATGTCCAGCGGGTCCTGGGTCTCCAGGGCCTCCAAGCCGCCCTGCGGCATCGAGAAGGGGTTGTGGGAGAAGTCGATCCCACCGGTCTCCTCGTCCTTCTCGTACATCGGGAAGTCGACGATCCAGCAGAAGCGGAAGACGCCGTCCTCGAACTGGCCGGCCCGCTTGGCGGCCTCCACCCGGACCGCGCCCATGATCTTGGAGACCTCGTCGTACTCGCCCGCGCCGAAGAAGACGGCGTGGCCGGGGGCCAGGGAGAGCCGCTTGGTCAGCTCCGCGACGTTCGCCTCGGTGAGGAACTTGGCGATCGGGCCGGACAGCGAGCCGTCCTCGGCCACGCGCACCCAGGCCAGGCCCTTGGCGCCCTGCTCCACGGCGTACTCGCCGAGCTGGTCGAAGAACTTGCGGGGCTGCGCGGAGACGTTCGGCACCGGCAGCGCGCGCACGTGCTTGCCCGCGAACGCCTTGAACTCCGAGCCCTCGAAGACATCGGTGATGTCCACCAGCTCCAGCTTGGCGCGCAGGTCCGGCTTGTCCGAGCCGTACTTCGCCATCGCCTCGCGGAACGGGATGCGGGGGAAGGGGGAGGTGACGTGACGACCGCCGCCGAACTCCTCGAACAGCTCCGTCATGAGCTTCTCGATCGGCTGGAAGACGTCCTCCTGCTCGACGAAGGACATCTCCACGTCGAGCTGGTAGAACTCGCCCGGCGAGCGGTCCGCGCGGGCGTCCTCGTCGCGGAAGCAGGGCGCGATCTGGAAGTAGCGGTCGAAGCCGGAGATCATCAGCAGCTGCTTGAACTGCTGCGGGGCCTGCGGCAGCGCGTAGAAGCGGCCCGGGTGCACCCGGGAGGGGACCACGTAGTCGCGAGCGCCCTCGGGGGAGGTGGCGGACAGGATCGGCGTCGCCATCTCGTTGAAGCCCATCGCGACCATCTTCTGGCGGATGGCGGCGATCACGGCCGTACGCAGCATGATGTTGCGGTGCATGCGCTCGCGGCGCAGGTCGAGGAAGCGGTACTCCAGGCGCCGCTCCTCGTTGACCCCGTCCTCGGCGTTGATCGTGAAGGGCAGCGGGGCGGCGGCGCCGAGCAGCTCGACCTCCGTCACCTCCACCTCGATCTCGCCGGTGGGCAGGTCCGGGTTCACGTTCTCGGTTCCACGTGAAACAACGCGGCCGTCGACGCGGACCGTGGACTCCTTGGAGAGCTTGTCCAGGGCCTCGTAGGCGGCGGTGCCGGGCCGGGCCACCAACTGCGTGATGCCGTAGTGATCGCGCAGATCGATGAAGAGGATGCCGCCCAGGTCGCGCCGATTGTGCAGCCAGCCACTCAGCCTGACGTCGGTGTCGACGTCAGAGGCGCGGAGCTGGCCGCAGGTGTGGGACCTGTACCGATGCATCGTCGTTCATCGTCCTTCGTTCGTGGATGTGCCGGGGTTGCTCTCCCGGCGGGAACGGGCACGGGGCCCGGACCCATCAAGGGTACCGGGCAGGCCAAGATCGGCTCCCCACCTTTACCGCCCGCCCCGAGCGGCCACCGTACCGCCGGGGCGTCCTCGGTGGCGGGTATCGATCAGATCTCCCTAAAGTAGGGCAATGCGCACGAGCGAGCCCCTGCCGTCCGTCGGTGACGTCCTCGCCGCCCTGGCAACGGGGGTATGGCACTGGGACACGGCCACCGGGTTGGTCACCGTCGACGCGGAGGCGGCGCGGCTGCTCGGGCTGCCCGCGGAGCAGACCACCCTCACCGAGGGCCAGACCCGCGCCCGGCTGCACCCGGAGGACTGGAACGAGATCACCGGGGTCGTGCCGCTGGCGGTCGACGAGGGCACGCTCGCCGAGGTGCGGATCCGGATCATGGACGAGCGCGGGCAGGTCGTCCGGATCGTCCGCAGCCGTTCGAAGCCCTCCTTCCACCCCGAGCGCAGGGCCTACCGGCTGATCGGCACCCTCCAGGAGGTCACCGAGCCCGTGCCGGGCACGGCGGCGGCACGCAGCGCGGTGACCGGGGACTGGCGGCGCTCGCGTGAGGCCTTCCTGCTGGACGCCGGCCGGGCCCTGGCGGAGGCACGGTCCACGGCGGAGGTACTGCGGGTGGCGGGCGGTCTGTCGATGCCCGGCTTCTCCCCTGACGGGTTCGTGGTGTTCGGGGTGGAGGGCGACTGGCTGACGATCATCGGTCACCACGGCCACCAGCCCGGCGACATCCGGCCCTTCTCCGACATGCCGCTGGCCGCCGACTATCCGGCGGCGGAGGTGGTGCGCACCGGCCGCGCGGTCTATCTGTCCTCACCGCAGCAGTACGAGTCCAGCTACCCGGCGACCTGGCCGCACGTCCGGCCCTTCGGCCGGCACTCCTGGGCCTTCCTGCCGCTGACCGCGGCCGGGCGGACGATGGGCGCCTGGATGGCCGCCTTCACCTATCACGTGGCGTTCACCCCGGACGAGCGGGCGGTCCTGACGACGGTGGCCCGGATGCTCGCCCAGGCGCTGTCCCGGGCCGGGGCCGAGGAGACCGAGCGGGAGCTGACCGAGGGCCTGCAACGCTCCATGCTGCCGTCGCTGGGCCCAGGGATACCCGGCATGCGGGTCGCCGCCCGCTACATCCCGACCGGCGGCGGGCTCCAGGTCGGCGGCGACTGGTACGACATGATCCCGCTGCCCTCCGGCCGCTTCGCGCTGGTCGTCGGCGATGTCCAGGGCCACGACGTGCGCGCCGCCGGGCTCATGGGCCAGCTGCGCATCGCCCTGCGCGCCTACGCCTCCGAGGGCCACCGTCCGGACGCCGTCCTCTCCCGCGCCTCCCGCTTCCTGCACGGCATCACCCATGAGTCCGGGGACGAGCACCAGTCCGACCCGCGCTTCGCGACCTGCGTGTACGTGGAGGCCGACCCGGCGACCGGGATGCTGGAGTGCGCCCGCGCCGGGCACCCCGACCCGGCGATCCGGATGGCCGACGGCACGGTGATGATGCGGCCGACGGCCGGCGGGCTGCCGCTGGGCGTCGACCCCGACGCGGACTATCCGACGACCCGGTTCGCGCTGGAGCCCGGCGAGACGATGCTGCTGTGCACCGACGGCCTGATCGAGACCGGCGGGCACGACATGGCGAGCGGCTGGCAGCGGCTGCGCGCGGTGCTGGAGAGCCACGACGGCGATGAGGAGAAGCTGGCCGACGCGCTGGTGCAGGCGGTGCACGGGCCGTCCTCGCACCACACCACCGGTCCGCTGGCCGACCGCCGCGAGGACGACATCGCGCTGATGCTGTTGTGCCGGCCCAGGGAGGGCTGCGGCTGTAGCGACACCATGACCGAACGGCCCACGGTGCGGCGCACCCTGCTGTCGGTGGCGCAGGACGAACCCGAGCGGATCGCCGAGGCCCGCCAGCATCTGCGCGAGCTGCTTCACGACTGGGCCTGCGCCGAGCAGATCGACTCGGCGGTCCTGCTGGTCTCCGAGATGGTCACCAACGTCCTGGTCCACACCGACACCGACGCGCTGCTGCTGGCCGAGGTGGCCGAGGGCACCCCGGGACGACGGCTACGGGTGGAGGTCACCGACGCGGGCGACGACCTGCCCCACACCCGCCGCCCCGGTGAACTGGCCTCCTCCGGCCGCGGCCTGATCCTCATCGGTCTTCTGGCCGACGCCTGGGGAGTGGTCCCGCGCGGCAGGGGCAAGAGCATCTGGTTCGAACTCGACGAGTCGGACGACCGGGATCCGACGGGCGCCGGCGGCTGACCAGGGCTCAGCCGGGCGGCGTGGGCGTCGGCGCCGGTGGGCCACCGCCCGGCCCCGGGTACCGCTCGCGCAACTCCTGGACGACACCGAAGGCGGCCGCGGTCAGCGGCACCGACAGCAGCATGCCGAGGATGCCCGCGACGGACGCGCCGGCCGTGATGGCCAGCAGCACGACGGCCGGATGCATCTGCACGGTCCGGCTCTGGATCACCGGCTGCAGCACGTGTCCCTCCAGCACCTGCACCGCCAGCACCACCCCGAACGCCCACAGCGCGATGACGACGCCCCGGTCGGCGAGGGCGACCAGCACGGCCACCGCGCCGGAGATGAACGCGCCGAGATAGGGGATGTACGCGCCGACGAAGACGAGCGCGCCGAGCCCGACCGCGCCGGGCACCCGGAGGATCAGCAGGCCCACGGTGATGCAGACGGCGTCGATGAGGGCGATGACGGTGGTCCCGCGCATGAACCCCTCGACCGCCCGGAAGGCGCGCCGGGCCATCGCCTCGAGCACGTCGGCGGTGCCGCCGGGCGCACCCGAGCGCAGGGCCCGTACGGCCCGCTCGGAGTCGCGCAGGAAGAAGAAGACCAGCAGCAGCGCGAGGACGGCCATGGCGATGCTCTCGCCGACGACACTGACGCCGCTGATCACGTTGGAGGCGGCCGTACCGCCGAACTTGCCCAGCAGTTGACGGGAGTTGGCGGCGAGGTCGTCGAGCGAGGTGCCGGCGGCGCCGAAGTGCCGGGTGACGGCCTTGGCGGCTGCCCGGAGCGAGTCGACGATCTGGCCACCGGTGTCGACGAGCGCGGCGACGACGATGTACACGGCACCGCCGACGACGGCGACGACGGCCACACAGGTGAGCCCGGCCGCCACCGACGCCCGCACCCCGGCCCGTAGCAGCCGCCGGTACAGCGGCCGCAGCAGCGCCGTCCCGAGCAGCGCGAGGAGCACCGGCGTGACGGCCGTACGCAGCTCCGCGCACAGCCGCACCCCGACCCACCCCACCCCGGCGGCGAGCAGCAGCACGGCGCACCAGGCGGCGAACCGGCGGACGGGGGCGGGCAGCAGCTGCACACGTTCAGCGGATCATGAAAGCGGCCCACTGTCCCGTGGCGGGCGGCCGGCCGGGTGAGCCGGGCACCCACCACCGGGGCGGGGCGGGTGGCACGCGCGGACGAGCCCCGTCCGTGACCGGACGGGGCTCGTCGGCGGTGGTCCAGGCGGGTTCTACAGGCCGCCCTCGGACATCCCGTGCACGGCCGGGACGGTGCCCAGCCGCCCCTTCTGGAAGTCGTCGAACGCCTGCTGGAGTTCCTCGCGGGTGTTCATGACGAACGGACCGTAGTGCGCCATCGGCTCCCGGATGGGCTGTCCGCCGAGGAGGACGACCTCCAGGTCCGGCGTGTGGGAGTCCTGCTTCTCGTCCGCGCGGACGGTCAGCGAGGAGCCCGCGCCGAAGACGGCGGTCTGGCCGACGTGGATCGGACGGCGTTCGACGCCGACCGTGCCACGGCCCGCGAGCGCGTACGCGAGGCCGTTGAAGTCCTCGCGCCACGGCAAGGTGATCTCCGCGCCCGGAGCCAGCGTCGCGTGGACCATCGTGATCGGGGTGTGGGTGATGCCGGGCCCCGCGTGGCCGTCCAGCTCGCCCGCGATCACGCGCAGCAGCGCGCCACCGTCGGGCGTGGTCAGCAGCTGGACGTTGCCGCCCCGGATGTCCTGGTACCTCGGCGCCATCATCTTGTCCTTGGCCGGGAGGTTCACCCACAACTGCAGACCGTGGAAGAGGCCGCCGGACACGACGAGGGACTCCGGCGGAGCCTCGATGTGCAGCAGGCCCGAGCCGGCGGTCATCCACTGGGTGTCACCGTTGGTGATGGTGCCGCCACCGCCCTGGCTGTCCTGGTGGTCGAAGACGCCGTCGATGATGTAGGTGACGGTCTCGAAGCCGCGGTGCGGGTGCCAGGGGGTGCCCTTGGGCTCGCCCGGCGCGTACTCCACCTCGCCCATCTGGTCCATCATGATGAACGGGTCGAGGTGGCGGTAGTTGATCCCGGCGAACGCGCGGCGCACCGGGAAGCCTTCGCCCTCGAATCCGCTCGGCGCGGTCGTCACGGTGAGCACGGGACGTGCCACGGCGTCGGCGGGTGCGGTCACACGGGGCAGCGTCAACGGGTTCTCGACGGTCACTGCGGGCATGGTCGGTACCTCCTAGGTACGCCCACTTTAGTTGAGCGTTGAACTTCTTGCCAGTCGAAACAGAGAAAGCCCGGAGGGAATTCCCTCCGGGCCCCGAGTCGTGCCTCATTCAGCCGCCGTACATCCGGCGCATGGCGAAGTCCACCATCTGCTCGACCGCCTTCGCGTCGAACACCATCCGGTGCTCGCCCTCCATGTCCAGGACGAAGCCGTAGCCGGTCGGCAGCAGGTCGATGACCTCGGCGCCGGTGATGACGAAGTACTTGGACTCCTTGCCCGCGTACCGGCGCAGCTCCTTGAGCGAGGTGAACATCGGGATCACCGGCTGCTGGGTGTTGTGCAGGGCGAGGAAGCCGGGGGTGTCGCCGCGCGGACAGTACACCTTCGACGTGGCGAAGATCTGCTGGAAGTCCTCGGCGGCCATCTGGCCCGTGGTGAAGGCGCGCACCGCGTCCGCGAGGGAGGGCGGGGACGGCTCCGGGTAGAGCGGCGGCTGCTGGCCGTACCCACCGACACCGCCCGGCATCTGCTGCTGCGGCGGGGCGTACTGCTGCTGCGCACCCACGTTCTGGTCGTAGCCGTACATGCGCGCAAGACTACCGAGCGGAAGCGGGCGTGGGGGCCGCCGGGAAAGGTACGCCGTCCAGACGCGGCGGACTAGACCCTTCTCACACTTGCCCCGGCGGGGGTTGCGTCTTATTACCGGCGGGTAGCATCATCGGAGCTACTTGTTGGTACGTGAACTAGGTGCGAGGAGCCAGTGCCTCGCCGATCTCTCTACGGAGCCGTCGCCATGGGGCACTACAAGCCGAATCTCCGCGACATCGAGTTCAACCTCTTCGAAGTACTGGGGCGCGACAAGGTGTACGGCACCGGCCCCTTCGAGGAGATGGACGTCGAGACCGCCAAGAGCGTCCTGGAGGAGCTGACCCGCCTCTCGGAGAACGAGCTGGCCGAGTCCTTCGCCGACGCCGACCGCAACCCGCCGGTCTTCGACCCGCAGACCAACACCGCGCCCGTCCCGGCGTCCTTCAAGAAGAGCTACCAGGCCTTCATGGACTCCGAGTACTGGCGGCTCGGCCTGCCCGAGGAGATCGGCGGCACCACCTCGCCCCGCTCCCTGATCTGGGCCTACGCCGAGCTGATCCTGGGCGCCAACCCGGCCGTGTGGATGTACTCCTCGGGCCCCGCGTTCGCCGGCATCCTCTTCGAGGAGGGCAACGAGGTCCAGAAGCACATCGCCTCGGTCGCCGTGGAGAAGCAGTGGGGCTCCACCATGGTCCTCACCGAGCCCGACGCGGGCTCCGACGTGGGCGCCGGCCGCACCAAGGCGGTCCAGCAGGAGGACGGCTCCTGGCACATCGAGGGCGTGAAGCGCTTCATCACCTCCGGTGAGCACGACATGTCGGAGAACATCCTCCACTACGTGCTCGCGCGTCCCGAGGGCGCCGGCGCCGGCACCAAGGGCCTGTCGCTGTTCCTCGTGCCGAAGTACCTCTTCGACTTCGAGACCGGCGAGCTGGGCGAGCGAAACGGCGTCTACGCCACCAACGTCGAGCACAAGATGGGCCTGAAGGCCTCCAACACGTGCGAGATGACCTTCGGCGACAAGCACCCGGCCAAGGGCTGGTTGATCGGCGACAAGCACGACGGCATCCGCCAGATGTTCCGCATCATCGAGTTCGCCCGCATGATGGTCGGCACGAAGGCGATCTCCACGCTGTCCACCGGCTACCTGAACGCGCTGGAGTACGCCAAGGAGCGCGTCCAGGGTCCGGACCTGGCTAACTTCATGGACAAGACCGCGCCCAAGGTCACCATCACCCACCACCCCGACGTGCGCCGCTCGCTGATGACGCAGAAGGCGTACGCGGAGGGCATGCGCGCCCTGGTGATGTACACCGCCTCCATCCAGGACGCGATCCAGGTCAAGGAGGCCAACGGCGAGGACGCCTCCGCCGAGCACGCCCTGAACGACCTGCTGCTGCCCGTCGTCAAGGGCTACGGCTCCGAGAAGGCCTACGAGCAGCTCGCCCAGTCGCTGCAGACCTTCGGCGGCTCCGGCTTCCTGCAGGAGTACCCGATCGAGCAGTACATCCGGGACGCCAAGATCGACACCCTCTATGAGGGCACCACCGCGATCCAGGGCCAGGACTTCTTCTTCCGGAAGATCGTCCGCAACCAGGGCGCCGCGCTCAACTCGCTCGCCGAGGACATCAAGAAGTTCCTGGCCCTCGGCACCGGCGGCGAGGAGCTGGCCGGCGCTCGCGAGCACCTCGCCAAGGCGGCCGTCGAGCTGGAGGCGATCGTCGGCCTGATGCTGACCGACCTCGCGGCCACCGAACAGGACACCAAGAACATCTACAAGGTGGGCCTGAACACCAGCCGCCTGCTGCTCGCCTCCGGTGACGTGATCGTCGGCTACCTGCTCCTCAAGGGCGCCGCGGTCGCCGCCGACAAGCTCGCCACGGCCACGGCGAAGGACAGGACGTTCTACACCGGCAAGATCGCCGCGGCGAAGTTCTTCGCGGCGAACGTCCTGCCGGGCGTCACCCTCGCCCGCAAGGTCGCCGCGACCGTCGAGCTGGACCTGATGGAGCTGGACGAGGCCGCGTTCTAACGTTCCAGACGTTCCGGACGTCCCCGCCGATTACCGCACGGACCCGCTTCCCTTTCCCGGGAGCGGGTCCGTGCACGTCGTTAAGGTGAACCCATGAGCGCAGCAACCCGCTTCGATCGCGGCCACACCGACGACCTGATGTCCTTCCTCGCGGCGAGCCCCTCGCCGTACCACGCCGTGGCGAACACCGCCGAGCGGCTGGAGAAGGCCGGCTTCAGGCAGGTCGCCGAGACGGACGCCTGGGACGGTACGAGCGGCGGCAAGTACGTGGTGCGCGGCGGCGCGATCGTCGCCTGGTACGTCCCCGAGGGTGCCGACCCGCACACGCCGTTCCACATCGTCGGCGCGCACACCGACTCCCCGAGCCTGCGGGTCAAGCCGCGCCCGGACAGCGGCGCGCACGGCTGGCGCCAGGTGGCCGTGGAGATCTACGGCGGACCGCTGCTCAACTCCTGGCTGGACCGGGATCTCGGGCTGGCCGGCCGCCTCACCCAGCGCGACGGCACCTCGGTGCTCGTGAACGTGGACCGGCCGCTGCTGCGCGTCCCCCAGCTCGCCATCCACCTGGACCGCTCGGTCGCCACCGAGGGGCTCAAGCTCGACAAGCAGCGGCATCTGCAGCCGGTGTGGGGCCTGGACGACGAGGTGCGCGAGGGCGACCTGATCGCCTTCCTGGAGCAGGAGGCGGGGCTGACGCCGGGCTCCGTGACCGGCTGGGACCTGATGACACACCCGGTGGAGCCGCCGGCGTACCTGGGCCGGGACCGTGAACTGGTCGCCGGGCCGCGCATGGACAACCTGCTGTCGGTGCACGCGGGCGCCGCCGCCCTGGCCGCCGCCGCGGCCTCCGGCACCGCGCTCACCCATATCCCCGTGCTGGCCGCCTTCGACCACGAGGAGAACGGCTCGCAGTCGGACACCGGAGCCGACGGCCCGCTGCTGGGCACGGTGCTGGAGCGCTCGGTGTACGCCCGCGGCGGGTCGCTGGAGGACCGGGCGCGCGCCTTCGCCGGCACGGTCTGCCTCAGCTCCGACACCGGACACGCCGTCCACCCCAACTACGCCGAGCGCCACGACCCGACACACCACCCCCGGGTCAACGGCGGCCCGATCCTCAAGGTCAACGTCAACAACCGCTACGCCACCGATGGTTCGGGGCGCGCGGTGTTCACCGCCGCCTGCGAGAAGGCCAACGTGCCCTTCCAGACCTTCGTCTCCAACAACTCCATGCCGTGCGGCACCACCATCGGCCCCATCACCGCCGCCCGGCACGGAATCCTCACGGTCGACATCGGCGTCGCGATCCTCTCCATGCACAGCGTCCGTGAACTCTGCGGCGCCGAGGACCCCTTCCTGCTGGCGAACGCGCTGACGGCTTTCCTGGAGGGCTAGTTCGGGCCCCGCCGGGTACCCGCACGGCACCGGAGATTCCGGAACCGGAAGGGGAGGCGAAGCCTCATGGGGCTCGGCGGATGCATCATCCTCATTGCCGTGGGGGCCATCCTCACGTTCGCGACCGACTGGCACATGCATGGCGTCAACCTGACGGTCGTCGGCCTGATCCTGATGGCCGTCGGCCTGATCGGTGTCGCCACCTTCACCGGCATCGCGCGGCGCCGCCGGGTGGTGATGCCGCCGGCGCCCGTCGTCGAGGAGGAGGTCCACCATCACCACCACCGCGGCGAGGGCTACACCGACGGCTACGGCGTCTGATCCCCCGCCCGTGCGCCACCGGCCGGCCCCGCGTGGCCGACCGGCCGCGCCCCGTCGTCTGTCCGCCTACTGCTCGTCCATCCCCGCGAGGACGAGCGGCAGCCGGTCCGCCGCGCCCTCGGCGAGGCGGACCGGAACGCCCCAGTCCTGCTGGTGGACGTGGCAGGCGGGGTACGCGTTCGCCGGGTCGTCGTCACAGGAGGCCGCCATCGCCGAGACGTGCAGGACGCCCTCGGTGACGGCCGGGTTCAGCTCCAGCTCGCGGGTCAGGTCGGTGTCCGCTCCCTCGCCCTTGAGCAGCAGCTCGGGCGGGGTCGAGGAGACCAGCAGCCGGGTCGAGGGGCCGTAGCGGGTGTCGAGCTTCTGGCCGGCCGGGGCCTGGAAGATCACGTCGAGGCGGAGGGTGCCCGGGGCGACCTCGGTCGCGGCCCGCCGGGTGCGGTGGGCGACCGACTCCACGCGGACCGCCTCCTCGGGCAGCCGCAGCCGGGTGAGCCGGTGCCGGGCCGACTCGACCACGACGATGTCCTCGCCGACCAGCACGGCGTCGCTGGGCTCGCGCAGATCGGTGGCGAGCGTGGTGACCTCACCGGTGGCCGGGTCGTAGCGGCGCAGGGCGTGGTTGTAGGTGTCGGCGACGGCGACCGAGCCGTCCGGCAGGGCGGTCACGCCCAGCGGGTGCTGGAGCAGAGCCTGGTCCGCCGGGCCGTCCCGGTGGCCGAAGTCGAACAGACCGGTACCGACGGCCGTGTGCACCCGGCCGTCGAGGTCCACCCAGCGCAGCGCGGAGGTCTCGGAGTCGGCGAGCCACAGCCGGTCGGCGGTGGCGGCGAGGCCGGAGGGCTGGGCGAACCAGGCCTCGGCGGCGGGGCCGTCGACCAGGCCCTCGTTGGTGGTGCCGGCCGCGACGGCGACGGTGCCCGCCACCGGGTCGTACGTCCACAGCTGGTGGACGCCCGCCATGGCGATCCACACCCGGCCGTCGAAGACCGCCACGTCCCAGGGTGAGGACAGGTCCGTCTCACGCGCCGGACCGGACGTCGGCGATCCCTGCCACCACTGCCTGCCGGTGCCGGCCAGGGTGGTCACTTCGCCCGTGCCGAGATCGACACGGCGCAGGGCGTGGTTGACCGTGTCGGCGACGACCACGGCCGTGCCGTCCGCGAGCAGCGCGAGGCCCTGCGGCTCGTTGAAGGAGGCACCGTCCGGGCCACCGTCCGAGAAGCCGCGGACGCCCGAACCGATCCGCCGCACGACCGTCTCGCCGTCCTCGGCCAGCTCCACCAGCCGATGCCGGGTGGTGTCGCTGACCAGCAGGTTCCCGGACGGCAGCAGCAGGGCCTTGCCCGGGAACCGCAGGGTGGTCGGCTCCGGCTCCGGCGGCACGTACGGGCCGTCACCGCGGCGCAGCGTTCCCTTGGCGGCGTGCTCGGCCTCCAGCTGGGCCACCAGCCGCTCGATGGCGTGCACATGGCCCTCGCCGGCGTGCTGGGCGACGACGTATCCCTCGGGGTCGATCACGACGAGCGTCGGCCAGGCACGCACCGCGTACTGCTTCCAGGTGGCCAGCTCCGGGTCGTCCAGCACCGGGTGCTCCACGCCGTAGCGCTCGACCGCGTCCACGACCGCCTGGTGCTCGGCCTCGTGCACGAACTTCGGGGAGTGCACCCCGACGACCACCACCGTGTCCGGGTGCTTCCGCTCCAGCTCACGCAGCTCGTCCAGGACGTGCAGACAGTTCACACAGCAGAACGTCCAGAAATCCAGGACGACGATGCGTCCGCGCAGCTCCGCGAGGGTGTACTGGGTGCCGCCCGTGTTCAGCCAGCCACCCTTGCCGATCAGCTCGGGGGCGCGGACGCGGGCGCGTCGGGGTGTGGAGTCGGTCATGGTTCAAGGGTGCCATCCGGCTCCGGCAACCGAGTCGGCGCCTGGCGGTTCGGCCCTGCGCCCGCGCGACGTCCCGCGACCCCCGATGTGGTGACCTCGTGACGATCAAGGAATGCCGGGGAAGCATCCCCCGTATGAGATTCCTCGTACGCGACCGCATCCTCGGCATCGGCGACGACTGGTGGATCGAGGACGAGCACGGCCGGAAGGTGTTCCTCGTCGACGGCAAGGCCATGCGGCTGCGGGACACCTTCGAGCTCAAGGACACCCAGGGGCGGGTCCTGATCGACATCCACCAGAAGATGTTCGCGCTGCGCGACACGATGGTGATCGAACGGGACGGCGAGGGCCTGGCCAGGATCAAGCGCAAACGGCTGTCGCTGCTGCGCAACCACTACCGGGTCTCCCTGGCCGACGGGAGCGAACTCGACGTCAGCGGCAAGATCCTGGACCGGGAGTTCGCCGTCGAGTACGACGGCGAACTGCTCGCGGTGATCTCCCGGCGCTGGCTCACCCTCCGGGACACCTACGGCGTCGACGTCGTCCGCGACGACGCCGATCCGGCGCTGCTGATCGCGGTGGCGGTGTGCGTGATCCACCTCGCGGAGAAGGAGGGCGAGGAGGACTGACGGGGCGGGAGCCCCAAGGGGCCCCCGGGAGGCGGGCGGGCCGGTGGGCGCTACGCCTGGGCGTGGGGCGGGCGCAGGCCGAGGACCCGGTCCTTCAGCGCCGGGAACTGCTCACGGGTGGCCGCCACCTTCGCGGGGTCGAAGTCGACCGTGAGGATCTCCTCGCCGGAGCCCGCCTCGGCGAGTACCTCGCCCCACGGATCCACCACGATCGAGTGACCCGCCTGCGGAACCCCCGCATGGGTCCCGGCCGTTCCACAGGCGAGCACGAACGCCTGGTTCTCCACCGCCCGCGCCCGAGCCAGCAGCGTCCAGTGCGCGCGTCGCCGTTCGGGCCAGCCCGCCGGGAGCACCAGCACCTCGGCGCCGGCGTCGACGAGAGCGCGGAAGAGTTCGGGGAAACGGAGGTCGTAGCAGGTGCCCAGACCGAGCGTGGTCTCCGGCAGCCGCACCGTCGCCAGGTCCCGCCCGGCGCCCATCAGGACGGCCTCGCCCCGGTCGAAACCGAAGCGGTGAATCTTGCGGTAGACGGCGGCCCGGTCACCGGAGGGGGTGAAGACGAGGGAGGTGTTGTAGAGGGTGCCGTCGTCCGCGCGCTCGGGAACGGACCCCGCGTGCAGCCATACGCCCGCGTCGCTCGCCGCCTTGGCCATCGCCTCGTGCGTCGGCCCGTCGAGCGGCTCGGCCTCCCGGCCGAACTCCTCGTAGGCGAAGGCGCCGGTGGTCCACAGCTCGGGCAGTACCACGAGGTCGGCGCCGGACTGCTCCCGGACCAGCGCGGCCGCCCGCCGCCGCCGGGAGTCGACCGATTCGCCCTCGTCCACGGCGATCTGGATCAGCGAGGCGCGCACACTACCACCGTCCTGGCATTCGAGTCGTCCACACAGGCCTACGATCGTCACACGAAAGCACTGCCGGGGTGCCTTCCAGCAGCGTAACTTAACGTCCCAAGACACCCGCCGAGTGCAGCCACCGCGCTGGCAACGCCGCCACAACCTGCCCGTGTACCGAACGCCGAGGGGTCCCGTTTCCGTGAGTCTGCATCCCACCCTCCAGCCCTACGCCGACGCCTGGTCGCACTCCATCGAGGCGATATCCGAGATGGTGCAGTCGCTCGCCGACGGCGAGTGGAACCGGCGGACCCCGTGCCCGGGCTGGTCGGTGCGGGACATCGTGTCCCATGTGATCGGCCTGGACTGCGAGATCCTCGGCGACCCGCGCCCCATCCACTCCCTGCCCAGCGACCTCTTCCACGTCGCCACCGAGCACCAGCGCTATATGGAGATGCAGGTCGACGTCCGTCGTCACCACACGGCGCCGGAGATGACGGCCGAGCTGGAGTACACGGTCATCCGCCGCAATCGCCAGCTGCGCAACGAGTCCCGGGACCCCGGCACCAAGGTGCGCGGCCCGCTGGGCACGGAGGTCACCCTCGAAGAGGCCTACCGCATGCGGGCGTTCGACGTGTGGGTGCACGAACAGGATCTGCGCGCGGCCCTCGGGCGGCCCGGCAACCTCGACTCGCCGGGCGCGTACGTCGTCCGGGACGTGCTGCTGGAGGCGCTGCCCAAGGTCGTCGCGAAGGGAGCGGACGCGCCGCGCAGTTCGGCGGTCGTGTTCGACGTACACGGGCCGGTGGAGTTCCTGCGCACGATCCGCGTAGACATCCAGGGCCGCGGCTCCCTGGAGACCGCGCCGGCCCTCGGCCCCGCCGCCACCCTCACCCTCGACTGGGAGACCTACGTCCGCCTCGCCTGTGGCCGGACCACCCCCGAGGCGGTCGCGGACCGGGTGAAGACGGTGGGCGACCAGGACCTCGCCTCGGCGATCCTGCGCAACTTCGCGGTGACGCCGTAGAAGAGCCGCCGACGGCGGGCGCCCTCGTAAACCGGTGGTGTGCGGACCCGGGTGGCGCATAGCGTCCCGGGATGACCGACACCCCGCCCCGCCTGAGCCGACTCGTCTTCCACGGTCCCCTCTCCGAACCCCGTGCGGACGGCATGGTCCGCCGCCTGGCGGCGACCCGACCCCGCAGCGTGCTGGACATCGGCTGCGGCTGGGCCGAGATGCTGCTGCGCCTCCTGGCCGCCGTACCGGAAGCCAAGGGCACCGGCATCGACATCGACGGCGAGGACCTGACGAGGGCGCGGCGCAACGCCGGGGCGCGCGGACTCGACGACCGGGTGGAGTTCGTCGAGGAGTCGGCCCTGGGGACGCCGCGCGGCCCCGCCGACGTGGTGCTGTGTCTCGGCGCGAGCCAGGCCCTGACCACGGCCGAGCCGTCCACCGCCGAGGCGCTGCGCGAGCTGCGCCGGCTGGTGAACGACGGCGGGCGCGTCCTGCTCGGCGAGGGCTTCTGGGAGCGGCCGCCCACCGAGAGCGAGCTGTCCGGCATGTGGCCGGGCGCCGCCGCCTCGGACCACCACGACCTCGCCACCCTGCTCGACCTGGCCGTCGAGGCGGGCTTCCGGCCGGAGTGGACCGAGACGGCCGACCGCCGGGAGTGGGAGGAGTTCGAGTCGGGGTACCAGGCGGATCTGGAGGTCTGGCTCGCCGGGCACCCGGAGCATCCCCTGGCCGCCGGGACCCGTGAGCGCCTGGACCGGCACCGCGCCCAGTGGATGAGCTACCGGGGCGTCCTCGGAATCGCCTACCTCACCCTCGTACCGGTGACGGCGGCCGGCTGACCTCGCTGCGTGCCCGCGGTCAGGCCGCGGGCACGTGCACCGTCTCCACGCGACTCGCCACCAGGCGTTCGCGCTCGCGGCGGACGGCCCGGCCGCGCAGCCGGAGGATCTGGCTGACGCCCAGCGCCTGGAGGACGAACACGGCGGAGAAGGCGACGGTGTAGTCGTCGCCCGTGGCGTCCAGCAGCACGCCGATCGCGAACAGCGTCGTCATGGAGGCGAGGAAACCACCCATGTTGGTGATGCCGGACGCGGTGCCCTGTCGCTCGGGCGGGTTGGCCGGGCGGGCGAAGTCGAAGCCGATCATCGAGGCCGGACCGCACGCCCCGAGCACCGCGCACAGCACCACCAGCAGCCACATCGGCGCGTGCTCGGCCGGGTAGGCCAGCGTCACCGCCCACAGCGTCGCCGTCGCCCCGACCGTGCCGAGCGCGAGCGGCAGCCGGGCCGCGTGGTGCCGGGCGATGATCTGCCCGTAGACGAGCCCGATGACCATGTTGGACAGCACGACCAGGGTGAGCAGCTCACCGGCCGTGGCCCGGCTGAGCCCCTGGGCCTGGACGAGGAACGGCAGGCCCCACAGCAGCAGGAACACCATCGCCGGGAACTGGGTGGTGAAGTGCACCCACAGTCCGAGGCGGGTGCCCGGCTCCCGCCAGGACGCGGCGATCTGCCGCCGGACGTAGGCCGAGCCCTGGTGCGAGAGCGGTTCGGGCGCGTACCCCTCGGGGTGGTCCTTGAGGAAGAGCAGCGTCAGGACCAGGACGATCACGCCGGCGAGCGCGCTGCCCGCGAACGCGGGGGTCCAGCCGATGCCGTGCAGCATCCGGGCGATGACCAGGGTGGAGACGAGATTGCCCGCCATGCCGACCAGGCCCGCGAGCTGCGCGACCACGGGCCCGCGCCGGGCCGGGAACCAGCGGGTGCCGAGCCGCAGCACGCTGATGAAGGTCATCGCGTCGCCGCAGCCCAGCAGCGCCCGGGAGGCGAGCGCGGTGCCGTAGGAGGGGGAGAAGGCGAAGCCCAGCTGTCCGGCGGTGAACAGCACGGCGCCGATGCTCAGCACCTTCTTGGTGCCGAGCCGGTCGACCAGCAGGCCGACGGGTATCTGCATACCGGCGTAGACCAGCAGCTGGAGGATCGAGAAGGTCGACAGGGCGGAGGCGTTGACGTGGAAGCGGTCGGCCGCGTCCAGACCGGCGACGCCCAGCGAGGTGCGGAAGATCACGGCGACGAAGTAGACGGCGACGCCTATGGACCACACGGCGACGGCCCGGCGACCGCCCGGCGGATCACCCGGGAGGGTGGCGTTGTTCATCGGGCCTCACCCCGCGCCAGATGCGAGAACCAGCCCACGTGCCGGTGCACGACCTCGACGGCGGCCTCGGCGTCCCCGGCGCGCAGCGCCCGCAGGATCTCCTCGTGCTCGCTGAGCGTCTTGGCGATCCGGTCGGGGTGGGAGTGCATGACGGCCACCCCCATCCGCAGCTGGCGGTCGCGCAGCTGGTCGTACAGCCGGGAGAGGATCTCGTTGCCGCCGCTGCGCACGATCTCGGCGTGGAAGCAGCGGTCGCTCACGGCGGCCGCGGCGAAGTCACCGGCGGCGGCCTGTGCCTTCTGCTGCTCCAGCAGCCGCGTCAGCCGCTCCAGCAGGGCGGGCGGGGCGGGGACGGCCTTGCGGGCGGCGTGTTCCTCCACCAGCAGCCGCGTCTCCACCACATCGGCGATCTCCTGCGCGGAGACCGGCAGCACCAGTGCGCCCTTCTTCGGATAGAGCCGGATCAGGCCCTCCACCTCCAGCCGGAGCAGCGCCTCCCGCACTGGTGTGCGCGAGACTCCGACGGCCTCGGCCAGCTCACCCTCCGTGAGGAGGGTTCCGCCTTCGTAGCGGCGGTCGAGGACGCCCTGCTTCACGTGGGCGTAGACGCGCTCGGCGGCAGGCGGCTGCTTGAGGGGCTGTGGCGCGGGGTGCTCGACGGCCGTGTTCATGCCGACAGGATAGATACATCACGCACCCATGGGGGAGCGCTGTCCATCATGCGGACCGCGCGGGGGTCCGCCCGAACCCGAGCGCCGGGAAATTTATCGCAACGACCGCACAACCTTGTGTGCTAGTTACGTGTCACACACGTGCGGCCCTATTTTCTGTGCCACCTCAACTAGGCCGCACACCAGGGGCATTCAAGACAATCGGGGTATCTCACTTTGATTACCGGCATTAAGGGCAACCGCATCCGCCGCGCCGCGGCCGTCGCCGTCACCTCCGGCGCGCTGCTCGCCACCGGGGCCCTCACCGCGGCTCCCGCGCAGGCCGTCACGGCGCCCTCGATCGTGGCCAAGGGCGGCTACGTGATGAACAACGCGAACGGCTCGACGCTGTTCAACAAGAAGATGGACACGCAGCTCGCCACCGGCTCCACCACCAAGATCATGACCGCCAAGGTCGTGCTCGCGCAGTCGAACCTCAACCTCGACTCCAAGGTCACGATCCAGAAGGCGTACAGCGACTACGTCGTCAAGAACAACGCCTCCCAGGCGCACCTGATCGTCGGCGACAAGGTCACCGTCCGCCAGCTGCTGTACGGCCTGATGCTGCCGTCCGGCTGCGACGCCGCCTACGCGCTCGCCGACAAGTACGGCACCGGCTCCACCCGCGACAAGCGCGTGGCCAACTTCATCGGCAAGATGAACACCGCCGCCAAGAGCCTGGGCCTGACGAGGACGCACTTCGACTCCTTCGACGGCATCGGCAACGGCAACAACTACTCGACGCCGCGCGACCTGACGAAGATCGCCAGCAGCGCGATGAAGAGCGCCACCTTCCGCACGGTCGTCAAGACGAAGCACTACACCGCCAAGACGATCACCAAGACCGGCAGCATCCGCACGATGAAGACCTGGGACAACACCAACGGGCTTCTCAACAGCTACAGCGGCACCATCGGTGTGAAGACCGGCTCGGGCCCCGAGGCCAAGTACTGCCTGGTCTTCGCCGCGACCCGCAACGGCAAGACGATCATCGGCACGGTCCTCGCCTCCTCCTCCATCCCCCAGCGCGAGGCGGACGCGAAGAAGCTCCTGAACTACGGTTTCGCCAAGCTCGGCTGACGCGCCCTCGGGACACCCGGGTCCGCCCGGGTGTCCCGGCGCGAGAAGGGCCGCGCACCCGAACCGGGTGCGCGGCCCTTCCGCTGTCCCTACCGTCGCGCCGAGCCCGTCACGCCCAGGTGATCAGGCGCTTGGGCTGCTCCAGGATCGCCGCCACGTCGGCCAGCACCTTCGAGCCCAGTTCCCCGTCCACCAGGCGGTGATCGAAGCTGAGCGCCAGGGTGGTGACCTGGCGGGGCTTCACCTTGCCCTTGTGGACCCAGGGCTGGAGCTTGATCGCGCCGACCGCCAGGATCGCGGACTCCCCCGGGTTGAGGATCGGCGTGCCGGTGTCGACACCGAAGACACCCACATTGGTGATGGTCACCGTGCCGCCCTGCATCGCGGCCGGCGAGGTCTTCCCCTCACGGGCCGTCGACACCAGCTCGCCCAGGGACTCCGCCAGCTGCGGCAGCGTCTTGGCCTGGGCGTCCTTGATGTTCGGCACGATCAGACCGCGCGGGGTCGCCGCAGCGATGCCCAGGTTGACGTAGTGCTTGCGCACGATCTCCTGGTTCGCCTCGTCCCAGGCCGCGTTGACGTCCGGGTTGCGCTTGATGGCGACCAGCAGGGCCTTGGCGATCAGCAGCAGCGGGTTCACCCGCAGCCCCTGCATCTCCTTGTCCTGCTTCAGCTCCTCGACCAGCTTCATGGTGCGGGTCACGTCGACCGTCACGAACTCCGTGACGTGCGGGGCCGTGAACGCCGAGCCGACCATCGCGGCCGCCGTCGCCTTGCGCACCCCCTTGACCGGGACGCGCGTCTCGCGCGCTCCGTCGTAGGTCGCGGCCGGTGCGACGGCCGGGCGGGCCGCAGGGGCCGCGGCCGCCGGTTCGGGGGCGGCCGCCGAAGCAGCCGTCGGGACGGCCGCCGCGTGGACGTCCTCGCGCGTGATGACACCGTCCGGGCCGGACGGGGTGATCACGGCCAGGTCCACGCCGAGGTCCTTGGCGAGCTTGCGCACCGGCGGCTTGGCCAGCGGGCGGGGCTTCTCCGCGAGCCCGGCGTGACCGTGGCCGTTCAGCTCCGTCTGGACCGCCTGGGCGGGCACGGCGGCGGCGGTCTCGGCGCCCTTGCGGGGCCGGCGCTTGGTGGAGGAGGTGGCCACGCCGTAACCGACGAGGACCGGCTGGCGGACCTCCTTCTTCGGTTCCTCGGCCGGCCGCGCGGGGGCGGCGGCCGGCTGTGCGGGGGCCGCGGGCTCGGCCTCGGGCTGCTCGGCGGGTGTCCGCGCCGCCGCGCCGCCCGCCACGTCCACCGTGATGATGGCCGTACCCACGTCCACCGTGGTGCCCTCGGGGAAGCGCAGTTCCCGGACCACGCCGTCGTAGGGGATGGGGAGTTCGACGGCCGCCTTGGCGGTCTCGACCTCGCACACCACCTGTCCGTCGGTGACCGTGTCACCGGGCTGCACGTACCACTTGAGGATCTCGGCCTCGGTGAGTCCCTCACCGACGTCCGGCATCTTGAACTCGCGTACGGACGCATCCGTCATCGTCGTCACGACCCTCTCCTCAGTACGCCAGCGAGCGGTCGACGGCGTCGAGCACGCGGTCCAGGTCCGGCAGGTACTCCTCCTCCAGGCGGGCCGGCGGGTACGGCGCGTGGTAGCCGCCGACCCGGAGCACCGGGGCCTCCAGGTGGTAGAAGCAGCGCTCGGTGATCCGCGCGGCGATCTCGGCGCCCGAGCCGAAGAACACCGGCGCCTCGTGCACCACGACCAGCCGGCGGGTCTTCTCCACGGACGCCTGGATCGCGTCGAAGTCCAGCGGCGACACCGAGCGCAGGTCCAGGACCTCCAGGGACTTGCCCTCCTCGGCCGCGGCGTCGGCGACCTGCTGGCAGAGCTTCACCATCGGGCCGTAGGCGGCCAGGGTGAGGTCGGTGCCCTCGCGGACCACCTCGGCCTTGTGGAGCGGGGCCGGGATGGCCTCGGTGTCGACCTCGGACTTGTCCCAGTAGCGGCGCTTGGGCTCGAAGTAGATCACCGGGTCGTCGCTCTGGATGGCCTGCTGCATCATCCAGTACGCGTCCGAGGCGTTCGACGGGGAGACGATCTTCAGTCCGGCCACGTGGGCGAACAGCGCCTCGGGGGACTCCGAGTGGTGCTCGACCGCGCCGATGCCGCCGCCGTAGGGGATGCGCACCACGACGGGCATCTTCACCTTGCCCAGCGAGCGGGCGTGCATCTTGGCGAGCTGGGTGACGATCTGGTCGTAGGCCGGGAAGACGAAGCCGTCGAACTGGATCTCCACCACCGGGCGGTAGCCGCGCAGGGCGAGGCCGATCGCGGTGCCCACGATGCCGGACTCGGCCAGCGGGGTGTCGATGACCCGGCTCTCACCGAAGTCCTTCTGCAGGCCGTCCGTCACACGGAAGACACCGCCGAGCTTGCCGACGTCCTCGCCCATGACGAGGACCTTGGGGTCGGCCTCCAGGGCGCGGCGCAGCGACTCGTTGATGGCCTTGGCCATCGCCATCTTCTCGGCCATGTCAGTGACCCCCTTCTACGTCCGCGAACGACGCCTGGTAGGCGGCGAACTGCGCCCGCTCCTCGTCGACGAGCGCGTGTCCGTCCGCGTACGCGTTCTCGAAGATGGCGAACCGGTCCGGGTCGGGCATGGCGCGGACCGCTTCGCGCACTCGTTTGCCCAACGCCTCGGACTCCGTCTCGAGTTCCGCGAAGAATCCCTCTTCCGCGTGGTTTGAGGCCTCCAGGTACCGGCGCAGGCGCAGGATCGGGTCCTTCGCCTCCCAGGCGGCCCGCTCCTCGTCGCCCCGGTAGCGGCTGGGGTCGTCGGAGGTGGTGTGCGCGCCCATGCGGTAGGTGAACGCCTCGACCAGGGTGGGACCCTCGCCGTTGCGGGCCCGCTCCAGCGCCCACTTGGTGACCGCCAGACAGGCCAGCACGTCGTTGCCGTCCACCCGCACGCCCGGGAAGCCGAAGCCCTGTGCGCGCTGGTACAGCGGCACCCGGCTCTGCTTCTCGGTGGGCTCGGAGATCGCCCACTGGTTGTTCTGGCAGAAGAAGACCACCGGCGCGTTGTAGACCGCCGAGAAGGTGAACGCCTCGGCCACGTCGCCTTGGCTGGAGGCGCCGTCACCGAAGTAGGCGATGACGGCCGAGTCCGCGCCGTCCTTGGTGATGCCCATCGCGTAGCCGGTGGCGTGCAGCGTCTGGGAGCCGATGACGATCGTGTAGAGGTGGAAGTTGTTGCTGTTCGGGTCCCAGCCGCCGTTGTTCACACCGCGGAACATGCCGAGCAGGTTGGTCGGGTCCACCCCCCGGCACCAGGCGACACCGTGCTCGCGGTAGGTCGGGAAGACGTAGTCGTCCTCGCGGGTGGCCCGGCCGGAGCCGATCTGGGCGGCCTCCTGGCCCAGCAGCGAGGCCCACAGGCCCAGCTCGCCCTGGCGCTGCAGGGCGGTGGCCTCGGCGTCGAAACGGCGGGTGAGCACCATGTCGCGGTACAGACCGCGCAGCTCTTCCGCGGTGATGCCGGCGACGTAGGCGTCGTACTCGGCGTTCTTGACCCGCTTGCCCTCCGGGGTCAGAAGCTGCACCAGCTCGGGGGCGGTGCTCTTCTTCGCCGTGCTTCGGGTGGTGCGGCTGGTGCCGGTGGCTCCGGTCGCGTCACCGGTCGTGCCGGCCTTGCTGCCGGTGGTGCCGGCCTTGCCTGCGGCGCTGCGTCGCGGCTTGCGCGCGGCACTGCTGTCCACGGTCACGTGTGCTCCTCCGTCGTTCCGGCCCCCGGGGTTGCCGGTAGGCCAGTGCGGCTCACCTGTTGTCGACCACCGGGCACGGGGTGGGTGCCACTCGGCCGGGAACAGGCGTGACAAGGTGCCCCGGCGAGCGCCCTGCGACCATCACGTTACCCAGTGCTCCACATTTCTGTGAAACCCCACCTGACCTGCGTTTTTGCTTGGATTTCCAAGTAAGTCGAGAAGGTGGGCAAGCGTGCTGGTCACAGCCTTGCTCTTGGCCGGAGCTACCGCACGTTATCCCGCTCACCCAGGTCACGGGAAGAGTTTGCGTGTGAGACCGACTCAGCGCGCCCAAGGCGGACAAATCGGGTTCTTCTCCTTGACGATCATGAGGTCCGGCCCGCTGGACCCGCTCGCCACCGCGCGCGTGCAGGAGCGGTCGGATCGGCGAGCGGCTGCACCCGACGGAGAAAACGATCAAGAATTACGTCTCCGGGCCGCTCGCCGAACTCGATGTGCAACGACGTTCCCGAGCGCCCGCCTATGCCGCTCGGCCGCACGCGGAAAAGCACCGCGGCCCCCGAGGGACCATCGCGGGGAACGGCCCCGGGGATTTCTTTTTCCGCCCCCGAATTTCGCCGAACGGCCGAAAGGCAGGCCTCCGGAGAAAGCGTCGGAGCACCCTGTGACCGAAAGCGACCGACGGCGACTGCCTGTGACAAGCCGCAGCTCACAGGGGGGTTTTCGTGCCCTAGCATCTGGCGCGTGCCGCGCTCTTGTGTACCACCCCTCATGCCCCATGCGCCCCCTCTCGCCCCCTTGCTGCGCCTGTACGCCGCGGGGAGCGCCCTCACCTGTGAACCGGTCGACCAGGGCTTGCTCAACCGTGGCTACCGGCTGCGCACCACCCGCGGCCGCTACTTCCTCAAGCACCACTTCGACCCCGACACCGCCGACCCGGACGCCATCGAACACCGGCACCGGGCCACTCAGCGACTGGCCGACCTGGGGATGCCGGTGGCCCCGCCGCTGGCCCACCGCGAGGGGCGCACGGTCGCCGTCGTCGGCGGCCACGCCTACGCCCTGCACCCCTGGATCGACGGCAGGCACCGCCACGGCGGCCAGCTCACGCGCGCGCAGAGCGCACGCCTGGGGGCGCTGCTTGGCGCCGTACACGCCTGTCTGGAGCGCGTCATGCCCCCCAAGGGGCGCACTCGCCCGGCCACGAGCCCGCATCCCGTGGAGAGCGCCGACCCGGCCGACACCTACGCCCTCATCGACGACCTGCTCGCGCACGTCAGCCGGCACCGCCCGGCCGACGCCTTCGACGAGCTGGCCCGCCACCGCCTCCTGGAACGCCGGGACCTGCTGGAGCAGCACGCGGACCGGCGTCCGCCGCGCGGCGGTTCGGTGGGCTGGGTGCACGGCGACTTCCACCCGTTCAACCTGCTCTACAAGGACGACGCCCCGGCGGCCATCGTCGACTGGGACCGGCTCGGCGTGCAGCCCCGCGCCGAGGAGGCCGTACGCGCCGCCGCGATCTTCTTCGTACGGCCCGTCGGCGCCCTGGACCTGCCCAAGGTCCGGGCCTACGCGCGCGCGTACCGGCGCGCGGCCGGCGCCCCGCCCGCCGAGCTGGCGGCGGCCGTGCACCGGGTGTGGTGGGAGCGGCTGAACGACTTCTGGATGCTGCGCTGGCACTACGAGCGCGGCGACACGCGCGCGGACTGCCAGTTCCCGGCCGCCTCGGCGCTCGCGGTGTGGTGGACGCGCGAGTACGGGGCGGTCTGCGACGCGTTCGTACGGTGAACCGCGGGCCCCGGAGCGGGCCCGCGGGTCAGGGTGTAGTCGGTTCCGGCGCCGTCGGTGTTCTTCAACCGGCGGTGTCGCCCGTGCCGCCGTCCGTCGTGGTCCCCGCGGTGGTGCCGTCGGTGGTGTTGCCGGCGGTGGTGCCGTCCGTACTGGTGCCGGCGGTGGTGCCGTCCGTGGTGCCCTGGTCCGTGCCACCGGCCGCGGGGTCGGTGGACTGCGACTGCGAGGTCTGCGGGGCCGACGGCTCGTTGCTCGGCGGGGGGCTGGCCGGCTGGGACGGCGTGTACGACGGCGTGTACGACGGGGTCCAGTGCGAGCCGGTGCCGCCGGAGCCCGAGCCGTTGCCGGTCGAGGAATCCGTGGGCCGGCCGGTGTGGTCGTCGCTCGGCTTCGCGGCCGGCGAGTCGTCCTTCGTGTTCTTGGAGTGCGTCGTCGTCGGCTTGGTGTCGGTGCCGTTGCCGGAGCCGCCGCCGGAGCCGCCCGTGCCCTTGAGCGCCAGCGCGACACCCGCCGTGATCGCGATGACCGCGAGGACGGCGAGGATCCACATCTTGCCGCGCCCGCTGCCCTTGTTGCCGTGGCCCTCGAAACCGCCGTCGTCGCCGTTGCCGTACCCGGAGGGCAGGATCGGCTGCGGGATCTGCGCGGTGCCCGCGCCGAAGTCACCGGAGTGCTGCATCGCCGTCGTCCCGGCGAAACCGGCCGCCGGGGTGTTCCGGCCGCCGTGCGCCTCCACCGGGCCCGTGTTCCAGGTGCCGGTGTGCGCGCCCTGGTCGTACAGCATCTGCAGGCCGTACTGGACGAGGCCACGCATCTCCTCCGCCGTCTGGAACCGGTCGTCCGGCTCCTTGGCGAGGGAGCGCATCACCAGACCGTCCAGCTCCGGCGGACAACCGTCGGAGACCGCCGAGGGCGGCGTGGGGATGTCCTGGACGTGCTGGTAGACGACGGACAGGGGCGTCTCGCCGGTGAACGGCGGTCTGAGCGAGAGGAGTTCGTACAGCAGACAGCCGGTCGCGTACAGGTCGGAGCGGTGGTCGACGGCCTTGCCGAGCGCCTGCTCCGGGGAGAGGTACTGCGGGGTGCCCATGACCATGCCGGTCTGCGTCATCGTCGTGGACGCGCCGTGCAGGGCGCGGGCGATGCCGAAGTCCATGACCTTGACGGCGCCGCTGGAGGTGATGATGACGTTCGCCGGCTTGATGTCGCGGTGCACGATGCCGTGCTGGTGCGAGTAGGCGAGCGCCTCCAGCACCCCGGAGACGATGATCAGGGCCTGCTCGGGGCCCGGCGCCTCGGCGTTCATCAGCAGGTCGCGGATGGTGCGGCCCTCGACCAGCTCCATCACGATGTACGGCACGGACTGGCCGCCCACGTAGTCCTCGCCGGAGTCGTACACGGCGACGATCGCGTGGTGGTTGAGGCCGGCGACCGACTGGGCCTCACGCGTGAACCGGGCCTTGGAGACCGGGTCCTCGGCCAGGTCGGCGCGGAGCAGCTTGACCGCGACCGTACGGCCCAGGCGCACGTCCTCGGCCGCGAACACCTCGGCCATGCCACCCCGGCCGAGCCGGTGCGTGAGCCGGTACCGGCCGTCGCCGACGAGCCCTCCGTTGCCCCACATCTCCGGCGTCTCTGACATGCCGCCGCCAGTCGCCTCGGGGTCGGACGGGCCCTGGGCGCTGTGCGTCTGTGCCATCGGTCCTCGCCGTCGTTTCTGCCCGCGGTGCGCGCGGTGTAGTTACGGTCTCCGTCGGCCACGCTACAGCCTCCGCGGCGGCCTCCGGTCCGGATCCGGCGCCAGAACCGGCTTTGAGACGGACCGGTCATGAAACCCCCACCTCCGCCTCCCGTGCAAATTCCGTGTTCTGCTCGTGCCCCTGGAGTAACGCTTGCGCGACGCTTCTTTCGCGTACGGTCACGGAACGGGCACCGAGCTTGACGTGTCAGTGCCCTCGGGCAGACTTGGCCGGGAATGAGACATTCGATCAAGGCCTGTCCGCTGGGCGACGACGCCGGACGGCCAGTGGGGGACACGGAGAGATGAGCCAGGACGGCGCTCACGGCCGGTACGTGGGGCAGACGCTCGCCGGCGGCCGCTACCAACTGCGCGACTTGCTCGGCGAGGGCGGCATGGCCTCGGTGCACCTGGCGTACGACGCCGTGCTGGACCGCCAGGTCGCGATCAAGACGCTGCACACCGAGCTGGGCCGGGAGCAGGCCTTCCGCGAGCGCTTCCGCCGCGAGGCCCAGGCCGTGGCCAAGCTCACCCACACCAACATCGTCTCCGTCTTCGACACCGGCGAGGACACGCTGGCCGACGGCGCCTCCGGGGCCCCCACCGGGCTGCCGACGCCGTACATCGTCATGGAGTACGTCGAAGGCCGCCCGCTGGGCTCGGTCCTGGACGAGGACATCCGCCGGCACGGCGCGATGCCCGCCGACAAGGCGCTCAAGATCACCGCGGATGTGCTGGCGGCGCTGGAGATCAGCCACGAGATGGGGCTGGTCCACCGCGACATCAAGCCCGGCAACGTGATGATGACCAGGCGCGGCGTCGTGAAGGTCATGGACTTCGGCATCGCCCGCGCCATGCAGTCCGGTGTCACCTCGATGACCCAGACCGGCATGGTCGTCGGCACCCCGCAGTACCTCTCGCCCGAACAGGCCCTCGGCCGCGCCGTGGACGCCCGCTCCGACCTGTACTCGGTCGGCATCATGCTGTTCCAACTGGTCACCGGGCGGCTGCCTTTCGACGCCGACTCCCCGCTGGCGATCGCGTACGCGCACGTGCAGGAGGAGCCGGTGGCCCCCTCCTCGATCAACCGCGCGCTGCCGCCCGCGCTGGACGCCCTGGTCGCCCGCGCGCTGAAGAAGAACCCGAACGAGCGCTTCCCCACCGCCGAGGCCATGCGCGACGAGTGCCTGCGGGTCGCCGCCTCCGTCCAGGTCGCCCCGCCGAGCATCGTGCCGGGCGCGGGTCCGGTGCAGAGCGGCTCGGGTGTCGGCTCCGCGGTGTTCCCGCCGGTCGGCCAGACGGCCCCGACGCCTCCCGGACCGGTGCAGACGCCCTACCAGCCGAACCCGTACGGCGGGCCGTCCACCCCCGCCCCCACGCCCTCCTACGGCTATCCGCAGCAGGGCGGCTACCAGACTCCCCCGGTGGGCTACGGCCCGCAGGGCGCCACGGCCCCGCAGCCGTACACGATCTCGCCCCAGCAGCCGGGCACGCGGCCGTCCGGCGGCGGCCGGAGCAACAAGCCGGTGATCATCGGTTCGGCCGCCGTCGCGTTCGTCGTGGTCGCCGGACTGGTCCTCGCGCTGTCCCTGCGTGGCAGCGGCGACGACAAGGGCGGCAGCGGCGGCTCCAGCGCCTCGGCGGCCACCACCCACGAGCCGGGGGCGCGGGGTCCGGACCACTCACGGCGCATCGACAAGGCGAAGTGCACGGACCCGCAGGAGTCGTACGACGATCCGGACAAGATCCGGCTGCCCGACTTCCGCTACAAGGACATCACCTCGGTGAAGGAGTGTCTACAGGCGGCCGGCTGGACCGCGGACATCAAGAAGGTCGACGAGAACACCTGGGGCGAGGGGACCGTCATCGACCAGTTCCCCTCCGAGGACACGGACGTCGACCCCAAGAACCTCGGCAAGATCGAGCTGAGCGTCTCGACGGGCAACCCGCAGTAGCGTCGCGGTATCCACCCCGTCGACCCGCGCGTCCGGGTCCGCGGATCCATACGCCGAAGGGCCCGGCGGTGATCCGCCGGACCCTTTCAAGTGCCTTGATCGAGTGGGGTGGACGCGCTACGGACGCGGTCCGGTCACAGATACGGTCCGCCCGAGCGGCCGCCGGCGCGCGGGTCGTCGCCCTCGGGGCCGCCCACGCCCGGCGGGAGCGCTCGGCGCATCTGCTCCAACTGGGCCCGCGCGGCCATCTGCTGGGCGAACAGCGTCGTCTGGATCCCGTGGAAGAGTCCCTCCAGCCAGCCCACCAACTGCGCCTGCGCGATCCGCAGTTCCGCGTCGCTCGGAGTCGTCCCGTCGGTGAACGGCAAGGACAGCCGCTCCAGCTCCTCCACCAGCTCCGGGGCGAGGCCGTCCTCCAGCTCCTTGACGGAACTGCGGTGGATCTCCTTGAGCCGGGCCCGGCTCGCCTCGTCCAGAGGAGCCACGCGCACCTCCTCCAGGAGCTGCTTGATCATGCTGCCGATCCGCATCACCTTGGCCGGCTGCTCGACCTGCTCCGTCACCGGAATCTCGCGGGAGTCCTCGTCTCCGCCGGCGCCAATGGCCATGCCGTCCTGGCCCACGACCAGGATCTGGGGGTTCTCCGGCGACCGTTCGTTCCTCGGCATCTCCATGCCGCCATTCTCTCGCACGCCTACACCTCATCACCGTCGTGCCCCCTCATGGGGGTGATCCACCCTTTCCACCTGTCGGAGCAACCCGATATGCCCTTTAAGCCGTTGAATGTGAGGCTGGTTGCCGTCGGTCATCCATCAATCACGGCACTCGGGTTCCGGGGAGGTCACCGGCGTGACTCCATGGCTACGTCTCACGGTCCGCTGCGCACGGCTGCTGCTCATACTCACGGCCGCCGTGCCCGTCTACGGCGCCGTCGGCGGTTACGGCGCCTACGCCTACGCCCAGACGGGCCCCGGGCGCCTCACGACCGCCCGAGGCGCCTTGACGGCCCAACGAACCTCGACCGCCGAACGGGGCGAGGCCGCCGAGCAGCCTCTGACCGCCGAACGGGGCGCGATCGCCGAACGGGGTGAGGCCGCCGAGCGTCTGGGCCGTCCGGAGCTCGGGCGGTCGGACCACGCCGACCATCAGCGGCCGGCCCGGCCGGACGTCCCCGCCACCTCCGCCTCCGCTTCCGCCTCGGTCCGCCCCTCCCACCCTCGTAACCAGCCCCACCCTCGTACCGAGCCGTCACGGGCGGGGAGCCGAGCCGGTGAGGGGCGGATGCGGCCGGGCCGGCGGGACGGCCCCGCGACCGAGGTCGAAGGCGACGACGACCCGGCCGGCCAGGCACGGGACACCGACGCGGACGAGCCGGAGGAACCGGAGACCGCGGACGTCCCGGGCGGGTCGCCGGACGCCTCCGCGCCGCCCGAGAAGGCCGGCCTCGATCCCGACCGGCCCACGCAGGCGCCCGACGCCCAGGATCCGGTGAGCCAGGGCCAGCCCGCCACCGAACCGGTCCTCCAGATCCTGCCGCTGGGCAGCGGGCTGGTCCTGATCGGGCTCGGGCTGGGACTGGCTCTCCTGGCATTCAGGCTGCGCAAGGCGTGAGCCGGCCCAGAAGCCGGTCCGCGCCCTCCGCATCCCCCTCGAACCGCTAGGGCGCGACCAGCAACACCTTGCCGATGTGACCGCTCTCCTCCAGCACCCGGTGCGCCTCGGCCGCCTCCGGCATCGGCAGCTCCCGGTCCACGATCGGGCGCACATGCCCGGCGGCGATCAGCGGCCACACGTGCTCGCGTACGGCGGCCACGATCGTCGCCTTCTCGCCCAGCGGGCGCGCGCGCAGCGAGGTCGCGCTGATCGCGCCCCGCTTGGTCAGCAGCGCGCCGATGTTCAGCTCGCCCTTCGCGCCCCCCTGCATGCCGATGATGGCGAGACGGCCGTTGACGGCGAGCGCCTGGACGTTGCGGTCCAGGTAGGCGGCGCCCATGTTGTCGAGGATGACGTCGGCGCCCGCGCCGTCGGTGGCCTGCCGGACCTCGGCGACGAAGTCCTGCTCGCGGTAGTTGATCAGCACGTCCGCGCCCAGCTCGGCGCAGTAGTCCAGCTTCTCCTTGGAGCCCGCGGTCACCGCGACCTTGGCACCGACGGCCTTGGCGAGCTGGATCGCCATCGTGCCGATCCCGCTGGAGCCGCCGTGCACGAGGAGTGTCTCGCCGGGGCGCAGGTGGGCGATCATGAACACGTTGGACCACACGGTGCAGGTCACCTCGGGCAGCGCGGCCGCCCGGTCGAGGCCGACGTTCTCGGGCACCGGGAGCAGCTGCCCGGCCGGTACGGCGACCTTCTGGGCGTAGCCGCCGCCCGAGAGCAGCGCGCACACCTCGTCACCGACGCTCCAGCCGGACACCCCGGCGCCGAGCGCGACGATCCTGCCCGAGCACTCCAGGCCGGGATAGGGGGAGGCGCCGGGCGGCGGGTCGTAGAAGCCCTGGCGCTGCAGGACGTCGGCACGGTTGACGGCGCTGGCCACCACCTCGACCAGCACCTCGCCCTCGCCGGGCACCGGATCGGGGACCTCGGCCCACACCAGCGCCTCGGGGCCACCAGGTTCGGGAATCGTGATCGCATACATGGACGCGACGCTACCCCGCCAAGGGGCGCGGTCTCCGGGACAGCCCGCTCGTTTTCGGCAAGTCAGGGATTCCGCCGGTCGTGGGACGGCGGCCGGGTGTTCCGGCCCGGCCGCTCAGTCCCGGGGCAGCGGCCGGGTGTCCGGCCTGACCCGCGCGCCGGGGGAGACGCGCACGATGGTGATCAGCCGGTCGGTCAGCTGGAGAGGGCCGATGGACGGATCGTCGTAGCCCAGCACCCGGTGCCCGCGTACGACGCTGACCACCAGGTCGTCCGTCTCGCGCGGTCCCTTGCCCGCCTCGCCCCGGACGACCGGGCGTTCGATCAGGTCCAGGCCGCTGCCCTGCTGGATCAGGTCCTCCATGACCATGCCGGCCGCGGGACTGAGCACCGACAGGCCGAGCAGCCGGCCGGCCGCACCGGAGCTGGTGATGACGGCGTCGGCACCGGACTGCTTGAGCAGCGGGGCGTTCTCCTCCTCGCGGACGGCGGCCACGATCTTCGCGCCGTGGTTGAGCTGGCGGGCGGTGAGGGTGACGAGGACGGCGGTGTCGTCGCGCTGCGGGGCCACGATGATCTGGCGCGCCTTCTGCACCTCGGCCCGCTTGAGCACGTCACTGCGGGTGGCGTCGCCTATGACTCCGGCGTAGCCCTCGGCGGTCGCCGCGTCGATCACCTTGGAGCTGGGGTCCACGACGACCACCTGCTCCTTCTTCAACCCGGTCGCGCAGACGGTCTGGACGGCCGACCGCCCCTTGGTCCCGAAGCCGATGACGACGGTGTGGTCACGCAAGGTGGACCTCCAGCGGTTCAGCCGCCACTCCTCCCGGGTGCGTTCGGTGAGGACCTCCAGCGTGGTGCCGACCAGGATGATCAGGAACAGCACGCGCAGGGGCGTGATGACGAAGATGTTGGTGAGCCGGGCGCCGTCACTGACCGGGGTGATGTCGCCGTATCCGGTGGTGGAGAGGGTGACGGTCGCGTAGTAGAACGCGTCGAGCAGATCGACCGAACCGTCGGCGTTGTCGTTGTAGCCGTCACGGTCGACGTAGACGAGCAGTGCCGTGGCGACCAGCACCGCGAGAGCCATGAGCAGCCGTCTGACGACCTGGAGGATCGGGCGTTCCACCACCTGCTTCGGCAGTTTCACCCGCTGGGTCACCAGATGCTCGCCCGCCTGGCGGGCGATGGCGTCGTGGCCCGGAAGTTTCACGTGAAACACACCCCGATGCCGGCGGCGGCCCACGGCAGGTCCAGCAACTCCGCCTCCTCGCCCTGCCGGGCGCCGCCCGGCGGTACGACGGCCAGCGCGTCGGCGACGGCGATGCCGCGGAGCATGGCCGGGCCGTTGTAGTGCAGTGACTGGGCATGGTCGCCGCGCAGCACCACGGGAATGAGCCGGGTGTCGTTCGGGTGACCCTGTACGGCGTCCCTGAGGGACAGCGCGTACGGCTCGGGGGCGGGGTGGGCGGCGAGCGTACGCAGCAGGGGCTCGGCGAGTGTGAGCAGACCGGAGACGGCGGCGAGGGGGTTGCCGGGCAGGCCGACGAGGTGCTGGTTCTCCTTGACGCGGGCGAGCAGCATGGGGTGGCCGGGGCGGACTTTGACGCCGTCGACGAGGAGTTCGGCGCCGATGCCCTCCAGGATGGGGTGAACGTGGTCGACGGGGCCGGCCGCGGTGCCGCCGGTGGTGACGATCAGGTCGGCGTCGGAGCGGGTGACCGCCTTGCGCAGCGCCTGGGCGTCGTCCCCGATCCGGCGTACGGCGACGACCTCGGCGCCGAACGCGCGCAGCCAGGGCGGCAGCATGGGTCCGAGCGCGTCCCGGATCAGCCCGTCGTGCGGGAGTCCCTCGGTCAGCAATTCGTCGCCGAGCACGAGGACTTCCACGCGGGGGCGCGGTACGACGGTGACCGTGTCGTATCCGGCCGCCGCCGCGAGGCCCAGCACGGCCGGGGTGATCAGGGTGCCGACGGGCAGCAGTTGGTCGCCGCTGCGGCACTCCTGGCCGCGCGGACGGATGTCCTGGCCCTGCGCGATGTCGCGGGTGGAGTGGAGCTTGCCCTGGGCGTCCGTGCGGCCGTGCTCGCTGCGCAGGACGGCGGTGGCGTCGGCGGGGACGCGGGCGCCGGTCGCGATGCGGACCGCCTCGCCGTCGGTGAGTGGCTCGGGCTGCGCGTGTCCGGCGAGGACGCCCTCGTCGCGCACCTCCCAGGGGCCGGGTCCGGCGACCGACCAGCCGTCCATCGCGGAGGTGTCGAACGAGGGCAGGTCGGTGAGCGCTTCGAGGGGGGTGGCCAGGACCAGCCCGAGGGCGTCGCCGAGCGGCACGGACACGGGGGCGCGGCGGGCACCGGACCGCGCGGCGCGGGCGGCGATCTCGCGGGCCTGCGGCCAGGGGGTGGCGCGGTGCCGCTCGGACCCGTCGGTTCCTTCCGTCACCGGTTCATGCCGGGGGGTGGGGGCGATGCCGTCGTCCTTGGGTTCCCTCACCAGGGCCAAGGCCTCCTCGACGTCGAGGTCGTCGCTGTCCGCGGCGGGGGCGCCGACCTGGGTGCCGGGGGCCGTCATCCGGCGTCCGGGGCGCTCGGGTCCGCGCTCTTCACTTCCGTGCCTCCGTTGTCCTCTTGTTCCCACCGCAGGGCAAGCGCGGTGGCCTTCCGGGCGGCCTCGGCCACGGCCTGCGGGCCTCCTTCGGCCCGGGCGGCGGCGTAGCCGACGAGGAAGGTGGTCAGCGGGGCGGCGGGCCGGGCCACGCTGTGCGCGGCGTCCCGGGCCAGGTCGAGCAGGAGGTCGGTGTCGACGTCCAGGTCGATGCCCAGCTCGTCCTTGACTGCGGAGATCCATTCATCCAACACGTGCCCATGCTCCCTGATGCGTGCCCTGGCGTCGGCGATGTCGTCCCAGGTGTCGCAGTCGAACGACGCGAGCGGATCCGGGACGCGGGTGAGGTGGAGGGCGCCGGTGAGCCGGCGCAGGGGCAGTCCGGCGAGGCCGTCGTGCGCCTCGGCCAGGGCGGCCAGCTCCCGGCGCAGCGCGGCGGTGCGGTAGGCGGCCACGAGGGGCTGGTCGCGGCCCTCGCCGTCGGTGAGCAGCGCGCCCTCGGCGCCGGTGGCCGACAGGGCGTCCAGCAGGCGCCGCACGGTGACCTGTTGGAGGAAGGGCAGATCGGCGGAGAGGACGACGGTGTACTCGGCCGTGGTGAGCGGCAGCCCCGCCGCCAGCGCGGCGACGGGCCCGGCACCGGGCGGCTCCTCGCGCGCCCAGAGCACCGGCCGGACGGTGGGCCGGGGCGCGGCCACGACGACGGTCGTACGGGCACCGGCACAGGCCGCGAGCACCCGGTCGAGCAGCGCGCGGCCACCGACCCGCATACCGGGCTTGTCGGCACCGCCGAGCCGCCGGGCGGCACCACCGGCCGGTACGACGGCGTCGTACGGCACGGCGGCCCCGGTCGCGGCCGGAGGGTGAGGGCTCACCCCCCGAGTATGTCCTGCCGGCGTGACCGCGCGGACCCGCGTGCCACGGGGTGCGCGGAAGCACCGCCCGTCACGGTCACCGGCCGCGGGGGAGGACCGACCCTCACGGTCGCCCGCCGCGGGGGAGCACCGACGATCGCGGCGCGGACCGCGCACCGGCCGTCGTCGTCACAGGGTGCGCAGGAGCACGGCCGGCTGTTCGACGCAGTCCGCCACATAGCGCAGGAAGCCGCCCGCCGTGCCGCCGTCGCATACCCGGTGGTCGAAGGTGAGGGACAGCTGGACGACCTGACGCACGGCCAGTTCACCCTCGTGCACCCACGGCTTGGGGATGATGCGGCCGACGCCGAGCATGGCCGCCTCGGGGTGGTTGATGATCGGTGTGGAGCCGTCGACGCCGAAGACGCCGTAGTTGTTCAGCGTGAACGTGCCACCGGTGAGGTCCCCGGGGGTCAGCGTCCCGGTGCGGGCGGCCTCGGTGAGGCGGGCGAACTCGGCGGTCAGCGACTCGGCGTCGCGCTCGTGGGCGTCGCGCACGACCGGCACGACCAGCCCGCGCTCGGTCTGCGCGGCGAACCCGAGGTGCACGTGTGCGAGCCGGACCACCTCGCGGGCCTCGGTGTCGACGTAGGAGTTCAGTTCGGGGAAGCGGGCGAGGGCGGCGGTGCAGACGCGGGCGAGCAGTGCGAGGAGGGAGATCCTGGGTCCTCCGGAGGCGTTCATCGCGACCCGCGCGCGCATCAGCTCGGTGGCGTCGGCGTCGACCCAGCAGGTCGCGTCCGGGATCTCCCGGCGGCTGCGGGAGAGCTTGTCGGCGACCGCGCCACGGATGCCCTTGAGGGGGATGCGGACGCTTCCCGGGGCGGAGGCCGCGGAGGCGCCCGCCGGGGTCCGTAGGAGGGGCCGCTCGGCCGGGGTGACCGGTGCGGCCGGTTCCCCGAGTGTGCTGGCCGGCGCCGCCTTGGCGCGCAGCGCGTTCTCCACGTCGGCCCGCAGGATCAGCCCGTCGGGCCCCGAGCCGGCCAGTCGCCGGAGGTCCACGTCGTTGTCACGGGCGAGCTTGCGCACCAGCGGGGAGATCACCGGGACCGGCCCGTCGGCGGGCGCGGGTGTCGGGGCCGCCACGCGCGTGTGGGACGTGGGAGCGGGGCCGGGATCGGGCTGCCTGACGTGCCCGTTGTGGGACGCCGAGGCCGCCGGGCCCGTCGCGGCGGGCCGGACCCGGCGCCGCCGGGCCGCCGGGGCCTGGGTGCCATAGCCGACGAGGACGTTGCCGGAGCCCTCCGGCTCCGCCGCCGGTTCGCCCACGGCCACCGTGGTCTCGCCCACGGCCACCGTCAACAGCGGCGATCCCACGGGCAGTTCGGTGCCCTCCTCGCCGAAGCGGGCGGTGACCACACCGCCGTAGGGGCAGGGCACCTCGACCATCGCCTTGGCCGTCTCGACCTCGACGACCGGCTGGTCGACGGCGACGACGTCACCGACCCGCACGAGCCAGCGGACGATCTCCGCCTCGGTGAGGCCCTCACCGAGGTCGGGGAGCTTGAACTCCAGCACCTGCGCCATCAGCCCTCGACCTCCCACTGCAGCCGCGCCACGGCGTCCAGGACGCGGTCCACGCCGGGCAGGTGGTGCCGCTCCAGCATGGGCGGCGGGTAGGGGATGTCGAACCCGGCCACGCGCAGCACCGGTGCCTCCAGGTGGTGGAAGCAGCGCTCGGTGATCCGGGCGGCGATCTCGCCGCCCGGGCCGCCGAAGCCGGTGGACTCGTGGACCACGACCGCGCGCCCGGTGCGGCGCACGGACGCGCACACCGTCTCGTCGTCGAACGGCACCAGGGAGCGCAGGTCGACGACCTCCAGGTCCCAGCCCTCCGCCCGGGCGGCCTCGGCGGCCTCCAGGCAGACCGGCAGCGAGGGGCCGTAGGTGACGAGGGTGGCGCTGCGGCCGGTGCGCCGGACGACGGCCCGCCCGATCGGCTCGACGTCCACCGGGTCCTCGGCGTTCCAGGTGTCCTTCGACCAGTACAGCCGCTTGGGCTCCAGGAAGACGACCGGATCATCGGAGGCGATGGCCCGGCGCAGCAGCCCGTAGGCGTCGGCGACGGTCGCCGGTGTGACGACGTGCAGACCCGGGGTGGCCATGTAGTAGGCCTCGGAGGAGTCGCTGTGGTGCTCGACGCCGCCGATGCCGCCGCCGTAGGGGACTCGGACGGTGATCGGCATGGGCATCCGGCCGCGGGTGCGGTTGCGCATCCGGGAGACATGACTGATCAGCTGCTCGAACGCCGGGTAGGCGAAGGCGTCGAACTGCATCTCCACCACCGGGCGCAGGCCGTACATGGCCATGCCGACGGCGGTGCCGAGGATGCCGGCCTCGGCGAGCGGGGTGTCGGTGCAGCGGTCCTCGCCGAACTCCTTGGCGAGTCCGTCGGTGACGCGGAAGACACCGCCGAGGGTGCCGACGTCCTCACCCAGGACGTGCACGGTGGGGTCCGCGGCCATCGCGTCGCGCAGCGCGCGGGTGAGGGCCTGTGCCATGGTGGCGGGTTTGACGGCGACGGTGGTCATCGAGCCACGCCTTCCTGCTCGCCGTACTGCTCCCGCTCGGCTTCCAGCTCGGACCGCAGCAGGGCGCGCTGCTCGCGCAGCTGCGCGGTGGTCTCCGCGTAAACGTGGTCGAACAGGGCCATGGGGTCGATCTCCGGGTCGCGGTTCATGCGCTCTCGCAGGTCGGCGGCCATCTCCTCGGCGCCCTGCCGGACGGCCTCGACAGCGGCCTCGTCGAGCAGGCCGCGCGCGGTCAGCTCGCGCTCCAGCAACTGGATCGGGTCGTGGTCGCGCCAGGCCTCCACCTCGGCGTCGCCCCGGTAGCGGGTGGCGTCGTCGGCGTTGGTGTGGGCCTCGATGCGGTAGGTCACCGCCTCCACGAGGGTCGGGCCGCCGCCGGCGCGCGCGTGACGCACGGCGTCGCAGAGGACCTCGTGCACGGCCGCCGCGTCGTTGCCGTCCACCAGCCGGCCCGGCATGCCGTACCCGACCGCCTTGTGCGCCAGGGAGGGAGCGGCGGTCTGCTTGGCGAGCGGGACGGAGATGGCGAAGCCGTTGTTCTGCACCAGGAAGACGACCGGTGCCTGCCACACGGCGGCGAAGTTCAGCGCCTCGTGGAAGTCGCCCTCACTGGTACCGCCGTCGCCCACCATGGCGAGCGCCACCACGTCGTCGCCCTTGAGCCGGGCGGCGTGGGCGAGGCCGACGGCGTGCGGGAGCTGGGTGGCCAGCGGGGTGCTCAGGGGAGCCACGCGGTGGGCGTGGGGGTCGTAGCCGTGGTGCCAGTCGCCGCGCAGCAGGGTGAGCGCCTCGACGGGGTCCACGCCGCGGGCGACGACGGCGAGGGTGTCGCGATAACTCGGGAAGAGCCAGTCGCGCTCCTCGAGGGCCAGCGCCGCGGCGACCTCGCAGGCCTCCTGGCCGGTGCTTGAGGGGTAGACGGCCAGTCGGCCCTGCTTGGTCAGCGCGGTGGCCTGCGTGTTGTAGCGACGGCCGCGCACCAGCTGCGTGTGCAGCCGGCGCAGCAGATCCGGATCGGCCTTGGCGGCCGCCTCGGTGCCGAGGACGCGGTAGGGCTCCGCGTCGGGCAGCAGCGGCGCGGGGTCCATACGGGGCTGCCAGGCGGGCGGCGGCGAAGGCCGGTAGGCGCTCCGCTGCTCCAGAACCGTCATGACGGCACCTCCTCGTGGGAGCGGCTACGGGAGGCGCGTCGGCTGTGAGGCGCCTCACCTACCGATTGTTCGGTCGTCGGCACATTTTGGCTACAGGCACCTCCAGGCTGTGGACAAACGGTTCTCCACAGCCTGCAATGAACGCAGGACGTCCACGGCGACAGAGCGGGGGAGCATGGGACCTGAACAAATGGCCGACGGACCGCCGGACCACACGGTTCTGCCACCGCCACGCCCCCTCGACGCCATCGATCAGGACATCCTGAAGATCCTCCAGGCGGACGGCCGTGCCTCGATACGGTCCGTCGCCGAACGTGTCCACGTCTCGCGGGCCAATGCCTACGCCCGGATCAACCGACTCGTCGAAGCCGGTGTGATCCGGGGGTTCAGCGCGCGCGTGGACCACGAGCGCGCCGGGCACGGCACCTCGGCGTACATCACGCTGAAGATCGTCCAGAACACCTGGCGCACGGTCCGCGAGCAGCTGCGCAAGCTGCCCGGCGCCTCCCACATCGCCCTGGTGGGCGGCGACTTCGACGTGCTGCTGCTGGTGCACGCGCCGGACAACCGGACCCTGCGCGAGCTGGTGCTCACCCGGCTCCAGGCGATTCCGGAGGTGCGCAGCACCCGCACCCTGCTGGTCTTCGAGGAGGAGGACCTGGAACCGGACACCTGAGACCGGCCGGGGCCTCGCCACGCGGGGCCCCGCCGGGGTCGCTGCCGGGGTCGCCGCGGTGGGGGGCCGGGCAGGGGCCGGCCCTTCGGGGTCAGGCCTGGCGGAGGCCGGCGAAGACCAGCCGGGCGACCGCGTCGGCCACCTCGCGGTCGCTCGCGCCGCGCGCGTCCGGCCGGTACCACTCCACGATCGAGTTGATCATTCCGAAGACCAGCCGGGTGGCCAGCCGGACCTCGACATCCCCCCGGACGTCCCCGTCGGCGGCGGCCGCCTTCAGCAGCTCGGCCACCTGGTGGTCGAAGTCGCGGCGCCGCTCCAGCGCCCACCTCTCGGTGGCGGTGTTGCCGCGCACCCGCAGCAGCAGCGTCACGTACGGAAGCTCCGCTATGAGCACCTCGACCATGCGCCGCACGACGTGTTCGAGGCGCTCGACGGAGCGCCCCACGCGCGCGTGCTCCTCCTCCAGGATGGCGAACAGCCCGTCCAGGGCGCGTCTGACGGCCCGGCTCAGCAGCTCTTCCTTGCCGCTGACGTGGTGGTAGATCGACGACTTGGAGATACCGGCCGCCTTGGACAGATGCTCCATGGAAGTGCCGTCGTAGCCACGTTCGTTGAAGACGCGCACGGCGACGGAGAGCAGCGTCTCCGGGGTGTACGTGTCGCGCTTGCCGGTGGTCATGGGGTGCCCTCCCGCGGTTCGGTGGACGAGTGTCGGTAGAGGGCGAGGGAGGGTGCGTAGCGGCCGGAGGGGTCGCGTTCGTGCATCTCGTCCAGCAGGTCGTAGGCCCAGCCGCGGGGCAGCCTGCGGTTCCATTCACAGGGGCCCAGCGGGTAGTTGACGCCAAGGCGCATCGCGGTGTCGATGTCCTCCTCGGTGGCCACCCCCTTGGCGACGGCGTCGTGGGCGAGGTCGATGATCCGGGCCACCGTGCGGGCGACGATCATGCCCGGGACGTCACCGATGACGCTGACGTCCTTGCCGAGCGCCTGGAACAGGCCGATGGCCTCCGCGAGGGTCGCGGGCGCGGTGTCGTGACAGGCGGACAGGGCGACGCGGGTGGCCGCACGGTAGTCCAGGGCGAGGTCGAAGTACACGACGTCGCGGAACTCCACGGAGGTCTGTCCGTCGGCGAGGACCAGCTGGCCACCGCTGGGGAGCACCAGGCGGGTGCCGTTGTCCTCGTCCTCCTCGCGGACCGGGATGCCCGCCTCGCGGATCAGGGTGAGCAGCTCGGCGGCCGGGCCCAGGCCGCCCTCGGCGACGACGTGGGCGGGCGGCCGCTCCTTGTCGGCGGTGTGCGGCTCGGGCCGCTCGGCACCTTCGGCGTGGTCGTACCAGCCGCGTCCGGTCTTGCGGCCGAGCCGGCCGGACTCCACCAGGCGGCGCTGGGCCAGGGAGGGGGTGAAGCGCACGTCCTGGAAGAAGGACTGCCACACCGAGTGGGTGACCGACTCGTTGACGTCCTGCCCGATGAGGTCCGTCAGCTCGAAGGCGCCCATCCTGAAGCCCCCGGACTCCCGCAGGACCGCGTCGATGGTGGCCGGGTCGGCGGCCTGCGCCTCGTGGACGGCGAACGCCTCGGCGTAGAAGGGCCGGGCGATGCGGTTGACGATGAAGCCGGGGGTGTCCGCGCAGGCCACCGGCGTCTTGCCCCAGGCGCGGGCCGTCTCGTACGCGCGCGTGGCCGACGTGACGTCGGTGGCGAACCCGGAGACGACCTCCACCAGCGGCAGCAGCGGGGCCGGATTGAAGAAGTGCAGTCCCACGAAGCGGCCGGGATGGCGCAGGGGGCCGCCGATGGCCGTCACCGACAGCGAGGAGGTGTTGGTGGCGAGCAGGCAGTCCTCGGTGACGATCTCCTCCAGCTCGCCGAAGAGCCGCTGCTTGACGTCCAGCCGCTCCAGGACGGCCTCCACGACCAGTGCGCAGTCGGCCAGCTCGGCGAGGCTGTCGGCCGGCTTCAGCCGGGCGCGGGCCGCGTCCCGGTCGGCGGCGTCGAGCCGGCCCTTCTCCACGAGCCGGTCGAGGCGGGCACCGATCGCTTCCGCCGCGTCATGGGCGCGCCCGGCGGCGGCGTCGTAGAGCCGCACGGGATGGCCGGCGACCAGCGCGACCTGGGCGATGCCCTGTCCCATGGTGCCGGTGCCGACGACGGCGACGGGGCTGCTGGGGTCGATTGCTGTCATGTGCGCGATCCTCCCGCACGGGGTTTTCCACAGATGCGGCGGTCCCCCTTGTACCGACCGATCGTTCGGTTACTCTAGCTCTGACCGCCCCAATCCGCTGCTCTTTCCGCCAGGTCGTGAACTCGACGAAGAGTTCTCCAGACGAGGAGTTGGTCCCGCATGGCCGCCGAACTGACCGCCCACGAGCTGATCGCGAAGCACCGGCCCACTCTCGACCAGGCCCTGGAGGCGATCCGTACGCGCGCGTACTGGTCACCGCACCCGGAGCACCCGAAGGCGTACGGCGAGAACGGCAGCCTGGACGCGGCGGCGGGCAAGGCCGCCTTCGACGCCGTGCTGGGCACCCGGCTCGACCTCGGCCAGCCCGGCACCGACGACTGGGTGGGCGGCGAGGTCTCCCCCTACGGCATCGAGCTGGGCGTGAGCTACCCGCACGCGGACATCGACGTCCTGCTGCCCGCGATGAAGGCCGGGCAGGGCGCCTGGCGCGACGCGGGCGCCGAGACGCGCGCGGTGGTCTGTCTGGAGATCCTCAAGCGGATCAGCGACCGCACCCACGAGTTCGCGCACGCGGTCATGCACACCAGCGGCCAGGCCTTCATGATGGCGCTCCAGGCGGGCGGACCGCACGCCCAGGACCGCGGCCTGGAAGCGGTGGCGTACGCGTACGCGGAGCAGACCCGCACGCCCGACACGGCCGAGTGGTCCAAGCCCCAGGGCAAGCGGGACCCGCTGGCCCTCGTCAAGCGCTTCACGCCGGTGCCGCGCGGCATCGGCCTGGTCATCGGCTGCAACACCTTCCCGACCTGGAACGGCTACCCCGGCCTCTTCGCCTCCCTGGCCACCGGCAACGCGGTGCTGGTCAAGCCGCACCCGCGCGCGGTGCTGCCGCTCGCGCTGACCGTGCAGATCGCCCGGGACGTGCTCGCCGAGGCCGGCTTCGACCCGAACCTGGTGGCGCTGGCCGCCGAGCGACCCGGCGAGGGCATCGCCAAGGCCCTCGCCACCCGCCCCGAGATCAGGATCATCGACTACACCGGCTCGACGGCCTTCGGCGACTGGCTGGAGGCCAACGCCCGCCAGGCGCAGGTCTACACGGAGAAGGCCGGCGTCAACACGGTGCTCGTGCACTCCACGGCCGACTACAAGGGCATGCTGTCCAACCTGGCGTTCTCGCTGTCCCTGTACAGCGGCCAGATGTGCACCACCCCGCAGAACCTGCTGATCCCCCGCGACGGCATCCGCACCGAGGCGGGCCCCAAGACCTTCGACGAGGTCACCGCCGACCTCGCCAGCGCGGTCGACGGCCTCCTCGGCGACGACGCGCGCGCCAACGCCCTGCTCGGCGCGATCGTCAACCCCGACGTCAAGGCCCGTCTGGAGGCCGCCACCGGCCTCGGCGAGGTCGCCCTGGCCTCCCGCGAGATCGAGAACCCGGAGTTCCCGGGCGCGGTCGTCCGCACCCCCGTCATCGTCAAGCTGGACGGCGCCAAGCCGGACGACGAGGCCGCCTACATGAGCGAGTGCTTCGGCCCCGTCTCCTTCGCCGTCGCGGTCGACTCGGTGACCGACGCGCTGGAGCTGCTGCGCCGCACGGTCCGCGAGAAGGGCGCGATGACGGTCGGCGCCTACAGCACCGACACCGAGGTCGAGCGGGCCGTCGAGGAGGTCTGCCTGGAGGAGGCCGCCCAGCTGTCGCTCAACCTGACCGGCGGGGTGTACGTGAACCAGACCGCCGCCTTCTCCGACTTCCACGGCTCGGGCGGCAACCCGGCGGCGAACGCGGCCCTCACCGACGGCGCCTTCGTGGCGAACCGCTTCCGTGTGGTGGAGGTCCGCCGGGACGCCTAGGGCCTTCTCTCGGATCAGGCCGGCCGGGATCGGGCGCGCCGCACGGCCTGCGCGACCCCGGCAAGATCCGATAGGCAGGCCCCTAGGACACCGAGGGAGCGCCCCCGCCGGCACTCCAGTGGTACAGCGTCATCGCCACGCTCGTGGCGAGGTTGTAGCTGGAGACCTGGGGGCGCATCGGCAGCCGCAGCAGATGGTCGGCACGCGCGCGCAGCTGCGCCGACAGTCCGCTGCGCTCCGAGCCGAACGCCAGCACGGCGTCGTCGGGCAGCTTGACGCCCCGGATGTCCTCGCCCTCCGGGTCGAGGGCGAACAGCGGCCCGGTGGGCAGCTCGTCGACGCCGAGCCGCTCCACGGCGGTCGCGAAGTGCAGTCCCGCACCGCCGCGCACCACCGTGGGATGCCAGGGATCGAGCGTTCCCGTCGTCACCACCCCGGTCGCCCCGAAACCGGCGGCCAGCCGGATCACTGCCCCGGCGTTGCCGAGGTTGCGCGGGTCGTCGAGCACCACGACAGGGGAGGTGCGGGGCGTGCCGGCCAGCACCCGCAGATTGTCCTCGCGGGACGGCCGTACGGCGAGCGCGGCCACCCCCGTCGGATGCGGCCGGGGCACGAGGGACGCGTACGTCTCCTCGGTCACCTCCGCCAGCAGCGCGTCCAGCGCCTCCCGTACGTCCCCGGCCAGTTCCTCGGCGAGGACGAGCGCCGCCCGCCGGTCGGTGCAGACCGCCACCGGCACCCGCGCCCCGAAGCGCAGCGCGTGCTTGAGGGCGTGGAAACCGTCGAGCAGCACGGCGGTCCCGGCGTGCTCACGCCAGCGGGTCAGCGGGTCGGTCATGCCGTGAACCCTACGCGGCGCCCACCCGGCCGGAAGAGTTCTCCCGCGGCGTACGCGGCGCCGGCACACCGCGGGCCGTGCGCTCGACGACCCGGCCACGCGCGCGTGCCGCCAGACCGCCCAGCCGGCGCAGGAACGAGGTCGGCAGGAACACGGCGTCGGCGGCGATCATCGCCAGCGAGAAGAACGGCAGCCCGAGGACGACCGCGATCGCTGCGTGCTCGATCATCATCAGCACCAGCAGGACGTTCTTGACCCGCCGGTTGAACAGGGTGAACGGGAAGGCGACCTGCACCATGACCGTCCCGTAGGTCACGGCCATCATGATGGTGCCGCTCGAGGACATCAGCTCGGCCAGACCGGGCCAGGGCGAGAAGTAGTTCAGATGGAGCGGGTAGTAGACGGCGGTGCCGTCCTGCCAGCGCGAGCCCTGGATCTTGTACCAGCCGGCCGTGGCGTAGATCAGACAGGCCTCTGCCATGATCACGAACAGCGCGCCGTTGTGCAGGACGTTGGCGACCACGTCCAGCAGTGCCCGCGGCTCGGACGACCGTGCCCGGCGTTCGGCGAGGCCCCACGCGCCGAGCACCACCCATATCGTCCACAGCAGCGCCGGGATCAGCCAGCCGTTGTCGAACCGGCCGGTCACCGTCACGGTGATCAGCGCCAGGCCGAACACCGCCCACAGCACCGGCCCCACCCGGTCGGCGGGAACCCGTTCCCCACGCGCGCGTGCCGCCTCCTCGCGTGCGGTCCGCCGCGCGTCGAGCGACCACACCTGCCCGCAGCGCGTGAACAGCAGATAGAAGGACATCAGGTGCAGCACGTTGTCGCCGCCGTCGCCCATGAAGACGCTGCGGTTCTGCAGTGACAGGACGCCCACCATGAACAGCACCGAAGCGGTGCGGGTGCGCCAGCCGAGCAGCAGCGCCGCGGTGGCCAGGATCGCCAGCACGTAGAAGCACTCGAACCAGGCCCGGCCGTCCGACCACAGCAGCGCCGAGAAGGCCTGGTTGTCGGCGGTCAGGTCCTTGGCGAGCTGCCAGCCCCAGGGACCGGAGGGGCCGTACAGCTCCTGGCGGTGCACAAACTCCCGGAGCAGGAACAGCAGCCAGGTCCCGGCGAAGCCGATCCGGATGACGGCGCTCTGGTACGGCCCGAGGGCGGCCCCGGTGACGCGGGCGACACCGCCCGAGAGGATCAGCGGGAGACGGTTCACCGGACACCTCCGGCGGCCTCGTCGGCCGTCACGGCCCACCAGGGCAGCAGGCGGTAGACGGGCTTGTCGGACACCCGCTCACGGCTCCACTTCGGCGGCTGCACACTGGTGGTGCTGGAGCGGACCTGCACGCGCTGAATGACGCCCTCCTTGCTGGTCGGATCGTCCCGGTAGAGCCGCATCACCACGATCCGGCGCAGGTACTGCTCGGACAGGGCGCCGCGCAGGGCCACGGGGCGGTTGTCGGAGCCGTGCGTGGAGACGAAGAAGTCCCAGGCCCGGCGCAGTTCGTTCTGCTGGGTGTGGCTGGGCACGGGATTGCTCCTGATCGCGGCGCCGTCCTGGGCGGAGAGGTCGTTCCAGCCGGTGGTGCGCAGTGCGCCGTCCTTCATCCGCACCTCGGCGCGCACCTGGACGGCGATGTTCTGCTGGAGCGGGTTCGGGGCGAACAGTTTCCAGTTCTGTTCGAACTCCGGGTAGATCCACTGCTCGATCGCCTTGCCGTGCTGCTTCGTCACGGTGTTCGCGGGAGCGAGGCTGAGGAACACCATCAGCAGATGCACACAGGCGCCCACGGCGACCGCAGCGAGGGCCAGCGCGGCGCCGATCCGATAGCGGGTGGAGAGAGCGGCTATCCCGGTGAGAGGGGGAGTCGCCGGGGCCGCGGCGACCGCCGACCCCGGCTGAGGCGGCCGGTCCTCCCCGGACGACCGCTCCCCGACACCCGACTGCGCCGGCAGGGACGGCCAGGACACCTGGGGCGACCGGGGCGGCACGGACGGTCCGGTCGCCTTGAACGACGGGGACGACGGGGACGACTGCGACGACTTGGGCGACTCACCAGGCGCGGACAGCGCACCGGGCTCGGAGGACTCATCCACCTCGGAGGACTCACCTCGCTCGGAGGACCCACCCCTCTCGGAGGCCCCACCCCGCTCGGAGGACCCACCTCGCTCGGAGGACTTCTCCCCCTCAGAGGCCCCACCCCGCTCGGAGGACCCACCCCGCTCGGACGGCTTACCCCGCACGGGCGACTCGGGCATCTCACCCGGCTCACCCGGCTCGGGTGACGTACGCGGCGTGGGCGGCTCCAAGGGCTCGAAGGCACCCGGGCCCTGCCGGGCCCCCGAGTCCTCGTCGTACGCGTCCATCTCGCCCCGTCCCCCGTTTCGGCTCATTCGTTCAGCTGATCGCTTCGGCTGTGTGGGTCAGCCCGGTGGGCGGCTCCTGTCACGGACGCCCCACGGCGCACGAGCGCCACCGGCGCCCGCACGGAACGGTACTCAGCCGGGGGCACCGGGCGCAGCCCCGGGTACGGGCCGGGTGCCGTGGCCCTCACCACGCGGTACGCCGCCCGGTACGTCCTGGACACGGACCTCGCCCGTCCCCCGGCGGTCTCGGGCGGCTCTCCGGGCCTGTCCGGCGGCGCGTTGTCCACAGGCGGCCCGCGGAGTTTTCCACAGCGGTTGACACCCTCCGCCGGCCCGGCACACCATTGATATCGCACGGACCGAACGATCGGTCGGGACACAGCCCACCGCAGAGCCCGAGGTCAGGGGGACCGCATGGCCACAGCAGCCGCGCAGCGTACGGCCCGCACGCAGGAGGACGGCGCGCCGGACACCGTCGACACGGAGGTCTACCAGCGCGCCTTCGACGCGGCCGTGGCCGCCGAGGAGCGCATCGAACCTCGGGACTGGATGCCCGACGCCTACCGCGCGACCCTGGTCCGGCAGATCGCGCAGCACGCGCATTCCGAGATCATCGGCATGCAGCCGGAGGCCAACTGGATCACTCGGGCACCCTCGTTGCGCCGCAAGGCCATCCTGATGGCCAAGGTGCAGGACGAGGCGGGTCACGGCCTGTACCTGTACAGCGCGGCCGAGACCCTCGGCACCGGGCGCGACGAACTGCTGGACAAGCTGCACAGCGGCCGTCAGAAGTACTCCTCGATCTTCAACTACCCGACCCTGACCTGGGCCGACGTCGGCGCGATCGGCTGGCTGGTGGACGGCGCCGCGATCACCAACCAGGTCCCCCTGTGCCGCTGCTCCTACGGCCCGTACGCGCGCGCCATGGTGCGGATCTGCAAGGAGGAGTCCTTCCACCAGCGCCAGGGCTACGAGCTGCTGCTGGCCCTGAGCAAGGGCACCCCCGAGCAGCACGCGATGGCCCAGGACGCGGTGGACCGCTGGTGGTGGCCATCGCTGATGATGTTCGGCCCGCCCGACGACGAGTCCCAGCACTCCGCGCAGTCCATGGAGTGGAAGATCAAGCGCCACTCCAACGACGAGCTGCGCCAGCGCTTCGTCGACATCTGCGTCCCCCAGGCCGAGTCCCTGGGCCTCACCCTGCCCGACCCGGAGCTGAGGTGGAACGAGGAGCGGGGCCGGCACGACTTCGGTCCGATCGACTGGACGGAGTTCCGGGAGGTCCTCAAGGGCAACGGCCCGTGCAACGAAGAGCGCATCACCCAGCGCAGGCGCGCCCACGACGAGGGCGCATGGGTAAGGGAAGCGGCCGCCGCCTACGCGGCCAAGCACACCGGCAGCACCGGTGAGACGGGAGCGGAGCGCGCATGAGCACCACCGACTGGCCCCTGTGGGAGGTCTTCGTCCGCTCCCGGCGGGGCCTCTCCCACACCCACGCCGGCAGTCTGCACGCACCCGACGCGGAGCTGGCCCTGCGCAACGCCCGCGACCTCTACACCCGGCGCGGCGAGGGCGTCTCGATCTGGGTCGTCCCGGCCGCATCCATCACCGCTTCCTCGCCGGACGAGAAGGACCCGTTCTTCGAGCCGGCCGCCGACAAGCCCTACCGGCACCCGACCTTCTACGAGATCCCGGAAGGGGTGAAGCACCTGTGACCGCCATCGTCCCCGCGGCCGCGCTCGCCCTCGGCGACGACGCCCTGGTGCTCTCCCACCGCCTCGGCGAGTGGGCCGGACACGCCCCCGTCCTGGAGGAGGAGGTCGCTCTCGCCAACATCGCCCTCGATCTGCTCGGCCAGGCCCGCCTGCTGCTGTCCATGGCGGGCGACGAGGACGAGCTGGCCTACCTACGCGAGGAGCGGGCCTTCCGCAACCTCCAGTTGGTCGAGCAGCCGAACGGCGACTTCGCCCACACCATCGTCCGCCAGCTGTACTTCTCCACCTATCAGCACCTCCTCTACGCCGAACTGGCCTCCGGCGAGGGCCCGTTCGCCCCGCTCGCCGCCAAAGCCGTCAAGGAGGTCGCCTACCACCGCGACCACGCCGAGCAATGGACGCTGCGGCTCGGCGACGGCACCGAGACCAGCCGCGGGCGGATGCAGCGGGCCTGCGACACGCTGTGGCGGTTCACCGGGGAGATGTTCCAGCCGGTGGAGGGCGTGGACGCCGACTGGCCGCTCCTCGCGGAGCGTTGGCTGGAGTCGGTCCGGGACGTGCTCGGCCGAGCCACCCTCACCCTCCCCGAGGGCCCGCGCACCGGGGCCTGGGCCGCGGGCGCCGGTCGGCAGGGTCTGCACACAGAGCCGTTCGGGCGGATGCTCGCCGAGATGCAGCATCTGCACCGCAGTCACCCGGGGGCGTCATGGTGACCACCACCGCCCTGGAGGCGGAACTGCTGGAGCTGGCCGGCTCGGTTCCCGACCCCGAACTGCCCGTCCTCACCCTCCGGGAGCTGGGCGTGGTGCGCGCGGTCCGCGTGGGCGGCCCGGACAGGGTCGAGGTCGACCTGACGCCGACGTACACCGGCTGCCCGGCCATAGAGGCGATGACCCTCGACATCGAGCGGGTCCTGCACGGCCACGGCATACGCGAGGTCACCGTCCGCAAGGTGCTCGCGCCCGCCTGGTCGACCGACGACATCACACCCGAAGGCCGCCGGAAGCTGCGGGAGTTCGGCATCGCTCCCCCACGCGCGAGCCACGCCTCCGGCCCGGTCTCCCTGGCCCTCGGCCCGATCAGGACCCGGAGCGCGCAGGCACGGGACCCGGAGACCGAGCCCGTCCGCTGTCCGCACTGCGGGTCCGCCGACACCGAGCTGCTGAGCCGGTTCTCCTCCACCGCGTGCAAGGCGCTGCGCCGCTGCCTGGCCTGCCGTGAACCGTTCGACCACTTCAAGGAGTTGTGATGGCGCGCTTCCACCCGCTCCCGGTGGCCGCGGTCGACCGGCTCACCGACGATTCCGTCGCCCTCACCCTCACCGTCCCGCCCGAGCTGCGCGAGGAGTACCGGCACGCACCCGGCCAGCACCTCGCGCTGCGCCGCCGGGTCGACGGCACGGAGGTCCGGCGCACCTACTCGATCTGCTCCGCGGCCCCCGACCCGGCCGGTGACGGACCGAGCGTGCTGCGGGTGGGTGTGCGGCTGGTCGAGGGCGGCGCCTTCTCCACCTTCGCGCTGAAGGAGATCAACGTCGGTGACGAGCTGGAGGTGATGACCCCGGCCGGCCGCTTCACCCTCCAGCCCGCACCGGGGCTGTACGCGGCGATCGTCGGCGGCAGTGGCATCACCCCGGTGCTGTCCATCGTCTCGACGCTGCTGAAGCGGGAGCCCACGGCCCGGTTCTGCCTGATACGCGGTGACCGCACGGCCGCCTCGACGATGTTCCTGGAGGAAGTCGCCGACCTGAAGGACCGCTACCCGGAGCGGCTTCAGCTGGTGACCGTGCTCTCCCGGGAGGAACAGCAGGCGGGCCTGCCCTCCGGCCGGCTCGACCGGGAGCGGCTCTCGGGACTGCTGCCCGCGCTGCTGCCGGTGGAGCGGGTGGCGGGTTGGTTCCTGTGCGGGCCCTACGGGCTGGTGCGGGGCGCCGAGGAGGCACTGCGCGCACTGGGCGTGGGCCGCGACCGGATCCACCAGGAGATCTTCCACGTGGACGCGGGATCGCCGTCGGCAGCCGTCCTCGCGGCCCCCGCGCACAGCACCGTCACCGCCCGGCTCGACGGACGGGGCGGCAGCTGGCCCGTGCGCGAGGGGGAGTCCCTGCTGGAGACGGTCCTGCGCAACCGCCCCGACGCCCCCTACGCCTGCAAGGGCGGGGTCTGCGGGACCTGCCGGGCCTTCCTGGTGTCGGGCGAGGTCCGGATGGACCGCAACTTCGCCCTGGAGACGGAGGAGACGGAGGCCGGATATGTGCTGGCCTGTCAGTCGCACCCGGTGACGGAGAAGGTGGAGCTGGACTTCGACCGCTGACCCCGTTCCCTTCTTCTAGAACCTGTTCTATCTTGACGGCCCGTCAGGCGCACAGCCCGACCGACGGACCCCCGTCGGACGACCGGATATCCGGGAGGACAGGCCGTGGACTTCACCTTCACCGAAGAGCAGCTGGCGGCGGCCGAGGCGGCGCGGGGGGTGTTCGCCGGAGTCGCACCGGACGCGGTGCCCAGCCCGGCGCTCACCACCGGTGCCGTGGCCGAGGGTTTCGACCGGGAGGTGTGGGCCCACCTCGCCGGCGCGGACCTGCTGAGCCTGCTCCTCGACGAGGCGCACGGCGGGGCGGGTCTCGACGCGATCGCCCTGTGTCTGGTGCTGCGCGAGTCCGCGCACGTTCTCGCACGGGTGCCGCTGCTGGAGCACAGCGCCGCCGCGGCGGCCGTACAGGCCTATGCCGATGGCGAGTCGGCGGGGCGACTGCTGGGGCCGGCCGGACGAGGGGAGCTGGTGCTGACCGTCGCGGCGAACGGGCGCACCGGCCACGACGCGGCCGAACAGGCCGTGACCGCGCGGCGGGACGGCCCGGTCTGGGTGCTGGACGGGGTGCAGACGGCGGTGGCGTGGGCGTACGACGCGGACCTCGTCGTCGTACCGGCCCACGTCGAGGACGGCGCCGCCGACCGGACGGTGCTGGCGCTCGTGCCGCGCGGGGGGCAGGGCGTGGCCCTCGCCGAGCAGGTGTCCACCAGCGGGGAGCGCCTGGCGGAACTGCGGCTGACGTCCGCGCGGATCGACGCGGTGGACGTCATCGAGGCCGAGGGAGCGTGGGAGTGGCTGCGCGCGCTGCTGGCGACCGGCACCTGCGCGCTGGCGCTCGGCCTCGGCGAGCGGGTGCTGCGGATGACCAGTGAGTACACCGGGAAGCGGGAGCAGTTCGGGTACCCGATCGCGACCTTCCAGGCGGTGGCCGTGCAGGCGGCGGACCGGTACATCGACCTGCGGGCCATGGAGGCCACCCTGTGGCAGGCCGCGTGGCGGATCGCCACCGGCGCCCCGGGCGCGCTGCCGGCCGACGGTGATGTCGCGGTGGCGAAGATCTGGGCCGCGGAGGGCGTGCGCCGGGTGGTGCAGACCGCCCAGCATCTGCACGGCGGATTCGGTGCCGACACCGACTACTCACTGCACCGGTACCACGCCTGGGCCAAGCACCTGGAGCTGGCGCTCGGCCCGGCGGCGGCCTACGAGGAGCGGCTCGGGGATCTGCTGGCGGCGCATCCGCTCGGCTGAGGCGGACCCGCGCGGGCCGGCTACAGCACGAAGCCCGGCTTGCCGTCGTCCGTGATCACCGAACGGCCGGCGGCCTGCCAGACCTGCATACCGCCGTCGACGTTCACCGCGTCGATGCCCTGCTGCACCAGATACATGGTGACCTGGGCCGAGCGACCGCCGGAACGGCAGATGACGTGGACCCGGCCGTCCTGCGGGGCGGCCTCGGTCAGCTCGCCGTAGCGGGCCACGAACTCGCTGATGGGGATGTGCAGCGCACCCTCGGCGTGACCCGCCTGCCACTCGTCGTCCTCGCGGACGTCGAGCAGGAAGTCACCGTCCTTGAGGTCCGTGATCCCGACCGTGGGCACACCAGCTCCGAAGTTCATGTCTCCGACGCTACCCGAAGCGGGGGGTGGCTCAGTCCTGTCCTCGCAGGTGCGCCAGGTCGGCCTCGCGCTGGGCGATGTCGGCGCGCAGCCGGTCGGCGATCTCCTCCAGCAGCCCGTCGGGGTCGTCGGGGGCGAGGCGGAGCATGCCGGCGATGGCGCCGTCCTCCAGCTCGCGGGCGACGAAGGTGAGCATCTCCTTGCGCTGGGAGAGCCATTCGAGGCGGGCGTACAGCTCCTCGGCGGGGCTCGGACTGCGCTCGGGAGGCACGGGCCCGGCCGCCCACTCCTCGGCCAGTTCCCTGAGGAGGGTCTCGTCGCCACGGGCGTAGGCGGCGTTCACGCGCGTGATGAACTCCTCGCGCCGCTGCCGCTCCTCTTCCTCCTGCGCCAGATCGGGGTGGGCCTTGCGGGCCAGCTCGCGGAAGAGCTTGCGGGCCTCGTCGCTGGGCCGTACCCGCTGCGGGGGCCGCACCGCCTGGTCGGTGAGCATGGCGGCGGCCTCCGGGTACAGGCCCTCGCCGTCCATCCAGCCGTGCAGCAGCTCCTCGACGCCGGGGATCGGCAGCACCCGGGCCCGGGCCTCCTCGGCGCGGAGAACATCCTCGGGGTCACCGGTGCGGGCGGCCTTCGCCTCCGCGATCTCGGCGTCCAGCTCCTCGATGCGGCTGTAGAGCGGGCCGAGCCGCTGCTCGTGCAGCCGGGAGAAGTTCTCGACTTCGACGCGGAAGGTCTCCACCGCGATCTCGAACTCGATCAACGCCTGCTCGGCGGCCCGGACGGCCTGTTCGAGCCGCTCCTCGGGCCGCGGTGCCTGGGACTGATCGGCTTCCGGGGTCGTCACGCGACCAGCGTAGGCCACCATGGCGACCGGCAGGGCCGCCGCCCGCACACCCCTCTCCTCGGCCTCCCGCTCAGACGCCGAGCTCGGCCGCGATCCGCCCCGCCCTGACGCCCGCGACCAGTTCCGCGTGATCCGCCTCGGTGCGGTCGGCGTAGGCGACCGCGAAGTCGGCCATCGCCTCGTCCAGTTCCTCGTTCTTGCCGCAGTAGCCGGCGATCAGCCGCGGGTCGGCGCTGTGCGCGTGGGCGCGGGCCAGCAGGGCGCCGGTCATACGGCCGTAGTCGTCGACCTGGTCGGCGGCGAGGGCGGCCGGATCGACGCTGCCCTTGCGGTTGCGGAACTGCCGCACCTGGAAGGGGCGCCCGTCGACCGTGGTCCAGCCCAGCAGGATGTCGCTGACCACCTGCATCCGCTTCTGTCCGAGGACCACCCGGCGGCCCTCGTGACCCTCGGTCGGCGCCTCGAAACCGGCCGTGACCAGGTGCGGGACCAGTGCCGAGGGGCGGGCCTCCTTCACCTGCAGGACCAGCGGCTGCTCACGATGGTCGAGGAGCAGCACTACGTAGGAGCGGGTACCGACGCTGCCGGTGCCGACCACCCGGAAGGCCGCGTCGTGCACCGCGTGCCTGGCGAGGAGGGGGTGACGGTCCTCACCGAGGGTGTGCACGTACTCCTCCAGGGCGCCGGCGACCGCTGCGGCCTCGGCGTCCGGGATCCTGCGCAGCACCGGCGGGGCGTCCACGAACCGGCGCCCGCCGTCCGCCACCTCCTCGGTCGCCTTCGCCGCGAACCGGCCGCTGGTGTTGGCCCGGGCCTTCTCCGAGACCCGCTGCAAGGTGCCGAGCAGGTCGTGGGCGTCGGTGTGGGAGACCAGTTCCTCGTCGGCGATCGCGTTCCAGGCGTCCAGCACGGGCAGCTTGGCCAGCAGCCGCATGGTGCGCCGATAGGCGCCGGCCGTGTCCTGGGCCGCCGCACGGCAGGTGTCCTCGTCGGCGCCGGCCTCCCGCCCGGCGAGCACCAGCGAGGCCGCGAGCCGCTTGAGGTCCCACTCCCAGGGGCCGTGCACGGTCTCGTCGAAGTCGTTGAGGTCGATGACCAGGCCACCGCGGGCGTCGCCGTAGAGACCGAAGTTGGCCGCGTGGGCGTCACCGCACAGCTGGGCGCCGATCCCGGTCATGGGCGTGCGGGCCAGGTCGTAGGCCATGAGCCCGGCCGACCCGCGCAGGAAGGCGAAGGGGGTGGCCGCCATCCGGCCGACCCTGATCGGCGTCAGCTCGGGTATGCGGCCGGCGTTGGACTCCTCGACCGCGCTCACCGCGTCGGGACGGCCGGCGTCCAGGTCCAGGGCGCGGTGCGCGGCACGCGGCACGCGCGCGCGGAGCGCCTTGCCCTCCGCCTTGGGGGAGCCCTGCGCCGGCCACCGGGCGAATCCGCGCATCCGGGGCAACCGACGTATCTCCTGGCCGACGGTGTCCGCCGCTCCCCCACCGGTTCCGGTCACCACGACCGCCTCCCCCGCACTCCCCGTACGCCCTCGAACAGGCGCCCGGACGAACATCAACTGGCACAGACCGTACCGCCGGTGGCCGAAACGCGTCAGACCCTGTGGACAACTCACCGCCGGCCCCACGGCGTCGCCCCCGCGCCGGCCGCCACGGCCACGACACAGGCGCCCACGACCCCGCCCGTGCCCGTGCCGTCAGTGACTTAGCTCACCGGCAGGGCCGACAGTCCCCCGCTCCCGCCTGTGCGATCCCTCACAGTCGCGGGTACAACGAGAAACGGGCCCCGCCGTGACTTTCGTCACCGGCGAGACCCGTTTCCGGTTTCTCTGTGCGCGAGGGGGGAGTTGAACCCCCACGCCCTTTCGGGCACTGGAACCTGAATCCAGCGCGTCTGCCTATTCCGCCACCCGCGCATTGGGTGTGTCTTCCGATCCCTGCCCTCTCGGGCTGGCCCCTTCCGACATGCAGAACATTAGCACGCCGTACGGGGTGGGTTCACATCCCTTCCGGGCCCCGCGGACCCGCCCCACCGCGCGGGTACAGGTTTCAAGGAGTGCCTGTTCACGTATCAACCTCGTACCGGTCCGGGCCATCTCCCCGGGAGGAGGGCCGGGCTCACACCGAGGTGCGGGACACTGGACTTCGCCCCCCTCTACGATCCATGGCAGCAGGACGCGTACCAGGAGTTCGAAGGGGAGCCGCTGGGGGAACCGGCTGATTGCCGGGCGCGTAGATACGATCAGCGAGCGGAACGAGCAGGACCGGCCGGCCGGGCAGGATCAGCGGTACCCGGCAAGCCGGATGCAGACAGCAGGGCAAGGAAACGGCAGGGACGGAGGAGGTGCCCCATGGGAGTCCTGAAGAAGTTCGAGCAGCGTCTCGAAGGCCTGGTGAACGGCACCTTCGCCAAGGTCTTCAAGTCCGAGGTCCAGCCCGTGGAGATCGCCGGTGCGCTCCAGCGGGAGTGCGACAACAACGCGACCATCTGGAACCGTGACCGCACCGTCGTACCGAACGACTTCATCGTGGAGCTGAGCACGCCGGACTTCGAGCGGCTCAGCCCCTACTCCGGGCAGCTCGGCGACGAGCTGGCCGGGATGGTGCGCGACTACGCCAAGCAGCAGCGCTACACCTTCATGGGGCCGATCAAGGTCAACCTGGAGAAGGCCGACGACCTCGACACCGGCCTGTACCGGGTGCGCTCGCGCACCCTCGCCTCCTCCAGCAGCCAGCAGGCGGGCCCACAGGCCGCGCCGCAGGCCCCCGCGGGCCCGCCGCCCGGCGGCCGTCCCGGACCGGGCGCCCCCGGCGGCTACGGATACCCGCCGGCCGCCCCCGCCGCCCCGCCGCCGATGCCGTCCGCGCCGCCGCCCGGCACCCGGCCCGGCGGCTACGGCTACCCGCAGCCCGCCACCCAGCGGCCCGCGGCTCCCCCGATGAGCGGCGCGCGCACCCGCTACTGGATCGAGATCAACGGCACCCGCCACCAGATCTCCCACGCGACGCTGGTGATGGGCCGCAGCACCGAGGCCGACGTGCGGATCGACGACCCCGGCGTCTCGCGCCGGCACTGCGAGATCAGGACCGGAACGCCCTCGACGATCCAGGACCTCGGCTCCACCAACGGCATCGTGGTGGACGGACAGCACACCACCCGCGCTACGCTCCGCGACGGCTCGCGGATCGTCGTGGGCAGCACCACCGTTATCTATAGGCAAGCCGAAGGGTGAAGCGGGGGCAATGTCAGAGCTGACCCTCACGGTCATGCGGTTGGGTTTCCTGGCCGTACTGTGGCTGTTCGTGATCGTGGCCGTGCAGGTCATCCGGAGCGACCTGTTCGGCACGCGTGTCACGCAGCGCGGCGCGCGCCGGGAGGCGGGCCGCCAGCAGCAGGCCGGCCGGCAGCAGACTCCCCGGCAGCAGGCCGCGCCCCCGCCGCAGCGCGGCCAGCAGGGCGGCGGCCGACAGCGGCGCAACGCCCCCACCAAGCTGGTCGTGACAGAAGGCACCCTCACCGGCACCACGGTCGCGCTGCAAGGCCAGACGATCACGCTGGGCCGGGCGCACGACTCCACGATCGTGCTGGACGACGACTACGCCTCCAGCCGTCATGCCAGGATCTACCCGGACCGGGACGGGCAGTGGATCGTCGAGGATCTCGGCTCCACCAACGGCACCTATCTGGACCGGTCCCGGCTGACGACTCCCACGCCGATCTCGCCGGGCGCGCCGATCCGCATCGGCAAGACCGTCATCGAGCTGCGGAAGTAGTACTACGTCATGAGTGAGCGCGAGCGGAGCGAGCACGCAGCGGCAGGCCGCCACCCGGTCTCCGGCGCGCTCCCGACCGGAGGGTGGGCAGTGTGGCTCGACACGACCGGCTGTACCCGGAGCCGACGGGCGAGGTGCGCATGAGTCTGTCACTGCGCTTTGCCGCCGGATCGCACAAGGGCATGATCCGGGAGGGCAACGAGGACTCCGGTTACGCCGGCCCCCGCCTGCTCGCCATCGCCGACGGCATGGGCGGCCAGGCGGCCGGTGAGGTCGCCTCCTCCGAGGTCATCTCCACCCTGGTCACGCTCGACGACGACGTGCCCGGCTCCGACATCCTCACCTCGCTCGGCCAGGCGGTGCAGCGCGCCAACGACCAGCTGCGCGCCATGGTCGAGGAGGACCCCCAGCTGGAGGGCATGGGCACGACGCTCACCGCCCTGCTGTGGACCGGTCAGCGGCTCGGCCTCGTACACGTCGGCGACTCCCGCGCGTATCTCCTGCGTGACGGTGTGCTGACGCAGATCACGCAGGACCACACCTGGGTGCAGCGGCTGGTCGACGAGGGCCGGATCACCGAGGAAGAGGCCACCACCCATCCGCAGCGCTCCCTGCTGATGCGCGCCCTCGGCAGTGGCGAGCACGTCGAGCCGGACCTGTCGATCCGCGAGGTCCGGGCCGGCGACCGCTATCTGATCTGCTCCGACGGCCTGTCCGGCGTCGTCTCCCACCAGACGATGGAGGAGACCCTCGCCAGCTACCAGGGTCCGCAGGAGACCGTGCAGGAGCTGATCCAGCTCGCGCTGCGCGGCGGCGGCCCCGACAACATCACCGTCATCGTCGCCGACGTCCTCGACCTGGACACCGGTGACACCCTCGCCGGGCAGCTGTCCGACCAGCCGGTCGTGGTCGGCGCCGTCGCCGAGAACCAGCACCACCTGCACGACAACGGCATCATGCAGACCCCGGCCGGTCGCGCCTCCCACCTGGGCCGCCAGGGCCACGGGGGCGGCGAGTTCGGACCGCCCGGCTCCGGTGGCTCCGCCGGGTACGAGCCCGACGGCAGCTTCGACGACTACGCCGACGGCGACTTCACCAAGCCGCGCCCCCGGCGCAGGTGGCTGAAGAGATCCTTCTACGGCGTTCTCGCCCTCGCCGTCATCGGCGGCGGTCTGTACGGCGGCTACCGCTGGACGCAGACGCAGTACTACGTCGGCGCCAACGGCGAGCACGTGGCGCTGTACCGGGGGATCAGCCAGGATCTGGCCTGGGTCTCGCTGTCGAAGGTGGACACCGACCACCCCGAGATCGAACTCAAGTACCTGCCGCCCTACCAGCAGAAGCAGGTCAAGAACACGATCACGGCGGACGGCCTCCAGCAGGCCCGGACGAAGATCGAGGCGCTGTCCGTGCAGGCCTCGGCATGCCGGAAGCAGGCGGAGCGCGCGGCCGTCCCCAGTGGGAAGCCCTCCAAGACGGGCCGGGGCGTCACCGCGGGAGCGACGGGAACCACCCGTGCCTCCTTCACGTCCAAGGCATCACCGTCGCCGAACCCGTCGGGGACGTCGAAGCCGAAGGGCTCGCCCTCGATGTCTCCGAAACCGTCCGCGACCGCCACTCCCCACCCCGGCCCGAGCCTCTCCGAGGATGAGCAGAAGGTCGTCAATCAGTGCGGCACGCAGTAGGCACGCCGTGAGAGGCCCTGTCACACGATGAGCAGTACTTCCAATTCGCCGACGCACCACACGTCCACGATCGGGGCGATCGGCGCACCCAGTCGCCGCAACACCGAGCTGGCCCTGCTGGTCTTCGCCGTGGTCATCCCGGTGTTCGCCTACGCCAACGTGGGCCTGGCCATCGACGACCAGGTGCCCACCGGTCTGCTGAGCTACGGCCTCGGCCTCGCGCTGCTGGCCGGCGTCGCCCACCTCGCGGTGCGCAAGTTCGCGCCGTACGCCGACCCGCTGCTGCTGCCGCTGGCGACCCTGCTCAACGGGCTCGGTCTGGTGGTCATCTGGCGGCTCGACCAGTCGAAGCTGCTCCAGTCACTGCCCCACTTCTCCGCCGCCGCGCCCCGCCAGCTGCTCTACACCGCCCTGGCCATCGCCGTGTTCGCCGTGGTGCTGATCTTCCTGAAGGACCACCGCGTCCTGCAGCGCTACACCTACATCTCGATGTTCGGCGCGCTGGTCCTGCTGATCCTGCCGCTGGTGCCGGGCCTCGGCGCCAACATCTACGGCGCGAAGATCTGGATCAGGATCCCCGGTCTCGGCTCGCTGCAGCCCGGTGAGTTCGCCAAGATCATCCTGGCGATCTTCTTCGCCGGCTACCTGATGGTGAAGCGCGACGCCCTGGCCCTGGCCAGCCGCCGCTTCATGGGCCTGTACCTGCCGCGTGGCCGCGACCTCGGCCCGATCGTGGTCGTCTGGGCGATCTCGATCCTCATCCTCGTCTTCGAGACCGACCTGGGCACCTCGCTGCTGTTCTTCGGAATGTTCGTCATCATGCTGTACGTCGCCACCGAGCGGACCAGCTGGATCGTCTTCGGTCTGCTGATGTCCGCGGTCGGCGCGGTCGGCGTGGCGAGCTTCGAGCCGCACATCCAGACGCGTGTGCAGGCCTGGCTCGACCCGATGCGCGAGTACCAGCTCAGCCGTCAGGTCACCCACGACGGCATCCTCCACTCCGACCAGCTCCAGCAGTCCCTGTGGGCGTTCGGCTCCGGCGGCACCCTCGGCACCGGCTGGGGACAGGGCCACTCGGACCTAATCAAGTTCGCCGCCAACTCCGACTTCGTCCTCGCGACCTTCGGCGAGGAGCTCGGCCTCGCGGGCATCATGGCGATCCTGCTGATCTACGGCCTGATCGTGGAGCGCGGCGTGCGCACCGCCCTCGCGGCCCGCGACCCCTTCGGCAAGCTGCTCGCCATCGGCCTGTCCGGCGCCTTCGCCCTCCAGGTCTTCGTGGTCGCCGGCGGTGTCATGGGTCTCATCCCGCTGACCGGTATGACGATGCCGTTCCTGGCCTCGGGCGGTTCCTCCGTGCTGGCCAACTGGGCGCTGATCGGCATCCTGATCCGCATCAGCGACACCGCCCGCCGCCCGGCACCGACGCCCGCTGCCAGCCCCGATGCGGAGATGACCCAGGTGGTCCGCCCCGGTGGAACCAGCCCCGCCGGCCCGTGACGACCACTCCCATCAAGATCGTTTTCCGGTTGCCGCCCGCTGGAGCCATTGACGATCATCGGCGTCCCAGACTTAGGGACGCTCGGCACAGTGGGGGACGTCATGCTTCACATGGGTTCGCAGGGCAAGCCCCGTCGCGGTGGGGGCGGCCGCCGTACTCGGCGCCGCGGTGAAGTGCCGGCTCCCGGACGAGGGGACAGCTTCCGGAACCGCTCATACCTCCGGTACGTCTATGGGGCAGTCGTTATCCACAGCCCCGCCCGGTGAGCACAGCCACTGCCTCTAGACTGTGGGCGGCCAAGATGAGCGCCAGCACCATCGGCACCGAGAGACTGAAGCAACAGGCGCCCCTGTTAGCTTGTGGAAAGGCCGGACGTGAACAAGCCATTGCGCCGCATCGCCATTTTCTGCGGACTCCTCGTCCTGGCGTTGTTGATCCGTGACAACTGGCTGCAGTACGCCCAGGCCGACAAACTGCGCGCCGATCCGAACAACCGCCGTGTGACCATCGAGCGCTACGCGCACCCGCGGGGCGACATCGTCGTCGACGGCGAGCCGATAACCGGCTCGGTCGAGGCCAAGCACGGCGACTTCAAGTACAAGCGGACGTACAAGAACGGGCCCATGTGGGCGCCGGTCACCGGGTACTCCTCCCAGGCCTTCGACGGCAGCTTCCTGGAGAAGATCGACGACGGCATTCTCACCGGCAACGACGACCGGCTGTTCTTCCGCAAGACGCTGGACATGATCACCGGTAAGGAGCAGCAGGGCGGCAACGTCGTCACGACTCTCAGCGCCGCCGCGCAGAAGGCGGCGTACGGCGGTCTGCAGCGCCAGGGCGGCAAGGGCGCCGTCGTGGCCTTGGAGCCGTCCACTGGCAAGATCCTCGCGCTTGCCTCGTACCCGTCGTACGACCCCTCGTCCTTCGCGGGCAACACCGACGCCGACGGCAAGGCCTGGGACAAGCTGCAGAAGAAGAACAACCCCGCCGACCCGATGCTGAACCGGGCGCTGCGCGAGACCTACCCGCCGGGCTCCACCTTCAAGGTGGTCACCGCGGCGGCCGCGCTGGAGAACGGGCTGTACAAGTCGGCCGACGAGAAGACCAGGTCGCCGCTGCCGTGGACCATGCCGGGCACCACCACGCAGTTGAAGAACGAGGGCAACATCCCCTGCGAGAACGCCACCATGCGTGAGGCGCTCCGCTGGTCCTGCAACTCCGTGTTCGGCAAGATCGGCGCCGACCTCGGCAACGACAAGATGCTCGCCGAGGCGAAGAAGTTCGGCTTCGACTCCGAGCAGTTCACCCCGACCCGCTCCAACGCCTCGGTGTTCTCCGACAACATGAACCCGTCGCAGACCGCGCTGTCCTCCATCGGCCAGTTCAACACCGCCGCCACCCCGCTGCAGATGGCCATGGTCGCCTCGGCGGTCGCCAACGACGGCAAGCTGATGAAGCCGTACATGGTCGACACGCTGCAGTCCTCCAACGTGGACCCGGTCGCCAAGACCCAGCCGGAGGAGATGAGCCGGCCGCTGACGCCCGCGAACGCGCAGATCCTGCAGTCGATGATGGAGACGGTCGTCAAGGACGGCACGGGCAAGAACGCGCAGATCAACGGCGTCGTCGTCGGCGGCAAGACCGGTACCGCCCAGCACGGTGTGGCGAACAGCGCCAACCCGTACGCGTGGTTCGTCTCCTACGCCAAGATGCCCGACGGCAGCTCGCCGGTCGCCGTGGCCGTGGTGGTCGAGGACGAGAACGCCAACCGTGACGACATCTCCGGTGGCGGCCTGGCCGCGCCGATCGCGAAGAGCGTGATGGAGGCGGTCGTCAAGGGCAAGAAGTGAGACCGTCGGCCCACGGACGTGAGACAACCGGCTCACCGTAGTGAACCCGCTCACATCCTTTTCACATCGATGCACGTTGCGATACCGGTCCTGTATCGGGTTCCGGGCTTGGCCAGGTCATACAAAGCGAGCCGGGTACCGTAGGCCCGGACGGCAGCCTCGGACGCATACGGATGTGCCGGCCGAGACCGACGGAGAGGGCTGGTAGGTAGCTATGGAAGAGCCGCGTCGCCTCGGCGGCCGGTACGAGCTGGGCCAGGTGCTCGGCCGTGGTGGCATGGCGGAGGTCTACCTCGCGCATGACACCCGGCTCGGTCGCACCGTGGCGGTGAAGACGCTGCGCGCGGACCTCGCGCGCGACCCGTCCTTCCAGGCCCGGTTCCGCCGGGAGGCCCAGTCGGCCGCCTCGCTCAACCATCCCGCGATCGTCGCGGTCTACGACACGGGCGAGGACTACATCGACGGGGTCTCCATCCCGTACATCGTCATGGAGTACGTCGACGGCTCCACGCTCCGTGAGCTGCTGCACTCCGGGCGCAAGCTGCTGCCCGAGCGCGCGATGGAGATGACCATCGGCATCCTCCAGGGCCTGGAGTACGCCCATCGCAGCGGCATCGTCCACCGCGACATCAAGCCGGCGAACGTCATGCTGACGCGCAACGGCCAGGTCAAGGTGATGGACTTCGGTATCGCCCGTGCGATGGGCGACTCCGGTATGACGATGACGCAGACGGCGGCGGTCATCGGCACGGCCCAGTACCTCTCGCCGGAGCAGGCGAAGGGCGAGCAGGTCGACGCCCGCTCGGACCTGTACTCGACCGGTTGCCTGCTGTACGAGCTGCTGACGGTCCGCCCGCCGTTCGTGGGCGACTCCCCCGTGGCCGTGGCCTACCAGCACGTCCGCGAGGAACCGCAGTCGCCGTCGGTCTTCGACCCCGAGATCACCCCCGAGATGGACGCCATCGTCCTGAAGGCTCTGGTCAAGGACCCGAACTACCGCTACCAGTCGGCCGACGAGATGCGCGCCGACATCGAGGCCTGTCTCGACGGCCAGCCGGTCGCCGCGACGGCCGCCATGGGCGCGGTGGGCTACGGCGGTTACCCCGACGACCAGGCGACCACGGCCCTGCGCTCGGACGGCGGCGCGGGGGCGACCAGCATGCTCCCGCCGATGAACCCGGACGACGGCGGATACGGCTACGACGACCGCCCCGACCGCCGGCGCCAGCAGCAGAGAAAGTCCAGTACCTCCACGATCCTCCTCGTGGTCGCGGGCATCCTGGTCCTGATCGGCGCGATCCTGATCGGCAAGTGGGCGTTCAGCGGCGCCAACACGGGCGACGGCAAGGTGTCGGTGCCCTCCTTCGTCGGCCAGCCGCAGAAGACGGCCGAGAAGATGGCCGCCAACGTCGACCTGAAGGTGTCGATCACCAAGGCTCCCTGCGACGACCAGCCCGCGGGCCGGGTGTGCAAGCAGAACCCGGACGCCGCGACGAAGGTGGCCAAGAACTCCACCGTCGACCTGGTGGTCTCCAAGGGCGCTCCGAAGATCGACGTGCCGGACGTGCGGGGCGCCCAGTTCGCCCAGGCCGAGGCACAGCTCAAGGAGAAGGGCTTCGTCGTCGAGAAGAAGACCCAGGTCTCCCCGCAGACGCCCGACGTGGTCCTGTCCCAGAACCCGGAGGGCGGCACGAGCCGGCAGAAGGGCTCCACGATCACCCTCACCGTCGCCAAGGCGGAGGAGAAGGTGAGCATCCCGGGCGACCTGGTCGGCAAGTCCTGTGACGAGGCCAAGGCCGAGCTGCAGGGGCTGGGTCTGGTGGCCGCCTGCAACGACACCGCCACCACCAACCCGGACGACGACGGCAAGGTCCTGTCGACCAACCCGGCGGCGGGCCAGCAGGTCGCCAAGAACACCAACGTGACGGTCAACGTCGGCAAGGTCACCCAGCCCACGCAGACCGACGTGCCGAACGTCCAGGGTCAGACCCTGAAGGACGCCCGGAAGATCCTGCAGGACAAGGGTTTCAACAACATCCAGGTCAACGGCGCGAGCGACGACAACGCGCGCGTGCTCAGCCAGAACCCGCAGCAGGGCACCCAGGCCGACCCGGGCACCGCCCAGATCGTCCTGACCACCGTCGACTTCGGCGGCGGTGGCGGCAACGGCGGCAACGGCGGTAATGGCGGCAACGGGGGCGGCGGCATCTTCGGCGGCATCAACGGCTGACGCGTCACCGACGGCGAAAGGCCCCCGGCGTCCTCGACGCCGGGGGCCTTTTTGTCCTTCGAGCCGCGGTTCAGCCGCGCAGTTCCTTCGGCGGGGTCCGCTTGCCGTCCACCTTCTGCACCCGGACCAGTTCGCCCCAGACCACGTAGCGATAGCGGCTCGTGTAGACCGGGGTGCAGGTCGTCAGCGTGATGTAGTGGCCGGCCTTCTTCCTGCCGGACTCCTCGGGGATCTGCGAGAGGACCCTGACGTCGTACTTCGAGGTCTCGGGGAGGACGGAGTAGACCCGGTAGACGTACCAGTCGTCCTTCGTCTCGAAGACGATCGGGTCGCCTTTCCTCAGCTTGTCGATGTTGTGGAACTTCGCGCCGTGGCCGTCCCGGTGGGCGGCGAGGGTGAAGTTGCCCTTCTTGCCGGACATGGGCAGCGTGGCCTTGGCCGGGTCGGTGTAGTAGCCGGCCACGCCGTCGTTCAGGACATCGGTGTCGGTGCCCTTCTCGACCAGCACCTCGCCGTTGCGCATGGCCGGCACGTGCAGGAAGCCGATGCCGTCCTTGGTGTCCAGCGCGCCGGGCGCGGAGTCGGGGGCGGCGGCCCAGTGGTCGCGGACCCGGTCGGCCTCCCGGTCGGCCTTGCGGTCCGCTATGACGTTCGTCCACCACAGCGAGTAGACGACGAACAGGGCGAGCAACAGGCCCGCTGTGATGAGGAGTTCACCGAAGACGCTGACCGTCAGCGCGATCCGGCCGGGACGCCGGCGCGGGGCGGGCTCCGGGTCGGACGCGTCCGTGTGTTCTTCGGTCTCGTCGGCGGTCGCTGCCACAGTTCCTCTGCCTTACTCGATGCGCCCTACTCGATGAGCGCGTCCGGCTTGCCCTTGCTGCGCGGGCGTTCCTCGACCATCTTGCCCCAGACGATCAGCCGGTACTTGCTGGTGAACTCCGGCGTACAGGTGGTGAGGGTGATGTAGCGGCCGGGGCCGGTGAAGCCCGAGCCCCGGGGGACAGGGTTCAGCACGCTGGTGTTGGACGGCGGTGTCACCGGGAGCGTCGAGGTCACCTGGTAGACGAAGTACTTGTCCTGCGTCTCGACCACGACCGCGTCGCCGTGCGTGAGCCGGTTGATGTACCGGAACGGTTCGCCGTGCGTGTTGCGGTGCGCCGCGAGCCCGAAGTTGCCGGTCCTGGCGTCGGGCATCGCCGTCTTCAGCGGGCCCTCGCCGTAGTGCCCGACCATGCCCTTGTCGAGCACCTTCTCGTTGCTGACGCCCTCCGCGATCGGCGCGACCACGTCCAGCTTGGGGATGTGCAGGATGGCGAAGCCCTGCCCCGGCGCGAAGACCCCGGGGTTGCGCTTGCCGCTGGCCCAGTCGTCCTGGAGCTGGTGCGCCTCACTGCCCGCCTGGGCGTGGGCGCGAACGTTGGTCCACCACAGCTGGTAGGTGACGAAGAGCAGCATCAGCACGCCGGTGGTGATGAACACCTCGCCGATCGCCCGGCTCGCCAGGACGGCCGGGCCCGGTTTGCGCTGCCGCGCCCGGCGCCGGGCCTCCACCCGGGACAGCGGCCGCCCGGCCGCCGAAGCGGGCGCGGCGGGCGCGCCACCCGACGGCGGTGCCGGCTCGCGGTGCCCGCCGTGGCGGCCACCACGCCGCTTGGCGGCCTTTCTGCGGGCCGCGCGGCCGCCCGGCGTGATTCCGGTGGCGGAAGGGCCGGCGGAGGCCGCAGAGGCGCCTTGGGGATCGCGTTCGGGGCCGCGGTGCGCGGGTCCCGGGATCCGCAGCGCCATCGTCTCGTCGTCGGCGCCCGGGAAGGAGCCGCCCGCGGGAAAGGCACCGCCCGGGGGGAAGGCACCGGACGTCGGAGCGGGCCCGGGGCCGGGCAGCGGCTCCACGGCCGGCATCGGTGCGGTCGGCGGATCGTCCCGGCGTCCGGCGTGGCGGCCCGCACCCCGAGTGGGGCGTGGCGCACCGCCCCGGGACTCGTACGGGCTCTGCCCGTACAAGTCCTCGCGCTCGGGGCGCAGCGCGGTCACGCCGTGGCCCTGCCCACCACCGGGGCGAGCCCCGCCGACCTCGCCACGGCACCCTGGTCGCCGCACTCCTGAAGCCAGTTGGCCAGCATCCGGTGGCCGTGCTCGGTCAGCACCGACTCGGGATGGAACTGCACACCCTCGACCGGGAGTTCCCGGTGGCGCAGGCCCATGATGATCCCGTCGTGCGTGCGGGCGGTCACCTCCAGCTCGGCCGGGACCGTGGCCGGCTCGGCGGCCAGGGAGTGGTACCGGGTCGCCGTGAAAGGCGAGGGCAGGCCCGCGAAGACGCCCCGGCCCGTGTGCTCGACCGGCGAGGTCTTGCCGTGCAGCAGCTCCGGCGCCCGGTCCACCACACCGCCGTACGCCACCTGCATCGACTGCATGCCGAGGCACACGCCGAAGACCGGGACGCCGGTGGCGGCGCAGTGGCGGACCATGTCCACGCAGACGCCCGCCTCCTCGGGGGTGCCGGGGCCGGGCGAGAGCAGTACGCCGTCGAAGCCGTCCTGGGCGTGCGCCGTCGACACCTCGTCGTTGCGCAGCACCTCGCACTCGGCGCCCAGCTGGTACAGGTACTGCACGAGGTTGAAGACGAAGCTGTCGTAGTTGTCGACGACGAGAATCCGCGCACTCACTGGTTGTCCACCGTCACATCGTTGAAGGGCAGGAGCGGCTCGGCCCACGGGAAGACGTACTGGAAGAGGACGTAGACCACGGCCAGAACCAGTACGAGCGAGAGGAGGGCCTTCGCCCACACGTTGCCCGGCAGATGCCGCCAGATCCAGCCGTACATGCCGTCCCTTGCCGTCCCTTCCGTGTCCCTACGGCACCACACCCACGCCGTACGTCACCAGACTAACGGCGCAGAGCCTCCGGTTCGCCTGTCTCCACGGGCCGCGTGGAGTCCAGGTGCGCCCAGACGATCAGCCGGTGACTGTGCCCCCATTCCGGATCGCACGTGGTCAGCGTCAGATACCGGCCCGGACGCGTGTACCCGGATTTACGTGGCACAGGGTCGATCACCTCAACGTCCGTCGGCACGGTTTTGTAAGGCCCTTTGTCGATCCGATACGTGAACCAGGTCGTGCCGTCCGTGAGCACCACCGCGTCACCCCTGCGCAGCCGGGGGAAGTCCTTGAAGGGGTCTCCGTACGTGCGCCGGTGGCCGGCGACCGCGAAGTTGCCCTCCTGCCCGAGCCGGGCCGTGCCGGTGTAGTGGGCAAGCCCCCTGCGCAGCACGTCCGTGCCGGTGCCCTCCAGCACGGGCTTGTTCCACGTGAAACCGAGCCGCGGGACGTACATGATCGCGAAGGCCCTGCCGGGGTGGTACGGCCCGGGAGCCCGCACGGTCACCGTCCGCTCGCCGGTGGCGTCCTCGGGTCGGGCGTCACCCGTCGACCACTGCCGGTGCAGCCGGTCGATCTGGTCGCTCATGGCACTGTCGGCCCGCACACCCGTCCAGAACAGCAGGTAGGCGACGAAGAGCACGATCAGGGTGCCGACGGTGATGCACAGTTCGCTGACGGCCTTGACGATCACGCGCACCGGCGGCTCCTGACAGGGGACCCTCGCTGCTTGCCCGGCTACTCCACCGGCTTCGCGTAGTGCAGATCCACTGTGCCCGAGTAACCCGGAAGAGTCACCGTCCCGTCCTCGGTGACTTTCCAGCCGAGGCCGTAGACGTTGACGTAGACCATGTAGGTCTGGATCGCCTTGCTCGCCGCGAGCGCCTGCTGCAGCTTTCCGGGGTCCCCGATCGCCGTGATCTTGTAGGGCGGGGAGTAGACGCGGCCCTGGAGGATCAGGGTGTTGCCGACGCAGCGCACGGCGCTGGTGGAGATCAGCCGCTGGTCCATGACCTTGATGCCCTTGGCACCGCCCTGCCAGAGAGCGTTCACCACTGCCTGGAGGTCCTGCTGGTGGATGACCAGGTAGTCGGGCTGCGGCTCGGGATAGCCGGGAAGCTTGGCGGTGGCGTTGGGCGGGGCGTCGTTCAGTGTGACGGAGATCGCCTTGCCGGTCAGCCTGTCGGTTCCGGCGCTCGACTCGAGGCCGGCGAGCTTCTGGTCCTGGGCCTTGCTGCTGCCGTCGTCGTTCTCGGCGAGCGAGTCGACCTTGCCGCGCAGGGTCGCGTTGGACTCGTCCAGCTCCTTGTTCTTGCGGCTGCGCTGCTGGATCAGGTCGGAGAGCTTGAGCAGGGAGCCGTCCTGCCGGATGTCCGTACCCTTGGCGGTGTCGAAGCTGGTGAAGAAGATGAGCCCGGCGAGGGCGAAGACCGCCGCCGTGAGCAGGCGCACCGGCCGGACACGCGGTCCACGACCGGGGCCGGGTCCGGAACCCGTTGATCCCGTCCCTGGGGAGTCGGCAGAATTGCTCAACGTACCCTTATCTCCTTCGGCGCCGCGGAAGCACTACGCTAACGGACGCCCGGGGGAGCACACAGAGTCGTCATGTTGGCCCCTTGTACGCTGCCCCGAGCCCGACCCAGTTACCTGCGCGGCCACGCAGCGCGCTCGACAGGAGAGACCCTCGTGCCGAAGTCACGTATCCGCAAGAAGGCCGACTACACGCCGCCCGCGGCCAAGCAGGCGCAGGCCATCAGGCTGACCAACCGTTCCTGGGTCGCACCCGTCATGCTGGCGATGTTCCTCATCGGCCTGGCCTGGATCGTCGTCTTCTATGTGACCGACGGTTCGCTGCCCATCGACGCGCTGGACAACTGGAACATCGTGGTCGGCTTCGGCTTCATCGCCGCCGGCTTCGGTGTCTCCACGCAGTGGAAGTAGTTCTGCCCACGGCTATCCACTGAGTTATCCACAGGCCGTAGATGTATCCACACCCTCCTGGGGAAAAGACTACGATCTGTGGATAACTCATCGGCGGTTGACGCCGGTGTGACTGCCCTATCGGTTCCCGCACACGCATTCGCACCGGCCTGACCTGCGGAAACACATTCGAGCGACGGCGGGCACAGCTGTGTGGCCACAGCGTGCACAAGATCCGGCACACGCTGTGGACAACGGTGGGGTGTCAGGTGAGCTGAACGGTCCTGACCAGCGCGAGGACCACCGCGACCACCAGGACGAGCGCACAGGTGCCGTACTGGACCAGCGCCCGTCTGCGGCGCGGCGCGTGGACCATCCCGTACCCGGTCACGACGCCGGCGACCAGCCCGCCGATGTGCGCCTGCCACGCGATGTTGCCGAACCCGAAGGTGATGATCAGGTTGATCACCAGCAGCGCGATGACCGGCCGCATGTCGTAGTTGAGGCGGCGCATCAGCACGGCGGTGGCCCCGAAGAGACCGAAGATCGCGCCGGAGGCGCCGAGCGAGGCCTGTGAGGGCGCGGCGAGCAGATAGGTCAGCGCCCCGCCAGCCAGCCCGGACACGACGTAGACGGCCAGATAGCGGGCCCGGCCGAGGGCCGCCTCCAGCGGACCGCCGATCCACCACAGGCTCAGCATGTTGAAGCCGATGTGCCAGTACTCCTGGTGCGCGAACATCGACGTCACGAAGCGGTACCACTCGCCCCCGGCGACTCCCGAGGTCGGCGCGAACGGCTTCGGCGGCCAGGCGCCGTAGAGGACCAGATGCTCGACGAGCGAGCTGTCGGCCTGGATGGCGATGAACACCGCGATGTTGATCCCGATGAGGATCTTGGTGAGCAGGCGGGGGTCGGACGTCACCGCGCCGCCCGCGACCGTACGGGGGCGGGCGGCGGCCGGAGCCGGTCCCGCGCCGGAGCCGCCGCGCACGCAGTCGGGGCACTGGAAGCCGACCGAGGCGCTGACCATGCACTCGGGGCAGATGGGGCGTTCGCAGCGGGTGCAGCGCACGCCGGTCTCGCGGTCCGGGTGCCGGTAGCACCCGGGCAGGCTCCGCGCGTCCCGCGCGCTGCCGCTGTCGGCGGCCTGGTCCATCGGATCGATCCCCTTGCTCGTCATGGCACTGCCTGCGGCAAACACCCCGCCCCGCTCATCCTTACGGACGAGCGGGGCGTTTGGTTCCCTGTGGGAGTCCTCGGGAAGCGGTGGGCTCAGCCCTCACGCTTCTCGACGACGACCGACTCGATGACGACGTCCTGGGCCGGACGGTCGTTTCGGCCGGTGGGGACGCCCGCGATGGCGTCGACGACCTTCTGGCCGGCCGGGTCGGTGACCTCGCCGAAGATGGTGTGCTTGCCGGTCAGCCACGCGGTCGGGGAGACGGTGATGAAGAACTGCGAGCCGTTGGTGCGCGGGCCGGCGTTGGCCATGGCCAGCAGGTACGGCTTGTTGAAGGACAGGTCCGGGTGGAACTCGTCCTCGAACTGGTAGCCGGGGCCACCGGTGCCGTTACCCAGCGGGTCGCCGCCCTGGATCATGAAACCGCTGATGACACGGTGGAAGACCGTGCCGTCGTAGAGGCGGTCCTTGGTCTTCTGACCGGTGCTCGGGTTGGTCCACTCGCGCTCGCCCTGGGCCAGCTCGACAAAGTTCCTGACCGTGACGGGCGCGTGGTTCGGGAACAGCCGGACCTCGATGTCGCCGTGGTTGGTCTTCAGGGTGGCGTAAAGCTGCTCAGCCACGATCTGCCTTCCGTTGTCTTTCTGTGACTACCCGATCCTCGCACGGCCGGGTCCCGACGTCGCCCTACGGCCACGACTTATGCCGGGAAAGCGGCGCGCGAGGACGATCCGTGGCAGGGTCGACAGCGAGCTTCCGTTACCCGTGATCGAGCCCGAGGGGCGCGATCGGCACCCATATGCCCGTCCTCGAATGCCGCCCGGACTGTTGACAGGCATGATCCGTAAAAGGGTGGAAAGTCGAATTACCGTACGCCACCGAGGAGGAGGAAACCCGTGACCCGCATCGACAGCGTGCGCGCCGCGACCGGCTCGGCGAAGGACAGCGTGCTGCACGCCGCGGAAGTGGTGGCGCCCTACGCCGACACGGCCAAGGAGCGTGCCGCGTACTACGCGCAAGAGGCACGCGTACGGCTGGCGCCCGTGGTCTCGCAGGCCGCCGAACAGGCCCGCGAGCAGTACGACGCCCGGCTCGCCCCGCGTCTGGAGCACGCCCGCGCGCATGTGCCGCCGAAGGTGGACCTCGCCGCGCAGGAAGCCGCCCTTCGCACCCGAAAGGCCGCTCGGCAGGCCGCCGATTACTCGCGCCCGAAGATCGAACACGCCGTGGCCGTCGCGTCACCGGTGGCGGACGAGGCCGCCGCGCGCGGCGCCGCCGCCCTGGTCGCGCTGCGCGGTCAGGTCTCCGCCCAGCAGATCCAGAAGCTCGCCCGGAAGAACGCGCGGCGCTCCAGGACCGGCCGGACCGTGAAGGTGCTGGGCCTGCTGACCGTGCTGGCCGGCGGTGCCTTCGCGGCCTGGAAGTGGTGGGACAAGCAGGCAAACCCCGACTGGCTGGTCGAGCCGCCGGCGGCGACCGAGGTGCCCGAGACGGGCCGTCTCGGCGCCGTGGACGGCAGCGGAGCCGCCTCGGTCCTCGACCCGGACGTGGAGGCCAAGCAGGCCGACGAGGAGGCCGCGAACCGCGACGACCAGCCCTGAGCGGACCCTCCTCACTCCGGCCGCGGCCCCCGCCGTCACGGCCCGCCCGCCGACGCGCCTCCGGCCGCCGACGGCGAAGTGAGGCATGCCTCGCCAAAGCCGGGAGGCCTGCCCTCGCCAGCCCTCCCACCTGCTTCCGGGCAGGCGGGAGGGCTTTTTCACGGCGCCGGTGAGGGGCGGTGGAAACCCGGTGCAACAGCACCTGCCCCAGGGCGAGTTCGAAGACCACTGCGCCGGCCAGCGCCCCGACGGCCAGAACACAAAAGAGCCCCCCGACCGCGGTTGACGCAGGTCAGGGGGCTCTTCGGTTGTGGAGCCTAGGGGAGTCGAACCCCTGACATCCGCCATGCAAAGACGGCGCTCTACCAACTGAGCTAAGGCCCCGGGAAGCAGCGGTCGGCCGGAGGAATCGTGTTCCGGCGACTGCCGCAGACCAGAGTACCGGGTCACCCCCCGTATCCCGCAAAAAGATTGGGGGTCCCCCTGTATGACCACTCTCCGTAAGATGCTCGACGTGGTTCGCTACAGCGAACCACGCTTTTTCAGGGGAAGCGATGGGGAGACGCAATGGACGCCGCACAGCAGGAAGCCACCGCCAGAGCGCGGGAGCTGCAGCGGAACTGGTACGGGGAGCCGTTGGGGGCGCTCTTCCGTAAGCTCATCGACGATCTCGGGCTCAACCAGGCCCGGCTGGCGGGGGTCCTGGGGCTGTCCGCTCCGATGCTGTCCCAGCTGATGAGCGGCCAGCGCGCGAAGATCGGCAACCCCGCCGTGGTCCAGCGGGTGCAGCTGCTGCAGGAACTGGCGGCCCAGGCGGCGGACGGCAGCGTCAGCGCGGCCGAGGCGACCGAGCGCATGGAAGAGATCAAGAAGTCGCAGGGGGGCTCCGTGCTCAACAACACCACCCAGACCACGAGTGGTTCCGGGGCGCCCACGGTCAAGCGGGTGGTCCGCGAGATCCAGTCGCTGCTGCGCTCGGTGGCCGCCGCCGGCGACATCATCGACGCCGCCAACGCCCTCGCCCCGACCCATCCGGAGCTGTCCGAGTTCCTGCGCGTCTACGGCGCCGGCCGCACCTCCGACGCCGTCACGCACTACCAGTCCCACCAGAACTGACCCCGCCGCCCGGCTCCCCGGAAGAGGCACCGGAGGCGGATACCGGGAAACAGCCGCCACGGGGGGCGGCCGCCCGGACACGGCGACGGGGAGCGGAGCCCACGGGGGCGGGAGGGGAACGAGGGGGGACACGCGGGTAGAGGGGAGACGAGGGGCCAGGGGGAGCGGGGGCCAGGGGGAGCGGGGAGGAGCGGGGGACTGTCATGGGTGAGGTCTTCGCCGGCCGGTACGAGCTGGCCGATCCGATCGGACGCGGTGGCGTGGGCGCCGTATGGCGGGCCTGGGACCACCGTCGACGCCGTTACGCGGCCGCCAAGGTGCTCCAGCAGCGGGACGCCCACTCCCTGCTGCGCTTCGTGCGGGAGCAGGCGCTGCGCATCGACCACCCCCATGTCCTCGCCCCCGCGAGCTGGGCCGCCGACGACGACAAGGTCCTGTTCACCATGGACCTGGTCACCGGCGGCTCGCTGGTCCACCTCGTCGGGGACTACGGCCCCCTCCCCCCGGTCTTCGTGTGCACACTGCTCGACCAGTTGCTGTCCGGTCTCGCCGCGGTCCACGCGGAGGGCGTCGTCCACCGGGACATCAAACCCGCCAACATCCTCCTGGAAGCCACCGGTACGGGCCGGCCTCGGCTGCGGCTGTCCGACTTCGGCATCGCCATGCGGCTCGGCGAGGCCCGGCTGACCGAGACCAACCTCGTGGTGGGCACGCCCGGTTACCTGGCCCCGGAGCAGATGCTCGGCGCCGAACCCGACTTCCCCGCCGACCTGTTCGCCGTCGGCCTGGTCGCCCTGTACCTCCTGGAAGGCGCGAAGCCCGACGCGAAGGAACTGGTGCGGTATTTCGCGGAGCACGGCACCCCGGGGGCTCCCAAGGGCATACCCGAGCCGCTGTGGCAGGTCGTCGCCTCGCTGCTGCAACCCGACCCGGCGGCCCGCTTCCGTACCGCCACGGGTGCGCGCAAGGCGCTCGCCTGCGCGGCGGAACTCCTGCCGGAACCCGGGCCCGACGACGAGTTGATCGAGATCTTCGACCAAGTCGGCCCCCTGCCACCCGGGTTCGGCCCCGACGGGCCCCTGAGGAGAGCCTCGGGAGTGCGGACGCCCGCACCCGACCCCGACTCCGGCCCCGACCCGGCCTCCGTCTCCGGCCCCGACTTCGTCCCTGGTGCCGGCGCCGGTACGAGCCACCCCGGCACCCGCACGGGATCCCGCACCGGCACCGGTTCCATGTCGGACACCGGAAGCTTCCGACTCCCCCCGCCCCAGGGGAGCTTGGGTTCCGATCCGCGCGCCTGGCCCCAGGTCCCCCCGAGTGCACCCGCCACCCCGGAGCACGCGCCCCGGACGTCGGGACCCGCGCCTCGGATTCCGGAACAGCCCCTCACCGAACCGACGTACGCGCTCTCGGAGCCGGGGCGGCACCGCGACGCCTCCACCGCGTCCGGCTCCTCCACCGCCTCCTACACCACTCGCGACCCGCAGGCCCCACTACCGCCCCCCGCCCCGCCGTTCTCTTCGCCGTCTCCCGCGCGGGGCCACCGGGCGCGCCGCGCGAAGCGCCGTCCCGGGCCGCCCGCGAAGATCGTCGTCCCGGTCCTGCTGCTGGCGCTGGCCTGTTATGCGGTGGGCTTCTGGGCGCTGACCCGCCTCTGAGCCCGCCGGGCCGCCACCGTCCAGCCACCGAGCGCCAGCAGCAGGGCGGTGCCCAGGCCGATGCCGCCGACCGCGACCAGCCTCGTCGTCGTGTCGTCCGGCTCACCGGCCGCTGCGGTGCGTGCCGTCTCCCGGCCCTCCGCCGTGACGGTGAAGAGGTCCGCCGGCTCGGTGGGACCGGTGTAGTCCGGCCCGGCGTGCGCCCGCCCGTCCACGCCGACCCGCAGCGTCACGTCGAACGGCCCCTGCCCGAAGAGAGGGGCCATCTTCTCGCTGAGGTGCAGGACCAGGTAGTACTCGCCGGCGAAGCGGACGGAGGAGACCCCGGCGGGGGCGGCGTAGCGATTGGCGTACTCGACCGGCGGGAGTGGCTCCAGGGCGATGGACTTGCGGACGCCGGTGTAGCCGAGGGCGGCGTCGTCGACGCAACCGCGCGCGGGATTGTGCAGGGCGAGCGTCAAGGCGCCGCCGACATAGCCACGGCCGGGGGAAGCGCCCAGTTCGGCGGTGGCGTGGATTCGGCGGCCCCAGTCCAGCGGCACCTTGTAGAAACGGGTCTCACCCGGCACGAGAGCCGTCCGCCAGACCCCCTGGCCCACCGGCTCGGCCGAGGCGAAGCCGGCACCGCCGGATCGGGCGCGGGGCTCTCCGGCCGGCGGCTCCGGCGTGGCGGAGTCCCATGCCCGCGGCGCGGTCGTGGGACCGGTCCGGGCCGGGCGGGGCTCCGTGGCGGGCGCGATCTCCAGGTCCCAGCGCTGTGCCTGGGCCCCCGTGTCCGTGGGGCCCGCCGCGCCGGAACCTTGCGTGTCGAGGCGTTCGACGAGCAGGTAGTAGGTCCCCGCCCCCTGGCACAGCGCCTTGCCGGCCTCCCGTTGCGCCAGAGCCGTGACCGGGCGGGGGCTCTGTCCGGCGCCGAAGCGAGCGGAAGCGAAGGAGCAGGGCGTGCCGTCGCCGTCCCGGACGGACACACGGATGCCGTCGGTGGAGGAGACGGTGGCGTTCGCGGGCGGTACGGCGGTGACGGGGACGTATGCCGTGTCGGGGGCGGTGAGGCGGAGGCGGTAGTACAGCCTGCCGTTCCTCGGCAGGGAGCTTCGGTAGGTGTGCCCGGGGTCCAGTCGCCCGGCCTTCGAGGTGTCCGCCGCGCCCGCCACGGCACGGTCGCCCGGCGCGAAGTCGTACGACCCGGGACGCGTGTCGGCGGCGGCTGCTGTCCCCGTCGGCACGGGGAGCAGGGCGCACAGGCCCAGCAGGACGACGGCGACGACGGCGACGCGCGGCCCCCGCGGGACGGCCCCCGAGCGCCCGCACCCCGACCGGCCGCTCTCCGACAACGTCATAGGCGGCCACGGACGCCACAGCGCCGCACGACGCCACGCACGCGCCCCCGCCGTACGCGACCCCGCCCTACGTTCCCGCCGTCGCACGCGCCACCCCCGTCGCTCCGCCCACCGCACGCCCGGCCGCTCCCGCGCGGCCGTGCCGGACCGTGGCCCATCCTGCCCCGGGCAGCCGGGTGCGATCAGGGCAACGCGTTCGGCCGTCCGAAAAGCCCGGCACTGCCCGTCGGGCACCCGGCCCGGCGCCCGACGGTTCCGGCGAGCGCGGAGCGGCGCCGTGCGGCGCGTAACGCACTCACCGCGACCCCGCAACTGCGCAACCTCACGCACCGCGATCGTCCAGACGCGTCACCGCCCGGCCGCGCGCCCCCGCATCCCGCTCCAAGGAACGCAAAACCCCGACCGCGAAGGCGGCCGGGGTCTGTTCAGTCTGGGGGTCAGAGTCTGGAATCAGATTCTGGAGTCGGGACTCACGAACCGGTGGGCACGGAGTCGGTGGCCTCCGTCCACAGATCCTGCTCGGCGCGATCCGCCTGGATCTGCCGGTACACGAGGAGCCCGCCGATGGCGGCCAGTGCGACCAGGAGCAGCTTCTTCACCGCGCGACCTCGTCTTTCCTTGACGTAGGGGACCTCTGGCGCCCGACTATACACACCGACCGATACCGATCGGTGACCTGCGTGGGGGCTCAACTCCCGCCTCCGGCGGCCCGATCGCCGGGCCCGGCACCGTTCCGATCGGAGGGTGATCACACCCTCACACACCGTGACATTGCTCCCCATTCCCGCCGTTTCGCCAGGATTCCGGACTCTTCCGGCCTCCATGCGGCCATACGGGTGGTGTTCATCTGAACATCGCCGCGCCACGAGCGTAGGTCCACCACTTCGCGCCGCTCATACACATCATGAGGAAAGTACGCAAATCGCCCAACCCGAAAGTGAGGGGCCATGACCCAGAACAAGGTCATGAAGCTGTGGACCGCCATCGTCACCGCCTTCCTCGCGCTGTTCACGGCGCTCGGACTAGTCACCGCGACGGCAGCGACGGCCACGACGGCCGCCGCCCAGCCCGAGAGCCCCCGCACCGACGCGACGCACCACGCGGCCCCGGCGATTCCGGCGACACCCCGCTGGGTCTGGTCCCACGCAAGGGCGCTGCCCCCCACGATGAAGCAGCGGATCGGGGCCGAGGCCCACGGGAAGTCCCCCAGCTGCCGGCACCGGCCCCTCACCGACACCCAGGCGGAGAACACGGAGCTCACCACACCCGACCAGGATCCGGCGGCGCTCGACTGCTGATCCTCGCTCCCTGCGCCGCTCCACCGGTACACCACGGCAGGAACGGCGAACAGCACCGCAGACGTCTCGACACAAGGCGACTTGCGTACGCATCAGTCGATACGGAGAAGACCCCCGGCCGGGTTCGGCCGGGGGTCTCGCGCTGTACGGGCCCACATCGCTCACGCCATCCTCGTAGGAAGATCTCTCGACCCCCTCCCGACGGAAAGGTGGTGAGTGCCGCCGTGAGCCGGCGCGTCACCGTTGTCACCGCTGTCCACGGACCGTCCGCCCGGTTCCTGCCGGACGCCTACGCGTCCTTGCGCGCACAGCGGCTCGCCGACGGCTGGGACTGGGAGTGGGTGATCCAGGAGGACGGCGAGACGGACCGGGTCCGTCCGTATGTGCCGGCCGACGACGCGCGGGTGGTCTTCCGCCAGGGCCGGCCGGGCGGTCCCGGTGTCGCCAGGACGATCGCGCTGGCGCACACGCGCGGGGCGTACGTGAAGGTCCTCGACGCCGACGACCAGCTCACCCCGGGCACGCTCGCCCGTGACCTGGCCGTGCTGGAGGCGGACCGCACCGTGGGCTGGACGACGTCCCGGGTGCTCGACCTGCTGCCGGACGGCACCACGGCAGGCTTCCCGGGCGATCCGCAGGAGGGCCCGCTCGCCCGCGGAGTGGTCCTCGACCACTGGAAGCGGAACGACTTCCTCGCCCCGGTCCATCCGGCGACCCTGTGCGTCCGACGGGATCTGCTGACCGCCCTGGGCGGCTGGATGGCCCTGCCGGCCTCGGAGGACACAAGCCTGCTGCTGGCGCTGAACGCGGTGAGCCGCGGCTGGTTCTCGGCGGAGGCCGGACTGCTGTACCGGAAGTGGGAGGGCCAGGCCACGGGCCAGGCGGCCCATGTCGACCCCGCCGAACGCGCGGCACGCATGGCGGTCGCGGAGGCCAGGGCCCGGGCGCTGACGGAGTTCGGGTGGACCTACCCGGCCGACCTGTGACAGCGGCTACTGCGTGAGCCTGATCGCCTGTGAGGGGCACATCTCCGCCGCGTCGCGGACCCGCGGGTCGTCGGCGCACTCCTCGCGGCCGGGCCGTACGACGCCGTACCCGTCCTCGAACGCGAACACGACCGGCGCCCGGTGCGCGCACTCGGCGGAGCCGTAGCACTGGCCGCGGTCGACGGAGACCTTCATACGTCCTCCAGCCGTCAGCGACCCCCGCCGACGCTGCCCGGCCGGGGTCGACTCGGTGACTTCCAGGACGTCACTGCCCGGCTCGACGCCCGCTGAACCGGCCGGACCGACAGTTGCCGCTACCGTTCCCCGCCCCCGGCCGAGGACAGCCAGTGGGCCACCCGGCGGGCCGTCGGCTCGTCGAGTCGGTCGGCCAGGACCCGGAGCGCCTCGCCGTCCTCGGGGCTCAGGTCGTACAGGCCCGCCCTGCTCAGACCGGCCATCAGCACCTGGTGCCGCCGGTCCGTCATGCGCTCGGCGAGCTTCTCCGGTTCGCCCGAGCCGGTCGAGGCGGCGGGGGCGGGCGCCTTGGCGGCCGGGGTGTCGTAGAGGTGCCAGGAGCCGTCCTTCGGGCCCCACAGCGCGACCGTCACCTCGGCCCCGCGCGCCCGCACGGTCTGGGCCATGTCTCCCACGGCGTACAACACGGGGGCCCGGTAGGGGGATTCGGCAGCCACCGCCCAGGAGTCCTGGGAGGGCTGGTGGAACATCGCGACCCAGCGAGGAGCACCGGGCGGTCGCGGGCACCGGGAACGCTTCTCCATGGCACTCACCCCTTCGGGAACGGCCGACGCCGGCCGACCCGGCGACCGTACCTGACGACCCGTCAGGTAGCCAGCTCGATGCACCGTGCGCACCCGCGCCGCCCTGCGGACCCCTGAGGAACCCGTCCCCGCGCGCTTCTGGCCTCTTCTCGGGCGGCATGGCACCCTGCCCGCGCCCAGTCCGAGCCGGACCGACCGAACCAACCTGACCAACCGGACCAAGGAGGCCGAGGATGAGCGGACCGGACGAGACGGTCGCCGCGACCGCCGCACGGAAGGCGGCACCGCGCCCGGCGCACGGCGTGCGCGCCCGCAGCGCCTACGACCGGGCGGTCGCCGCGTGCCGGCACGCCGGTGTCGGCGAGGACGCGGCCGAGATCGTGCCGACGGACCCCGCCGGCAGGGCGGCCAACGCGCTGCGCCTGTCGGCCCGGTCGCTCGCCGCCCTCGGCGCGAGCGCCCCGGACGCGGCGGCGGACGCCCGCTGCGCCCGCAACACCGCCGCCACCGCGGCCCTGGCCGCACAGATCGCCGCCGCCCGGGACGGGACCGAGGCCGCCGCCACGGCCCTGCGCGCGGCCCTGGCGGCATCGCGGGCGGCCGCGATCGCGGCCGGCGGCAGCGCGCCGGGGCGGGACGCCGCCCTGAACGCCGCCGCGGAGGAGGCCGAGCGCCACGCGGTCGCCACGGCACACCAGGCGGGGTGGGATACGGGCGAAGGCATGGGCACGGACACGGAGGCGGACTAGCACGTTGGACCGGCACGCGGACTCGGCCGTCGAGTGAATGCCCTGCCCCGGAGCGGAGAAGCAGAGCCCCTGCCCGTCCGGCACCGGTCCCTCCCCTCGTGGGGACCGGTACCGAACGGCACAGGGGATGTCGGCCCGCGCCACGTCGGCGCACCGGCACGGGTCGAAGAACGGGAGCCGTTCCCGCGGGCGGTCGCGGGTTCAGCCGTGGGCGCCCTCACCGCCCGGCACCTCCGGCGGGACCGGCCCGCATGCTCGCGGTGGAAGTTGACCGAGAACGTTCGCTGCCATGGGCTGTCTCCGAGAGCGCCGAGCCGGTGGCCTGTCCAGACGGTGAGTGATCAGTCCGCTACCGGGTTCGGATCCTGCCATCTGTCGCCCCCGCCGAGGAGGCTCCGGCCGCCGGTCCAGGGCTTCTTCGCAGGTCAGCCGTATAAGGTGAGTTTTCCGGTCCGGACGTCCAGATGCGGGGGGAAGTAAGGGGTGGGGCCTTGGGTTCCGACTCAGGGGCACGCACAGCTTTCGCCGAGCGCCTCGCGCTGCTGTACAAGGAGGCCGGCAATCCTCCCCTGAAGTCCGTGGCCGAGTCGGTCGTACGGCTGCAGCGGGTCGACGAGCGCGGCCGTCCCGTACGGGTGTCCGCCCAGCGGATCAGCGACTGGCGCCGGGCCCGGAACGTGCCGGCCCAGTTCACCGCACTCGCGGCGGTTCTGCACATCCTGATCCCGGAGGCACGCCGCCAGCGTCCCGTGCCGGTCTCCGGCGGCCTGTACGACCTCGTCCACTGGCAGCGACTGTGGGAGCGCGCGCTGGCCGACCCGGTGGGCGACCGGCCCGCGCCGCCCGCTCAGGAGGACCGACGGCCACCGGCCCAGGCCGCGCCCGTCGCCGGGGGCGTCTGCCCGTACCGGGGACTGGCGCCGTACCGGCAGGAGGACGCCCGCTGGTTCTTCGGCCGGGAGCGGAGCACGAACGCGCTCGTCGCCCAGTTGCGTGCGGCGGAGCGGACGGGCGGCCTGGTGATGCTGGTGGGCGCCTCCGGGGCCGGGAAGTCCTCCCTGCTGAACGCCGGCCTGGTCCCCGCGCTGCGCGACGGCGCCCTCGACGACCTCGGCGCCCGGGCTACCGTTCCCGCGCCTACCCCGCTGTCGGCCGCCGATACGGCCGTTCCCGCGAGCAGCGGCATCGCCCAGCACCCCGGGACCGCCCCCACGGACGGTTCCACCGCAAACGGCACCAGCGGCGACGGCACCACCGGAGACGACCCCGACAAGGGCGGCCTTGAGGGCTCCGGCCCGGTGCTCCAGCTCGTCCCCGGTGCCGATCCCCTGGGTGAGCTGGTCCGCCGTATCCCGGATCTCGCCGCGGTCGCCGAGGACGCGCGGAAGGCCGAGCAGGAGGCGACGGACAATCCCGCCGCGCCCGGCTCCGACGCCCCGCGGCTCGCCCGTGCGGTGCGCGAGGCGGTCGCGGCGTGGGCACACCGCGAGACGCGCCCCGGCACCCGGCCGGTCGTCATCGTGGACCAGTTCGAGGAGGCGTTCACCCTCTGCGGCGACGAGGCGGACCGGCGTACCTTCATCCAGCTCCTGGCCGCCGCCTGCACCTCGCCCGCGAGCTCGTGCGGCACCGCCCCCGCCCTGGTCGTCCTCGGCATCCGCGCCGACTTCTACGAGCAGTGCCTCGGCTACCGCGACCTGGCCGACGCCCTTCAGCACCGGCACATGGTGCTCGGCCCGCTGACCAGCAGTGAACTGCGGGACGCCGTGACCGGACCGGCCAAGGCGGTGGGACTGGAGCTGGAGCCGGGGCTCGCCGAACTGATCGTGCGCGAGGTGAGCGCCGACGGTCCCCGCGGGGCGCACGACGCGGGCGTGCTGCCGCTGCTGTCCCACGCCCTGCTGGCCACCTGGCAGCGCCGCAAGGCCGGCCGGCTGACGCTGGCCGGTTATCGGGCGGCGGGCGGAATCCAGGGGGCGGTGGCGGCGACGGCCGAGCGCGCCTGGTCCGGTCTCGACCCCGCCGCCCGTACGGCGGCCAGGCTGCTCCTGCTGCGGCTGGTGCGGCTGGGCGAGGACACCCAGGCCACCCGGCGGCGGGGCACCCGGCGGCAGCTGTCGGACGAGTCGTCGGACCCGGGCAAGACCGAGGAGTCCCTGGAGGCCCTCGTGCGGGCCCGGCTGGTGACGCTGGACGCGGGCACCGTGGAGATCACCCACGAGGCGCTGCTGCACGCCTGGCCCCGGCTGCGGCACTGGATCGACGACGACCGCAACGACCACCTGCTGCGCCAGCGGCTGGAGGAGGACGGCCGGGCCTGGGAGAACTCCGGCCGGGACAACTCGCTGCTCTACCGCGGCTCCCGGCTGGAGCAGGCGCGCGGCTGGGCGAGGTCGGCCGGGGACACCTATCTGACCCGTGGCGCGGTGGAGTTCCTGGCCGCCTCGGTACGGCTGCGCAAGCGCACGGTGTGGATCAGCCGCGCCGCGGTGGCGGCCCTGGTGGTGCTGGCCCTGCTGGCCGGCGGCTCGGCGGTGATCGCCTGGCAGCAACGCGACGACGCCGTGTTCGCCCAGGTCCTCGCCGAGGCCGACCGGGTCCAGCGCACGGATCCGTCGCTGGCCGCCCAGCTCGACCTGGTCGCCCACCATCTGCGCCCGGACGACGAGGACACCTACAGCCGCCTGATCTCGATCGTCAACGCACCGCTGGCCACCCCCCTGTCCGGTCACACCGGCGCCGTGTACCTCACCTCCTTCAGCCCGGACGGCAAGACCCTGGCCACGGCCAGCTACGACCGCACGATCCGGCTGTGGAACGTGGCCGACCCGAACCGCCCGGAGCCGCTGGGCAAGCCCCTGACCGGCCCCGCCAGCTGGGTGAGCAGCGCGGTGTTCAGCCCGGACGGGCACACTCTGGCCGGCGCGGGCGACGACGGCACGGTCCGGCTGTGGGACGTGACCGACCCCGCGCGCCCGGTCCCGCTCGGCCGGCCCCTGACCGGCCACACGGGCACCATCTACCTGGTCGCGTTCAGCCCCGACGGCCGCACCCTGGCCTCGGCCGGCGAGGACCACACGGTGCGCCTGTGGAACGTGGCGAACCCGCGCCGGCCGAAGGCGCTGGGCGTACTGCGCGGACACGGCGCGGCGGTGCGCTCGGTGGCGTTCAGCCCGGACGGGCACACGCTCGCGACCGGCGGCGACGACACCACCGTCCGGTTGTGGCGGGTGACCGACCCCCGCCGGCCCGAGCCGGTCGGCAGAGCGCTCACGGGGCACACCGACATCGTGCACTCGGTGGCCTTCAGCCCCGACGGCAAGACCCTGGCCAGCGGCAGCGCGGACGACACGATCCGGCTGTGGGACGTGTCCGATCCCGCCCACGCGGCCGTGCTCGGCTCGCCGCTGACCGGCCACACCGGCCCCGTCTGGTCGGTGGCGTTCAGCCCGGACGGCGGCAGGCTGGCGGCCGCGAGCGCGGACAGCACGGCGAGCCTGTGGAACGTGAGCGACCCGGCGTCCCCGTCACAGGTCGGGGAGCCGCTCGCGGGCAGCAGCGGAGAGATGTACGCCCTGGGGTTCAGCCCCGACGGACGGACCCTGGCCACCGGCAGCGGCGACGGCAAGGTGCGCCTGTGGTCGGTCCCGACCTCGGACATGATCGGCCGGAGCGGGGCGTTCCGGCCGGACGGCCGGGTCCTGGCCACGGCGGCGCGCGACGGCAGGCTGCGGCTGTGGAACGTGACGCGTCCCGACCGGCCCGTGCCGCTGGGCAAGCCGTTCATGCACGCGGACGGCGACCAGCGTTCGATGCTGTTCTCTCCCGACGGCCGCACTCTCGCCGTCCTGACGGGGACCAAGGCCGTGTACCTGTGGAACGTCTCCGACCCCGCCCATCCGGTCTCCGCCGGGCCGCGGATCCCCCTGCGCACCCGCTTCATGGGCCCCCACGCGCTGGCGTACAGCCCGGACGGCCGCACCCTGGCGACGGCCTACGACGACCGCACCATCCGGCTGTGGAACGTCTCCGATCCCTCGCGCCCCGTTCCCCTCGGCAAGCCGCTCACCGGCCACCGGGGCTATATCAACGCCCTGGCCTTCGGCCCGGACGGGGACACCATGGCCAGCGGCAGCGCGGACAGCTCGATCCGGCTGTGGAACGTGGCGGATCCGGCCCACCCGAGCCGGGTCGGCGCACCGCTCGACAAGCACTCCGGTCCGGTGAACGCGCTCGCCTACAGTCCGGACGGCCGCACCCTGGCCAGCGGCAGCGACGACGACACGGTCCGCCTGTGGAACGTCGCCGACCCGGCCGGGGCGAGGGCGCTGGGCGCACCGCTCACCGGGCACAGCGAGGCGGTGACGTCACTGACGTTCAGCTCGGGCGGCCGCACCCTGGCCAGCGGTGGCAGCGACAACACCGTCCGCCTGTGGAACGTCGCCGACCCGGCCGGGGCGAGGGCGATCGGCCAGTCGATGAGCCCCAACGCCAAGACGGGCAACTTCCTGACCTTCAGCCCCAACAGCCATGTCATCGGGGTCTCCAGCGGCGCCGACACGGTTCGCCTGTGGCGGCTGGACGCGGACGCGGCGATCCGGCACATCTGTTCGGTCACCCGGGGCGTGCTGACCGCGCAGAGGTGGCACGAGTACCTCCCGCGCCTCTCCTACGACCCGCCCTGCGGACGATGATCGGCCAACCTGTGCGTTTCCCCGACGACTTGGCCCCACGGACCCCCCAACCTTGTTACCCTTGGCCATAGCCCGATCGCTGGTGCATCCCCCGTCGCCAGCGGTCGGGCCTTTCCATGCTCCGCGGCGCTACGTCACTTCAGCGGGACTCATCGATCAGCAGCACGTCCGATCGAGTCAGGCGGGGATGCGGGCGCAGATGGCCGTGACGGTGACCGTGACGGGGAACGAGCTGGCGTTGCGGATGGTGCCTCGCCAGGTGCGGTTGCTGGTCGGCTCGGACTCCATGAGGTACACACCGCTGCTGACCAGCGGAGTTTCGGAGACGCCGCCGCCGGTGACCACCGTCCCGGAGGGGCAGGTGGCGGTGAAGGTGCACAAGCCGTCGGGGTTACAGGTCTGGGTGTTGGACACCTGCGTGTAGCGGACCACCGGCTTGGTGTCCTTCTGGTGATCGGAAGTGGCCGCCTGAGCGGGCGTACCGGTGCTCAGGGCGAGGAGAGCCGGCAGGGCGGTGAGGCCGGCGGCCACCACACCTCTGTAGCGGCGAAACGGACTGAAGCGGTGTCCAGCGCGCATGACTGACCTGCTTTCTGCGTCGAACTACGCAACTCTCGGGCAACTTTGGGGGCCCGGAGCGGGCCGCCTTCCTCATCGTGCGGTCGACACACCGTGAAGCAGGAATCTTATTGACCTAAATGGTGACAAACGCATCGCGGATCCCTGGAGGAGGCCAGATCGGCGTGCTCGCCGAGCCTCTGGAAGATCCGCTCATCGGCCGACCGTCGCTGTCGGTGTGGGTGTCGGTGTCAACCATGGGTGTCAAAAGACCCCCGGTCCTGATGGACCGGGGGTCTTCTCGCTGGTGGGGCTAACAGGATTTGAACCTGTGGCCTCATCCTTATCAGGGATGCGCTCTAACCAACTGAGCTATAGCCCCGCCGCGCCGTGCGGTGTATGTCCCGCGCGCTGACTCCTGAAGATTAGCGCACGACCACGGCAGTCCCAAAATCGGTTGTCGGGGGGCTGTCGGCTCCGGCCCACGCGGTCCCTCACTCGTCCTCCGCGAGGGTCAGCTCGATGCCGCCCACGAAGCCCGCGGAGAGGTTGTAGACGAACGCGCCGAGCGTCGCCAGCGCCGTCGCCAGAACCACGTCGATGACCGCGATGACCGTCGTGAACATCAGGACGTGGGGGAGCGACAGGAAGGCCTGGAGGTCGAAGCCGTTCGCCTCGTTGGAGCCGGTCGCCTCGGAGATCGTGCCGCCCACGGAGGAGAAGACGCCCATCGCGTCCATGACCATCCACAGCACCGCCGAGGCGACGATCGTGCAGATGCCGAGCGCGATGGAGAGCAGGAAGCTGACCTTCATCACCGACCACGGATCGGCCTTGGCCACCCGCAGCCGCGCCTTGCGGGTCCGGGGCGTGGTGCGCGCCCCGGTACGCGGCCTGCGCACCGCTCCGGCGGCCTGGGCCGGATAGGCCTGCGGCGGGTGGTACGGCCCCGCGGCCTGCTCCGGGCGCCGCTCTCCGGGCAGCGCGGACGCCGGCCGGGTCTCGCCGGCCGCGGCCGGGCCTCGGGTGTCCGTCACAGTTCCCCCCTGGGTTTCCCGCGGGCCGGCGGCGTCCGCCGCGGAGGCCTTCACCGGCTTCAGATTGGTCGTGTGCGGGTCGTTCGCACTCTCCGCACGTGCGGCGGAGCCACGGCCGCCGCCGTCCGATTCCGTACCCCTGGAGGTACCGGCCGATCCGGCGCCCGTGGCTCCGCTCACGATGACTCACTCCTCGTGCTACTCGGCCGAGGGCGCCTCACCCTCGTCCGTGCCGGTGGTCGCGGCATCCTCGGCGGTCTCGTCCACGGCCACGTCGCCGTCGACTTCCTCCGCCTCGCGTCCCGCCTCGGCGTTACGTGCGATACCGACGACGGCATCGCGCTTGCCCAGGTTGATCAGTTGAACGCCCATGGTGTCACGGCCCGTCTCCCTGACCTCGCTGACTCGCGTACGAATCACACCGCCGGACAGGGTGATGGCGAGGATTTCGTCGTGTTCCTCGACAATCAGCGCGCCGACGAGCGAGCCACGGTCCTCCACGATCTTGGCGGCCTTGATACCGAGGCCGCCGCGGCCCTGGACGCGGTACTCGTCGACGGCGGTCCGCTTGGCGTACCCGCCGTCCGTCGCGGTGAACACGAACGTACCCGGTCGGACGACATTCATCGAGAGGAGCTCGTCGCCCTCGCGGAAACTCATCCCCTTGACGCCGGAGGTGGCGCGGCCCATCGGACGCAGCGTGTCGTCCGAAGCGGTGAACCGGATCGACTGCGCCTTCCTGCTGACCAGCAGCAGGTCGTCGTCGGCCGAGACGAGTTCGGCGCCGATCAGCTCGTCGTCGGATCCGTCCTCGCGCTCGCGCAGATTGATCGCGATGACACCGCCGGAGCGGGGCGAATCGTAATCCTTCAGTGGCGTCTTCTTGACCAGACCGGACTTGGTGGCCAGCACCAGGTACGGCACGGCCTCGTAGTCGCGGATCGCGAGGATCTCGGCGATCGCCTCGTCCGGCTGGAAGGCGAGCAGGTTCGCCACGTGCTGGCCGCGCGCCTCCCGGCCGGCCTCGGGCAGCTCGTACGCCTTGGCCCGGTAGACCCGGCCCTTGTTGGTGAAGAACAGCAGCCAGTGGTGCGTGGTGGAGACGAAGAAGTGGTCGACGATGTCGTCTTCCTTCAGCTTCGTCCCGCGCACGCCCTTGCCGCCACGCTTCTGCGCCCGGTAGTCGTCCGTCTTGGTGCGCTTGACGTAGCCGCCGCGCGTGACGGTGACGACGATGTCCTCTTCGGCGATCAGGTCCTCGATGGACATGTCGCCCTCGTACGGGATCAGCTTGGTCTTGCGGTCGTCGCCGTACTTCTCGACGATCGCGGCCAGCTCCTCGCTGACGATCCCGCGCTGGCGCTCGGGGGAGGCCAGGATCCGGTTGTACTCGCTGATCTTCGCCTGGAGCTCGTCGTGCTCCTGGACGATCTTCTGGCGCTCCAGGGCGGCCAGACGGCGCAGCTGCATCTCGAGGATGGCGTTGGCCTGGATCTCGTCGATCTCCAGGAGGTCCATCAGGCCGCCGCGCGCGATCTCGACGGTGTCACTGCGCCGGATCAGGGCGATGACCTCGTCGATGGCGTCCAGGGCCTTCAGCAGACCGCGCAGGATGTGGGCGCGCTCCTCGGCCTTGCGCAGCCGGAACTTCGTCCGACGGACGATGACCTCGATCTGGTGCGTCACCCAGTGGCGGATGAACGCGTCCAGGGAGAGGGTGCGCGGCACGCCGTCGACGAGCGCCAGCATGTTGGCGCCGAAGTTCGTCTGCAGGTCGGTGTGCTTGTACAGGTTGTTCAGGACGACCTTGGCGACCGCGTCCCGCTTGAGGACGATCACCAGGCGCTGGCCGGTGCGCGACGAGGTCTCGTCACGGACGTCGGCGATGCCGCCGACCTTGCCGTCCTTCACCAGGTCGGCGATCTTCTGCGCCAGGTTGTCGGGGTTCACCTGGTACGGCAGCTCGGTGACGACCAGGCACTGGCGGCCCTGGATCTCCTCCACCTCGACCACCGCGCGCATCGTGATGGAGCCGCGCCCGGTGCGGTACGCCTCCTCGATGCCCTTGCGGCCGACGACGAGCGCCCCGGTCGGGAAGTCGGGGCCCTTGATGCGCTCCATGAGCGCGTCCAGCAGCTCCTCGTGCGAGGCGTCGGGGTTCTCCAGGCTCCACTGGGCGCCGGCCGCGACCTCGCGCAGGTTGTGCGGCGGGATGTTGGTCGCCATGCCGACCGCGATGCCGGCGGAGCCGTTGATCAGCAGGTTGGGGAAGCGGGCCGGCAGGACGGTCGGCTCCTGGGAGCGGCCGTCGTAGTTGTCCGTGAAGTCGACGGTCTCCTCGTCGATGTCGCGGACCATTTCCATCGACAGCGGCGCGAGCTTGCACTCGGTGTAGCGCATCGCCGCCGCCGGGTCGTTGCCCGGAGAGCCGAAGTTGCCGTTGGAGTCCACCAGCGGCATCCGCATCGACCACGGCTGGGCGAGGCGCACCAGGGCGTCGTAGATCGAGGAGTCGCCGTGCGGGTGGTAGTTGCCCATCACGTCACCGACGACACGGGCGCACTTGTAGAAGCCGCGCTCGGGGCGGTAGCCGCCGTCGTACATCGCGTACAGGACGCGGCGGTGGACGGGCTTGAGTCCGTCGCGGACGTCGGGCAGCGCGCGGGACACGATGACGGACATCGCGTAGTCCAGGTACGAGCGCTGCATCTCCGTCTCGAGCCCGACGGGCTCGACGCGCATCGCGAGTTCGCCGCCCTCTTCAGGCGTCACGGGGGTGTTCTCGTCGGCCATTGCTGGTCAAGATCCTTCCTGGTGCGGTCAGCTGAGACCGACTCAGATGTCGAGGAAGCGGACGTCCTTGGCGTTGCGCTGGATGAACGCGCGGCGGGCCTCGACGTCCTCGCCCATCAGGACCGAGAACAGGTCGTCGGCCTGGGCGGCGTCGTCGAGCGTGACCTGGCCGAGGACCCGGTGCTCCTGGTCCATGGTGGTCACGCGCAGTTCCTCGGCGTTCATCTCGCCGAGACCCTTGAAGCGCTGGATCGAGTCCTCGCGGACGCGCTTGCCGCGCTGGCGGCCCATCTCGATCAGTGCGTCGCGCTCGCGGTCCGAGTACGCGTACTCGATGTCGTCGCGGCCCCACTTGATCTTGTAGAGCGGCGGGCGGGAGAGGTACACGTGCCCGGCCTCGACCAGCGGCCGCATGAAGCGGAACAGGAAGGTCAGCAGCAGGGTGCTGATGTGCTGACCGTCGACGTCGGCATCCGCCATGAGGATGATCTTGTGATAACGGAGCTTCTCGATGTCGAAGTCCTCGTGCACACCCGTGCCGAAGGCGGAGATCAGCGCCTGGATCTCCTGGTTCTGCAGGATCTTGTCGATCCTGGCCTTCTCGACGTTGAGGATCTTGCCGCGGATCGGGAGGATCGCCTGGTACTGCGGGTTGCGGCCGGACTTGGCCGAGCCGCCGGCGGAGTCACCCTCGACGATGAAGATCTCGCACTTGGTGGGGTCGTTCGACTGGCAGTCGGACAGCTTGCCCGGCAGGGAAGCCGACTCCAGCAGGCCCTTGCGGCGGGTGAGGTCGCGGGCCTTGCGGGCCGCCACGCGCGCGGTGGCCGCCTGGATGCCCTTGCGGATGATGTCCGCGGCCTCGACCGGGTTGCGGTCCAGCCAGTCGTTGAGGTGCTCGTAGACCGCGCGCTGCACGAAGGTCTTGGCCTCCGTGTTGCCCAGCTTGGTCTTGGTCTGGCCCTCGAACTGCGGCTCGCTCAGCTTGACCGAGATGATCGCGGTCAGGCCCTCGCGGATGTCGTCACCGGTGAGGTTGTCGTCCTTCTCACGCAGCAGCTTCTTGTCACGCGCGTACTTGTTGATCAGCGAGGTCAGCGCGGCGCGGAAGCCCTCTTCGTGGGTACCGCCCTCGTGCGTGTGGATGATGTTCGCGAAGGAGTACACGCCCTCGCTGTAGCCGCTGTTCCACTGCATCGCGACCTCGAGGGACAGGCTCTTGTCCCTGTCCTCCGCCTCCAGGTCGATGACGGTGGGGTGCACCGCCTCGCCCTTGCGGGAGTTGAGGTACTTCACGAAGTCGACGATGCCGCCCTCGTAGTGGTACGTGACGGTCTTGACCTCGTCCTTCTCGTCCGCACCCGCCTCGTCCGCCCCGGCGGTGGCCTTGGCCGACTCCCGCTCGTCGGTGAGCTTGATCGTCAGGCCCTTGTTGAGGAACGCCATCTCCTGGAAGCGCCGCGACAGCGTCTCGAAGGAGTACTCGGTGGTCTCGAAGATCTCCGGGTCGGCCCAGAAGGTGACCGAGGTGCCGGTCTCCTCGATCGCCTCGTGCTGCGCCAGCGGCGCGGTCGGGACGCCCATCTTATAGTCCTGCGTCCAGCGGTGGCCGTCGGTCCTGACCTCGACGGAGACCCTGGACGACAGGGCGTTCACGACGGAGACGCCCACGCCGTGCAGACCGCCCGAGACGGCGTAGCCGCCGCCGCCGAACTTGCCGCCCGCGTGCAGGACGGTCAGCACGACCTCGAGGGCCGGCTTGCCCTCCGAGGGCACGATGCCCACCGGGATGCCACGGCCGTTGTCGACGACGCGCACCCCGCCGTCGGGCAGGATCGTCACGTCGATGGTGTCCGCGTGGCCGGCCAGCGCCTCGTCGACCGAGTTGTCGACGACCTCGTACACCAGGTGGTGCAGACCGCGCTCGCCGGTGGAGCCGATGTACATGCCGGGCCGCTTGCGGACCGCGTCCAGCCCTTCGAGCACGGTGATGGCGCTGGCGTCGTAGGCGGAGGCCACGGCGGGGGTGCTGCTGGCCTCATCGCCGACGCCGGCGTCGGTGGACGGGATGTTCTCGTTGGGGTTGCCGGAATCGGCCACGAAGCGCCCTTTCTGGCACAGCACGAGCCGCCTCCGGGGGGTCCCCTCGGGGGGAGGCTGCCGGAGCGGCTGCGGCATGTTGCGGTGGTAAGCCTTGATCAGCGTTGCTCAGCTTTTCCCGGGCGGTCCCCACATTGGGGCGGGATTGGCTTCCAGTCTACCGGTAGCGCTGACATCGATGGGGGTTTGCGGGTACCTGAGTCCTCATGTGCCGCCCTCAACCGGTCTCGGCCGGGTCCCGATATACGGATGGGGGCTCCAAGCGGCTCACAGCGGCACTCAGCGCCTCGAGCCGTCAACCCTTGGCTACCGGGGGGTCGGATGGCCTTCCCGACGCGATCCGGGAGCGTGCCGCGCCCGCGCTCCGGGGGTACGCCGGCTCGCCCGGGCAGCTGCGCGACGTGAGGTACGTCACCCGTACGTATCGCCGGGACCGGTGCTCCCGGGGGCCCGCAGAGGGCCGTAGCGGCGGGCCGGACCGCCGGGATTGAGCACCTTGATCAGCCGCACGGTGCCGTGCCCGAGATCCTCGTTGAGCCGGGCCACCAACGTGGGGGCGAGCACGCGCAGCTGGGTCGCCCAGGCCGTGGAGTCGCACTGCACGGTCAGCACGCGCTCGTCCTCGTCGTAGCGCTGCGGCACGCAGTGCTTGGCCAGGTCCTCGCCGACGATCTGCGGCCAGCGGCCCATCACCCCGCCGACCGCCGCCGGGGTCTCCCAGCCGCGCTCGTTGATCAGACGGTTGATCGCGGACCCGAGCGCCATGGGGTCGCGTCCGTCGGCGCGCGCGCCGGAGCGCAGACCGCCACCGCGCCGCGCCTGCTTCTTCTGCCGCGCCGCGTCCCCTCGCGCGCGTGCCTGTTCCTTCGCGGCGCGCAACGCCACGCGCGCGAGGTCGACACCGGAGGGCTCCGGGGCGGCGGACTTCTCCCTGCCCGCGGACTCCTCGCGGCCGGCGGGCGCCTTCCGGCCCGGGCCGGGTTCGGGGGCGGTCATACGCGCTCCACCGTCCCGTCGGCGACGGCGTACCGCGCCCCGGCCAGCACCGGGGGGACGTCCTCGTGCACCGCGGCGGTGACCAGTACCTGCTCGCCCGGCGCGACCAGCTCGGCCAGCCGCTCCCGGCGGCGGGCGTCCAGTTCGGCGAAGACGTCGTCCAGGATCAGCACCGGCTCGTTGCCCTCGGCGCGCAGCAGGTCGTAGGCGGCCAGGCGCAGCGCGAGGGCGTAGGACCAGGACTCGCCGTGCGAGGCGTAGCCCTTGGCGGGCAGCTGACCGAGCCTGAGCACCAGGTCGTCCCGGTGCGGCCCCACGAGCGTGACGCCCCGCTCGATCTCCTGCTTGCGCGCCTGTGCCAACGCCTCCGTCAGCTGCGCGTGCAGGTCCTCGCGCGTGTGGGCCTCGCCGGGCGCGGACGGCTTGTACTCCAGCGCGACCGGTCCGCCGCCGGGGGCCAGTTGCTCGTAGGCCTTGTCGGCCAGCGGCTGCAGCGCGGCGATCAGGTCCAGCCGGCGGGCGAGCAGTTCGGCGCCCACGCGCGCGAGGTGCTGGTCCCACACGTCGAGCGTGGACAGGTCCATGGACCTGCCGCCGTGCCGGCGCGCGAGCGCCGCCGTCTTCAGGAGGGTGTTGCGCTGCTTGAGCACGCGTTCGTAGTCGGAGCGCACGCCCGCCATGCGCGGGGAGCGCGCGGTGATCAGCTCGTCCAGGAACCGCCGCCGCTCACCGGGGTCGCCCTTGACCAGCGCGAGATCCTCGGGCGCGAACAGCACGGTCCGCACGATGCCGAGCACGTCCTTGGGCCTGACCTGGGAGGACCGGTTCACGCGGGCGCGGTTGGCCTTGCCCGGGTTCAGCTCCAGCTCGATCAGCTGCTGCCGCTCGCCCTGCCGGACCTGCGCCCGGATCACCGCCCGCTCGGCGCCCATCCGGACCAGCGGGGCGTCGGAGGCGACTCGGTGGCTGCCCAGGGTCGCCAGGTAGCCGACGGCCTCGACCAGGTTGGTCTTGCCCTGGCCGTTGGGGCCGACGAAGGCGGTGACGCCCGGGTCGAGCGGGACCTCGGCCCGGGCGTAGGAGCGGAAGTCGGCCAGCGAAAGATGCGTGACGTGCATGGTCGTTTCGCCGGCCTTCCCCAGGGTGGTGATGGGCTGTGGATCGCGGGGGGCGACCCGGTGGATCCGTGGACTACTTCTTCTCTACGGCGTGCCCGCCGAACTGGTTGCGCAGCGCGGCGATCATCTTCATCTGCGGCGAGTCGTCCTGGCGGGAGGCGAACCGCGCGAACAGCGACGCGGTGATCGCCGGCAGCGGCACCGCGTTGTCGATCGCGGCCTCCACGGTCCAGCGTCCCTCGCCGGAGTCCTGTGCGTAACCGCGCAGGTCCGCCAGGTGCTCGTCCTCGTCGAGGGCGTTCACCGCCAGGTCCAGCAGCCAGGAGCGGATGACGGTGCCCTCCTGCCAGGAGCGGAAGACCTCGCGGACGTTCTCCACGGAGTCGACCTTCTCCAGCAGCTCCCAGCCCTCGGCGTAAGCCTGCATCATCGCGTACTCGATGCCGTTGTGGACCATCTTCGCGAAGTGGCCCGCGCCGACCTTGCCGGCGTGCACCGCGCCGAAGTCGCCCTCCGGCTTCAGCGCGTCGAAGACGGGCTGCACCTTGGCGACGTCCTCGGCGTCGCCGCCGTACATCAGCGCGTACCCGTTCTCCAGGCCCCAGACGCCGCCGGAGACACCGCAGTCGACGAAACCTATGCCCTTGGCGGCCAGCTGCTCGGCGTGCTTCTCGTCGTCCGTCCAGCGGGAGTTGCCGCCGTCCACGACCACGTCACCGGGCTCCAGCAGCTCGCCGAGCGCGTCCACGGTCGCCTGAGTGGGCTCGCCGGCCGGGACCATCACCCAGACGACGCGCGGACCGCTGAGCCGGCCCACCAGCTCTTCGAGGCTGTGGACGTCCGCGAGGTCCGCGTTGCGGTCGTATCCGATGACGGTGTGGCCCGCGCGGCGGATCCGCTCGCGCATGTTGCCGCCCATCTTGCCGAGGCCGACGAGACCGAGCTCCATCAGTTGTGTTCCTTAGGTCGCTGTGAGACGTGAGAGGCACCGGTGTGCCCAGGCGAGCCTAGACCCGCCCTCTCCCGCACAGCTGTGGGCATACGCGCTCATACGTAGCCCCCTTGACCTGCGGATTTCCCTCGGCACAGCACCGGGCGACGGCAGTCCGACCCTCCGCCCGACGCTGTGGCGGACGATCAGCCGCTCAGCCGCACCGGCATGATCAGGTACTTGTACGCGTCGTCCGCCTCGGCGTCCACCGCCGGCTTCCCGCTGAGCAGCGCGGGCTTGGTGGACGTCGTGAACGACAGCTGCGCCACCGGGGAGTCGATCGCGCTGAGGCCGTCCAGCAGGAACGTCGGGTTGAAGGCGATCGAGATGTCGTCGCCCTCCAGCTGGGCGTCGACCCTTTCCACAGCCTGTGCGTCATCGCTGGAGCCCGCCTCCAGGATCAGCACGCCCTGCTCGAAACTCAGCCGCACCGGAGTGTTGCGCTCGGCGACCAGGGCCACACGCTTGACGGCCTCGACGAACGGAGCGGTCTCGATCACGGCGACGGAGTTGAACTCGGTCGGGAACAGCGTGCGGTACTTCGGGAGGTCGCCCTCGAGCAGCCGCGTGGTCGTGCGCCGGCCCGCGCCCTCGAAACCGATCAGGCCCTCGCCGCCGCCGGAGCCGGACAGCGCGAGGATGACGCTGTCACCGCTCGTCAGGGCCTTGGCGGTGTCCTGGAGCGTCTTGGCGGGCACCAGGGCGACCGCGGAGACGTCCGGGTTCTCCGGCTTCCACAGGAACTCGCGGACCGCGAAGCGGTAGCGGTCGGTGGAGGCCAGGGTGACGGTGTCGCCCTCGATCTCGATGCGCACACCGGTGAGCACCGGCAGCGTGTCGTCGCGCCCCGCGGCGATGGCCACCTGGGAGACGGCCGACGCGAAGACCTCGCCGGGAACGGTGCCGGTCGCGCCCGGCATCTGCGGCAGCGCCGGGTACTCCTCCACAGGCAGGGTGTGCAGGGTGAAGCGGGAGGAACCGCAGACCACCGTCGCCCGTACACCGTCTGTGGAAATCTCCACGGGCCGGTTGGGCAGGGCGCGGGAGATGTCGGCGAGCAGCCGGCCGGAGACCAGGACGGTGCCCTCCTCGTCGACCTCGGCGTCGACGCCGACCCGCGCGGAGACCTCGTAGTCGAAGCTCGACAGGCTCAGCTGGCCGTCCTCGGCCTTCAGCAGCAGGCCGGCGAGGACAGGCGCCGGCGGACGGGCCGGGAGGCTGCGTGCTGCCCACGCCACTGCCTCCGCGAGTACGTCGCGTTCCACCCGGATCTTCACCGTAAGCCGCCTCCTGCTGTTGCTACCGAGTCCTCCGACTCGGTGTCACCGCCCACTGCGGAGGGCAGGACACCGGGGACCAGTCTGACGCACGGCACTGACAGTAGGTGCCCGTCGGGGTCAAGTCGCTCCGAGGGGCAGCCGGGCTCGAGACGGCGAGTTGTGCACAGGCCCCGCTTCGAAACGGTTTCCCAGCTCTCTCTAGTCGGGAGTAGTAGTAGGGCCTGTGGATACCGTGGATAACCTCGTTTTCCCAGCTCAGAGCCCAAATTTTATCCACTGGCCCTGTGGGCGGAGGCGGTGGACAACTCGGGGTGTCTGTGGAGAACAGAAAGTTCTGCACACCTCGCCCACAGCCCAAGGGCAGTTCTCCCCAGCTGCGTCCCCAGGTTTACCCACGTTTCCCACACCCCAAGCCGGCACCTTCGTGTGACGCCTTTCACTCGACGCGGTGAGAGGGTGCGCCGGGTTGCCGAACAGTGGACAGCCATGTGGAGAAGCTGGAGATCGCTGGGGACAACAGCCCCCAGCCTGTGGGTCACCGGTGGACAACTTCGCGCACAGCCTGTGGACGGCCGCTTCGTCCACAGGCTGTGGAGAGCGTTCGTCCACGAATCCACAGGCAGCTGAGCTGGGCGGACGTCATATGAACAGGTTCCCTGTGGATACGGTTCGGGACAACTTCGCGGTCCCCAGGATGTGGACGGAAGAAAGTCGCCGAATCTGTGGAGAGTGGCCGTAACCCGGCACGTAATCGAACACTCGGTGGCGAACGGGAAACCCTCCACCGACCCCGCGGCGCCCTCCACAGGGCTGTGGGAAGGGCTGTGGGAGCGCCTTCGACCCACCCCGGCCGGGGTGGGTCGGGACCGGGCGGACAGGGCGGCGGGCGCCCGGCGGGAGCCCGCCGGAACGCCGAGAGGCGCCCTCGGGACGGGGTCCCGGGGCGCCTCGGCGCTGACCTGCGGCCGGCGTCAGCCGTTCTTGATGCGGTTCGTCAGCTCGGTCACCTGGTTGTAGATCGACCGCCGCTCGGCCATCAGCGCGCGGATCTTGCGGTCGGCGTGCATGACGGTCGTGTGGTCGCGGCCGCCGAACTGCGCGCCGATCTTCGGCAGGGACAGATCGGTCAGCTCACGGCACAGGTACATGGCGATCTGCCGGGCGGTGACCAGCGCGCGCCCGCGCGAGGTGCCGCAGAGGTCCTCCACCGTCAGCCCGAAGTAGTCCGCGGTGGCCGCCATGATCGCCGTGGCGGTGATCTCGGGTGCGCTGTCCTCGCCGCCGGGGATCAGGTCCTTCAGCACGATCTCGGTCAGCCCCAGGTCCACCGGCTGCCGGTTGAGTGAGGCGAACGCCGTCACCCGGATCAGCGCGCCCTCCAGCTCACGGATGTTCCGCGAGATTCGGGAGGCGATGAACTCCAGCACCTCCGGCGGGGCGTTGAGCTGCTCCTGCACCGCCTTCTTGCGCAGGATCGCGATGCGCGTCTCCAGCTCGGGCGGCTGGACGTCGGTGATCAGGCCCCACTCGAAGCGGTTGCGCAGCCGGTCCTCCAGCGTGACCAGCTGCTTGGGCGGCCGGTCGCTGGACAGCACGATCTGCTTGTTGGCGTTGTGGAGCGTGTTGAAGGTGTGGAAGAACTCCTCCTGCGTCGACTCCTTGTCCGCCAGGAACTGGATGTCGTCGACGAGCAGGATGTCCATCTCGCGGTAGCGCTTGCGGAAGCTGTCGCCCTTGCCGTCGCGGATGGAGTTGATGAACTCGTTGGTGAACTCCTCCGAGCTGACGTACCGCACGCGCGTGCCGGGGTAGAGGCTGCGCGCGTAGTGCCCGATGGCGTGCAGCAGATGCGTCTTGCCGAGACCCGACTCCCCGTAGATGAACAGGGGGTTGTACGCCTTCGCGGGCGCCTCGGCGACGGCCACCGCGGCCGCGTGCGCGAACCGGTTGGAGGCGCCGATGACGAACGTGTCGAAGAGGTACTTGGGGTTCAGACGCGCCGTCGGCTCCCCCGGGCCGCCCGCCGGAGCCGGCTGCGCGGACTGCTGCCCGGACCCTCCCGTCCCGGATCCGTCCTGGCGGCCGGGGCCCGCGCGGTGGGCGGAGCCGCCGCCCGCCGGCTGCTCGGGCAGCTCCCGGCGGACCGGGTCGCGCTGGTCGTACTCGGCCCGGGGCGGCTCGTACTCGGAATGGTCCGAGTCGTAGTCCGGCCGGGAGGATTCGTAGCCCGCGCGCGGGCGGTCGTACTTACCGCGCTGCTGCTCGTAGGACGGGCGGTTCCGGCCCTGCGGGCGGTAGTCCTGGGACGACGAGCCGTAGGAGTCCGAGCCGTAGTCCTGGGAGGACGGCGAGGCGTACGGGTCGCGTTCGGGGAAGCCGAGCCGCGGCTGCTGCCAGCCGTACTCGTCCTGCGCCGGACGCGGCCAGGCGCCCGGCTCGGGGCGCTGGTACTCGGAGGGGTACGCGGGGCGCGCGGTGGGCGGCTGCTCGCCCCGGGACGGGGGCTCGGCGCCCGGCTGCTGGTCGCCGGCGCGGTGCCGGCCGTAGCCCTCGTACGGCCCGGACGGCAGTTCCGGCTCCTCGTAGCGCGGCTGGGGTGCCTGCGGTGCCTGCTGCGCGGGGGGCGCCGGCTCGCCCGCGGAGTCGTCGACGGTGATCGCGATGCGGATCGGCCGTCCGCACTCGCGGCTCAGGGTCTCGCTGACGACCGGCGCCAGGCGTCCCTCCAGCACACTCTTCGCGAATTCGTTCGGTACGGCGAGCAGGGCGGTGTCCGCGACCAGCGCCAGCGGCTGACAGCGGCGGATCCACCGCTCGTCCTTCGCCTCGAAGCCCTGTCCGCGGCCCTCACCGAGGAGCTGCTCCAGTACTCGTGGCCACACTGCGGCAAGATCGGCAGGTACGTCAGCCACAGGGCACGCTCTCTCGAAGGTCCCACGAACGTGTGGTTCGGGGACGGGTCGGGATGAAAATCGGGTCGGGCGGGGATAAGGGAACGAATCGGAGTTCAGCCACGGTAGTCAGCGCGGCGGGTAGGGTTCAAGTTGTTGTCCCCAGCCTGTGGACAGTGTCTCCCGGCGACCCCCGGTTTGACCGGATGGCGTAGCCCCGCGTACCGTGACCAGGTCGAGTTGTCGATGGCTGCTGCCGCCTGCCTCCGATGGGCACAGGTCACTTCCAGGTGATCGGGAAGCGGTGCACTCGGGCGTGAGCGAGCTACTCGTGGGCGCACGGTGACAGCCAGGACGGCACCCCGCCACCACCGATTCTTTCTGGAGCCCCCGAGTGAGCAAGCGCACCTTCCAGCCGAACAACCGTCGTCGCGCCAAGACCCACGGCTTCCGGCTGCGTATGCGTACCCGTGCCGGCCGCGCGATTCTGGCGACCCGCCGTAGCAAGGGTCGCGCCCGTCTGTCCGCCTGATCCCGATCAGGTCATGACGTCGTGCTGCCCACCGAGAACCGGCTGAGGCGGCGCGAGGACTTCGCGACCGCGGTGCGACGAGGTCGTCGGGCAGGCCGTCCGACCCTCGTCGTCCACCTTCGTAGCGGTTCCACGGACCCGCACGCGCCTGGGGAGAGCGCTCCCCCGACGCGTGCGGGTTTCGTCGTGAGCAAGGCTGTGGGTGGAGCGGTCGTGCGCAACAAAGTGAAGCGCAGACTGCGTCATCTGATGCGGGACCGGGTCGCCCTCTTTACCCCCGGTAGCCTGGTAGTCGTACGAGCGCTGCCCGGAGCGGGTGACGCAGACCAAGCACAGCTGGCCCGAGACCTGGACGCCGCTGTTCAGCGGCTGCTGGGAGGGGGCGCACGATGAAGTACCCGCTACTGGTCCTGATCAAGCTGTACCAGTGGACGATCAGTCCACTGCTGGGACCGGTGTGCAAGTACTACCCGTCGTGCTCCCACTACGGCTACACGGCCATCGACCGGCACGGTGCGGTCAAGGGAACGGCTCTCACCGCCTGGCGCATCCTCCGGTGCAATCCGTGGTCGCCCGGCGGTGTGGACCATGTTCCGCCGCGCAAGCGCCCGCGGTGGCACGAACTGCTGCGCAACGCTTGGCGCGCACGCACGGGCGGGTCCTCCGCCGCCGAACCGGCCACCGAAGAGAAGCTCTCTTCCGAGCTTCCTCCGAGCCCGGCCGCAGAGACTTCGTCCCATGCCCAAGGAGCATGATTAGTGGACACGATTGCCAGCTTCTTCAGCTTCATCACCACACCCGTTTCATGGGTCATCGTCCAGTTCCACGCGGTGTACGGCGCCATCTTCGGCCCTAACTCCGGGTGGGCCTGGGGCCTGGCCATCGTGTCCCTGGTGATCCTGATCCGCATCTGCCTGATCCCGCTCTTCGTGAAGCAGATCAAGGCGACCCGGGCCATGCAGACGCTCCAGCCCGAGATGAAGAAGATCCAGGAGCGCTACAAGAACGACAAGCAGCGTCAGTCCGAAGAGATGATGAAGCTGTACAAGGAGTCGGGTACCAACCCGCTCTCCTCGTGCCTTCCCATCCTGGCGCAGTCCCCGTTCTTCTTCGCCCTGTACCACGTGCTCAACGGCATCGCCTCGGGCAAGAAGATCGGCGTCATCAACGACTCGCTGCTGGCGAGTGCCCGTCAGGCGCACATCTTCGGCGCCCCGCTCGCGGCGAAGTTCCGGGACGGCAGCAGCACGATCCAGGCGCTGGGCGCCTCGGTCACCGACGTCCGCGTCGTGACCGTGATCATGATCGTCCTGATGTCGGCCTCGCAGTTCTACACGCAGCGCCAGCTGATGACGAAGAACGTCGACACCACGGTGAAGACGCCGTTCATGCAGCAGCAGAAGATGCTCATGTACGTCTTCCCGCTGATGTTCGCCTTCTTCGGTATCAACTTCCCGGTCGGTGTCCTCGTCTACTGGCTGACCACCAACGTGTGGACCATGGGCCAGCAGATGTACGTGATCCGCAACAACCCGACCCCCGGCTCCAAGGCCCAGGCCGCCTACCTGGAGCGTCTGGCCAAGCACGTCACGCACCACGGCAAGGTCCGTCGCCGGAGCGAGAAGACGATCATCAAGGCGATCGTCGCCAAGGGCCGCGACCGCAACGAGTCCGAGCGCAAGTTCATCAACGCCCTGAACAAGGCCGGCCTCGCCGCCCAGACCGACGGCAACGTGCTGCCGAGCGCGGCCCAGGCCGCAGTGCAGAGCGAGGACGGCACGGTGACCACCGGTACGACGGCCACCGCCACGGCCACCGCCCGGCGCCAGCAGCCCAAGCGTCAGTCCAAGTCCCAGCGCCAGTCCGGCGCGCCCAAGCAGGCGGGCGACCCCCTCTCGCTGGAGAAGTCCGACGAGCCGGAGGACGCCAGGCCCGCCGCGGCCCAGCAGCCTCAGAAGCCCGGCGGGGGCACCCGTAGCAAGGCCCAGTCCGGCCAGCGCAAGGGTGGCCCGCAGCGGCCCAAGTCCCCGTCCAAGAAGTAAGAAGGAGTCCATCCCGTGACGGAAGGCACCACCTCCGCCGCTGCCGACGGTGCAGACACCCTCACCCGCCTGGAGCAGGAGGGTGAGATCGCGGCGGACTACCTGGAGGGTCTGCTGGACATCGCCGACCTCGATGGCGACATCGACATGGACGTCGAGGCCGACCGCGCCTCCGTGTCGATCGTCAGCGAAACCGGCAGCCGCGACCTGCAGAAGCTCGTCGGCCGGGACGGCGAGGTGCTGGAGGCGTTGCAGGAGCTGACGCGTCTGGCCGTGCACCGGGAGACCGGTGACCGAAGCCGGCTCATGCTGGACATCGGGCAGTTCCGGGCCAACAAGCGCGCCGAGCTCTCCGAGCTGGGCGCCAAGGCCGCCGCCGAGGTGAAGAGCAGCGGCGAGCCGGTGAGGCTCAAGCCGATGACCCCGTTCGAGCGCAAGGTCGTGCACGACGCGGTCAAGGCCGCGGGACTGCGCAGCGAGTCCGAGGGCGAGGAGCCCGCGCGCTTCGTCGTCGTGCTCCCCGCCTGATCGGCGCTCCACGTTCCACCGGCCCCGTCTGTTGAGCAGACGGGGCCGAACTTTGTCAGCCTGGTAGTTCTGGTGGCCGGTGCGCGAAGCACCGGCGCTGTACGGAAGGACGGTCCCCGTGACGGAGGCAGCGGAGCTTCCCCCCGCGCCCGAACAGGCTCGGGAAGTGTTTGGTGAGCGCTTCGCCGATGCGGTTCGCTACGCGGAGCTGCTCGCCGAGGCGGGTGTGCAGCGCGGCCTGATCGGCCCTCGGGAGGTGCCCCGACTGTGGGAGCGGCACCTGCTCAACTGTGCGGTGCTCTCCGAGGCGGTCCCCGAGGGAGTGACGGTCTGCGACGTCGGCTCCGGTGCGGGGCTGCCGGGTATTCCGCTGGCGCTGGTACGGGAGGACCTGAACATCACCCTGCTGGAACCCCTGCTGCGGCGCACCAACTTCCTCACCGAGGTCGTCGAGCTGCTGGGCCTGGACCATGTCACCGTGGTGCGCGGCCGAGCCGAGGAGGTGCTGGGCAAGCTTCCTCCGGTTCATGTGGTGACCGCCCGGGCCGTGGCGCCGCTGGACCGTCTGGCCACATGGGGCATCCCGCTGCTGCGCCCGTACGGCGAGATGCTCGCGCTCAAGGGGGACACCGCCGAGGAGGAGCTGAAGGCCGCGACCACCGCGCTCAGCAAGCTCGGCGCGGCGCAGACGTCCATCCTGCACGTCGGCGAGGGCGTGGTGGACCCGTTGTCCACCGTCGTGCGGGTCGAGGTCGGCGAGAGCCCCGGGGGTGTGCGTTTCGCGGCGAAGCGCGCCAAGGCCGCCCGAACGGGCCGGGTACGCCGGCGGCGGTGAGTGCGGCCGTCGCTCGGTCCGAACGTACTAATGATCCGTACGGAACCTTCCTGACGACGAGACGTACTCCACACAAGCTTCCGGACCGATATGGGACGGAGTGTCGGCGGGGTTCGGTCACGGCCGCTGTGCATCGTGTTTCACGTGAAACGTCGCTCACTGCTGCACGGCATCATCAGTCGTGGCCGCGCTGCGGCCGAACCTCGCGACCGAAAGCCTCTCGGATCGCTCGGAGAGGGCTCCCATCCCCGGGACACCCCACCTCCCTCTCGGGACACTCCGCCCCTCTCCCGGGGTACGGAGTTGTCCACAGAGGTGGATTTCTCCACAGAAGACCAGGCCTCACTGGTTCACGACCCCGAAGACATGGGAGGCTCTGTTCATTGCGAGCCTGAAGTCGAGGAGAGTGAATCCGTGCGGTCCGACGCCAACATCGCGGGACCGATGACCGATCCGGTCCCCGGTCCCCGCACCGAGTCGATGGGAGCGGATGTTTCACGTGAAACACCGCCTCCGATGGACGACACTCCCATCGGCCGTGCGGCCCAACTGGCCGTGGAGGCCCTGGGGCGCGCCGGCGAAGGCCTGCCACGACCGGAGCAGACCCGCGTCATGGTGGTCGCCAACCAGAAGGGCGGGGTCGGCAAGACGACGACGACCGTCAACCTTGCCGCTTCGCTGGCTCTGCATGGCAGCCGCGTCCTGGTGATCGACCTCGACCCGCAGGGCAACGCGTCCACGGCCCTCGGGATCGACCACCACGCCGACGTGCCTTCTATCTACGACGTGTTGGTGGAGAGCAGGCCTCTCGCCGAGGTCGTCCAGCCCGTCCCCGATGTCGAGGGCCTGTTCTGTGCCCCCGCCACCATCGATCTCGCCGGTGCGGAGATCGAGTTGGTGTCACTCGTGGCCCGCGAGAGCCGGCTGGAGCGCGCGATCCAGGCGTACGAGCAGCCGTTGGACTACATCCTCATCGACTGCCCGCCCTCGCTCGGGCTGCTGACAGTCAACGCACTGGTCGCCGGGCAGGAAGTCCTCATCCCGATCCAGTGCGAGTACTACGCACTCGAAGGCCTGGGTCAGCTGCTGCGCAACGTCGACCTGGTGAGGGGGCACCTCAACCCCACCCTGCATGTGTCGACCATTCTGCTCACCATGTACGACGGCCGGACGCGTCTCGCCTCGCAGGTCGCGGAAGAGGTGCGCACCCACTTCGGCGACGAGGTGCTGCGGACGAGCATCCCCCGCTCGGTCCGTATCTCCGAGGCGCCGAGCTACGGCCAGACGGTGCTGACTTACGATCCAGGATCGAGCGGCGCGCTCTCCTATCTTGAGGCGGCCCGAGAAATCGCGCTGAAGGGTGTTGGCGTCAGCTATGACGCGAGCCAGGCCCATATCGGCGCCCAGAACGACCCGAACATGGTGGAGGGGATCCAGTGAGTGAGCGACGAAGGGGGCTGGGACGGGGACTCGGCGCCCTGATCCCTGCTGCCCCGACCGAGAAGACGCCGGCTGCAGCCTCGATGGGGGGCGGAGCCTCCGCCTCTCCGGCGGCCGTGCCGGTGCTGACGACCGACCGCGGGGTTGCCGCGGCGAAGCTGGCCACTCTGCCGCCCGTATCCCAGGCGTCCGAGGAGCCTCCGACGAGTCCGGTGGAGGAGACACCCGCGCCTCCCATGGGCGCCCACTTCGCGGAGATCCCCCTCGACGCCATTACGCCGAACCCGCGTCAGCCACGTGAGGTCTTCGACGAGGACGCTTTGCAGGAACTGGTGACCTCCATTCAAGAGGTCGGGCTCCTGCAGCCCGTCGTCGTGCGGCAGCTGGGACCCGCTCGCTATGAGCTGATCATGGGTGAGCGGCGCTGGAGGGCCTGCCGGGAAGCCGGCCTGGAGGCCATCCCCGCCATCGTCCGGGCCACGGATGACGAGAAGCTTCTCCTGGACGCGCTGCTGGAGAACCTGCACCGCGCGCAGCTCAACCCGATCGAAGAGGCCGCCGCCTACGATCAGCTGCTGAAGGACTTCAACTGCACGCACGACCAGTTGGCTGATCGCATCGGGCGTTCGCGCCCGCAGGTCTCCAACACCCTGCGTCTGCTCAAGCTCTCGCCGACCGTGCAGAAGCGGGTGGCCGCCGGAGTGCTGTCGGCCGGTCATGCCCGGGCGCTGCTGTCGGTCGAGGACTCGGAGGAGCAGGACCGGCTGGCCCATCGCATCGTGGCCGAGGGGCTGTCGGTGCGGTCCGTGGAAGAGATCGTGACACTGATGGGCTCGCGGCCGCAGAGGGCCTCGCGCTCCAAGGGCCCGCGGGCCGGCTCCGTACCCTCGCCGGCGCTGAACGAGCTGGCCACCCGTCTTTCGGACCGCTTCGAGACCCGGGTGAAGGTCGAGCTGGGTCAGAAGAAGGGCAAGATCACCGTCGAATTCGCCTCTCCGGACGATCTCGAGCGGATCCTCAGCACGCTTGCCCCCGGTGAGCGTCTGGCCCTTCAGCAGGCGGCCCGGCAGGACGAGGCCGGGGAGACGGACGACTGATCCTCGGGCGGTGCCGTCCCGTTGTCGCGGGGAGCGGGGCCCGTTCCGGTTGCACCGGAATGGGCCCCGCTCTTTGCTTTGAGCCGGTTTCGAGTGAATCGCATCGTGGATACGATGCGATCAGGTATGGCGCATCCAACGGAGTGCTCTGACAGCCGCTCGTGATGCGGTGAGCGAAGGAAGTGAGGAACTGCCTTCATGGGGCGTCGGCTCGTGCCTCTCACGCTGGACAACCTTCAGGACCTTCCACGGCGCTGTCGCACATGCGTCTTCTGGGAACTGGACCCTGTCAGCGGTGAAGCGGCGGTGAAAGCGGGCACGTCCGCGCGCGAGAAGGAATCCTGGATCTCCGCCGTCCTGCTGGACTGGGGATCCTGCGGCCGGGTGGCATACGTCGACGATGTACCGGTGGGCTTCGTTCTCTACGCGCCGCCGGCCTACGTCCCGCGTTCGACCGCCTTTCCCACGAGCCCGCTCTCGCCCGATGCCGTCCAGTTGATGACGGCCTTCATCATGCCCGGCTATCAGGGCCAGGGGCTCGGCCGGGTGCTCGTCCAGACGGTGGCCAAGGACCTGCTGCGCCGAGGCTTCAAGGCCGTCGAGGCCTTCGGAGACGCCCGTTGGAAGGAGCCCGCCTGTCTGCTGCCCGCCGATCATCTGCTGGCGGTGGGCTTCAAGACGGTTCGGCAACATCCGACGCACCCCCGGCTTCGGCTGGAGCTGCGGTCCACGCTGTCCTGGAAGGAAGACGTCGAGATGGCGCTGGACCGGCTCCTCGGCGCGGTACAGAAAGAGCCGGCACTACGGCCGCTTTAGCGAGTGATGGCGCTGTTCCCAGGAGAGTGGCGCAAGCGAATGGGCCAACCCCGAGGGATTGGCCCATTCGTGTTTCACGTGAAACATCTGCTGCCGGCTTAAGGTCGGCAGCGCCCGGCTCTTCGCCATCGGCTACTTGGTGATGAAGTCCTCGAGGTCGCGGACGATCGCGGCCTTCGGCTTGGCGCCGACGATCGTCTTGGCCACCTCGCCACCCTGGTAGACGTTCAGGGTTGGGATGGACATCACGCCGTACTTGGCGGCCGTGTCCGGGTTCTCATCGATGTTGAGCTTGACGATCTCGATCTTGTCGCCGAACTCGGCAGCGATCGCCTCCAGGGACGGGGCGATCTGGCGGCAGGGTCCGCACCAGGCGGCCCAGAAGTCCACCAGGACGGGCTTGTCGTTCTTCAGGACGTCCTGCTCGAAGGAAGCGTCGGTCACGTTCTTCAGGGTGCCGGCCACGGCGGGCTCTCCTAGTCTTGTCGTGCGATGGGGCGGGGAGGGGAAAAGATCAGATGGCGGCGGTCTTCTCGGGCTCCGCCTTGTCCTCGTCTGCGAGCGCGGCGAGGTAGCGCTCGGCGTCCAGAGCGGCGGAGCAGCCGGTACCGGCCGCGGTGATGGCCTGGCGGTAGGTGTGGTCGACCACGTCACCGGCGGCGAAGACACCGGTCACATTGGTGCGCGTGGAGGGGGAGGCGACCTTGAGGTAGCCCTCCTCGTCCAGGTCCAGCTGACCCTTGAACAGCTCGGTGCGGGGGTCGTGGCCGATCGCGATGAACAGCCCCGTCACGGGCAGCTCGGACAGCTCGCCGGACTTGAGGTTGCGCAGCTTCAGACCGGAGAGCTTCGGGTCGCCCTGGATCTCGGCGACCTCGCTGTCCCAGATGAACTTGATCTTCGGGTCACCGAAGGCACGCTCCTGCATGGCCTTGGAGGCACGCAGGGTGTCACGGCGGTGGACGATCGTCACGGACTTGGCGAAGCGCGAGAGGAAGGTGGCCTCCTCCATCGCGGTGTCGCCGCCGCCGATCACGGCGATGTCCTGGTCCTTGAAGAAGAAGCCGTCACAGGTGGCGCACCAGGAGACACCGCGACCGGAGAGCGCGTCCTCGTTCGGCAGACCCAGCTTGCGGTGCTGGGAGCCGGTGGTGACGATGACAGCCTTCGCCTGGTGGACCGTGCCCGCGGTGTCGGTGACGGTCTTGATCTCACCGCTCAGATCGACGGAGACGATGTCGTCCGGAACCAGCTCGGCGCCGAACCGCTCGGCCTGGGCGCGCATGTTGTCCATGAGGTCGGGGCCCATGATGCCGTCGCGAAAGCCCGGGAAGTTCTCCACTTCGGTGGTGTTCATCAGCGCGCCACCGGCGGTGACGGCGCCCTCGAACACCAGGGGCTTCAGCGACGCGCGCGCGGTGTAGAGCGCGGCCGTGTAGCCTGCGGGCCCGGAGCCGATGATGATCACGTTACGGACGTCGCTCACGGCTAGATTCCTCGTCTCTGGTCTGTCTCAGTCGACCGGTGGGAGCCCCTTTCAGAGCTCTCACCCACCCAACGGATCCTACGGGGCCCGCATTCCCGGCGTGTCCGAGCACACGCGCGGTCGAGTCGGAAGGACAGCGCGGCCGGCGACTCAGGGCCGGGCGAGGGACTGCTTCAGCAGTACCTTTCCGGCGGAGGTGGCCTGCTGACGAACGCAGGCCGCGTCGACGACGTAGGCCGTGACCCGCTTTCCGTCTGCGGCGTCCGGCACCACGACGAGGTAGGCGGCCTTCCCGCCATAGGTGCCCGCCTTGGAGCCCAGGACCGTGTCGTTCGCCCGGAGCGCCTCGCGGACGCAGTCGGGGACCGGGGGGGCGGTCTGGAGAAGGGTGTTTGCGCTCTGGGTCGAGCCCGGGGTGTTCTGCTCGGTTCCGACGTCTCCGTGGGGCGACTCGCTGCCGGTCCCCTGCCGGGTGGCGTGGCCGTGGAGGAGGCCCTTCACCTGGCTCTGGACGCTGGTGCCGGAGAAAGGCCCCACGGCGGGGGTGGGCTGCCCGTGAGCGGTGGTGTCGGAGGAGGAATGGTTCTGGAGCGACTGCAGGGCCAGGGCGCCCGCCCCGAGAACGGCCGCGGTGAGGACAGTCCCCAGGACCACATGCCTCCGGCGTCGGCCGTGCTCGCGTCCCTTACGCCCCGGACCGGTCGACGCCTTGGGGCGCCCGGCGGGCCGGTCGGACGGAACCAATGTTTCACGTGAAACATGAGCGGCATCGCTCTCGCCGTCCTGATCGCTCTGACCGCCGTCACCGCTCAGACCGCCGTCATCGCTTCGGCTGCGGTGGTCGCCTTCGGCGCTGCGCCGTGCCTCGGCAGCGAGGGCGGCGTCGATGCGTCCGGCCACGTCGGCCGGCATGCGCTCCGCCTCCGGCAGGGACCCCAGCAGTCCCCGGATCCCGTCCAGCGAGGCGTGAACGTCCGCGCACAGCTCACAGCTGTCCAGGTGGTGCCGTATCTCCGTTCCGCGTCCCGCTGGGAGCAGGCCTTCGGTGAGGTCGGAGATCTCCGCGACGTCCGGGTGCCCGGCCGTGTCTGTCGTCGAAGTCACGCTCGTCCACCTCCGCCCTTCACTACGGCTGCATCACTCGGTCCCGCGTCCCCGGGGCTCGCGCCCGGAGACGCCGCTGCCGGTGGGACGGCTGCCCCCGGCCCCCGGTTCCGGCCCGGGCCCGATTCTTTTCCGTTCGGGGCACCGTCGGGCCGCAGATGGGTGAGCAGGGGCAGCAGCCTGGCCCGGCCCCGTGCGCAGCGGCTCTTCACCGTCCCCGTGGGCACGTCGAGGATCCGAGCGGCCTCCGCCACCGGGTAGCCCTGCATGTCCACGAGCACGAGAGCGGCCCGCTGCTCGTGCGGAAGGGTGCCGAGTGCCTCGAGGAGCTGGCGCTGGACGTCGTTCCGCTCGGCCGGTGCCGAGGCCGACTCGTGCGGCTCCAGCAGCTGCTCCAGCCGCTCGGTGTCGTCGACGGGTGCGGTCTTGCGGGAGTCGGCCTTGCGGACACGGTCCAGACAGGCGTTCACCGTGATCCGGTGCAGCCACGTGGTGACGGCAGACTTCCCCTGGAAGGTGTGCGCGGCCCGATAGGCGGACACCAGGGCGTCCTGCACCGCGTCAGCGGCCTCCTCGCGGTCCCCCAGCGTCCGCAGGGCGACCGCCCAGAGCCGATCCCGATGCCGCCGCACGATCTCACCGAAGGCATCGGGCTCGCCCTCCACATGGCGGGCGAGCAGATCACGGTCGCTCACTTCGTCGTATCCGGCGCCCTCCGCCATCGGCCCCCTCCGGTCCCGGTAGAGACGTCAGCCCGTGAACTTCACTTCGCTGATGGCCTGCTTGTAGCCGGCGTCGGAGTACAGCGTGGAGTCGTATCCCGACTGCGGCACGGCCGTCAGCCAGACGAGCACGTACTGCGTCTTGACCGACTTGGTGGGCTTCACCGTAGCGATGGTGCCCGTCGTGGTGACCTTGCCGATCCGCGTCATCGAGTCCAGCGACGCCGGCGTCAGCGAGTCGGCCGCGTACAGCTCGATCGTCGTGTGGTCGCCCGGATAGCGCAGCCCGATGCTGGCCGTACTGATCTGCTGGGCCGAGCCCAGGTCGTACACGATGCCGACGCCCGGCTTGTAGGGCGCGATCGTGGGCCCTTCCCTGAAGCTCCGGGTCCGCCAGTACGTGGACGCGTTCCCGTCGTACGTGTTGGGCACGTCGGCGGGACGCTGCGCGTCCCCCTTGGCGACGTATTCCTGGCCGTTGCGGATCTTTATCGGCGTCGGCGCGGACTTCCCCTTGCCCTTGTCGCCGTCGTCCGTCGGCTGGGTCTTGCGGGTGTCGTCGGACTTGCCGCCCTGGTCCATCAGCGCGTCGGCCAACTGCCAGCTGCCCAGGCCGAGGGCGGCGATGAGGAGGGCCGACACCGCCCACTTCAGGGCCTTGCCGGTACGGCTCTGCAACGGGGGCGGCGGGGGCGCGATCGGCTGGGTGACGCCGGGGCGCGGCGAGGGACGGCCGTAGGTGCCCTGCTGATAGGTCGTCCGCTGGTACTCCGGCGGTGCGGTGAACGACGGCTCCGGCGGGCGGATGCGGGGCATCTCGCCGATCGCCTTCACCAGCTCCTCCGGAGTGGTGCATGCGGCCTCGTGACGGGACGCGGTGGCCCCGTCGTTGACCAGGGCGCGCATGGTCAGCTCCGACAGGCCGCGGTGGACGCCCGCCCGCACCTGGTCGGGCGCGATGAGCCCGACGTCCTTCGGGAGACCCGACAGGCCGTACGCGTCGTTCTCGTAGGGCCAGCGCTGGGTCAGCGTCGCGTACAGCAGGGCACCGATCGCCTCGGTGTCGGCGCGCTGGGGCGTCTCGGAGTGGATGCCGCGGAGCGCCGCGTTCACGGCGAGGCCGCGGATGCGCCACTGGCCCGAGGACGTGCGCAGTACGGCGTTCGGGTTCAGTCGCAGATGGGCCAGGCCTTCGCGGTGCGCGGCGGCCATGGCGGAGGCGACCTGGCTGACCATCTGGTAGGCGTCGTGCGGCTCCAGCGGGCCGGCCGCGAGAAGCGCCGTCAGCTCGGTCGCGTCGGGCAGCCATTCGTGCACGACGTAGACGAGGTCGTTCTCCTCGACGGCGTCGAGGACCTGGACGAAGCGGGGGTCGCCGAGTAGGGCGGAGGAACGGGCGGCCGCCAGCACGGACCGGGCTCGCGCGTGGTCCGCGGGCAGGATGTGGACGCCGACGGCGCGACGGAGTTTCTCGTCGACCGCACGCCAACTGCTGAATCCGTCCAGACGGGTGACGCACTCCTCCAGCCGGTACCGTCTGGCGAGTTTGTGACCGCTGTGCAGTTCGGGCGGGGCGGTCTTCTGCCCGGGACCTTCGATTCCGCCGCTCCCCTGCGCCTCGTCGCTGTCCGTGTCCCGCTCCGGGTTCTTGGCCACCCCGTCGGCCGTGGACTGCTCCGCCTTGGCGGTCAGCGGCTGATCACCGCTGTTGTCTGCCACGTCGACGGCAGCCGTGCTCCGTTCCGCCACCGTCGTCCCTGCCTCCCCATCCGTTGCACGCTGTCCGACGCCGAAACCAATTGTGCCCACAGTCGGCCGCTATGCACGACACACGGCGGCGGACGATGGTTGTGCGACTACCCCCGCCTCAGCGCCCCAGACGCCCGCGGACCATACCCACGAGCGAGTTGACTTCGTCGATGCGCATACGGCGGGCGGCCACGAAGAAGACTCCGAGCAACACCGCGGCGCCGACGAGCAGGGCGGCGAAGGAGCCGCCCACCCCCTGGCCGAGGGTGTGTCCGATGCCGTAGCACGCCGCGCCGCTGAGCAGGGCCGCCGGCACCGACGCGATGCCGAGCCGCGCGTAGGTCCGCAGCACCCGTGCGCCGTCCAGGTCGCCCCCGAGGCGCTTGCGCAGCCTGCGCCAGGCGACGCCGACACCGATCGCGTAGGCCAGGCCGTACGCGGCGGCCATGCCGGCGACCGCCCAGCGGGACGGCAGCAGGAAGTAGCAGAGCGCGGAGGCGCCCGCGTTGACCGCCGCCACGATCACCGTGTTGTAGAAGGGGGTGCGGGTGTCCTCGTAGGCGTAGAAGGCGCGCAGGACGACGTACTGCACGGAGTACGGGATCAGGCCGAGGCCGAAGGCCATCAGCATGTAGCCCATGTTCACGGCCGAGTCGGTGCCCGCCGAGCCGAAGATCAGCGTGCACATCGGGATGCCGAGCGAGAGGAAGCCGAAGGCGATGGGCACGATGGCGACCGCGGTGGTGCGCAGTCCCTGGGAGATGTCGTCACGGACGGCACCGGCGTCGCTCTCGGCGGCCGAGCGCGACAGGCGCGGCAGCAGGGCGGCCATGAGGGACACCGTGATGATGGCCTGGGGCAGTCCCCAGATCAGCTGCGCGTTGGCGTAGGCGGCGAAGCCGGTGCCCTTGACGCCCGAGTCCTTGCCGGCGGCCGTGGACAGCTGCGTGACGACCATGGCGCCCGCCTGGTTGGCGAGGACGAAGAGGACCGTCCACTTCGCGAGCATCGCGGCCTTGCCCAGGCCGTGGCCCCTCCAGTCGAACCGCGGACGGATCCGGAAGCCGGTCTCCCGCAGGTAGGGGATCATCGCCAAGGCCTGGACGACCAGACCGAGCAGCACACCGACGCCGAGCAGCCGCTGCCCCTCGGGCGGGATGCTCGAGACCTCCATGTGAGAGTTGGCGGCACTGCCGTAGACCCAGATGAACAGGCCGAGCGAGATGATGATGACGATGTTGTTCAGGACCGGAGTCCACATCATCGCGCCGAACTTCCCGCGGGCGTTGAGGATCTGACCCATCACCACGTGGATGCCCATGAAGAAGATCGAGGGCAGGAAGTAACGGGTGAAGGTGACGGCGACGTCGTTGGCGGCCGTGCTGTCGGCGATCGTGGGGGACAGCAGCCTCACCAGCAACGGCGCGGCGTACATGGCGAGGCCGGTGAGTGCGGCCAGCGCCACCATGACGAGGGTCAGCAGACGGTTCGCGAAGGCCTCTCCGCCGTCCTCGTCCTCCTTCATGGAGCGCACCAGTTGTGGCACGAAGACGGAGTTGAGGCCGCCACCGACGGTGAGGATGTAGATCATCGTCGGCAGCTGGTAGGCCACCTGGAAGGTGTCGGCCAGGACGCCGAGGCCCAGCGCCGCCGCGATCAGCGCGGAGCGGACGAAGCCGGTCAGTCGGGAGACCAGCGTGCCCGCGGCCATCACGGCACTGGACTTGAGCAGCCCGCCCGTCTTGCCGCCCTTCTTCGCGGGCGCGGCCGGAGCCGCGAGCGGCCCGGGCTCGGCGGAGACGACCGGACCGGCGGGGTCCGGTGCCGCGGCCGGAGCGGGCACCGGGGAAGCCGAGGGGCCCCCGGCCGTGGCGGAGGCGGCCGCGTAGGAGGGCTCCGCGTACGACTGCCCGGGCTGGTGGCCCTGGCTCTGGCCGTACGACGGCGGGTACTGGCCGCCCGCCTGCCCGTAGCCGGAAGCGGCGGCCGCTCCGGGCGCCCCCGAAGGGTCGGTGGGCGCGTGCCCGCCGCTCTGCTGCTGGTCCCGGAAGAGGTGCGCGAAGGCGTCCGGCTCGTGGTACTCCTCGCCGGAGTGCGTCACCAGGTCGTCCACGCCTACGAACTGGGTCGTGCGCGGGTCCTCGCCGTAGGGCAGGTACTGGGTCGTGCCGCCCGGCTCCGGCGCCGGGGGCTGCGCCCACACGCCCGGATCCGGGGCGTACGGGGACTGCGCGGGCGGGGCGTACGGCGGCTGCTGCCGCTCGTAGCTGCCCGGAGGCGGCGGCGGGTGTGCGGCGCGGTCGTAGAGCGCCTCGGCGACGGGGTCCTGGGCGGTCAGGTCGTGCGCCCGGTAGGGGTCCTGGTCGTAGGCGTCCTGGAGATACATGTCCGCAGCGGGCTGCGGCGGTACCTGGCCGGGCTCGGGCGGCGTCTCGGGGTAGCCCGAGCCGGCCGCGCCCTGGCCACGTTCACCGTCGTACGGCGCGTTCATGCTTACCCCACCTCATCGTCCCGGGCCCACCGGCCACGACATCGCTCAACGGTCCACTCTCTCACCCGTGCCGGACGGGTCGGCGCTTTCCGGTGCGGTGTCCGGTGCAGGGTCACTCGCCTGCTCCGGGTCTGCGGGCCCGGAGGCGGGGTCGGACTCCTCCGGGAGACGGTCTCCGGGTGCCTCGGGGTTCCCGGGTCCCTCGATGTCCTCCCCCGCCGTGCCGGGGCCCTCCCCGTCGGCCCGGCGGGCGGCCGCGCGCTTGCGCTGGGTGTACATCCGGAAACCGGCGAGCACGAGGAGCAGAACGCCGCCGCCGATGACGAGCATCACCGTGGGCGTGACCTCCGTGACCTTCACGTCGAAGCTGACGGGCGCGCCGTACTCCTGGCCGTCCTCGGTGTAAAGCTGGGCGATCACCCCGACCCGGCCGTTGGCGTTGGCCGAGGTGGCGAACTTCACGGACTGGCTGTGCCCGCCGGAGACCTCCACGCGCTGCTCGGCGTACGCCTTGCCACCGATCTTCAGACGGGCCGGCATGGTCGACGTCAGACGCAGGACCAGGTGGCCGACGGGCTGGACGAGGTTGTTCTGGACGGTCACCGGGATGGTGGCGCTGCGGCCGGAGAGCTTGGTCTCCGACTTCTCGATCAGCTTCACCTGCTGGGCCAGCTCGTCGAGCCAGGCCTCCACGCCACCCCGGTAGCTGTCCGCCTCGGCGCCGCGTTCACGCCACGACGTGGACATCTCACGGTTTATGGCCCTGCCGAACGGCGTCACCACGCGGGACTGGTTGGAGAGGACCACCTGGAAGTTGTCGAGCTTGTCCTGGGTGCGCGCGATCTGCTCGAAGGCCGTCCTCGGCAGCTCCTGCCGGCGCAGCGAGGAGGGGTAGGCCGAGGTCGAGGGGACGCGGGTGGTGGCACTGGGGTCCGGCTTCGCCTTGGCGGCGGCGGCGAGGTCCTGGGGCTGGGTCCAGGCGCCCGTCTGCAGCACCTTCAGAGCCGTCGCCATCGCCTGTGCCTGGCTCCCCGTGGGCATGCGCTGGGGGGCGACGACGATGCTGCGCTGCTCGTCGGTCTGGGCGTTCACCTCCAGGCTCTGGGCCAGGAACTGCTGCACGGCGAGCGTGGTCGAGCCGGCCTTCGTCAGATCGCCCTCGAAGGCGGTGGACAGCCGGGCGTCGGAGACCACCGCGGTGGTGCCTCCGCCGACCGGGCGGGCGGCGGAGGGTGTGTACGACAGCCCGGCGGTCTCCTGGAGGCTGTCACTGCGGGCGATCACGCGGTCGGCTCCGGCGGAGGTGGCGACCTTCATGATCGACGGGTCGACGGCGCCGTCCACGGGCCAGGCGAAGTCGGTGTTCGGCGTGACGTGCAACACGGTCTTGACGGTGATCGCCGCGACGTCGGTGGCGTCCTTGAGATGGCTGAGCGAGCCGGTGACGCTGGTGCCGTTGTGCGCCAGGGAGGCGAGGTCCGGGTCGGCGAAGGGCAGCGCGACGACCTCCTTGCCGGTCACCGCCTTCTGCAGGTTCGCCAGCCACTGCTTGGCGATCGCCTGATGCTCCCGGGAACCGGGCGTGGTGGTCCCTCCCTTGCCCGGGAGCCGGTAGTTGCCCGTCGCCATGGCGTCTGCCGAGGCCAGCAGGTCCGGATCGATCACCCAGGTGATGTCCAGGTCCTTGCCCAGCTCCACCATCTGTGCCAGTCGGCCGCCCGGGGCGAGCTCCTTGGCCAGGTCGTCGTCGAGGAACACCGGTGTCTGCAGATCACCGGCGCCCGTCTTGGCCGTCATACGGACCGTGGAGATCAGCGGCCACAGGAATGTCGTCCTGGTCTTGGAGTCGGCGTCGGAGGGCTGCCAGGGCAGGAACGTCCGCTGGATGCCGAGCACCTGCTCCCACGGCTGTGCGGAGGTCTGTCCGGACAGGGAGACCCCGAGTTCGTAGACGCCGTCCGCGCCCAGGTCGAGCTTGTCCACCGGGACCGCGATGCTGAAGTGCTCGGCGACACCCGGGGACAGCTTGGCGAACTTCTCCGTGTACTTGTCGAGCTCGGAGCCGACTCGGCCGTGCAGATCGTCGGAGTGCCGGGCGACGGCGTCGATGGCCGAGCGGGTGTTCAGCTCAGGGCCCATCCGAAGGCCCACGTGGGCGCCGGTGACGGTCTGCTTGCCGTTGTTGGTCACGGTGCCGGAGACGGTCAGCGTGTCCCCGTCATGGGGGGTGGTGGGGGTGAGCGAGTCCAGCGACACTGCCACGGTGTCCGTGGACGCGGCTTGGGCGGGGGCCGCACCGGGCAGCTGGAGCAGACCGGCCAGCAGGGGCGCGCCGGCCAGCACCGCGCCGGTGCGCCGCAGCCACCGGCGGGCAGGTGAGGCACTGGTCCCCTGGAAGTGAGCCGCCTCGGCCACGCGCTCGCCCGTCCCTCGTCGTCGTCAGTGGTCGTCGGAATGTGCGTCCACGCATGGTAACGATGCGCGCCGAGGGGAAGTGCCGCGGTCTCCTCCACAAGATCGAAGGACGACGATGACCCATCCTCTATATCCAGTATCGAGTGGAGAGGGTCCGTACGCCGTAAGCGCAGTGCTTGCACGGGTATGCCAGGAGCTGTCCGCGGCCCTTGTCGGGGCGCCTCTGGCAGCGCGGGGCACGTACCCTCTTCTGTTGTGCCGAACCCCAACGAAGACACTCCCTCTGCCCTGAGCCAGGCGCAGCAGCGCGCGGTCGCCGAGCTGCTGCGGGTGGCTCCCGTCGCCGACGATCTCGCCCGCCGTTTCCAGGCGGCCGGGTTCTCCCTGGCCCTGGTCGGTGGATCGGTCCGCGACGCGTTGCTCGGCCGACTCGGCAACGACCTGGACTTCACCACCGACGCCCGCCCCGAGGACGTGTTGAAGATCGTCCGTCCCTGGGCGGACGCCGTCTGGGAGGTGGGGATCGCCTTCGGCACCGTCGGCGCCCACAAGAGTGCCCGGGTCGCGGACACCGACTGGGACTTCCAGATCGAGATCACGACCTACCGGTCGGAGGCCTACGACCGCACCTCCCGCAAGCCCGAGGTGTCGTACGGCCACTCCATCGAGGAGGATCTCGTCCGCCGCGACTTCACGGTCAACGCGATGGCGGTGGCACTCCCGGAGAAGGAGTTCATCGACCCCCACGGCGGTCTGGAGGACCTCGCGGCGCGGGTGCTGCGTACACCGGGTACGCCCGAGGACTCGTTCTCGGACGATCCCCTGCGGATGATGCGGGCCGCCCGGTTCGCCGCCCAGCTGGACTTCGAGGTGGCGCCCGAGGTCGTCGCCGCCATGACGGACATGGCCGAGCGCATCGAGATCGTCTCGGCCGAGCGGGTCCGGGACGAGCTGAACAAGCTGATCCTCTCCGCCCACCCGCGCAAGGGCCTGACGCTGCTCGCCACCACGGGACTGGCCGAGCGGGTGCTGCCCGAGTTGCCGGCGCTGCGCCTGGAGAGTGACGAGCACCACCGGCACAAGGACGTCTACGAGCACACCCTCATCGTCCTGGAGCAGGCCATCGCGCTGGAGGAGGAGGGCCCCGACCTCACGCTCCGGTTGGCCGCCCTGCTGCACGACATCGGTAAGCCGCGCACCCGGCGCTTCGAGAACGACGGCCGGGTCTCGTTCCACCACCACGAGGTGGTCGGCGCCAAGATGACCAAGAAGCGCATGACCGCCTTGAAGTACTCCAACGATCTGGTGAGGGACGTCTCACGCCTGGTCGAACTGCACTTGCGCTTCCACGGCTACGGCACCGGGGAGTGGACGGACTCGGCGGTGCGTCGGTATGTCCGTGACGCGGGCCCCCTGCTGAGCCGCCTGCACAAGCTGACCCGGTCCGACTGCACCACGCGCAACAAGCGGAAGGCGGCCGCCCTGTCCCGGGCCTACGACGGCCTGGAGGAGCGCATCGCCCAGCTCCAGCAGCAGGAGCAGCTGGACTCCATCCGCCCGGACCTCGACGGAAACCAGATCATGGAGATCCTGGGCGTCGGTCCGAGCCCGGTCGTCGGCAAGGCGTACCAGCACATGCTGGAGCTGCGTCTGGAGAACGGCCCCATGGAGCACGACGCCGCGGTAGCGGCTCTCAAGGAGTGGTGGTCCGAGCAGGACTGAGCCGAGCGGGGCCGGGCGATGTTTCACGTGAAACAGTCGACCGCCTCGGACAGCGTCGAGGGGGGGGGGTTTGAGTGGAAAAAAAACCCCCCCAGGTTTTTTGGCCCCGGGGGGAGGTGCCGGTGAGCCCCGGGGGGGCCGCGGGGGGGGTAACCGCGCACAACGGCC